>NZ_KB894234.1 GCF_000374405.1 Riemerella columbina DSM 16469
GTTAGCAGGGCTTCCCAGACTTCATTTAAGCTCATCCAAGTGGACTTTCTCAAGCTGATAGCCAATGCGGTTTGTTCATCGGTTAGAGCATACCTGATGGATTTAGGTCTGGAGGATTTGTCTTTAAGAGAAATTCTATTTTTCCACTTAGAAACGGTTTGTTGCGATGTGTTAAATTGCTGGGCTAACTCAAAATTAGTAGCCTTAGATTTTTGAATTTGCTGACGAATGTTTATATTCGTNGTGGCGTTTGAATGATAAATTTGCATAATTATTTTTATTTGCGTGAAACAAAAATAACCAACTTTTTTATCATTTCAATTATCATCCTTATCTTCATATTATGTCTTCTTATATACTTTCATTACAAAAAAGTAAGACACATCCGAAAAACATACGCTGCCCTAGAAGAAAAACTGAAAACTAATCCTTCAATTGCGCCAGTGCAAACATTGGAAGTATTACCACCTCCTAATCCTATTATGGATAAGAAAATTTATAATGATATTTTACAAAAATTAGAAACCTTTGAAAGTGAATTAGGTTTTACAGAAAAGGGATTAACTTTAAAAAAACTGTCTGAAAAATTAGAAACTAACTCCAAATATCTCTCCCAAGTAATTAATGAAAATAAAAATATTAGTTTCTCCAAATATATTGCTGAGTTGCGTATCAACTATATTACCCAACAAATGTATATTGACAAAAAAATTCTTAATCTAACTGTAGAAGCATTAGCTGAAAAATGCGGTATTTCCTCACGCCAAAACTTCTCAGATTTGTTCTTAGAAATCAATGGAATTCGCCCTACTGATTTTATAAAAGAAAGGAAAAGACTTTGATATTATTGATGCAGTTAATGTCAAAAAAATAGGATGGTTTTCGATAGTGATCTGTACTATATAAAACTGGTCGAAGGACTAATATATACATTTTACCTTTTAGAAATAAAGAGAAGAAAATGCTCTTCCCATTATTCTGTAAAATATATAGTCTTAAATTTTTGAATTTGCTGACGAATGCTTATATTCGTGGTTGAATTTTCATAATTATTTTTATTTGTGTTAGAACAAAAAAACACTTTTTTATTAGGATAGAATACTATCTATAACATTATGAAACTTTATATAAAAACTTAAATAATATCAAATATAATAAAATTATGAGTAGAAAATTCCCGGCAGGTGTAGCCACAGGTTCAATGGTTAGCGACATTTTTCAATACGCTAAAGAAAATAAGTTTGCACTTCCAGCAGTGAATGTCATTGGCTCTAGTAACATCAATGCCACTATGGAAACCGCAGCTAAACTGAACGCCCCAGTGATTATCCAATTTTCAAACGGAGGTGCAGCATTCAACGCGGGTAAAGGTCTTAGCAATGACGGGCAACAAGCCGCTATTTTAGGTGCGGTAGCAGGTGCAAAACACATCCATACTTTAGCAGAAGCCTATGGGGCAACGGTAATTTTACACACCGACCACTGTGCTAAAAAATTATTACCTTGGATTGATGGATTGTTAGACGCAGGAGAGCAATTCTATAAAGAAAATGGTAAACCATTATATTCTTCGCATATGCTAGACCTTTCTGAAGAATCTTTAGAAGAAAACCTAGAAATCTCGGCTAAATACTTCGAGAGAATGGCAAAAATGGACATGACTTTAGAAGTAGAAATTGGCGTTACTGGAGGAGAAGAAGATGGTGTAGACAATACCGATGTAGACAATTCTAAATTATATACACAGCCAGAAGATGTGGCGTATACTTATGAAGTTTTAAAGAAAATTTCAGATCACTTTACTATTGCGGCAGCGTTTGGTAATGTACATGGCGTATACAAACCAGGAAATGTAAAATTAACACCAGAAATTTTATTGAACTCTCAAAAATATGTTCAAGAAAAATTCGGAACAGGGGAGAAGCCAGTCAACTTTGTATTCCATGGTGGGTCTGGGTCTACTTTAGAAGAAATTAGAGAAGCAATTGACTATGGTGTGATTAAGATGAACATCGATACCGACTTGCAATTCGCTTATACAGAAGGTATCCGCGATTATATGACCGAAAAAATCGAATACCTAAGAACTCAAATTGGTAATCCAGAGGGTGCCGACTTGCCAAACAAAAAAATCTACGACCCAAGAGTATGGCTAAGAAAAGGTGAGGAAACTTTCGGTAAAAGATTGGTACAAGCCTTTGAAGACCTTAACAATGTAAATACCTTATAAGATATTAGGGTAATTAAAAAAAACTTGTATTTTTGCTTATTATTACAACTTGCTATGCCCCACTTATTGGTGGGGCAGTAGGTTGAATAAGCTGATTTTTAATCATTAAAATAAAATTATACGGCTATGGCATTTGATTGGTTCAAGAGAAAAACTAAAAATATAACCACTTCTACAGAAGAAAAAAAGGACATCCCGAAAGGGCTTTGGCACAAAACACCCACAGGGAAAATCATAGAATATGATGAGCTGAAAGCCAACCATTTCGTATCTCCAGAAGATGGTTTTCATGTTCGCATCGGAAGTGAGGAGTATTTTAATATCCTTTTTGATGGAGGAAAATTCAAAGAATTGGATACCAAAGTAGAAAGTGTGGATATCCTTAAGTTTAAAGATACCAAACCTTATGTAGACAGATTGAAAGAGGCTAAATCTAAAACGAAACTCAAAGATTCTATCCGCAATGCCGTAGGTAAGGTAAACGATACCGAAATTGTAATTTCTTGTATGGATTTTAAATTTATTGGAGGGTCTTTAGGCTCTGTAATGGGGGAGAAAATCCGTAGAGCGGTAGACTACGCTATGAAAAAGAAATTACCGTATATGATTATTTGCCAGTCTGGAGGGGCAAGAATGCAAGAAGCAGCTCATTCCTTGATGCAAATGGCAAAAGTTCAAGCTAAATTGGTTCAGCTATCTGAAGCTGGCTTACCCTATATTGCATATCTTACAGATCCCACATTTGGAGGAATCACGGCTTCTTTTGCGATGACAGCGGATATTATTATGGCAGAACCGGGAGCTCTTATCGGTTTTGCTGGGCCACGGGTGATTAGGGAAACTATTGGTAGAGATTTGCCAGAAGGCTTCCAAACTTCAGAGTTTTTAAAAGAAAAAGGCTTTGTAGACTTTATTGTTCATAGAAGGGACGCTAGAGAAACCATTTCAAAAACAGTTAAGTTATTGATGAACAAATAAATTAAAAACTTTAGCATTACATTATAGCCTTGTTAATCTTTAAGTTTAGCAAGGGTTTTTATAAAATCCCATGAAAGTAATTACGGTTTTTTTTAACGCACTAAGGGCACTTTCGTTTAAGAAAATGGTTAGGTTGTTTAGCCTATTTCTTAGGCATCCTTTATTTTTTATACTCGCCATCTATGCCACAGCTAAGGCATATAGAAAAGCCCAGCGCATCTATCCCCATACCGCAAGTAATAATGGAAAAGGCAATGCGTTCAGACATGCCTATTGGAACTGTTTAATTTTGATGTATTGCTGTAAAATCTCTTCCCCCAAAAAATCATTAGCATTTACTGAGGCATTTACCGACCTCCACGAAGAATTATTTCCCAATCCTCCGTTAGAAAAAGCAATGGACTTACACAATAATAAGGTGGGGCGGGCTTATTTTATAAGCCTACTTCCTGGCATTCACCGCCAGTTTTTTGAAACCTCGTTTTTTATCGATGGACTAAAAAAAAAACAGAACACGCCATCAGTGTAAGCAATGTTAAACAAGACTTTGGCGAGGGTCTAGTATTTATTAAGGAATAGATAAACTAATTGCTAAAAACTTCTGGCATTACCATATTATTCGTGCTTTTTTACCAAAATCGTCATAAATAGCTTTGCCTTTAACCCAGCTAACCAAGCAGATATAGAAACCAATAGGGGGAATAACCGCACCAACGAGGGAAATACACATACCTATAGGGGAGATATAGAAACCAACAGGGGCAATGACCATACCAACGAGAAAAATACGCATACCTACAAGGGAGATATAGAAGCTAACAAGGTAAAAACAGAAAATAACTAATACAAATTTAAAAAATATGGGTAATAACTATAAAATCCTTAAATTTTAAGCAATATGAACAAGCCCAAAAATCTCTATTAGAAAAGTTCAAAATCATTTAAAAACCATTTAAAAGACTTTTCGCATCCGTGTAAAGGTCTTTTTATTTTTATCGAATTAGATTTTTAGTAGAGGGGGTATTAGAAAGTAAAACGATGTAAAAAAAATTTGTATATTTACTACCAAATTGATTGCTATGTTGGTAAAAGTTTATGGAAGTGCCATTCACGGGGTATCTGCTCAAACGATAACTATTGAAGTGAATGTAGACAAAGGGGTGGGCTATCATTTGGTAGGCTTACCAGATAATGCCATTAAAGAAAGTAGCCATAGAATTTCTGCGGCACTCAAAAATGTGGGGTACAAATTACCAGGTAAAAAAATCACCATTAATATGGCACCTGCCGACCTTAGGAAAGAAGGCTCGGCGTATGACTTGAGCATTGCTATTGGGATTTTGGCAGCATCGGAACAGATTGTCGCTGAAGATTTACACCGCTATATTATTATGGGAGAACTCTCCTTAGATGGCGGACTTCAGCCCATAAAAGGCGTATTACCCATTGCCATCAAAGCGAGGGAAGAAGGTTTTAAAGGGATGATACTTCCAAAACAAAACACTAGAGAAGCAGCAATCGTTAATGATTTAGAAGTCTACGGTGTAGAAAACATTAAGGAAGTCATCGAGTTTTTTAATGAAAACCGACCGTTAGAAGCTACCGTTATTAACACCAGAGAAGAATTTCAGAATAAAATCAACCAATTCCCATTTGATTTTTCAGAAGTCAAAGGACAAGAAACTGCCAAACGAGCGATGGAGGTCGCTGCTGCTGGAGGGCATAATATCATTTTAATCGGTCCACCAGGAAGTGGTAAAACCATGCTTGCAAAAAGGATTCCGAGCATCCTGCCTCCATTAACTTTAAAAGAAGCTTTAGAAACGACTAAAATTCATTCCGTGGCAGGTAAAATGGGAACAGAAACTTCATTAATGACGGTGAGACCTTTTAGGGCACCACACCATACCATTTCAGATGTGGCATTAGTAGGTGGCGGTGGCTATCCTCAGCCTGGTGAAATTTCTTTGGCTCATAATGGGGTATTGTTCCTCGATGAAATGCCCGAGTTTAAACGCACTGTTTTAGAAGTGATGCGCCAACCGTTAGAAGATAGGGAGGTGACCATTTCCAGAGCCAAGTTTACGGTAAACTATCCTGCCAGTTTTATGTTGGTGGCCTCTATGAATCCGAGTCCAAGTGGCTTTTTTCCTGACGACCCCAATAATACTTCGTCGGCTTTTGAAATGCAACGCTATCTCAATAAGCTATCTGGACCTTTATTGGATAGAATAGATATCCATATAGAAGTTCAGAAAGTAGAGTTTGAACAATTGGCAGACCGCCGCAAAGGGGAGCCTAGCGAAGCGATTAGAGCCCGAGTATTAAAGGCTAGAAAAATACAAGAAGAACGCTATAAAGATTTACCCATCAGTTATAATGCTCAAATTGGCCCTAAGGAAATAGAACGATTTTGTGCTTTAGATGAAGCCTCATTAAATTTAATAAAAACCGCTATGGAAAAACTCAATCTTTCTGCCAGAGCTTATGATAGAATATTAAAAGTCGCCAGAACTATCGCGGATTTAGAAAATTCAGAGGCAATTCATTCACACCATATTGCAGAAGCCATACAATATCGTAGTCTAGATAGAGATTTTTGGAAAGTTTAAAAATTAAATTTATGAGATTATTATATGTGATTTTATTGTTGATAGGTCAATTTTATTTTGGTCAATATAAAATAGATTATCGAGTATGGCACAGAATAGACTCTGCGGTAAGTATGGAACATGTAAAGCCTTATGATATGAGTCTTTATATTAAGGACGCTAAACGCTCAGTTTATATATCGCCTTTAAAAATTTATAATGATTCATTAGATAATGTTACAAAAGTAGAAAGCTTAGGTGATCTTACATTTCTAATGGGAAATAAAAAACGGGGAGGGCATCAACGAGAGTATATAACAGTAGATTTAGATGAAAAATCTATTAAGCAATACTTAAATGTGGTAACAGAGTGGTTCAGATACTCTACCACCGCTCCCCAATGGCAGTTATTAGAAGGGACTAAAACCATTGGTCCATTTTTATGCCATAAAGCGACTACGGAATTATCTGGAAGAACTTACACGGTTTGGTACACCAATGAAATTCCTATTCCTGCGGGTCCGTTTAAATTAGTTGGGTTACCAGGTTTGGTATTATCTGCAGAAGATAGCACAGGAGATGTAAAAATAGAATTGGTAGCAATCCAAAAATCCAATAAAGGAATAGAAGATTTAAACTTAAAGAAAGAAAATATCAGCGATGTAAAGAGTTATAATAAGTTTCTTGAATTGGTAAAAGCTTCGTTCTATAATAGGACACACCCAAAGTTGTACGATAGTTTTGACCAAAAAAGCAAAAAACAAGCAGATGAACGCTATGAAGCGAGAGTAAGAAAATACAATAACTTTATAGAGCGGTAAGTTATCAAATAAAAAGCAACAAAAAATCCTATCAAATTTTGATAGGATTTTTTAGGTTTAATACAACCCTTCCACTGAACCATAGCGCTCCCCTGTATCGTAATTAAAAGTAAGAACTTTAGCTCCTTTAGGCAGTTCAGACTGAATCTTATCAATAGCTGCAAGAGATGCCCCCGTTGAAATACCACCTAAAACTCCTTCTTTTTGAGCCAATAGGCGAGCAAACTCAAAGGCTTTTTCTTTAGAAACCGTGATTACTCCATCAATAACGCTTGCATCATAAGTCTTGGGAACAAATCCTGCACCTATTCCTTGTATCGGATGAGGTCCTGCTTCTCCTCCACTCAATACGGGAGAGGTTTCAGGTTCTACAGCGTAAGTTTTCAAATTTGGAAAGTGTTGCTTTAGGATTTTGGAAACTCCAGAAATATGTCCACCCGTCCCCACACCTGTGATGAGATAATCCAGCCCTTCAGGAAAATCTTTAATGATTTCTATAGCAGTGGTACGAGTATGTACCTCAGGATTAGAAGGATTCTCAAACTGCTGAGGCATCCAATAGTTGGCATTTTCATTTACCAATTCCTGAGCCTTTTCTATCGCTCCCTTCATTCCTTTTTCTTTTGGAGTCAATATGAACTTGGCACCATAAGCTTGCATTAGGAATCTCCTTTCCACACTCATCGATTCGGGCATTACAAGGGTAATCTCATAGCCTTTTACAGCCGCCACCATAGCCAGTCCTACCCCTGTATTCCCTGAAGTTGGTTCAATAATGGTCATTCCTTTTTTTAGTTTTCCAGAGGCTTCGGCATCTTCTACCATTGCCAAAGCAATACGGTCTTTGATACTTCCCCCAGGGTTACTGCGTTCCAATTTCATCCATACCTCTATATTGGTAAAAAGGTGGTTGATTTTCACTTCGGGTGTATTCCCGATACTTTCTAAAATGTTGTTGATTTTCATAATAATTGATTTTTGTTAGATAATAAAGTTAATAGGTTGATGTTCCGTTTCAGATTCTTTAATTACGATTTGTCCTTTATGAAAGACTTTTGATAATGGTTCTACACTTTTGACAATCCACGCATTCCCTCCAATTACACAGCGTCGTCCGATAGTAGTATCTCCTCCCAAAATAGTTGCTCCAGAATAAATGACTACCTCATCTTCTATGGTAGGATGTCGCTTGCTGTGAGCTTTTTCTTTTGAAACCCATAAAGCCCCAAGAGTAACTCCTTGATACATCTTTACTCGATCGCCAATAATCGTAGTCTCCCCCACTACAATACCCGTACCATGGTCTATGAAGAAGGGAACTCCTATTTTTGCCCCAGGGTGGATATCAATCCCCGTTTTACTATGAGCATATTCGCTAAACATTCGAGGTAAAATTGGGACTTCCCATTGATATAACAAATGCGACAAACGATATACCGCTATGGCAAAAAAACCAGGGTAAGTCAATTGGATTTCTCTCAAAGAATATGCGGCTGGATCACTTTCTAAGAAAAAATGAGCGTCTTCCGTAAGTTGTTCAAAAATCTCAGGAATTTTTTTCTCGAAAATCTCATGAGTAATCTGTTCAGCCTTTTCAGCATCGATAAAACACACAATCTGGCAGAAATCATCTTTTAATTTTTCATAATTATGGATGATTTCTTGCTCTCCACATTTGGTGGGTTGCGTCTGAAACAAAAAACAAAAATAATTTTCTACAAAATTTTCGATTTGTTTCTTATTGATGCACTCCGTATGTAAGTGTTGTTGGTATAAATGGTGAATAAATTTTTCTTTCATTTTAAAACATCATTAAATAAAAAAACACTGCTAGAAACTTTAGCAGTGTGTGGTATCTAGTAAGTATTAAGTAATCTATATAATAACTAAAAAGAAGAACACTGCTTTATAGTCATAAAGCAACAAAAAACAGCCTTCGATTTAGATGTTAATATCAAAATTTTTCTGATTAAATTTGTGCAAAGATAGACAATAATTAAAAAATCCTATCAAATTTTGATAGGATTTTTTAGGTTTATTGAATAATGGTTTATTCTTCAGCGTTTCCACCTTCTTCGTTAGAAGCGGCTTCACCTTCAGCACCTTCTTCTTCATCTTCATCGTCGTCATCTGCAGCACCTCCTTTAAGGGCAGTTCTAGCCATCTTAACTGCTACAACTACTGCATTATCAGGATGCATGAATGTGTAATCTTCTGTCTTAATGTCGCCAACATAAACTTTGTTACCAATTCTTAGTTTAGTAACATCAATCACTACTTCATCTGGTAAGTTAGATGGTAATGCTTTGATTTTAAGTTTTCTGAATGATTGTCTAAGTACACCACCAGCAACAACACCTCTTGCTCTACCGGTAAGTCTTACAGGCACTTCCATTACCACTGGCTTATCTTCGCTTAGCTGATAGAAGTCTGCGTGTAGAATTCTGTCGGTTAATGGGTGAAACTGGATGTCCTGTAATACTGCAGGAATAGTTTCGCCGTCCACTTCAATAGATACCGTGTGTGCGTCTGGAGTGTAAACCAAGTTTTTGAATGATTTTTCCTCTGTAGAAAAATGTAATGGTTCATTTCCTCCATAAACAACACAAGGAACTAATTCAGCATCGCGTAATGCTTTCGTAGCTTTTTTGCCTACGCTTTCTCTTTTCTGTCCTTGAATTGTAATAGATTTCATTTATAAAAATTTTAAAAAATTGTTTGTCTTGTTATAATTATCTGATTGTTTATCAATTAGATAATAAATTTATCGCTGATGGATTTATGTTCGTGTACCATTTTCATCACATCAGCAAATAATGGGGCGCAAGATAGCACTTTTATTTTAGATGACAAATTATTTTTGATAGGAATTGTATCAGTTACAATGACTTCCGTAATTTTTGAGTTTTCAATATTTTCATAAGCCTTGCCAGAAAGTACAGGATGCGTTGCCATAGCTCTTACACTTTTGGCTCCTTTTTCTATCAAAATATTTGCCGCCTTGCAGAGGGTTCCTGCAGTGTCTATCATATCATCAATTAAAATCACATTTCTGCCCTCTACATCCCCAATGAGAAACATCTCCTCTACTACATTAGCTTTTTTGCGTTCTTTGTAGGCGATAACCACCTCAGCGCCCAGATGTCCTGCATAATTTTTGGCACGCTTAGCACCTCCCATATCTGGCGATGCAATGGTTAGATTGTCTAAATTTAAAGACTTGATGTAATCTACAAAAATGGTGGAGGCATAAAGATGATCAACAGGGATTTCAAAAAAACCTTGAATTTGGTCGGCGTGGAGGTCCATAGTCATAATCCGCGTGGCACCCGCAGCAGTTAATAAATTCGCGACTAATTTTGCACCAATTGGCGCTCTAGGTTTATCTTTTCTATCTTGACGCGCCAAACCATAGTAAGGCAATACTACCGTAATGTTTTTGGCAGACGCTCTTTTTGCAGCGTCGATCATCAATAGTAATTCTAAAAGATTATCGGCAGGTGGGAATGTGGACCCGATTAAAAATACCCTTCCGCCTCTTACAGATTGGTCTAAAACGGGTTCGAATTCACCATCGCTAAAGGATTGAAAATTGATTTTACCCAATTCTTGACCGTAGGCCTTCGCTATTTTTTCGGATAATTCTTTACTTGTTCTTGTACTAAATAAATAGGTTGGTTGGTTTGACATTTTTACTTTTTTTAGGCGGTGCAAAATTAAAAAAAATATAATAAAAAAGCCGCTTAAAATTTTAAACGGCTTTTAGTGTAATTTATAATTTAAGGAAAAGTAACTCCTGAATAGGCATTAGGGTTAACCTGTGGTAATGTGGAATGATAAGTTTTATTAATGGCTTTAATAAACTCATTGGCAATTACAGCATAGCCTCTACCCGTTAAGTGTACCCCATCCAAAGAGAATGATCCTCCTGTAACATATTTGGCGGTATATCTTACGCCATCAAACATAATCCCAGAGGTATTTCCTAATTCGTTCATTTTAGCATTTGCGTCTACAAAAGCTAGTCCATATGCGTCTGCTAATGCTTTTATCTGAGCATTGTATGCTGCTGTAGCAGTCAGCACTTCCTCTTTTTCTATTTTTGTTAAAACATGTCCGTCTTCTAATGGGTAAGTGACCCCATATTTATCCATAGGGCTTACAGCATAAGGTGAAGCGGGTTTAGAGCCAATCACTCCACTTGTTGTTAGTGGCACTAAATCTTCACTAGTGGCGTGTCTTGCTTGACCATAAATTTTACCAATTACTGCTGCTTGGATAACAGACATTCCAGCTCCCGCTAAAGCTTGGGTAATTTGTTTAGATAAATCTTTTAAATTCTCATCTTTGATGAGTAACGGATTTTTACCTGCTTTCAGTGTGGAAAGTCTATTACCTTCGCCATAAGCAGCAAGAACTTGCTTAAGTCCTGCCATATTTTGGTTCAGTGCATTAGCAGTGGCTTGGTCTAGTGGTACTGGATTATAAGGTACCGTAGTAAAAAACGGAATCGAAGTTACATTTGGAATATTGGCAATTACTCCTTTTGTAGCACCAACGGCTTTCATTCCATCTAAAATTCCTTTGATAGACCCTGCTAAAACATTAGGGTCAGTAATATCATTACTACCATAAGTAGCAGGATTAAGGTTACCTGTTTGGTTGACTCCTACGCCACCAGACGAGGCATAAGAAAGCACATCGTTGTTACCAATCCATAGAGAGAAGAAGGTAGGCTTTTGTGCCATTGCATCTTTCAGTACAGTAGTGCTTGGCGTAGACGCAAACCTTACAAAGAATGGATTGGCTTTACCAAGAGCAAGTCCTGCAGGATTACCATACCCAGGAGCAAGTAAATGAAATGACTTAGCGCCAGGTACTCCCATATTATTAAAAGTTCCCGTTACTTTATCTAATGCTGCTGCTGGAGCAGAAGGTACTGGAGCTAAAGAGCCATTTACAACTTGTAATGTAAGTTTTCCGTTAAATCCAGGTAAATTAGTAAAACCACCTACATCATTCGGCATCATGGGTTGGGTAAATGTTCCTCCTCCTGCTTTTTGCATTTGAGAAGCCATTATTGCAGGATAAGATTCTTCTTGTCCGCTAGAATATAAAGTACCATCTCTATACCCCGATGTTAATGAATTTCCAATCGCTACAAAGTTTGAGAAATCAGCATCGCCATTGATAATAGCGGTTGAGGTTACATCGTTTTCAAAGTCGGTTTTACAACTGCTTAGCGTACATAGTGTAGCGATAGCAAGTGAGGATATAATGAGTTTTTTCATAATGTCTAAATATTAAAATGCGTTATAAGAAAGACCTAAACCAAAGTAAAACGCTTTAGCTTTAGCCTGTCCGTAGAAATTATAGTAATCGTTTTCAACGGCTCTAGATTTTGAAAATGCCATCCCAGCTCCTAAATCAATACCGAAACGGTTGAGTTTGAAGCCTAAACCTGCCGTCACTACATTAGAATCAAACGACGGGGTTTCTGGAATAAAGTTCTCGTCGGTATATGGGGATTCATCATAGTAATATCCTAGCCTTGCCGCAATCTTGTCATTCACCATATATTGCGTACCAAATCGCCAAGTTTTAGTGTTTTTAAAGTTTTTAGGAGTTACTAAAACCGTTGGGTCATTCGCTTGGTTGCCCAGTTGGGCTTTATCAAAATCAAGTGTTAATGAATTGTATCTAGACCATCCTGTATAGTTGAAGTCTGCGGATAGTTGCCATCTTGGCGTTACTTTATAAGTTGCACCAACGGTATATTCTTCTGCTAGTGGCAATACAGCTTTAAACTTGTCTTGTCCATTGGCATCAAGTCCTCTAAGTGTGAATAATGACTTTGGCATGTCAAAAGTAACGGTACCATTATCGGCTTTCATATCAATTGGCGAACGATAAGCCACACTAAAGTCCCAATTCTCGTCTGGCTTAAAATAAAAACCTAGCCCAAAGCCATGCCCTACGGCTTTATCGTCCTTGATGTTCATTTTACCATTTACGCTGGTCACGGCTTTATCCCAATTTACAGAGCCTTTAGCGTAGATATAGCTTCCCCCTACGGAAACCCAATCGGCTAATTTAAAAGACACCATAGGTTGGAAAAAGAAACTCTTGAGTTCCATTCTCTGCACCATTTCTTTACCCGCCCAATCTGATGGCCATTCAACAGTACTTCCGAATGGAGTAGTAAAACTAAAACCTAAAGACACTTCATCCGTTACCTTATAGGCTAAAGCCGCATAGAGTGGCGTACCAATAGGGTTTTGAGTAGAATAAGACTCTAAAGTATTAAGGTTTTGGTAAGTGATTTCAGTTTTAGCCCCGAAGCCTCCTGCCACCACGCTAAATTTAGCAGGAATAAAGGAAATCCCCGCAGGATTGAAAAATGCGACACTAGCATCTTCTGTATGGGCACTGGTATGTGCCATGGCTAATTGCTTAACGCCTTGTAGGGATACTCTAAACCCACCAGCATACGCTGAGGTGATCCCACATAGAATACTTGTAGTTATTAGTAGTTTTTTCATATTTATAATATATAAGTGTTCAAATATAAACATTTTTTTAAACAATAAAGAAAAAAAATAGACTGTTTAATTTTCTAATTTAGAAAAATATTTTAAATAATTCTTATTTATAAAGGGTTTATGTTAATTTTAGTTTTTATTAATTGGCAATTATTTATTTTGTTTAAAGTTGAACAATGAGGTGAGAAGGGATTTGGTTTCTTCCTGAGGGAAATGTTTTGAGTATAAAAAATAAATTCTAAGGCTATAAAATAAATTTATGCTATTTTTGCATAGATATTAAATATAAATAAAATCAATATGAGTTGTGGATGTGGAGCATCCGGAACCTCTAACCATAATTGTGGAACTAAATCCGCTACGGGATGTGCAAGTGTAGATACCTGTGGTAATAGTTATAAATTAAGCGTTTTTGATTGGCTTTCTAATATAAAGTCGCCCAGTAAAACTCCAAATGAGTTTGTAGAGGTAAGGTTCAAAAATGAGAGAAAAGCATTTTTTAGAAATGTGCATCATCTGCCCCTTAGTGTAGGAAATGTGGTGACGGTAGAGGCAAGTCCGGGTCATGATACAGGCGTAGTAAGCCTTACGGGAGAATTGGTGAAAATCCAAATGAAAAAGAAACAAGCCCGAGAAGAAGACTGTTTAAAAATTTATAGAATTGCCAACCAAAAAGATATTGACACTTGGCACTCGGTTAGAGAGAAGGAAGAACAAACCAAAATACAAGCAAGAAAAATTGCTCGAAGCCTTAGGCTGCAAATGAAAATTTCGGATGTAGAATACCAAGGCGATGGTACTAAAGCAACCTTCTTTTATACTGCTGATGGGCGTGTGGATTTCCGTCAGTTAATAAAGGAATATGCGGCTGTATTTCGTGTAAAAATCGATATGAAGCAAATTGGCTATCGCCAAGAAGCGGCTAAAATCGGAGGAATAGGCTCTTGTGGTAGAGAGTTATGCTGTTCTACTTGGCTTACGGATTTTAGATCTGTGAATACCAATGCAGCACGCTATCAGCAATTGAGTATCAACCCTCAAAAGTTAGCAGGGCAATGTGGTAAGTTAAAATGCTGTCTTAATTTTGAACTGGATAGTTATTTAGACGCATTGGATCATTTCCCCTCTACTAATACTACGATACTTACGGAAAAAGGCAAGGCATTTTGCATTAAAATAGATGTATTCAAAAAGAAAATGTGGTTTGCGTATGTAGACAATTCAATGGCGTGGTATGATTTGGATACTGAAGAGGTTAAAGAGTTGATTAAAATTAATAAAAAAGGCGAAAAAACACAACCGCTAGAAGAGTTACAATCTTATGTAGCTAAGGAAACTAAGCCCGTGGATTTAATCCAAGAAAATAGTGTAGATCGTTTTGAAAAACCTAAGTCTAAATCTAAAAAATCTAAGCGGAGAAATTCGGATAAAGGTAAGTCTACGCGATACAAAAAGTCTAATAACGATAGAGTAAATCAGGATAAAGGCAATGTATCAAAACTAGCGGCTGACAACTCTCAGAAGGAAGGACGAAAGCCAAGACCTAAACATAAAAACTATAAACGAAAACCAAAAAACAACGGGAATAATGGGTAGATTAGTATTTATGGTATCCTTGTGTTTCATCGTTCTATCTTGTAGTTCTAATGATGAAGTCCAGATTAATTCTATTAATAATAATTGGCAAAAAAATAAAACACAAGATTTTCAGTTTGAAATAAACGATGCTGGAATACCTAAAAATATTATATTTGTCGTAAGAAATAATAACGACTATCCTTATAGTAATTTGTTTCTTATGGCAGGGCTATACCAAGAGGGAAAACTAATCGGTAAAATAGATACCCTAAACTATCGGTTGGCAAATCCAGATGGCACTTGGATAGGAAGTGGTTTTGGAGACACCAAAGAGCTAGCATTTGAATATAAAATGAAATACCAATTTCCAAAAAATGGGAGGTATACCCTAAAGGTAAAACATGGAATGCGGAGGGATACTTTACATGGGATAGAGGATTTAGGTATAGAAATACAATCAATAAAATAGAATACAACTATGGATTCTAAACAAAATAAAAAGGGATTTCCCTTACCAAAAAAGAAGAAAAATACAGGTTATAAAAAATGGATCAAATTCATTTGGCTAGGACTTATTGCACTACTGGTAGGTATAGCAGGTTTATTTTTTGCAACCTCTCAAGGCATATTGGGGGAGATGCCCGATGTAAAAGATTTGGAAAACCCAGATATTTATGTAGCCTCGGAAATTATTGGTTCAGATGGGGTGACCTTAGGTAAGTTTGAGATGGATAAAACCGATCCTATTACTTACAGAGATATGCCACCTTATTTAGTTTATGCGTTACAAGCCAAAGAGGATGAGCGTTTTAAGGAACATTCTGGGATTGACTTAAAATCTATCATTAGAGCCATACGCTATGGTGGTGGCAGAGGTGGTGGGTCTACCATTACGCAACAATTAGCTAAATTATTATTTACTAAAAAAGCGTCTACTAACAAAATAGAAAGAGTAAAGCAAAAACTTAAAGAATGGGTGGTTGCTGTAAGTTTAGAAAAACGCTATACCAAAGAAGAAATCATAACGATGTATTTCAATAAGTTTGATTTTACCTATAATGCGCACGGCATTGAAATGGCATCTAAAATCTACTTTAATAAGCATACTAAGGACTTAACATTACCAGAGGCAGCGATGTTTGTCGCGATGCTAGAAGCGCCTATTGCCAACAATCCCCTAAGAAATATTGAGCGTGCTACCAAAAGAAGAGATGTCGTTTTAAAACAAATGTTGGAAACAGGATATATCAACCAAAGCACTTACGACACCGCTATTGCACAGCCTGTAAAAGTAGATTATACCCCAATTAAAAACATTGAAAATAGCAATTCTGCTTATTACAAACATTATTTAAAAAAGGAAATTAATGATTACCTTAAAGAATACGAAAAGAAAACGGGTAAATCGGTTAACTTATATAGAGATGGATTAAAAATCTATGTCACGCTAGATTCTAGAATGCAACAATATGCCGAAGAAGCGATTAAAGAGCATTTAACACAGTTACAAAAATCCTTTGATGCAGAACAAAAGAGAAATCCTAATCGTCCGTTTTATAAAGTGAGTAAGAAAAGTGCGGATGATATTATGATGCAAGCTGTGAGAAGAACGGGAAGATACCAACATCTAAAAGCAGCAGGAATTTCAGAAGATTCTATTATGCTAGATTTCCATACGCCTACCAAGATGTCGCGTTTTACTTGGAATGGTCAAGAAGAAGTTGAGATGACGCCTTGGGACTCTATCCGCTATCATAAACAAATTGCACAAGCAGGACTCATGTCTATGGACCCCTCTACGGGAGATATAAAAGCATGGGTAGGAGGTATCGACTGGCAACACTTTCAATACGACCATGTGAAGCAAGGTAAAAGACAGGTAGGATCTACCTTTAAACCATTTGTTTATGCTACGGCAATTATGAACTTAGGGATGACGCCTTGTACTCCAATTTCTAATGCTACCTATACCAAAGGGAAATGGACGGTAGCAGGTTCTGGAGGAATGCTTACCATTAGAGATGCTTTAGCTCATTCTAAAAACCCTGTTGCAGCAAGACTTATAGAAGCCGCAGGTGTAGATAATGTGATAAGACTAGCGAGAGATTTAGGTGTGGAAAGTGATTTACCTAGAAATAATACCATTGCGCTAGGGTCTTCGGATATTACTATTTATGAGATGTTGGGTGCTTATAGTACCTTTGCAAACTTCGGTAACTATACTAAACCCGAGATGATTTGGCGTATAGAAGATGCCAATGGAAGGGTAATCACCGAAATAAAACCAGAGCTTAAAGAAGTAATGAACGAAAAATACGCCTATTCTATGATTGATATTATGCGTGGAGTGGCAAGATATGGTACTGCATCAGGTGAATTAAGAAGAAGAGGCATCAGCGCAGATGTAGAAATAGCAGCCAAAACAGGAACCACCAACAATAACTCGGACGGTTGGTTTATCGGAATGGTACCGAGGTTAACCACTGGTGTATGGGTTGGCTGGGAAGATAGAGCCACCCACTTCTGGAGTACTGGAGAAGGACAAGGTGCGAAAATGGCTTTGCCTATTTGGGCTATCTTTATGAAAAAAGTTTGGGCAAATAAAGACCTTAACATCAATCCAGATGAGAAATTTATAAAGCCATCAGGCTGGACTAATGGATGCGATGACTTACGAGGTATGGGAGGCTATGGCGATGAAGGTGGATTGCAAACCATAGACGAGTTGAGAAATCCTAAACCCAAAATCAGTCAACCAAAAGAACAACCTAAGGATAATAATATCAACGAGAAAATCAATTCCACAGAGGATATAGACTTTAATCAATAAAAATGATTTGAACTAAAAATAATAAAGGTGTCTGAAAATTTTCGGACGCCTTTATTTTATACTAAAATATTACCAATAGGTCTATTCAAGTTTTTTTCTTAAAAGATCTATTAAATAAAAACCCTTTACAACAACATAGATTATTGAACAGTAGAGATATCAGCACGAACTTTTTATAAAAAATTAAAGCCTCTAGCGTTTAACTCTGATGAAAAATTAAAGATTCTTAAATTACTAAAACCACACGAAGCACTTTTATATGAGATAGAAAAGGCAGAGGCTGATTACAAAAGTGGAAAAGTACAAGAACATAGAGAATACATGAAAGACATAAAAGCGAGAAATATCTCTAATTTGTACAACTTTGTAAGAGATATAAAAAAAGTGTCTCTATATTTAGGACACTCTTTTTAAAAATTATAAATCGGAAAGATTGAATTTATCATAAATTAAATTCAGTCGGCGTTTCCATTCTTTTGGTTGCGTAGTGTAGCCTGCTTTAGCAATGGCGACAATCCAAGCCGAAAAATCATTATTACCTTTTAATCTAGAATAGTATTTTTTTCTTGTCAGAAGTTTACAGAATCCTTCGTAACTGGCTCGTACCGATTCAAATTTTTTGTATCTAGAACCCAGGTTATGGTTTTTACCTACTATACCGAAATGATTATTCAGTTGTTTTGCATTTTTACTTTTACCGCCACCTGTCTCTACAAAAGCGATTGCTAAAATTACAGAACTTGGAATGCCGTATTTTTCTGAAAGTTCCATAGCTACATCTTTATGATTTTGTATATAGCGATGGGTTTGTGCTTTTAAATTTAAGGAACATAAAGTTAAAATTAAACTTATGATAGCTACTTTAAGAGGTCTCATTTGGTTTCTCATAACATTTAAATTTTGATGCAAAGTTAAAAACAAATTTATAAATCAATAATTTTTAACTAACTATAACATAAAAACCACGATTTAGTATGTTAATTTTGTTAAAAAATGTTAAAATTTAACATTGAATGAAATAGAGTTTGCCTGATAATAATCATTAGTATATAAACCTAATTATGTAGAGGATTTTTTATCTTTGGGCAAACTTAATAAATATGAAACAAATTTTTATTCTTGGAGCTGTATTAAGCTCATTTTTTGCGAACGCACAAGATACTTTTAATCTAAGCGAAAAAAACAATATTGTAAAAGCCAATGTTAGTGCTTTAGCCTTTAGAAACTTTCAGTTTGGGTATGAGAGAATCATCAATAAGCAGTTTTCAATTGGGGCAAATTTAGGACTATTTGCTAAAGGTGGTATCCCTTACATAGGTGCGTTTGGAGTAGATGAAAAGTTGAAAGAGGTTTCCGTTGGTGGGACTACTTTTACTTTAGAGCCAAGGTATTATGTAGGTAAAAAGGGTTATGGACAAGGGTTTTATTTAGCACCTTATTATCGTTATGCACATTATAAAGTATCAGATTTTAATTTAACAGTAGATGTTAACCAATATGATATTCCTATAACATTATCTGGGACTGCCAGTTCACATAATATAGGGTTGATGATTGGTGCCCAATGGTTTTTAGGTAGCCAGAAAAACTGGGTGCTTGATGCTTGGTTTATTGGTGCACACTATGGTAAAGCCTCAGGAGATATCCATGGAAAAACCTCTAGACTGCTTACAGCCCAAGAGCAAAAAGAGGTAAAGAAAGAATTAGATGACCTTGATATTCCTGTTGTAAAGTATGAAACTAGTGTCCATGCCAATGGTGCAGATATGAAACTAGATGGACCATGGGCTGGTGTAAGGTCTGGTATTTCTATAGGTTATAGATTCTAGTCAATATTTTAATCCTAAAAAAATAATTGAGGTCTTCTTATAAATTAGGAGACCTTTTTTATTTAAATGTTTTCTACATCATTCATTATCAGTTAAATCAAAAATTGATATTTTTTTGCTTGAGTGATAAGAAAATAATTAAATTTGCGTTACTTTTAAATAAAAATAATACCCTTGAACTCAAATAAAAATTACAGAGTCTTTACCTTAGTTCTCAGTGGTTTTGGTATTTATCTCATTATTTCAGCGATTGCTTTAATCACAGATTTCCATTGGAAGCCATTGGATAATATCAATTTGTTGTCCGAAGTATTTGCCAAAACGCCTTCCACAAAGGAAACTAAACCAGATAAAGGGCTGACTAATACAACCGATACACCCACAACAACCAATGAACCACAGAAAAAGGACTTAAGTTTGTACCAAACTCCAGATTTAATTACGAACTTTATTCCTAATGCCTCACAACCTGCATTACCTCATTTTACGGAACAATTAAAACGCCTAAAACAAACGAAAAAAGGAAAAATTCGTATTGCATTTTTTGGGGACAGTATGATAGAGGGGGACTTAATGACACAAACTTTAAGAAAACTTTTACAGCAAGAATTTGGAGGCTATGGTGTAGGCTTTGTGCCTATCAACTCCAATGTGGCAGGTTTTCGGACTACGGTTACCACATCTGCTAGTGGCTGGACGGATACCCACTTTATGACCAAAGGGGCTAAAAACCTATACCTTTCTGGGCATGTATTTACGGGTGCAGGACGAGGTTCATATACCGATAAAACCATTACCCAAACAGATGTTATCGTTGAAAAATCACTGATTTTTGGGAAAACCCAAGGTGCTAGTATTGATGCTTACGGCAGTACCATCAATCTTTCTGGGCAAGATGCTGTGAATCGACTGACTTTGGCAAAAGATAATAATCATAAGGTGACTATCCAATCCAATACTGCATCTGTTCCAATTTATGGGGTAAGTTTTGAGTCTGATTATGGCGTCTTTGTAGACAACTTTTCTTTCCGTGGCATTACTGGGATTGAATTAGGAAAGGTAGAAGATGAAATTTACCAAGCGGTCAATAAAAATAATCCTTATGATTTAATCATCTTACAATATGGGGTTAATTTGATGTTTCGTCCGAAAGATACTTCTTATACTTTCTACGGAAAAACGATGCCTCCAGTTTTAGAAAAATTGAAAAAAGCATTTCCGAAAGCAGATTTCTTACTGATTGGCAGTGCCGATAGGGCCTTCCGTTATAATGGGGAATACAAAACAGCGGTAGGACTACCTAATTTATTAAAACTACAGGCGGAGATGGCGATGACTCAAGGCTTTGCGTTCTATAATAATTTTGCAAGTATGGGTGGAGAAAATAGTATCGTCCGCTGGGCGAATGAAAAACCACCATTGGCCAATAAGGACTATATACATCCTAATGGTAGAGGGGCAGAAATACTCGGTGAGAAACTTTACCGTGCCATCATTAAAGATTATAATAAAACCACTCAAAGTTCTAAATAATGGAGGTGATACAACAATTTTTTAATTCGTTTGACTGGCAGGCGTTTGGACATCAGTTTTTGTACGATAGTAAAAATCCATTACTATTTAACAATGGGTTTTTCGTATATTTCTTTACCTTATTTATCGCCTTGTTTTTTCTATTGAGGCATCACCATCAGGCGCGCCGCTATGTGTTTTGTGCCTTTTCACTATACTTTTTTTATAAAGCCAGTGGATGGTTTGTAGGTTTAGTCATTGTGTCTGCCATTGTGGATTTTATTTTGTCTAATGCTATCTACCGAACTCAGAACAAATCTCAAAAAACAGGGCTTTTAGTTCTTAGTATCATCTTTAATCTCGGGATGCTGTTCTATTTTAAATACACCAACTTTTTCATCAGTTTATCTAATGATTGGTTGAGTACAGATTTTCATCCATTAAATATTTTATTGCCTATCGGTATTTCTTTTTACACTTTTGAAAACTTAAGTTATACCATAGATGTTTACCGAGGTGATTTTGAACCTGCGCGTAAATTTTCGGACTACCTATTGTTTTTGGCTTTTTTTCCAAAACTAATGATGGGACCTATCGTAAGAGCACACGATTTTGTACCACAAATCAATCAACCTTATGTGATTTCGGAACGGGATTTTGCGAAAGGCTTTTATCTTATTATCTCTGGGTTGATTAAAAAACTGGTGATTTCAGATTTTATCACCCTCAATTTGGTAGACTATGTTTTTGATAATCCTGCCTTGCATACTGGGGTAGAAAGTTTATTTGCCGTTTATGGTTATGCCATGGTAATTTATTGCGACTTTAGCGGGTATAGTGATATTGCTATTGGTATTGCCCTTTGGTTAGGCTTTAAAATTCCACCGAACTTTCTTTCCCCTTACCAGAGTAAAAATATTACAGAGTTTTGGCGCCGTTGGCATATTTCTTTGTCTTCTTGGCTCAAAGATTATTTGTACATTCCCTTAGGCGGAAATCGTAAATTTTCTATTGCTTCATTCTTATTTGTATCCTTATTTCTAATCGGAGTATTCAAAATGGGGACTAATTTATTCCATCTCTCTACTTTAGCTTCAGGAGGTTTGGTATTGGTGCTTTTAATGATTTTTGTCCTTCCTGCACTCATCACTCGAAATTCCAAAGGTATCGCCGCTAATTTTAACCTCTTAACCACTATGTTGTTAGGCGGATTTTGGCACGGCGCAAGTTGGAATTTTATCATTTGGGGGGCTATCCATGGCGTAGGCTTAGGGGTACATAAAATATGGATGTTATTAACGGGTAAAGCGTTATCGGGCATTAACCAGTCTAGAGCCTACCGCATCATTATGGGATTGGTTACTTTCCATTTTGTATGTTTTGGTTGGGTATTCTTTAAGGCAGAAGATTTTGAAGCAGCACAAACCATGCTTCATCAAATTTTCTATAATTTTGAAGGTAAAGTATTTTCAGAGTTTTACGACAACTATAAAAAAGTATTATGGATGATTGCCTTTGCTATGGGTATCCATCTCATTCCAGACAATTTTGTTGATAAGCAAATCGAAAGGTTAAAAACAATACCTCTCGTATATTATATTGCTGTATTTCTAGGATTTTTGCTACTGTATGGTTATTTTAAATCTGCGGAACAAGTGATGCCAATTTATCTTCAATTCTAATGTTAAATAGGCATCGGCATTATTTTTGCGACAATAAAACAAAAAACATATTTGATGAAATTAATACGCTATACTTGGATTTTAGTACTTATGGTGATGCAAAGTCTTAATGCACAAATTCAAAATTCGGAAACTTTAGAACCTTTTATTCATCGTTTGAAAGAAAACCAAGGCGTTACCCAAATTCTATTTTTAGGTGATTCCCATACCCAAGCCGATTGGCTGACGGGCGTACTTCGGCATAAGTTTCAAGAGCGTTTTGGCAATGCGGGTAGAGGGCTGGTATTTCCTTATGCCTTAGCCAATTCCAACGGTCCCGAAGATATCCATTCTTATAGCAATACCACTTGGGAAAATTTTCGCCTTGTTTATGAGCAAGATGTATTTCCGCAAATGGGAGCTTCGGGGTTTGTGATGGGTAACCATAGCCCTGCTTTAATTGAAATGGAACTGGCACCAGAAGATAGTTTCGATAGGGTGGTTATCTTTAATGATGAAGCCATGGATGGACAGCCTTTAAGCCTTTTAGAAACCCCCAATTATCTGAAGGATTTTATTAGAAAGGATAAAAAAATCATCACTCATAGAGTAGACGCTTCGGAAACTTTTCCAGAATTGGCATCAAAATTTTATACCACTACTACAAGATTGAACCAATTAAACCGTTCGCAAAAGCCACAGGTTGGTCAATTACTTAAAGTAGAAGACACCAAAATCATCTACAATCCTACTTTAGAAAATGAAGTTCGAGAGATATTAAAAACCAACTATTCGAGCAATAGAACCGAAATTCAATTACCGAAGAATACCCATCGATTATTACTAAAGACCCATGCAAAAAACGGCAATATATTCTATGGCTTTCAATTCTTAAAAAATTGCGAAAAAGGCGTGGTATTCAATACCGTAGGGGTAAACGGTGCCACCTATGCAGACTATCTAAAATACCCATTGCAAATAGAACAACTTCAAACCCTAAATCCTGATATAGTGATAATTGCATTAGGCACTAATGAGTCATTAAGTATTATTAAGGAAGAAGAGTTCAAATCCAATGCAAAGCAGCTAATAAAGAACATTAAAAGTAAAAACCCCCATCTACCTATTTTGATTTTATCTCCCCAAGACAATCAAAGGAAATCAGAGCGAGTGGCTCAAATTGCCACTTGGCTAGAAACGGTGGCTAAAGAAGAGCATACTGCTTTTTTTGATTTACATCAAGCCTTAGGGGGTAAAGGCTACTTTAACCAAGCCTTAAGACGAAAAGAAGCCAATCAAGATGGCGTTCACTTTCTAAAATCTGGCTATGAAAAGCAAGCCGATAAAATTTTTAGTGCGATTGAAACGCTATTACAAAAATAATTATTACATTTAACCAAATTTAAACGATATGAAAACAATTAATTTATTATTAAGTTCAGCTATTTTAGCATTAACCGTAGCGTCTTGTGCTTCCATTAAGAAAACTTATGCCATTCAGCCTAAGAGTGGTACACAAACACAAGGAACAGCTACCCTATCTCAAAATGGTAAACAAGTGACTTTAGATGTTAATGTGTATAAGTTAACCCCAGGTAAACACGCCATCCATATTCACGAATTTGGCGATTGCTCTTCTGCCGACGGTAAGTCTGCTGGAGGACACTGGAACCCTACCGACCATCAACATGGGAAGTGGGATACCGAGCATTTCCATATGGGCGATATAGGCAATCTGGTAGCCGGAAAAGATGGCGTTGCACGATTGGTGTTTAGTACAGACAAATGGTGCTTGGGCTGTAGTGATGAAACTAAAAATCTCTATGGAAAATCTATTATTATCCATGCTGGAGTAGACGATTTTACTTCCCAACCTACGGGGAATGCTGGGGGTAGAGTAGGCTGTGTAGAAATTAAAAAATAACTAATAAAAGATAAAAGAAAGCAAGATGAAATTCTTGCTTTTTTTATAATATGACAGACGAATATTATATGAAGCAGGCGTTGCAAGAAGCCCAATTGGCTATGGAACGCGATGAGGTACCCATAGGCTGCGTAATAGTCTCAAATAACCGAATTATTGCCAGAGGGTATAACCTTACGGAAACCCTCAACGATGTAACAGCCCATGCCGAAATGCAAGCCATCACTTCGGCAACTCATTTTTTAGGCGGAAAATATCTAGTTAATTGTACGCTCTATGTTACTTTAGAACCTTGTGTGATGTGTGCGGGGGCTTTGGCGTGGAGCCAAATTTCCAGGGTGGTTATTGGTGCGCGTGATGAACCCAGAGGCTTTATCAACAAAGGGCTAGCCCTACACCCCAAAACCGAAATCATGACGGGTATTTTAGCCACCGAATGCAGCCAACTGATAAAAGACTTTTTTAAAACAAAACGGTAATTAATTTAAAAGTTTTGAGGGATGAGGAAGTGAATTATAAATGCTAAATGATAGATTATAAATGAAGGGGTGAGTAATAAGTGATGAGTGGCTTATAGCTTATAGCCTACTGCCTAGGGCAATCTAAGGGGCTTATTGCTTATACACTTCTACATTATAATGTCGGACACCTCGACATGAGTATGTTCTGGTGTCCGACATGAGTATCTCTGGGTATCCGACATTTAGACAATTGCCACTGGGGTACTTAGCACCTCGGTACGCGGTTCTTTTAACAAGACATTCCCTCTACTCCGTTGCGTGGTTACGCTCACCTCATAGTTGCCATTGGGTAAATCCGCTGGGACGAGGATGAGCAAACGCGACGGTTCATTAAGGACGATGTTTTCCATTGGGAGCTTGGTTTCTTGGCTGTTGTCTAAGTTTTTAAAGACAATGCCATTTTTAGGGTCGCTGCCCTCTACCTTAATATAAGTCCCTTTGATTTCGGCGTTTTTACCTTTGGTAAGCGTACCATCTGTATTGCCTGTGGCTTTATCGGTAATGTTGAATAAGCTCATAGGACTGGCTTGTTCGCCGAGGATTTCTACTTTGGTTTCTGCAGCAGCCTTTCTTAGCTCTGTGCCTTGGTTTACATTCACATAGACCGAGTGCTTTTCTTTGTCAAAAGATTTATCATAGAACACGCCCTTTATGGCAGGACGCATATA
>NZ_KB894235.1 GCF_000374405.1 Riemerella columbina DSM 16469
ACCATTTTAATGCAGGGTCGCCGTCTGCTACTGGTACAGAATGTATCGTCAATAGAAAAGACTTTGCAGACAAAAATTCTATGAGTTATAAAATGGCAACGGAAATCTGCGAAACAGCGTCTAAAATTTTAGGCATTAGAAACCGAGGTGTCAAGTGTGAAAGCTCCACACGACACGGAAGAATAGGCATCTTAAACTTAGGTGCAGGATGTTCGGTACTTTGGGAAATATGTTTTATATCATCGGTACTAGATATGCAACAATGGGACACGAAAAAAGAAATCCTAATGAAAGCGGTCGCAGAAATCGCTAAAAAATATGATGATATGAGATAATTATTTCTTACTTTTGTTTTTAAATAACTTTCAGTTCTTTGAAGCCCTACGCATTATGTAGGAGATTTGTAGAAGTTTTGGGGGTTATTTTTCATCTTATTGCCCTTGCTTCGCCGTACACTCCGCTATTGTTCTGCAAGTAAAAATGATAAACCGATAGATTCAAGATGTTTCTACCGGTTTTTTTTAATGTAAATAATTACTTTTTTCTTATCCCTAACCACTCTCCAGTTTCAGTATCGTAAAAATGAGAATAAGCATCTGAAGTTGTAAATAATTCGTGCAAATCAACTTCTAAAGCATCGGCAATCTCTTTTAACACCTTAACACTTGGGTTTCCTATCATCCGAGCATTCAGAGCCTGATAGGATATACCTAATTTCTTAGACAAATCCTGTAAAGAGACACCCTTACTTGTAGAAAGTTCTTTTATTCTCAATTCCATAGTGCAAATATACAATAAGTGAACATTATGTCAAATTATATTTTTATTAAAAAATCTAAATAGAAAAATATAATTTAAAAAATATTTGCATATATCAAATTATAGTTTTATATTTGCAATGTAAAATTAAAAGAAAGTACAACACCTCTTTGCAGAGAGGTACAAAAATTAAAGATTATGACAAGTCAAATTATTACATCTGTTTACGATTCAGCAAACGATAGTTTGTACATGAACCCTGAGAACTGTGAAACTTTAACTAAAGCAGTTGAACATTTTGAAGAATACGCTAAAGGTCTTTGCGAAGATGCTTTAGAAGAAAACAAAGAGTTGAATTTTGATAAGTGCTTAAGACAATGTTATAAAGCGCTCACTAATCATTTAGATAGCGATGATGAATTTAAGAATGAAATTACTTCTATTTCTAAATTAGAAGAATTCGTAGGTAGTGATATTTTAGGTAATTACGACTTCAATAGAGATTTGAAATGCGATAATGAAGTCGCTGTTTCTGTTAAGTTAAATGAGAACAACGAACTTAACTTTATCTTCGACATAGTTGAAGATAAAGACTTTGACAGCACTCTCGAACTGAAAGAGGTTGATTTGATTTAACAAAAAAGCCCTGCTGATTGCAGTCGGCAGGGCGAATACTTAACAGACACAAAAATTAAAGAAAGTACAACGCCTGCTAAGCAGGTACAAAAATAAGAAAAAAAATGACAACGGTTTTAGCACAAAAAATAATAAATCATTTCGCAGATAACGCTACAAAAACATTTAATGTTGAAAACTATATCGAAGACTTCAAAGAATTCGATATTGAGAGAGCAAAGAGAGAGTTTGATTTATCCGAAAATGCACAAGTCATCGAAGTAATCGACTATTGTGCAGGTGAACAAGACGATGACAATCAGATCGCTCAGAATCTTATAGACAACATAGACGAAGAAAAAGACTTCTTTGTCTTTAAAAATGAGTGCGAGAATGACTCATTTGGTAACGAACAATACTATTTAGTTTTTGTTCAGTAGAAACAACAAAATACAGATAAATTGTTAATTAAATAAAACAAAGTACAACGCCTTTGGGAAGTAAACAAAGAGATAATATATATAATCTAAACAATTATGATAAAAACAAGAATAGACCTACCTCAAAATACGAGAGTAGATGAAGTGTCAATGCGACAATTATTTGCAAATTATTTGTTTGCAAAGAAAAATAACGGAGAATGTATCATCCGTATAAACGATTTGAAACCCTACAAAGACGGTAGGGTATTCAAAAACATTGAGCAAAAATTAAACCTATTAGGTTTATCACAAGATGAGATAAAGTCTAAGTATTTTAAACAAAGTGAACATAATACCCTCTATAAAAAATACATAGATGAATTGATTGAGAAAGGTTCTGCGTATTACGCATTTGATACGCCAGAAGAGTTAGATAATATTAGAGAAGAGTATAATGCGCAGAATAAAACTTTTATCTACAACTCTAAAAATAGAGAGAAGTTTAGAAATAGTTTTACTTTAACGAAAAACGAAGTGGACAAACTTTTAGAAGCCAATACGCCCTATGTTATTAGGTTCAAAGTCCCTAAAAAAGAAATCTACGAGCTCAAATGTGGTTTCGATGGTGACAGAAGTGTAAAAAATTTTTATGATCCCTTTCATGATATAATAATATCAGAGGGTAATATACCAAGATTTTGGTTTACTGACTTGGTGAATAATCATCATCAAGAAATCACAGATGTGATTGAGGGTAGTGTAATGATTCCTATCATATTGCATTACAATTTGATTTGTGATATACTCAAGTTAAATAAACCAAAGTTTTACTTTCTTTAATTTTCAATGAGAAGGCTGTCGAAAACAGCCTTTTTAAATCCCTTTTAAAAATGGTTTACGCATACATAAGAGTTAGTACTAATATACAGGAGATTTCTAATCAGAAGTATGGAATTATTGAAAAATCAAAACATCTCGGACTTGAAATAGAAGAGTGGATTGAGGATGATGGGGTCTCTGGAACCGTTGACCCTGACAAACGAATGCTAGGTGTATTGATGCAAAAAATAAATAAAGGGGATGTTATAATCTGCTCAGAAATCTCGCGTTTAGGTCGTAAAATATTTATGATTATGAAGGTTTTAGAGTTTCTAATGAGTAAAGGAGTTAAATTATATACTGTAAAAGATAACTTCGAGTTAGGGGACAATATACAATCCAAAGTATTAGCATTTGCCTTCGGATTAGTTAGCGAGTTAGAAAGAGAAATGATAGGCAAAAGAACCAAAGAAGCTGTTGCAATTAAGAAAAAACAAGGTGTAATGCTTGGAAATATTGCAGGTTATAAGAAAAAGTTTATGTTAGAGGGCAAAGAAGAGCAAATACAAGAAATGTTAGATAGCAAGATGGAGTTATCTAAAATTGCAATTGAACTAGGGTGTTGCAGGGATACTGTCGCAAGATTTATTAAAAAGAAAAATCTTAGATATAAGTTTAAAAAGTCTAATGTAAAGCAGACTTGTAAGCATAAGCGAAAATCCGAAATAAATAAATACTTGTCAGCAAGGAAGCAGAAAATTTTGGAATTAATAGAAAGAGGTAATGGTCTTACAGAAATTGCAAGACAAATTAGTAGTGAGAGGAAAAATATTCAACCTCATAATGTAAAAGCATACCTTCAAAAAAACAACCTTTTTGATTACTATGTGATTACAACAAATCGCATAAGAATTGAAAGTAATAAAGATTCTAAGAATTACAATAGAGAGTTGTTGGAGAATATTATTAAAAATCGAGAAAATAATCAATAATTTTATATCTCAGCAAAAAAATAGAAGTATGGATAATAAACGCGTATTTAAAGTCGACAACGGCGACAAACTACTTTGCGAACTTTGCAAGGTAGAAAGTTTAGAAAGGGGTATGGAAGTTATTATACAAACACAGGATTCATTTTTATATCGAGAATTTGTTTCTGTGGAAAATGACAACATAATCCTAAAAACTATGGAAAATAAACCTGGTAAGGTTAGCAATAAAACCCAGTTATATCGAGTAATCGAAAAAATATAACCTCTGAAAAGTCAGAGGTTTTTTGAGTATTAAAAATTGGGCAATTGTATTTTTTTAGCGTCTTCAAATCGTTTCAGTTTAACTATTCTAGCATATCTTTCTGTCATTTTTTGAGTTGAGTGACCAAAAATTGCCTGCACTGTTTCTAAAGGCATGCCCGCCAAAATCTTATCATCGGCACCTCTGTGTTTTAATGAATACATATTTTTGTCAATTCCCAAACCATCTTTTATTGTCTTTTTCCATAATTTGTTGGCTGTATCTTCCTTTACCTTGTATTTATTAGGTTCAAAATAATTCTTTTTTTTACCATGTCTTCCTCCATTTGGTACGCATGTTCCAAAAAGATAATTATCTGGGTTGGATAAATCAAAACTTAAAAACAAATCTTTAAGCTGAGGGCTTATAGGCACCATTCTATCAGCATCAGTCTTAGTTATCTCGGATGGAAGATGTATCATGCTATTTTGTAAATCAAGCATTGATACTTTCAAGTGAATTAATTCATCTGGTCTAATACCGCAATAGTAAATTGAGGAACAAAACACATAAAAGCCATAGCAAACATCTTTTAAAGCCATAGATATAAGTTTCATTTCTTTATCAGTTGGCGGTATGTTGGCTTCTTTTTTAGGAACTTTTAAATTTTTAATATTCGCAAAAGGATTGATTTTGATGTAGTCAGCATCAAGAACTTCATAAAAAATAGCATTAAGAACACCTTTATGTTTGTTGTAGTTTTTGTTGGTCCAATTTCTTTTCTCTTTTAAATGATAAAGCATTTCTTTGGCGTGATACCTTTCTAAATACTCTACATTCATTTTGTCTAATTTAAATTCCTTAGCGGCTTGAATAAAGTATTTAACAGTCGTCTTATAATTATCTGCGCTGTTTTTAGATAAAGTTTTAGATTTTTCTTTAAATCCAAATTCTACAGCCTCAATAACATTAAGTCTAACTCTTCGACGCTTAGGCATCTTAGGAATCCAGCCACTATTTAATCTTTCTTCGATAACTTCAGCCATAGCTAAAGCCTCTTCCATCCTATCATCATAGTTTTGGATTTTGTTAAGACCTTTTTTAATTCTTATAGGATTACCGCCATTAAATCGAAACCACACGTACCAATCCTTTCCAGAATCGAGCGGATAAGCAGTAACTTTAGGTTGAGTCCAATAGTTTTTCATTTCTTCCAGATTTGAATTCTGGATATTAAGGGTAGCGGAAATGAAATCTGTGCACTTTTGTGCTTTTTTTAGTTCTCCGTAAGTTAAAACCGCTGTTTTAGAGCGGTTTAACCTACTTTCGCGGAGAGAGAGGGATTCGAACCCCCGGACCTGTGACAGTCAACGGTTTTCAAGACCGCCGCATTCGACCACTCTGCCATCTCTCCAAAACAAAATAAACTTTTGTTTTTAAGTGGTGCAAATATAGAACTTATTTTTATTGTAGCAAAATATTTTTTATTGTTTTTTAAACACATCAATATAACTCCCTAAATTTCAACCCTTAAAACTTCATCTAAGTTAATTAGAAATTCTAGTTTTTAAAGCCAATCTATCTACTTTTCCATTCGGTGTTCTTGGAATTTCTGATATAAACATAATGGTTTTAGGCTGAAGTAACTTCTTTTCGTAAGGCAAATGCTCAAAAATAGTTTTAAGTTTTAAACTTTCTTTTCCCTCTACCACTGCTATCAATCGTTCTCCTAAAAGTCTGTCTGGAAGGCTTGTAAACACCACTTCTTGGCTTATATATTGTTTAGCCATAGCCTCTAATTGTTCAGGGAAAATTTTAGCACCTCCAGAATTGATGATATGATCTACTCTACCCAAAAATCTAAATTGATTAGTTCCATTAAGTTCCACCATATCATTGGTTACCAACCGATTTTCGTTTAAATACGGGGCATCTATTTGAAGACAGCCTCTGTTATCAGTAGAAATTTTCACTTCATTTAATACCTCAAAAAATAATTTCCTTTCAGGAATGATAGATTTTAAAGCAATATGAGAAAGCGTTTCGCTCATCCCATAGGTTTCATAGATTGTGGTATCTTTTAAATTTAACTTCTGTAACTTTCTTACTAAAGATTCCGAAACGGCCGCTCCGCCAATAATCAACTTTTTGATATAATGAATCTTATCTAATGATTGCTCTACCTGCAAAGGCGTCATGGCACAGAAATCAATGGCTTGCTTTAGATTTTCCAATGGTCGTGTAGAGGGCGTAGCAACACGCAATTTCAGCCCTTTCTCTAAAGCCCTAACCACCATCATTTTACCCGAAATATACTCTACTGGTAAGCACAGAAAGGCTGTATCTCCTGAATTAAGATTTAAAAAATCACAAGTCATCTTCGCAGAATGACGCATTCTTTCTTTTTCTATATCGAAAATTTTGGGTGTTCCAGTAGAACCCGAAGTTTTCACTTTAACCGTAGAAGCCCCAGAAAACCAATCTTTAAGGAAGTCAATCACTTCAATTTCAAAAGAAGTCTTAGGAGTTAGTGTATCAACATCAATTGCTTGAGAACAATCTATTATCATAAAAGCTGATTTACATTCTATTAACTACACCGATGCCTAATAAAGACAATCCTTTTTTAATCGTCTTACCCGTAAGATACGATAACTTTAAACGGAAATGTTTGATGTGATCATCCGCTTGGTTTAAAATTGGATTATTTTGGTAGAATGAATTATAAGCCTTTACTAAATCATAAATATAATTAGCTAATTGTGCGGGGCTTAGAGTTTCCGCCGCTTTCGATACCGTAGGTTTAAAATTCGCCAACTGCATAATCAATTCTTTTTCATAGGCATTAGTCTCTACATTTGAAATTTCAGTAGATGAATTAAAATTAGCCTTTTCTAAAAGCGACTGAATTCTCGCATAAGTGTATTGGATGAAAGGTCCTGTGTTGCCATTAAAATCAATACTTTCGGCGGGATTAAACAATATTTTCTTTTTGGGATCTACCTTTAGGATAAAATATTTTAACGCGCCTAGCCCTACTATTTCATAAGATTGTTCTTTTTCTTCCTCGCTTAGAGATTCCATTTTACCTAATTCTTGGGCTTTTTCTTTGGCAGTGAGGTACATTTCCTGCATTAAGTCATCTGCATCCACCACAGTACCCTCGCGAGATTTCATTTTACCGTGTGGCAACTCCACCATTCCATAAGACAGGTGATACAAATGATCTGCCCACGGATAGCCTAATTTTTTCAAAACTTTGAATAAAACTTGAAAGTGGTAATCTTGCTCATTGCCCACGGTATAAATGAGTTGCTGAATATTATTATTTTTAAAGCGCTCCACGGCGGTACCCAAGTCTTGGGTCATATACACAGAGGTACCATCAGCACGGAGCAAAAGTTTTTGGTCTAAGCCTTCCTCGGTAAGATCACACCAAACGGAGCCGTCTTCTTTTTTGTAAAATACGCCCTTGTCCAACCCTTCTTGGATGACATCTTTACCCAAAATATAGGTATTGCTCTCGTACTGGATTTGGTCAAAATCCACACCTAATCTTTGGTAAGTTTCGTAAAACCCTTTGTATACCCATTGATTCATGGTCTCCCAAAGTTGACGAACTTTAGGGTCTTCCTGCTCCCAATCTAAAAGCATTTTCTGAGCTTCCACAAAAATAGGGGCTTGCTTTTTGGCTTCTTCTTCCGTTGCTCCTTGCTCGGTGAGTTCTTTGATTTGCTTTTTATATTCTTGGTCGAATTTTACATAATAGTTTCCTACTAATTTATCTCCCTTTGTATTAGATGAATCAGGTGTTTCTCCATTACCAAATTGCTCCCAAGCCAACATGGATTTACAAATATGAATCCCTCTATCATTGACGATTTGGGTTTTTATCACCTGATAACCATCTTCCTTTAAAATCTGTGCTACGGCATAACCCAACAAAATATTTCTAATGTGCCCTAAATGCAATGGTTTATTGGTATTCGGCGAAGAGTATTCCACCATAATGGTTTCTTTTTTAAGGCTTAGCGTATCAAAATTTTGCTCCACACCTTGTAGCATTTTCACAAAATATTCTGACTTGATGCTTAAATTCAAAAATCCTTTGACGACATTAAAATAGGATACGGCATCATTCTCGGCTTGTAGTTGCGTGCCTATTTCTTGTCCTAAGGCATCAGGGCTTTTTTTGAGTTGCTTGACCAAAGGGAAAGTAACCACGGTAAAATCCCCTTCAAATGGTGTTTTGTTTTCTTGTACTTCCAATTTAACCTCTGGCAATTGGTAATTTTTCTCGATGAGTTCTGAAATATGTTGCTGCAACTGTGCCTTAATGTCCATAGTCTAAATTTTTAAAATGCAAATATACGGAAAATAAAAAACCACCCCGAAGGGTGGCTTTTAGATATATAAAAATTAAATTATTTTAACCAGAATGGTGTAAACTGATTTTTTACAAATGCATCTTCTGATGTCATTTTAGGAGCATTAACTGCATTAGAAGTGTATTCTGTAGCAGGATAAACTAACCTATATGGCTTATTAGCTCTTTGAGCATTTACAGCCAATGGCGTAGCAGGATATCCTGTTTTCAAATAGTTTAAATAAGTTTCTAATCCATTATAGTTAGTTAAAGCAATCCATCTTTGGTATTGAATAGCTTCCGTTTTATCAGCTGTTGCTGTCCAGCCCACACCTGGTTTACTGTCTACCGCATTGATATAATCTGCGGCATCTCCTGCAATACCATGGAAAGCGAAAGACGCTACAATACCATTTTCAAAGTGAGCTTTTGCATTTGAAAAATAACTAGGATATTCAAGTGCTGCATCGGCTTGTAAAAATTCACTCTCAGCTTGGAGCATTAAATAGCCGTCCATAGCAGAACCTTCGCTTGCTGATAAATAAAACTTACCACCTATAAAAGAGAAGTTTCCTTCCTCTTTTGTAGCATCTTTTAAAGAGCCTTGTACTACCCCTTCTATTCTACCGCCTACTGGTCTAAATAGATATTTACCTCTTGGGTCTACTACACCTGTAGCATCTCCATTAAGCGCTTTGGCAATATGGTCTGAAGCTTTATATAATCTCCAACCATAAGTATTTATTGTATTATCTGATTTTCTTCTACCGAAAGCGTTATATAATGGATTCTGGTTAGCTGCAGTAGAAGCATTATAGCCTGGGTTAATGGTTACATCAAAATCAACAAATGAAGCATTTGCCATAGTTTGTAACTGTTGATTAACAAAGTTTTTAGCATCGGCATCTGTGGTTTTAGACTGTCTTACCAAATATCTCAATTTAACCGTATTCGCAAACTTCTTCCAATTTTGCATATTACCTCCCATAATCACATCTTCATCTCCTCCTACTGCATTAGCATCAGAAGGGGTAGAGTTATCTATAAGTGCTATGGCATCATTAAGTTCTAAAACAAGTGCTTTATAAACATCTTGTGCCTTATCATACTTAGGAGCAATATTCCCTTGCTCTTTAAACGCTTCTGAATAAGGAATATCGTTATACAAGTCTACGATATACTGCATATAATGTGCCTTCAAAATTTTAGCTATAGCTCTATGATATGGTAATGGCTTTGAAGATTCTGAATCAATAATGGCTTGTAATCTAGATACTGTAATATAAGTATTATTCCAAATACTTTGATAAAAACTAGCATCAATATTAAGATTAGTTTCCTTAGTTAGGGGGTTACCAAAATAATAGATATTACCAGCCCAAGAATTCATAAATATGTTACCCAAACCATTCATTGATGAGGCTTGTACAGAATATGTAGTTGTCTCTGCTGCGGCAAGCCTTTGTCTTGCAGAAACTTGATCCAATTCGGGATTGTTAGGACTGATATTATCGTCTAATCTACACGATACTAATGCTAATCCTGCTATTGTTGTTAAAATATACTTTTTCATTGTTTAAAATTTAAGATTTAATGATACACCATAAGTCTTAACTGACGGATATTGGTTTGAAGCAGCAATACCTTGAGAATTTCCTGTAGTATTTGAGGTTTCAGGATCGCTATAGTTTAAATTATCTTTAGCTAACTTAACGAATGGGTTTCTTGCGTGTACACCAATGGTTAATTCTCTAAGTCCGGCATTCTGAACAAGTTTTTTAGGCAACGTATAGCTCATTGATAATTCTCTCACTTTAAATGCAGTAGCATCTACAATAAAGTTTTCACCAATTCGGTTATAGATACTTGAGTAATATGCGCTTACTTCTTCGTAAGAATTACCTCCTGTCTTAATACTTTGATTAGCTACATAGCCACCATTAGCATCTCGATAAGAACTATTCGGCATAACAAACCCTCCTTGGCTTCTATCAAACTGACCAGACTCATAAAGTCCTCCATTAAACGCCATGCTTACAGCTACATCAGCAAAGAAGTAGTGTCCTGTTCTATAATCTAAAACTGCTCCTATCTTAAACCCTTTATACTGGAACGATGTCGTAAATCCAAGTATATGCTTTGGAGATGTAGTACCAAACTCCACTAAATCAGTAGTGTACAATGGATTACCCGTACTACGATCAATAATAATTCTGTTTTGATCATCTCTACGGTATGCATTGGCTTTAATGAGTGGGAAAAGCCAATCTTTTTTAGCATAGATACCTACCATAGAGCCGGCTGTTAAGGCTACTTCATCTGTATCGTCTGTTGCTTTTAAAATGGTAGATTCTGCTTTTGTATATGAGAAGTTTAAATCCCATTTAAAATCTTTGCTTTTAATAGGGCTTAAGCCTAAATCTACTTCAAAACCTCTGGTTCTCATCGCTCCAATGTTGATAAGACTTCGTGTAAGCCCTGAAGTTCTCGAAGTTGATTGATAAGTAATCAAATCATCAGTATCTTGCTGATAAACAGAGCCATTTAAAGTTATTCTATCTCTAAAGAAACCTAAATTAAGAGATAATTCTTTACTTGTAACGAACTCTGGTCTAATATTAGAATCTGTTGGACCTGTAAGATTAGCAAAGCTTAAACCTCCACGAGAGTATGGAAATCCTGATGAAACTACTGCATAAGGATTTACATCATACCAATCTATAGAGCTTGAGTTCCCTACTCTTGTCCAGTTCCCAGATAGTTTCATATAAGTAAGTACATGACCTCCAAAATCTTTAAATGCCTTTGTAGGAACGAATGATACACCAAAAGATGGATAAAAATATGAGTTATTATTCTTAGGTAATACTGAAGACCATTCATTTCTTGCTGTGGCATTAAAAAACAAGTAATCTTTATAGGCTAAATCCACATTTGCGAAGAAAGCATAAGTATTCATATGATAACGCCCATTACTTAAACTACTTGGTAGCGATGGTTTTTTAACATTATAAATAGTATAAAGCCCTGGTATATCCAAGATATTTCCTCCAGCAGAGGTTATATCATAGGATTTATCTTGATAGTTATGCCCTACATTCGCTTTTAAATTGAAATTCTCACCAAGATCATAATCAAAATTAACGATTAAATCACCATAATAATTAGAGGTAAAACTATTACTCTGATACAACCAAGATGCTTGAGATTTAACATTTGGTGATAAATAATTATCCCATGCATCACCATAATTAAGCTCTCTACGTGAAGTATTTTGTAAGTTAGCGGTATATTTAACGGAAATGTTTTTATTAATTTCATATCCAATACCAGCCGTTGCGTTGAAATAATTCGTTAAAGTATTATACCTTCTATGTTTAATTACCCAATAAGGATTTTTGTAATAAATATTCCACCCAAAGGCTACATCTGGATAATCTTTATATCTTGTAATTGGAGCATCTGGAGAGGTTTGTAATAAATCTTCGTAAAGATTGGAATCTGTTCTAGAAACTTTTCTTCTAATATAATTAAAACTTCCTTCTACAGTCCAGCTCCCTATTTTAGCACCTCCTTTGAACAATACTGATGTACGGTCTTGTTTATCATCTTGAACTACAAAATCTCTTCTTAAGTGACCTAATGATAATAAAGCATATTTACCATCAGAACCAGCATTTAACGTAATATCGTTAGAATAAATAGAGCCTACTGTAAAGAAATCTTTAACATTATCTTTACCAAATGGAGCATATTTACTATAAATAGATGCTGGAGTATCACCATCTTCTGTATAATCTGAAGCATTGAATGTAATCTGTCCATCACCATCATAATCATATAACGGTAATCCATAAGGTACGACTTTATCTTTCCAATTAACATCATTAAATGCCGGCCCCCATGCTCCGTTCTCTACATTAATTTTATGATTATCCCATCCTTGACCATAGTTCATCTGCCTTTTAGGTACATAAGCTACAGTTTGGAAATCTACGCTTCCATTATAGGATATATTAATCCTACCATTTTTAGTTCCATTTTTAGTGGTTACAATGATAACACCATTTACCCCTTGAGCGCCATAAAGCGCAGCCCCTTGAGCGCCTTTGATCACATTAACAGACTGTATAACCTCTGGTGGCAACTGCTGGAAAACAGAAGCACTTGATATTACATTATCAATAACGATCAATGCTTGGTTATTACCTGTAATAGATCTACGTCCTCTAAGTACAATACTATTAGATTCTACAACCCCACTATTAGTTTGGTTGATCTGTAATCCTGAAACCTTACCAGCCAAAGCCTGAACAGCATTCGGATTACCAGCCTGATTAAGTTGCTCTGCATTGACAACTTGCTGAGTAGATGTTACAGCATCTGCTTTTTTCTTTATCCCTAAAGCACCTGTAATCACCACCCCTTCGATTTCTGTAGTTTTAACAGTGTCTTTCTTCGTTTTTTGTGCATCTACAGTCACAAATGCGGAAGATAAAACCACTGCTAAAACGCTCGTTGTTAATTTCTTCATATCAAAATAAATTTTTCATTGGGACAAGTATATAACATTTCCTTAACATATGCAAATTTTTTGTTAAAAAATATTAAATTTGCATTATGGACATTGATAATGCTTTATTAAGTTGAAATCTTATGGATTTGATAAGAAATTGGTCAAATAAGTATATAGAAGCAGGGTGCGACGAAGTCGGTAGAGGTTGCCTATGTGGTCCCGTGGTTGCCGCAGCGGTAATTTGGGATTCTCAGAAAGAAGCTCCCTTAATCCAAGATTCTAAAACGCTTAATTTTAAAACTAGAAATCAGCTAGACCACTATATTCGAGAGCAGGCTCTAGACTATGCCATTGCAGAATTACCCCCAAAATTTATCGATGAACATAATATTTTAAATGCTTCCATCCATGCGATGCACTTAGCCTTAGACCAACTTAAGATAAGACCTGAGCTAATTCTGGTAGATGGTAATCGGTTTAAACCTTATCAGTTTATTCCCCACCAATGTATTGTAAAAGGGGACTCCAAAGTGCTTTCTATCGCTGCCGCTTCTATTTTAGCCAAGAACTATCGCGACCGTTTGATGATACAATTACATGAAGAGTTCCCTGAATACGGATGGAATAAAAATTTTGGATACGCCACAAAACAACATCGAGAAGCCTTAGTAAAACATGGTCCTACACCTCATCATAGACAATCTTTTAGATTAGATTATAGTTAAACCCAATTCCATTATTTAGAAATAAAATAAATTAGTAATTTTGCCCAAACTTATAAACTGATGAATACTCCTCAACCAGAAAAAAAATCAAAATTTAAAACTTGGTTCAAGCGTGTTGGCTGGGCTGGATTGGCTTTTTTTACCATTAAAGGATTGGTATGGCTCGTCGTTATCTATTTTGGTGCTGACGCACTAGACAGTTGTACTCAAAAATAAAAAAATCGTCTTAAAAAAAATTCTTAAGACGATTTTAATGATATAAATTAATGGTTATAGTTTTTTATACAAATTCCAACCGTGGTTGTGCTCATCATCTGCATTTGGTAGTGGAAAAGTTTTAGCCTTTTCTAAACTTTCTACTTCTGCTTTGTAAAGGTATACCGTATTTAATGTGATATCTTTTAAAAACATTACAAAATAACGTCCTTCCTTAGTTCCACTAATTCCCTTAGCAATAATTTTCTTGCTTTTATCGTCATAACTTTCAATTTTCATATCATATAATACTGTATAGACTTTTCCTTCCATTTTATATTTAATGATATTTCCCTCAAAAGTATGGATAGAAGTTTGTTCCCCCATACTAGGAATAGTAAATTTCCATACATAAGTTCCTTTAATAGGCGCTTCTGGTAATTTAACTTCTGGCTTAGTTTCTGAGCCGTCTCTATTACAAGACATGGCGATATTGCACACCATAAACAAACTCATAAACACCAATACTGTTGAAATAATCTTTTTCATCGCTTTAAATTTTATTTGCTAAACGTCTTACTTCCGTTAGTTTGATATGCATATGTAAAATGATAGTATCCTGATGGTGTTGTCATTGTTGGATTTTCTGGCGCATCTTTATAATAGCTAGTAATTTTCATTTTCGCATACTTTCCATCTGCTGTTTTTATAACTATGGTTCTATTTTTAATAGGTATAATGACATGAGAGGAGATATCATAGTTATACCATCCATTACCACTACCTTTAGTGATCGCCAGTTTTACTTCCCCATCTACCATATCATCTCTTTTCATCTCGCTATCTGCAGGCGCTTCTTTTACTTCTTCATACGCTTTATTTACGACTAGTGCCGCACCTTTCGCCTCTTTATTTCTTGCCGAACCTCCATTTACAATAATGGTAGTTCCATTAAAACCAATATCCCATTTGGTTGTCTCTTTTTGGTCTGATGCTACCACCTCGTTTTTCTTTAGATTATAAAGCACATACTCTGTTGAACCAGACCCATAACTTGGTACTTTAAGATTAACCGCTGTTTTCACTTCTACTGAAGCTTCTGGATTGTCTTCAATCACTTCGTCTCTGTCTTTTGAGCAAGAAAACAACATGGTTGTGGTTACTAATGCTCCGAATAAGATTTTTTTCATTTTTTTAATTTTAAAAGTTGATAATTAATTTATTATAAGTCTATTTTAAAACTTACCCACCATAATCTTCCGTAAAATTCTGGATTATAATAAGTATCTTTATGGTCTAGCACATTATCTACACCTGCCTGCACCGTAAATCTATCTTTAAAAGTTTGTCCCACGGAAGTATGTAACAAGAAGTACCCTGGTGCGGTTTCTTTTTTATTATTGATAACACCATTACCATCTAAATCTGCAAAGCCATAGCGTCCTCTAAAGATTCCACGCACATTTCCAAAGGTCCCTTTTTCATTTTGATAGAATAATTTAGCGTTAAAGGTATGTCTGCTTCGACCAATAATGTTAAAGTAATGGCGTTTTTCTATTTTAATGGTCTGCCCAGCGTCATTTTCTCCAGAGCTAATGGTACCATCTTTTATTTTGTTGAGTTTATCTACATCTTTAGCTTCCAAATATTGATAGCCTCCGTAGAAATTCAAATATTTTACTATGGGAAAACTTAGTTCAGTTTCTATCCCTTGAGTGTAAACACGGCTAAGGTTTTTGTATGAAAATATATTTTGTCCATTATTTTTTCTAGCAACTGCTACAGTATTAATTAAATTCTCAATATCGTTTCTAAATAGATTAAACTGGAATTTAATCTTTTTGTAAGGTTTAATATCACCACCGAAATTATACGCCCAAGAACTTTCTGGCTTTAATTCTGCCACTTCATCTGGCGACACAAATATCTGAGTAATAATCCCTTGTTTTTGGAATTTCGCCATCATAGATTTTACCTCTTGGGTTCCCAATACTGAATATCCTACAAGACTATTGGTAAAATTAAGATACAACTGTCGAAAATCTGGCGCTTTAAAACCTCTTCCTACCGATGCTCTTAGTGTGAGCGCATCTGAAATATGATAGTCGGTAGAAATTTTGGGATTAAATTGTGAGCCAAACACACTATTGGAATCAAAACGGAAGCCCGCCAACACCTTCCAATGTACCATAGGTTTTAGCGTAGCTTGTGCTAATGCGTAATATTGTCTAGCACGCTTGGTATCATCATAACGGGAAGCTGCTAGGTCTTGGAAAATAACCCCTGCTCCCAAAGTGGTTTGGATTTTATCCGTCCAATTCACTTCGGTAAAGTTTTCTACCTTTTGATAATGCTCTTTATAATAAGTATCATCAAATGCTTGCTTATTGGCTTCAAACTGAAGTTTACTTTTATTTTCAAACCCAGTATGATAGAATCTTAATACTGACTTTATATCTTTAGAGGGCTGCCACGTGAGTTCCGGCGCAATATTATAATCTATAGTTTTAGAAGTTCCAATAATTTTATCTCCTTGGTATTTGGATTTACTATCTATGGTTTCATTGTATAGCCTAGCATACACTTGTAATTTCCAATTAGGATGGATATCATATTTTAATTTGGTAGAATAAGTATAGGTTTGAAATGGACTTACCACCTTAGTATATTCATCATCTTTAAAACCATAGCCTTCAGAAGAATATCGATTGGCTGATAATTCAGCAGAAAAATTGTCTTTAACCCAACTTAAATTCCCACTAAAATCCAATGTGGTATTGGTTTCTCCTCTTAAACTCACATTTCCGCTACTTCGCTTAGATTGTTTGGTAATGATATTGATCACTCCTGCTAAAGCATCTGAACCATACAAACATGAACTTGGTCCTTTAGTAATTTCTATACGCTCAATATCATTCACTGTAATCCTCGACAAATCTAAAGTCCCTGCTGTTCTACCTAAAAGCGGTACGCCATTAACCATAATTAATGAATACTCCGGTCCCATACCTTGAATTTGAACCCCAGTGCCATGGTTATGCGTAATGACCAAACCTGTTTGCTCTAGAAGAACATCGCTAAGACGCCTATTGCCTGACTGCTGAATTTGCTTTTGACTGATAATTTTAATCGGAATAGGCACATCCGAAGCTTTCTGCTCAAAGGTATTCCCAGAAATTACTACCTGTTCTATTTCACGAATAGAATCTTTCTTAGATTGTCCCCAAGCGCTGATTGATAATAAAAATGCCGCCGCTATTGTAAAACGATAGTTGTTCATATTCAAAATTATTGGTTACCCAGTAAAATCTAAAACCTTCCACTTTGCAAATCTAAAATATAATTTTAAACTATTCTAAATAATATTAATGATATTTATCATTATAATTTTTAATTATTTTAATTAAATTTGCAGCAAACATTTAATATACTGGTTATGAAAAAACTAACACTCGGTGCAATAGCACTACTTAGCAGTTGCCTAATGAAGGCTCAAAAACAAGAAGATATTGAAGCTATAAAAGGGATGACGGGTTGCTACAAAGTTTATTTTAATTTTGCCGAAACCTTTTCCCCAAACAAAGACTATCAGAAAAAAGACAACTACGCTTCTAGAGGAACAGAATGGATCACTGTAGCAGAAGAAGCGCCAGGGAAGTTGGCTCTACAACACATCCTTGTAGTAAATCCTAGAGGTGAAGGTAAAGATGCCATAGTAAAACATTGGCGACAAGATTGGCTTTACGAAAATACCGACTTGTATGTGTTTGATAAAGACAACCATTGGAAATATAAATCATTAAAGCCCGAAGAGGTAAAAGGACAATGGACACAAGTGGTTTATCAAGTAGATGATGCTCCACGATATGCCGCTTCTGGAACTTGGGTACATAATGATGGAAAACACTATTGGGAAACCTACGCCGATGCTCCACTACCGAGAAGGGAATATACCACTAGAAAAGACTACAATGTCATGAACCGTATGAATCGCCAAGAATTAAAAGATTGGGGATGGTTACACTTCCAAGATAATACCAAAATCCTAAGACAAGATGGCAAGGAAGATGTGGTCATCGCTGAAGAAATTGGTAAAGAAAAATACAAACGCGTAGACGATGCTAAATGTCTTCCTGCAAAAAAATTCTGGGACGAGTATGGTCCACTATGGGCAAGTGTACGCCAAGCATGGCAAACTAGGCTTGACCAGAAAAAAGATTTATACACAAAACCTAATACAAAAGATACTTATCTCTATATGCCTTTGATGCAATTAGGTCCTAAAGACACTAAAAAAGCACAAGAACTCGTGAATGAATATATTGAAAAATAAACAGCCCCATGGCTGTATTGAAAGAGGGTGTCCAAAAAGTCAAGGCACCCTCTTCTTTATTTAATATTCAAACAAAACACTTCCCCAAGTAAAGCCACTACCAAACGCCGAAAGACATACCAAATCACCGCGTTTAATTCTATCTTCATCTATCGCTTCGCAAAGGGCAATAGGGATAGATGCCGCCGTAGTATTACCATATTTTTGAATATTGATAAATACCTTCTCATCTGGTAATTTTAATAATTTTTGAACATATTGGGCAATTCTGATATTGGCTTGGTGTGGAATCAGCATATCTAAGTCTTCCACCTTTTTACCTGCTTTTTCTAATGCTTCTAAAATAGTTTCAGGGAAACGGGTTACCGCATGCTTAAAAACAAAATTTCCATTCATATAAGGGTATAATTCTTGTCTTGGAATAGCCTCAGGCTCATTTAGTAAGCGGTCGCTCCAGCCGTATTTGCTCCCTGGGAATTTTACTGCTAATTCCTCTGCATATTGACCTTCGGCATGCATATTAACCGCTAAAACATCGCCAGAGTTTTCATCATCAGAAGCCGAAAGCACCATAGCACCTGCACCATCCCCAAAAATTACGGAGACGCCACGCCCTTCATCCGACATATCCAACCCAAATGAATGTACCTCAGCACCTACTACTAAAATATTTTTGTAAACCCCCGCTTTTATAAACGCATCTGCCACACTCATGGCATACACAAAACCAGAACACTGATTTCTAACATCTAATGCCCCAATAGTTTTACACCCCAACATTTCCTGAAGCAATACTCCACAACCTGGAAAAAAGTAATCAGGGGACAATGTAGCAAACACAATATAATCTAAATCTTGCGCCGTTATTCCTGCCGATTTCAATGCTTTTTCTGCTGCTTTACACCCCAAATAGGCGGTGGTTTCTTCGGCATCTACCCGATTTTTTCTATGATGTCGTTCTTTTATTCCTGTTCTTTCGGTAATCCACTCATCACTGGTAGTCATAAGTTTAGACAGGTCGTCGTTGGTTACGATATGGTCTGGTACATGGTAGCCCATACCTTTAATTACACTTTTATACATAATTTTAGTTTTTAAAATCTCTCCGTTTTTTAGATCAAAGATATTAAATAATATGTAATCTAAAAATTTTAAAAACCAATACCATTGACAAAAAGGTATACTAAAAAAAAGCTATTGCCTCAGAAATTTTATATCCATTAAGTTTTATCGATGTCATTATCATTTTCTTTATAATATTTAATCCATTCTGCTTCTTTACGCTTAATGTATTCTTTAGGCAAAGGATTCGCCAAAATCATATAGCCTCCATCGGGCTGAGTGACAATATTTTGCTTTAATTTTTTGGCAGGGTCTTTTTTATACGTTTCATAAGCCCTATGGTATTTTTTCTTACTTACGCTAACTGCTCTTTTGAATGCTGCTGGCAAATAATCATCATCATTAAGTTGATTTTGTTCTAGACCTATGAGTTTAAATACATAAGAATTTGTGCTGTCTTTTGCTGATAATATCAAACCTGGCAATTGACCTAAAACATAAGGTCCGAAAGAAAGAGGAATCTCATCCGTATAAAATACTTCCCAATTTCTCCCATTTACTTTTGCCGTAGCTTTTCGCGCATTATAATTGCCTATTTTTTCAACATCCTCATGGATATCCCATGTGGTATTTTTAGTTTCCGAGTATCGGTAGATATCCCCGTCAAAAATTCTATAAACATCATATTTATCCCCATGGTCTATAACACCAATATTAAACTTAGGATAGCGCATTTCTTTGGTATTATATTCCACAGCACCTACTACTTTTGATAATTTTGCCAACTTAGAATTTAAAGAATCTAATGATTTATAAATCGCATTATAAAATTTAGAGGTATTATGTTGTGTATCTATTTCAAGAATATAAATATCCACATCTGGTGGCGTATCTGGATTTAAATTGGTTTTACTCTCCAATTGATAATAGACACAAACCTTATTTTGACCAAACACTATAATATTTACCATTAAGGTAAAAAGCAATATTACTTTTTTCATAGAAATATTTTTTTAAATAAATAAAAGCCTCTAAATAAAAGAGGCTTAATACTAAATTCGTTATGTGGTAACGAAGAAACCTTTGGCTGTAAATCCGCCATCAGTACTACCACATACTGTGTCAGTTGTAGGATTACAATATCCCGACACTGGCAGTGAATCATGTTCCTTAGCGAACAAATTAGAAGATGATGCCAACGTAGCACTTGTTACACCAAGTACCACAAAAAATGCTTTAACTAAATTTTTTATAATTTGATAAATTTATTTGATTAATACTGTACAATAATAATACTCTTTTTGGTAATAACAAAATTATTTTAAAAAAATTATCTTTGTGCCTCAATTCATCAACCCATGAACTATATTACTGCTGAAAATCTATCGAAATCTTACGGTATTAAAACGCTTTTTGAAAATATCAGTTTCCATATCAACGAAGGCGATAAAATTGCACTCGTGGCAAAAAATGGAAGCGGGAAATCCACTTTACTTAAGATATTAACAGGTAAAGAAATTCCCGATTCGGGCGAAGTGTTCATCAATAAAGACATTCAAGTAGTCCTCTTCGACCAAGAAATCAGTTTTAATCCTGAAGATTCTATTGAAACCTTTATGATGAAATTGGATTCAGCTCCCATCAATGCGGTAAGAAATTACCATCTATCCTTAAACTCTACCGATACCGATTTTATCGAAAAGGCACTAGCCGATATGGAAGTTCATAAGGCTTGGGATTTGGAAAACGAGATGAAACAAATTCTATCTCAACTAAAAATCACCGATGTTTCTGCGAAAATGGGAACGCTCTCTGGTGGACAAGTTAAGCGGGTAGTATTAGCCAAACTCCTTACCGAAACCCGTGCCGAGCATAAACACACCCTGCTCATTATGGACGAACCTACCAACCACCTAGATGTGGATATGGTAGAATGGCTAGAAAATTATCTTTCCAAAGCGAGAGTCACCTTATTATTAGTAACGCACGACCGCTATTTCCTAGATAGTGTATGTGATACCATTTGGGAAATGGAAAACCAGCAACTCTACCTCCACCAAGGTAGCTACGCCACCTATCTAGAAAATAAAATGATGCGCGAGGATAATCTACAAGCCAATATCGATAAGGCAAACAACCTCTACCGAAAAGAATTAGAATGGATGCGCCGACAGCCCAAAGCCCGTACCACAAAATCGAAAAGCCGAATAGAAGCCTTCTACGACACCGAAAAAGTAGCAAAAACCGATACACGAACCGCGTCCCTATCTTTGGATTTTAAAATGGAGCGTTTGGGCAAGAAAATTTTAGAACTTAAACATATTTCTAAATCCTATGGCGATAAAGTGATTTTAGATGATATTTCCTACCAATTTCAACGCGGCGAAAAAGTCGGCATCATTGGAAAAAATGGTGCGGGGAAATCTACTTTGCTCAATATTATTCAAGGATTAGAACCTTACGATAGCGGGGAAATAGAAACAGGCGAAACCATAAAATTTGGGTATTTTTCTCAAAAAGGATTAACCTATAATGAAGACGAACGCGTGATTGATTTCATTAAAAATATTTCTGAAAACTTTCCTTTAGCCAATGGTAAAACGATTTCGGCATCGCAGTTTTTACGATTATTTTTATTTGACGACCAAGCGCAATATTCGCCTATTTCAAAACTATCTGGTGGCGAAAAACGCCGTCTTCATTTAATGTATGTACTCTATCAAAATCCGAATTTTCTTATTTTCGATGAGCCGACCAACGATTTGGACTTACCGACCCTTACCGTACTAGAAAATTTCCTTCAAAATTTCCAAGGCACTTTGGCTATTGTCTCTCACGACCGCTACTTTATGGACCGTATTGTAGAACATGTCCTTGCCTTTGAAGGCGATGGAAAAATAAAAGATTTCACAGGAAACTTTACCGAATACCGTGCCTATGCAGCATCTCAAAATAAAGCAAAACCCGAAGTTAAAACCCCTTCAACACCAGAAACCGCTACTCCACCCATTGCACCTAAGAAAAAACTATCTTACAAAGAACAACGCGAGTTAGAACAAATTGAAAACACCTTACCAAAACTAGAGTCCGAGCGAGATACCTTAACCCAAAAGCTCAATGGTGAAACCGATTACGAAGTCATTGCCGAATTGTCTAAAGCCTTAGAAGAAATTACCGCGCAGTTGGAAGAAAAAGAGATGCGTTGGTTAGAGCTGCAAGATATAATTAATTAAAAAACTTATTTTCAAAACCTTAAAAAACATTTGGTAGATTGGATTTTTTCATTAACTTTGCAATTCAAAGTTCTTTTATGGAAAATAAAAATTATCAGGACGACCTTAGCCACATCCGAAATATGATGGAACGCAGCACGCGATTTATTTCGTTGAGTGGACTTTCTGGAATTTTCGCAGGGCTATTTGCCTTACTAGGTTCAGCGTATGTATATATCGTGTTCCAATCTCAAGGCGTTAATTATTTTGATACCAAGCAAAGTATTGATTTAGGAGCGGTATTACCAGATTTATTGATAACCGCCATTGTCGTGATGATTGCCGCTATCACCTTCGGTATTTTCTTTACCGTAAGGAAAGGCAAACGACAACAATTACCCATTTGGACGCCCTCTACCAAAAGATTATTAATCAATTTATTTATTCCTTTAATAGTGGGTGGCTTATTTTGCCTAGGATTAATTCATCATCATTATTACGCTTTGCTCGCCCCTACCACTTTAGTCTTTTATGGACTTTCGCTTTCTAGCGCTTCCCAATACACCTATTCCGATATTCAGTATTTGGGCTTTGCAGAAATAGCATTAGGTTTGGTGTCCTTGATATTTTTAGGTTGGGGATTAGTCTTTTGGGCGATTGGATTTGGCATCTTGCATATCCTCTATGGCATTGTGATGTATAAGAAATACCAATAATCAGGGAGTTAGGAATTATGATTAACATCAATCACTTAAATAAAGAATTTGAAAATCGTGTACGATTGGGCATTATGTCGGTACTGGTGGTAAACGATTGGATAGACTTTACCGAAATGAAACATCTCTTAAAAGTAACCGACGGGAACCTAGCCAGCCATAGCAATGCCCTAGAAAAAGCAGGCTATATCGAAATTAAGAAAGAATTTGTAGGGAAGAAACCCAAAACTTCGTACCGTGTTACCCAAGATGGACGCACGGCTTTTAACCAGCACATCAACTTATTAGAACAACTACTTAACAAAGGCACTTAATTTTTTTACTCATTTGCTTTGAAATTCAAAGAACTTTATAAACAAAATTTAATATTATGAAAAAGTCTCATTTAATTTTCCTCAGTACGCTCATCTTCGTAGCACTTTTCTATGGCACGGATAGTATCGGGCTCAATTTTAGCATTTTAACTTTATTCCTCAGCATTTGGACTTGGGTTAAAACCAAACCCCGAAATAAAACCCGAACTTTTAAATGGTTGATGGCAATGAGTGTTGCCTCGTCGGTTGCCTATGCTTGGTATGGCGATTTTGTATCGTTTCTTGCGGTGGTCAGCTCATTATCATTGTTAAGAATTAAAATGGAAAACCGCCACCTTAAGGCGCTACTGACCATCCCTACCGTGGTGATTAATGCATTTACCTTTGTATGCCAGTTTTTCAATTTTGAAGCTTGGATAGGACGCTCCAAAACGCTTTCCATTCAAAAAAGCAAACTCATCATGTGGCTATTCCCTTTATTTTTTGGATTGCTATTCTTTATCATTTACAGTTGGGGCAGTCACCATTTTGCAGAAATTTGGCAATACGAATGGGCGTTTGATTGGGATATTAAGTTTGACCAACTGCTCATCCTCTTGGCGCTAGGCTTCTATCTTATGTTTTGTTTTTGGCAATGCACGGTGCAGCGATTTATTTTAAAAAGAAACCTCAAACTCAGTGATGATTTTACTCCTCAATTTGCCCAGCAAACTCCGAAACCAACTTATAGTATTCTAGATATTAATTCGGAACGGCAAAGTGGTGTCCTCACTTTTATTACGCTCAATATCCTATTAGTGGTATTTATCATCACTTTCAATTATGAGCAATTTTTTGAAATCAAAACCAAAGCCTATGAACTATCTAGCGACCTTCATTCTAGGGTGAATATCATTATCCTATCCATTATAATGGCAATTTTAGTGATTTTATTTTACTTCAAATCCTTTTTCAATTTCGACCCTAAAGCCAAAACTCTAAAATTGAGTGCTAAAATTTGGATTTTGCTCAATGCGGTTTTAGTGGCTTCGGCAATGATTAAAAACACCGAGTACATCTATCATTTTGGACTGACTTATTTGCGACTAGGAGTTTATGCATTTCTCATTCTCAGCTTGATTGGACTAGCCTATACCTTCCGAAAAATTACGCATAGAAAAACCAATATGTACCTTTTCAACCAAGTCTTTTGGTATTTTTACGGCACTATTTTGGTGTGTAGTTTTATCAATTGGGGCGGCATTATTGAGGCCTATAACCGACACCACAACAAAGGTTTAGATTATATTGACCGTATTAATTACTGCGAAAAACAAATTATAAACCACCCCGATTATTATTCTAAATACTTTATAGAAGATGCTCAGGAAACCATCGAGTACAAACAAACCTCAGACTTTCGTTCAAAAACATTGTATTACGACACTTATCATTTCACCACACAACCATAACTTTTAGATTTGGGCGTGCCCCTCGCCAATGCAGGGGCAACCGCTCGGGTCGGGCTTTCGGCTCTATCTTTTTATCGTTCCTCCATCCCTCAAAAAAGGATACCGCCTCTATCCCTCACGCAATTATGACTTTATGAAAGAGTTACTAACTGTAAAGTTTCATAACATTATTGATGGCATTCTATCCTCATAGGATTTACTTTGAAGGCTAGCCTTCAAAGTAAATCCTATGAGGAACTGATAAAAAAGTTGGTTATTTTTGTTTCACGCAAATAAAAATAATTATGCAAATTTATCATTCAAACGCCACTACGAATATAAACATTCGTCAGCAAATTCAAAAATCTAAGGCTAGTAATTTTGAGTTAGCCCAGCAATTTAACACATCGCAACAACCCGTTTCTAAGTGGAAAAATAGAA
>NZ_KB894236.1 GCF_000374405.1 Riemerella columbina DSM 16469
GAGGTGCGAAAACCACAGGATTTACACTCATAACATTCTTTGTCTCTNTTCCAATAATGTGTTGTGTTAGAGCATTTTTTGCAAACCACTCCATGCTTGTCACGCTCTTCTTTGAAATGCTTACGACAACTCTGCTCATCTCCAAACTCAGCTGTAAAAGTAAATAAGTTCATACGGATTATNTTCTAAATTTAGTGCAAAGATAATACTTATAGGTGTAATTAAGGATATTCAATTAATTATTTTATCGAAACCAATTCACCAACAAATATAAAATATAAATTTAAAAAGAAATGAAAGTTTTTTGGAAAATTAAAAGATAATCTTTAATTTCGAAAAACCAAAAAAATAAAATATGAAAAACCAAGCATCTTATGTACATGGAAAGTCCGATATTCCATTGTTAGGCGATACCATAGGCGAAAATCTAAAAAAAACGGTAGAAAAATACCCCAATCACGAGGCTTTGGTGGTTTCGTATCAGAATTATCGTGCCACTTACCAAGAGTTTTACGACCAAACTACTCAGGTTGCCAAAGCCCTAATTAATTTAGGAATAAAACGCCAAGATCGTGTGGGAATTTGGGCACCCAACCGCTACGAATGGGTACTTTTGCAATATGCCACTGCCCGAATTGGTGTGATTATGGTCAATATCAATCCTGCGTATCACACTTCGGAAGTAATTTTTGCCTTAAACCAAGCAGAAATTAGTTGTGTATTTGCAGCAAGCCAATTCAAGTCGAGTAACTACAAAAAAATGTTAGAGGATGCCCGCGAATTCACAGAAGTATTAAAACACAAATTTTTCTTTGAGGACAATTGGCAAGAATTCCTAAAAGGCGCCGAGAAAATCAGCGATGATACCTTAGCCGAATGGGAAGCAAAAGTACAATTCGACGATGCCGTAAATATCCAATACACCTCAGGAACTACGGGCTTTCCCAAAGGTGTAACCCTGTCGCATCACAACATTCTCAATAATGCTTATTTTATAGGTATTCGATTGAATTACAGTGATAAAGACCGCGTGTGTATTCCCGTACCTTTTTACCATTGCTTCGGTATGGTAATCGGGAATTTGGCGTGTACCACCCACGGTGCAACGATAGTTGTGCCCAATGATAGTTTCGTTCCTGATATTACTTTAGAAGTCGTTGAAAAAGAGCGATGCACTTCTTTATATGGCGTGCCGACAATGTTTATTTCCGAACTTCACGAAATGACCAAACGCGACTACGACCTATCTTCACTTAGAACGGGCGTAATGGCAGGTGCTCTTTGTCCGCCCGAAATTATGAAAAAAGTAGAAGATTTGATGAATATGAAAGAAGTAACCATTTGCTACGGAATGACGGAAACTTCCCCCGTTTCTACCCAAACTAAAATCGGAACACCTTTCGAAAAGCAAATCCATTCGGTGGGAACCATTCACGACCATTTGGAAATCAAAATCATCAATCCCGAAACGGATGCTATTGTACCGCGAGGTGAGAGTGGTGAACTTTGTACACGCGGTTATTCCGTGATGATTAAGTATTGGAACAATCCCGAAGCCACCAAACAAGTACTTGATGAAAACCGTTGGATGCACTCGGGCGACCTTGCGATGATGGACGATGAGGGCTATATCCATATCTCAGGACGAATCAAAGACCTGATTATCCGAGGTGGCGAAAATATTTCACCTAAAGAAATTGAGGACTTTTTATATACCTATCCTAATATTGTCGATGCACAAATCATCGGTGTGCCGAGCGAAAAATACGGCGAAGAAGTGATGGCGTGGATCAAAATACGCGAAGGATGTCAAATCACAGAAGAAGAATTAGTGGACTATTGTAAAGGAAAAATCGCCCATTACAAAGTCCCTAAATACTGGAAATTTGTTGATGAATTCCCGATGACCATCTCAGGAAAAATCCGAAAAGTAGAAATGCGCGAAATCTCTGTAAAAGAACTGGGATTAGGATAAAGGAATTTTTATGCCGAGTAAGTAAATCATGGAACTTATTTCCTATAAAAAATCCTAAAGAAATTAGTGGTCTTTAGGATTTTATTTGTTTAACTTCTTACGAATTTGGCGACACTCTCCAACAACTGCGGATGGTCTTCTAAAGCAATTTTAGCAATGCTATAAAACTCTTTGACCCATTTTTCTAAATCGGAAAAGGCAGCGTCTTTTTGCTTGGTAGTATCTTGGTTTTCTCCCTTTTCTTGGGTGTAGGTAGCGTATGCTTTTTGTGTTTTTTCTAATTGTGTGATTTGTGCTTCTACACTACTTTCTGTGATTTTCAATCGGTTGAGTGGAGTTAACAAAGTGCTGTCCTCCTTCAGACTTCGGTAGAAAATACTTACCTCATCTAATAACTTTGCCATTTGGCGTGAGCTTTGCCCCTTGATGCGGAGATTTTTAAGCGTTTCGGGCTGGTCTTTGTAAATGATTTTAGCCTTTTTGCGGTCGGTTTTGTAAGTGTTGAGTAAATTTTCGAATTCGGTAGAAAACTGAGCATAGGCGGCGGTTTCTTCTTGCCCCTCTTTAATGTTTTTCTGATACACCTCTTTTGCCTTGTCGTAAAGGGCTTTTCCTTTTTGCACTTCTGCCTCATCGTAGCCGTAATCGGCGAATTGCGTTTTTAGTTCGGTTTGGGTGTTGAGGTTTTCAAATAGAATACCGTAATCTTGCAGGGTCTGTTGGTTGGAAAAATACTTTTTCATAGGAATAAAATTTTATGATTGTTGTGTAAATATACTGATTTTTATCATAAAATCTTTCTGTTTCTTAAAATTTTCTTATTGCAATTGCATTTTTACCTGTTACATTTCTATTTCTACTCTTTACAATTGGGTTTTCCCCCGTTGCAATTGCATTTTTACCTGTTACATTTCTATTTTCCCCTTTTACAATTGCGTTTTCCCCCATTGCAGTTGTATTTTCCCCTATTACACTTCTATTTCTCACCTTTACAATTGCGTTCTTACCTTCTACGGTGGTATTTTTCCCTGCTGATTTGTGGTTTTTCCCTACTATTGCTTCCTAATGGTTTCCAATTTTTCGTTATTTTCCTGTAAGTACCACCACTTCCATCCGTTGATGTTTGAACCGACTGCAAACTTTATAGCTCCACTTGGTGAGGACAATTCAATGGCTTCTTGTACTACCCATTGATTATCTATCTGTTTACAATGCTTTTTGAGTAGCTTTTCCCTTTGTCTTTTTTCTTTTGCTGAAAAACTTGGGACAACATCTGTAGCTAATATACTATTAGGTAGAATGGTTACTTTTTCTGATGCAGAGTAAAAATGTGCTTTTACATCGGTATTTCGTGCAGTAGTGTATATCTCAATGGCTTTTACTGTATCGGGAGTTACAGTCTGTACCTCTGGGGTTGCGCTGTTATCAGCTTCCTCACTATTCGTATTACTCGTTTGTGTTTCGGAAGGACTTGGTAAGTGAAGCTCATCGCTATAGGCTTTTATCTCCAGTATATGAGCAAATAATTTTCTAAAATGTTTAAAATCTTCTTTTTCAAATGTTCTAGAGTTTTCTGCGAGTATATTTTTAGCATCCTCCAAAACTTCTTTTGAGTATTCTTTTATTGATTTATTGGTAGTTTTACCAATCGTATTTTCTACAGCTTTTTTATAGGCGTTTTCCCACTCTTTATATTCATACATTAGTTCTATAGGGCAATCACAATTTTTATTTTCTATCTCTGGAAGAGTAGTGGCAAAATAATTATCATTTGGCTTTTGGTTTTCTTTTATTTTAACGAATAATTTACCTTCAATTTTTGAGTAATCATTAGGATTTTTGAACTTTTTAAGAATATTTTCCTCTCTATCAAATAGACCTATATAAACTTTGGTCGATTCAAACTCACTCTCATAAAGCCCTCTTAAAAAGGGCTGAATATTTGTTTCTGAATTAAGTTTAAATATTTCAAAATCAAGATTCGGAAATTCATCTTTTAATTTATTAAAAGCATTGCTAATATGTTGTTTATCATGTTTACCCTCTACCAAAAGTATGATGTCTTTTTTAGAAGATAAAAAGTTATTTTGCTGGTGTTTGTTCCAAAAATCATCTGTGAGATTGGTGATAATTTCTTGTCGGTCTCTGTCTTCAATTTTACCACTGTTGAGCATATATACATTCTCATCTTTCACACATTGGGTAAGTGTAGGCGAATGTGTGGTGATAATAACTTGTCGGTTGTGCGAGTAAGACTCAAAGCTTTTAACGATTTGCTCTTTATTATTGATGTGGATATGAGCATCGGGCTCGTCTAAGATAAAAAGGCTGTCTTCTTGTGCTGCATATTCCAAAGCGGCTTTAATAAGAAGTAGTTTCTTTTCTCCCTCACTCAAATCATCTATTTCTAAATTTTCATAATTAAATTTGATAATGATGTTTTCCAACATTTTCTTTTTATCTGGTGTAAAGGCAATGTAGAGGTATTTATATACATCATTCAAATTATAGTTGTTGTGAATGATTTTTTTTAATTCCTTGATAGAATATTCACTTTTGGCATCAAGTATTTTGATAAAGTTTTTTACTGAGCTTTCACTATAATTGTCATAGTTTTTCGGATTAAAAACAAATTTTATCGAATTTATCTTTTGAATGTTCAGTATTTTATTGCAAAAATTTTGTGTTTCTTCCGAATCAGAAAGTAAGAGGCATAATAGCGAAATATGCCAATAAAATTTATTGATAAAAAGCATTTTGGGTAGTTGAACAAACCCACCTAATTTGGAAGCATCAGAAGCGTTGATATTTTTTATGTATTCAAAGTAAAGTGGTGCAAAACTGTCTTTCCATAGTCGGTCTGCTTCTCCGCTATAAATGGCAACTACTTGTTTGGGTAATTCTTCGGTGATGTCTGCTTTGTGATTGCCATCGACTTTTGCAGTAACGGAAGAGTTCTTTTTTTCGATGGAAACGGTTTTGTTACCTGCAATTTCGTATTCTAACGAAAAATTAAACGGAATATTTTTTTCTTTTTTGTTATAAAAGTGATAAAATATGCCGCTAACGGCTTCTAATAAATTACTCTTTCCGCTTCCGTTGTTACCTATCAATGCGATTAGATCTGAATTATGAACCAACTCAGCATCGAGATTTTTATAGTTTTGGATATGTAGTTTCTTTATTTTCATAACTTAATTAAATAGGGCTTGTTCAAATTCTTGCTCGGCTTGGTGTTTTAGGGTTTCTATCCGAGAATAAAGTTTTTGCTTCTGCTTATTAAAAAGCCCTATTTCATTTACTATATTCTGCTGAATATCTAATGGAGGTATTATTATTGGTGCTTGTAAATATTCTTGTCCGTTAATATTTGGTTGTCCAGCGACTCTTTGATTTGAAATGACCCATTGTTTAAATAAATAAGATTTTGTATATACAAATATATATTCTGGTAGAACTATATCAGCGTTTAGTCTATATCTTACTAAATACCCTGCATAAATTGCACGGCCATATTTTTCTTTAAATAAAAATGTTTTTCCTACAGTGTTACCTGAGCGAGCAATTAAAAAATCATTTTCTTTTAATAGATATTTTTCTTCTACAAATTCAGGAGAAACGAACTCTTTGTTCAGTGTTCCATTATCATTTATATCTGTAATTCTAATATAACGAGTATCTGATTTCTTTTTAATGCCTTTTACATTTGCTCCATATGTAGGTTTCCCTAATACAATATCTCCGAATTTAATAGGTTTATATTTATCTCCAAATGTTTGATTTTTATTTACCCATATATCCCATCTATCTAAATCTTTAAACTGAAATATTTGTAATCCCTTTTTTATTGAATTAACTTCTTCTTTTTTCTCAATTCCCAGCTCATTTAAAAAGTACTTTTCAATCTCTTGTTCTAAGTTTTGGGCTTGTTGTTCTAAATCTTGGGCTTGTTGTATTTTTGTTTGGTAGGCTTTTACTATGGCTTCTTGCTCGGCAAGGCTTGGTAGTGGGATTTTTATTTCATTTAGTAGTTGGTCTAGTTTAATATATTTTCTGTTAGTAGTACCTGTAACAAACCCATCAAGATAATTGATAACCCCCTTAGAGGTAAAAAGTAATTGTAAAAAGTCAATATTGATTTTTGTTGTATCGATTTCAGCAAAAGTCATATTTGTAGAACCTACCCCCTCTGCCATATCATCTTTAATAACTCCAAATGCACCATTTTTTGTATCTACTTTACACCAAAATAAATGATTTGGTTTTGCTTTATAATATGTTCTCATTTTTAGAGTATTTCCTCTTACAATTCTATTTGAAAACACTCCTTTACCATATGAGCGAACCCCTAATATATTATAAATTTCATTATCTTTAATTTGTATTTTCTTTATAGTTGGCTTTTTTAAAAAATATCCAAATAAAACCAACGGATAAGAACTATTAAATACTCCATTTTTATTTAAGAAGAATTTGACATCCCAACTTTCCATTTTTGTCAGTTGTACAAAATTCAAATATTTATAATCAACGGTTTGCTTCATATCCAATTAATTATAAAAAATTTCGGGTTCTGACACTATATTATCATACTCACGCACTCTACTGATGCGGTTTTCTTCCACAGGATAAGTAATCTTTTTTAGAGGAATATCCCATAGTTTATGAGTTTCTCTATACTTTTTAAAATCTTCTGCTAAAGGGATTAACTCATTTTCTATCTCTGCTCCCGTAGTGCTTATACCCGCTTTTTCTACCTCTGCTATAGGGACTTGGTAATTAAAATCAGCCTTTATTTGTGCTTTTATTTCACTGGCAATGGTGGCTTGTATTTGTTTGAGTTCTTCTTTTAGTTTTAGTTTTTCTTCTCTTAATTTTAGTTTTTCTTCTTTGGACAATTCTTTTTTTATTTTTAGTGCTAATTTATCTTTTATAGCTTGGGTTTGGGGTTTGTATTTTTCGGTAATTTCTTTTTCTGCTTTTTGGGCAATTTCATTATAATGTTTTGCCTCGTCTTCGGTAAATTTCTTGAAGAATAGCAAACTGGGTTTTACCGTTGCTCCACTGGCGATAAAAACATCTTGCGGAATAGAAGTAATCAATAATATTTTGGCTTTACGCTCTACAAAATCTCTTATCTTCTGCAAGTTGGTATTATTCAAAACACCTTCTGGCAAAACGATACCCATTCTTCCGCCTGGTTTTAATAAGTTTAAACACCTTTCCAGAAATAACACCTCTGTAAGCGTACTCATACTGCCTGTTTCGTATAAACTAAGTAGCGGTTTGTTTATGTTTTTATTGACTTGTTCCAATGCTTTATCATAAGCATCGCCGTATCTGTCTTGATATTTTTTTATACGTTCTCTGTCTGTATATTTATCTGCCTCGGTGATTTTAAGTGATTTTTCTACTCTGCTGCCAAAAGGAGGGTTGGTTAGAATAACATCAAATCGATTTTCAAAAATCCCATTTACATTTAATAGCCCATCGTTATGATGAACTCCACCGTGTCCGTCTCCGTGCATAATCATATTCATCTTGGCTGTTCGGCTCATTCTTGGGTTGGCATCGGTACCAAAAATACAATCATAACTCAACTTTCGTATTCTACTCTTGGGGTTGTTGATGTCTAATTCTGTATTGAGTTTCGTAAATAAATCATTTACAATCTGGTCTATCTGTTCTTTTTTCTTTTCATTAGCCTTTTCGTAAGTTTCATTATAGTATTGCGTTTTTATTTTTTCTTTTGCTTGATGTATTTCATTCTCAATTTTGGCTCTTACATATTCAAAGGCTTTAATCAAAAAGCCACCACTGCCACAACAGGGGTCGCACATTACCTCTTCTTCTTGTGGGTCGAGTACTTCTACCATAAAATCAACAATGGTTCGTGGGGTAAAGAACTGCCCGAGCTCTCCACGGAAAGTTCTCCCCAAAAACTCCTCAAAAGCAATCCCCTTTACATCGTCTGAAGTGGTTGATAGATTGTATATTTCTAATTCTTTGACAATGGCTTCAAAACTGTTTTCTCTGATACGAATAATTTCGTTAGGTTCAAACAGGTCATCATCTTTAAAATCTTCTTTGGTTTGTTCAAATAAAAATTGATAGAAATCTTTACCCTCTTTTGGTTTATATTTCTCATAACTGGCTTTGTCTGCCTTAAAGGCTTCTTCTGAGAAAATTTGATTTTCAGAATTATTTCTTTCGTATCGGATTTTTATAAATAGAATTTTACTGATTTCATCAAAGGCAGCCTCTGGAGAAAGTTTATCGTTATTACGAATAATATTGTGGCATTTGAATAATAGTTTTGAGAACTCGTCTCTGGTAAAGGCTTTGGTTTGTTTCAATAGTGAATTGATTTTCTTTTTATCATTCACAATTGAAGCATTGGGAATATTCACCACTTCTTCTAAGAGCTTAGGGATTTTTCCCTTTACTACTTTAAAAATTTTAGTTTCTTTGAGGTTTGTTGTAACAAAGAAGTCAGCCCCTGCCCAAGCGGCATAATTATATCCTTGAAAATAATCCTCTTCTCTAATAGTGATATGCTCGGCTTTGCATTCCACAACAATAATAGGGCTATTACCATCTATCTTGTCTTGCCCATTACGCCAGACTACAATATCTGCCATAGCACGCCCTTGTCCTCTTTGGGAATTATTAACCTTAATTTCCTGCCCCATTTGCTCGACTGTAAACCCATAGTGATTAATTAATCGGCAAATAAACTTCTGCCTTACTAACTCTTCAGGTTTTAATACAAGCCAAACATCTTTACCTTTTAGAGGAGCTTTTATTTTATTATTACTTATTTCTATATCTATTTTCATCTCGGATTATTGTAATAAGATTGTGAAAAATATTTACCGAAACAAAGATACCATTTTCCTTACCATAAACAAGGATTTTTCACCATACATAATGTAAAATTATCTTCAGTTTATCAGACTTAGTATTTCTTTCGATCATAAAAAAGCCCCTCATACGAGAGGCTTTTAGCATTATAAAGTAGAAAATTAAAAATCGACATCATCGGCGATATTGCCTCCTTGTTCGGCGGCGAATTTTTTACCGTATTCTTCGGCGAATTTATGTTGTTTGCCAATCACGCCTGTGGTAAAGGCAGGGCTGGTAGCCCATTTCATCGCGACGCTTTGGAAGTCGCCAATGGATAGTCCGTAGTTTTCGCGAAGCCATTGTGCACCATCGATTCCGTATTCGTAGGCGGCTTGCATAGCTCCAGCTAACTCAGCGTAGAAATCAATATCTTCGTTGATGCGTGCTAAATTCTCTGGATTGGCAGGTGTAGATGAGTCGCTTTCCATATTTTGGAATTTAGGGTGCGAACTTGCCGTAGCAAAATACTGTCCGTACAAGCCTGCAATGGTAAAATCTGGGTCTTGCTCCATTCGTTTTATCCATAGTTGGTTGGCTTCGTCCCACTGTGGGCGTTCTACGCCTAAGGCTTTGGCTACTTCATCTTCGGTGGCTCCACTTGCCATCTTGGCTGCTGCTGCGGCGTAGTCTTCTAAACTAATGCCGTGAATGGGTTGTAATAACGGATTGTTTTCGTCGAACTCTACATACTGCATCATTACGGATTCGTTGCCATAATCGTAATCGTCGTAGTCCTCATCCTCATCTTCTTCGAAGTAGGTGTCTGAAAACTCATTGAGGGCTTCTTGATATTTGACAAAATTGTTTTGAAAGCCTTTTTCGATTTTTTCAAATACGGGTACTACCGAGTTTTGGTCTAAGGTTTTGGATTCTAAATCTCGGAACATTTGCTCCCACGCATTTACTTCTTTGCTCATAGCATCAATAAAGTGCTGGGCTTGGTTCATAAGGCTTGCATCGCCTTCGTATTCGCCTAAGTTGTCGATGTTTTCTTTGTTTTCGGCGGCAACTTCTTTGAATTCTTCTATCAGTTGATAGGTGGCTTCTTTGTCGCCTTGTGATGAGGCTTGACTAATGGCATTGATATAGCCATCGACAAAGTTGGTATAACAAATGATTTCGTTATAATATTCTACCTCGTTGTCGTAGGAGCCTTTGGCGTAGTATACTCCTTCTTCTTCGTTCCAGCCGCCTTGAAAATTTTCGTTGCTCATAATTGTTGTTTATTAAATGATTAAATTGATTAAAAAATTAAATGATTTTTTGTTGAGACCCTGAATCTAGTTACCATTGACATAAATCGTACTTTATTGGTAAAAAAGAACTTACATTTTGTCGTCCTGAGTGTAGTCGAAGGGCGTTCCTCGTGAAATTTCATATATAAGGCTTCGACTACGCTCAGCCTGGCAGCATTGATTGTCATCTTCAATTTTTTGGAATTGTAAAATTTCCGAAGGCTCAGGGTGACAATGCGTGAAACACTCCGCCGATTTGTGGCATTCCTCTTTGAAGGAGAGGGATGTTGACCGGTGCTACGCGTGAGGGCGGAGGGCATTGTTGGAACTCCTTTTTATGGCTTTCCTAAAAAGCCATAAAAAGAGTGACTGCCCGTAGACCGACCCTCTGCTTTTTCCTTAAAAAAAGGCAGAGGGGCACGCCCAAATAATAATTATCCTGATGGTTAGGCTTTTGGATTTTCTCCGTATTCGTTAGCCGTTGGTTCTCCCTCTTGAATAGCAAGAATAAGGCTGTAAATTGGAATGAAAATAAACCACCCTGGCTTACCTACATCATGCATTCTTCTGAATCCTATCGCGATAGAAGGAACGAGTACGGCTAAAGAATACAAACTCCCTACAAAAGAAAGTTTGATAAGTCCGAAAATAAAGGTTATCACAAAGGAAATGATAACATTAAATAGGACAAAATACCAAAACTCGGCTCTTCTGGCGCGCCCGCTGAATGCGGCATACTTGTTCTTGATGACCTCTACGAAATACTTGTTGAAATTCTCTTTCATAATAAAAATATTTAAAAAATTAATAGTTACTTATTCTTGTATTTTTTCTTCCTCTTCTTCATTTTTTCCGCCAAATGCACTGCTACCAATGAAGTACAGGGCGATGACTACTAAGAGTACGATTTTGCCCCAATGTCTTCCAAAAAAACCTAATTGTACTAATTCGTCGGCTGGTGGGAGGTTGTTTTCTTGAATGATGGCTTGGATTTCTTCTGGTGAGATCTCGTAGTAGATTTCTTTGTTGATGCTGCTTAGTCCTACTAATTCTGGCTCGTCGATAATCCAAACGGGCATCCATGCGATATGGAAGTATTTGTATTTAATGCCGAGGTCTATGTATTCTCCTGGGCGGTCTTGGTAGTCCTCGGTATTGGGCAAATCTGCCACAACTTTTAACTTCTCAACCGTACCAATCGGGATGATTTTTGCGGCTTGCACTTGATTTGTGAATAATCCTGTGACTGCTAAGAACAGTCCTAAAAATAATTGTTTCATAGTTGATTGAATTTTAAATATTTACTCTACTACTTGTTGATTTTAAATTTGTTTTTTCCTTGTCAGGCTGATAGTTTTCCCTTCGACTTTGCTCAGGGTGACACCGACTTCGCTCAGGGTGATACGCTCACTATGACATTCTTTTTGTCAGGCTGAGCGGAGTCGAAGCCCTTACTTCTTATTCTCAGCGGCGATTTCTTTTAGGATTTGCTCGCTGTCTACGGGTTCATTGCCTAAGAAAAAGTTGTAACCGATTATCATAAATTTTTCTTTGATGCCGTTCTTTTCTACAGTGACCAAATTGTAGGTGTCCCTTCTTGCTCGTACTCCATCTTTTGAGATTTGAATATGCTTGGCATCGGTGAAACTCATCGACTTGACTTCCTTTACTTCGGATAATTGATAGACTTTGGTCGGGCGGAAATATTTTTTTAAATACAATTGATTGTCCTTGATTTCTGCCTTGCACATCGTGAACTCAACCCATAAGAAAAGGATGAAAATGGTTAAGAATATAAGCCCGAAAATGATGGTTTTGATCGTGCTATGGTCGCCACCCATTAGGATAAAGAATAAGATGGCAAATACTGGGGGCATGAAAATAAGTCCTGCCCAAAAACTCAAATCGGTGTACTTTCCGTGAAGTTTTACATTTGGATACTGTTTCATAATAAATTGTTTTTTGTTTATAAATTATTGAATTGTTTTATTGTTTGTTCTAATCGCTGATGGTGTTGGTGGTAGGTATCGGTATATTTGTCAAAGTCGCCGATATGCTCCAAAAATCCGAGTGAGAGGGCTAACAATTGTTGTTTTTCCCAATATTGAGGGCTGTCTTTGGTGATGTTGGCTATCGGATATTCGTTTTCAAAGCCCAATCGCTCGAGCAAATAGATGTACAACTCGGATTTGTAGGTAAATTTGTTCTCAGTATAGGCATTCACATCATCGCCGATTTCTCGGTAAAAGACTTTTGTGTCTTCCTCTTTCATAATGGGCAGTATGCGAACTTTCTCTAACCAAACCATCGCTCGGTAGTGAAAATACGCCCAAAGGGCTTCTTTTTCCTTATCGCTGTTGAGCCTCAGGTCTTCGTACTGTTGTTCTAAATCTTTATGGCGTTCTTCGCCAATATCACGGGTGTAAAATCTAATATGTTGCATATTAGAGCCAGGTACAAAGGTGTTTTGCGTTTGGCAATAGTCGCAACGGATATAGGTGGACACAAAATAGAGTTGCTTAATCTCTATCGGGGCGCCACATTGGGTGCAAGTGAATGCGTTTTTTACCTCCTCATACTCCGCCAAGGCTTTTTGCAAATAGACTTCGTTGCTGATTTCTTTTACCGTGCCAAAAATTTGATCTTCTTTGGCGTACATTTCGGTTCGGAAGTCCTCGAATAATTTGGTGATTTCCTGAAATAGGGTTTTATAATCGCTCGTAGCATTCACACCGATATTTCTTTTGGGTGAAATTTGCTTGTCGTACACCTCGTTTGCCTTTTGAATCAAGGATTTGAACTGATTGACGATGCCTTGTTTGAAGTTTCCATATTCTCGCTTGTAGCGGTCTGGGTCTTCATCATAGACCGACTGCACCACGGGCAAAACCTCGTCTTCCAGCTCTTGAGCTTTGGCTCTGAGTTTTTGTAAAAATACTTGCGAACGCTCTTTTAAGGCTTGTAAGTTTTCCATACTCTATGATTTAAACGGACGCGAATTGTCCTCGTCATTTATAAAAATTCCTTTGTCCATCTTTTTTTCTATAAACTGAAAACCACAATAAGCACAATGGGTTACGCCCTCGTGCTTGGCTCTTCCTGCTCCACAATTAGGGCAATCTAGGGCAGCCACTTCGGCTTTTTTCTCTACAAACTCGCCACCATATTTCTGCTGTTGCTTGGCTTTGAGTTTCATTCGCTCGACCATTGATAATGGTTTTTTGTTGGGGGCTTCTTGCATATTTTTAGTTTCTTTATTTATAATTTTTCATCTAAACCTCCAATACACCCTCTTTGAAATGATGATGCTTAAGAGAGGCACTCGAAAATCTGGATATAAAATCAGGGGTCTTTTGATACTCTTTCTTAGGCGTAAAATAATCCTTTTCTATCGTCCATTCATACACCGAAATATCAATGGGATATTCAGTTAAAATACCGCTTACCTTATTTGTTTCAATCCATACCAAAGCCTTTTCTTTGGTAGAGAATACCGCCGATGGAAAACCTGCCTGATTCCCTTGAAATATCCATATATAATCTATTTCTTTCATCTTACTTTTTAGTTTCTTAGTCTTCGACTACGCTACCATTGACATAAATCGTATTTTACTGATAAAAAGGGACTTCCATTTTGTCTTCCTGATAGTTCGTTTCTCGACTACGCTCGAAATGACACGCTCACTAGGACATAAGTCGAAGGGCGTTCCTCGTGAAATTTTGTATATAAGGCTTCGACTACGCTCAGCCTGACACGCTTTCTACTACATTTATATTCCGCATTGTTGCAATTCTATTTTTTATTATTACAATTGCATTCCGCATCATTGCAATTGTATTTCGCATTATTACATTTATATTTCGCATTGTTACAATTGCATTTCGCATTACAACATTTCTATTTTTCATCGTTACAAATCCATTTCGCATTGTTGCAATTCTATTTTTACCTGTTACATTTCTGTTCCTTCCCTTCGACTACGATCAGCCTGACACGCTTACTATTATATTTCTATTCCTCTCTAATCTTCTATGATGTTAGCGTCTTTAATTTTGCCTCCACCTCCTTCACTCTATTTAGCCAAAAATCAAATCCTTCTTGGTTGGTAACCACTCTTTTTTTATAATCATTAGCAACCCTGACTAATTCCCACCAATTTTTATCACTATCTTTTAATCTTTCTTTCTTGTTGGTGGGTTCTACACGATTTCGCCAAAATTCTAAATTAGATAAATAATCGGCTTTGATACATTCAAAATAACGGATAAGTGCTTCTTTATCACGAGGAATATATCCCGGACCTGAGCATCCACAAGAGTGAAAGGTAATTCCCACTGAATACAAATCTCTCAAATGTTCCCACGCTTTGGCATCGTTCATTTTTGGGGATTCAAAATCCAATCCCATATCTGCCATTAGCCCACCACATTGGGGGCACTTTGCCTCTACGGAATCTTCGTAATCCAATTCTCTATTTACATCTTTTAACAACCTTCTTTTAAATGTTTTCCTACATTCAAAACAAGCATAATGCGATTTGTAGACTGTCATAGCATATCGACACATAGACTATAATTTTATAATGATGCTATAATCTCCGCTTTCTTCGCCTTAAATTCCTCTTCATCTATCAAATCATTGTCGAATAAGGTTTTGAGTTTTTGTAATCGGGCGGCTAAATCATCGGTAGAAGAAGCGTTATTGTTCATTTGATTATTATTTGTGTTTTGTGTAGCGGATTGGGCTTGTTGCATTGCTCCCATCATCGCTCCCATAGCGGCACCTTGTTGCATTCCCGTTTGCATAGGCGAACCGTCTTTGCCTACGGCTTTTGCGGCTTGGAATTTGGCGAATTTGTCCATATCGCCAATCATATTCATACTCGTTACCTCATCGTAATGTTTGGTTACTTCTGATGGAAGCGTTGCCGAACTGATGGTGAACTGCGTAACCTCCACACCCAAATTCTCAAAATAGGGGGCTATCAAAGGCGTAATCTTCTCGCTTAAATCGGATAAATTCCCTGCCAAATCCAAAATGGAAATTCCTGAATTGGATAACACTTCGGCAAATTTTGGGGCGATAAAATCTCGTAACTGATATTCTAACTCAAAAATAGTCAGTCTTGGGAAAGTCCCTGCGTACTCTCTAAAGAATTTTGCCACATCTTTGATTCGTACATTGTAACTTCCGAAGGCTTTTACTCGCACCTGCCCAAACTGACTATCTCTAACGATAATAGGTGCAGGGGTTCCCCATTTCAGGTTGACAAATTGCGTGGTGGCAAAATAGTACACATCGGCTTTGAAGGGACTTTCAAAACCGTATTTCCAACCTTTGAGTTTGCTCAATATCGGTATGTTCTGCGTTTTGAGTGAATGCGTGCCGGATTCAAAAATATCAGCAATAGTTCCCTCGTTGAGAAACATCGCTTTTTGACTTTCGCGTACTACGAGTTTTGCTCCGTTTTTGATTTCCTTATCAGTATCGCATATTTTTACCATAAGTAGATTCGGGTTTTCTGCTACCCACTCGATGATTTCTAAAAAGGGTAATTTTGAATTTGGATCTGCCATAGTATTTTCGATTTATTTCCAAACATAACCAATAAATCTTTTAATCGTATAAAATTAGCGTCTACAAAGTGTCTACAATAATTATAAAACATTGATATTTAAATAGTTTTAGACATATCAAGTATAAAAGTATAGTTATATTGTCAGCGTAAAGAAAATATGATTTATAAAAAAACAAGTCTTAGGAAAAAGAGTCTTAATTAGATTTTTAATGTTTACTGAAATAAGGTAAATCAATTTTTCTGCACCATTTTTGCTATCCTATTACAGATTATGTAAGCCAACAATTAAAATGAAACACTTTGCGGAATTTATCAATGCGGTGGATACTACCAATAAAACGACCAACAAAATCAATGCGTTAGTGCAGTCTTTTGAGGAGGCGGATGAGCGGGATAAGTTGTGGCTTATCGCTTTGTTTACGGGTAAACGACCGAAGCGACCCGTGAAAACTTCGCTGTTAAAAGCTTGGTGTATGGAGATTACGCAGTTGCCCGAGTGGTTGTTTTTGGAGTCGTATAGCCGTGTGGGAGATTTGGGCGAAACGATTTCGCTATTGTTGCCCGAACCTGAGCATACCATTGAAAAACCGCTGTACCAATGGATGAACGAAATCAAGCAATTGTATCGTGCGAGTGAGGAAGAAAAGAAGGCATATGTTTGCGAGGCGTGGAATGGACTTACGCAGCAAGAACGCTTTATTTTCAATAAGTTAATCGGTGGGAGTTTTCGGGTAGGAATTTCTAAAAAAACATTAGTTAATGGTTTGTCTAAATATTCGGGAATCGAACCCAACCAACTGATGCATAGCATTATGGGTAAATGGGAAATGGGTGGTATTTCGTTTCAAGATTTGATTTCGGGTAAACATATCAATTACGATGATTCTAAATTGTATCCCTTTTGCTTGGCGTATCCGTTGGATAAAGAGCCCGAAGCATTGGGTTCGCCGAGTGAGTGGCAGGTAGAATATAAATGGGACGGTATTCGTGGGCAAATCGTTCGCCGAAATGGGAAAATTTTTATCTGGTCGCGCGGAGAGGAGTTGGTCACACCGCAATTTCCAGAATTGGTAGATGTGCTTTCCGAGATTCCGTATGATTTTGTAATAGATGGCGAAATCCTACCTTTAAAAGACGGCAATGTATTGTTATTTAATGATTTGCAAAAGCGACTCAACCGCAAAAATGTGAGTCCCAAACTCCTAAAAGAAGTGCCTATCGGTTTTTATGTATACGATTGTATGGAGTTTGAAGGCAAAGATATTCGCGAACAACCGCTGTCGTATCGCAGGGAAATTTTAGAAAAAATCATTACACCTCATATCAACCAAACACTGCAATTATCGACTATTTTGGAGTTTAGCGATTGGGAAAAATTGTCTGAATTACAACAAGATGCGCGTTTACTTAATTCGGAAGGGTTGATGCTCAAACATTTGCATTCGCCTTACCATACGGGTCGGAAAAAAGGCGATTGGTGGAAGTGGAAAGTAGAACCGCTTACCATCGATGCGGTGCTGACCTATGCTCAGCGTGGGTCGGGTCGCCGAAGTGGCTATTATACCGATTATACTTTTGCCGTTCGCAATGGCGATGCTTTGGTCAACATTGCCAAAGCCTATTCTGGATTGACCGATGAAGAAATCAAAGAAGTCAGCCGATTTGTACGCAACAATGCCATTGAAAAATTCGGTCCCGTCCGTACTGTAAAACCCGAGTTGGTCTTTGAAATCGCCTTTGAGGGTATTGCCCTAAGCAACCGCCACAAGTCTGGAGTTGCCCTTCGCTTTCCTCGTATCAAACGCTGGCGAAAAGACAAAACCATTCAAGATATCGACACTATCGAAACGGTTAAAAGTTTGATTTTTACGGAGTGAGTAGTAAATATGAAAGTTGATTATTTTGCAAGGTTTATCAAGTTAATAACCTGTTACCCTATCATCTTTTAACTTTCACCTACCTTAAACGCACCTTTTAATTTTCATTCCTAAAATCTGAAATCTTTTTTAATCTTTCAATCATTAAATTTTAAATCTGGAATCTTAAATCTTAAATTTTTTCTTGGGCGTGCCCCTCTGCCTTTTTTAGGGAAAAGACAGAGCGTCGGTCTACGGGCAGTCGTTCTTTTTTTGTCACATTTCGACTACGCTCAATGTGACAAAAAAAGGAACTCCAACAATGCCCTCCGCCCTCACGCGGGTGGAAGAGATATTTTAAATCTATTATACTTTAGTAACAGAGTGCTCGAAAATAAAAAAACTAATAAAATAATTTTTGTGGCCAAGAATTTTGTATCTTTGCTTAGAAAAGAACACATTATCATTTAAAATATTAATTTATATGTCTCAAAAATATGATTGGTTAATAAAGAAAACACCTCGCTCTGTAGAACAACTACGTCTATGACCTGAAAATCCTCGATTAAATCCAGAAGAAAATCATTTGACCTTAAGAGATTTTGCAGAAGATTTAACTGAAGATCCAGCCGATAGAAAAGATTTTTTTGAATTGGTAAAATCAATTGTAAAAACTGATTTTGTACCTGCAGATCCAGTCGTTGTATGGAAAGATGAAGAGAATGGGAAGTATTATGTCGCAGAAGGTAACCGTAGACTTGTTGCACTAAAGTTATTAAGAAATCCAGATAAAGCACCAAAGTCAATTAGAAGTTTTATCAGAAAGCAATCTAATAAATATGACTTATCAAAAATTGAAAAAATCTATGTGAATGTAGCTCCTAGTTTTGAGGAAGCAGAATGGTATATTAACCAACGTAATAGTTCCTCTTCTTTACAGAGAAAGTGGACAAGAATACAACAACAAAGATGGATTAATAGCTTATATGATAAGTATGGAGGTGATTTAGATAAAATTTTATCAATTACGAAGATGGATAAATCTGAATTGGAAGGCTTTATTAGAATTCTAAAAATAAGAGACTTTATAAAAAATCCTAAAGTTAAAAATGAACTTACTGATGAAGAATTTGAAAAAGCTAATTCATATAAATTCCCTATTACAATTTTAGAAAGAATATTTAATTTTACTGATACCCGTGAAAAATGGGGAATTGAATATAATGGTACTGATGTTAATATTATTTCGAATAAAAGTAGTTTTTTCAAACTATTTTCTGAATTGATTAAACGTATAGTTAATAAAACCGATGGTAATATCAATACTAGAATAAATAAAGAACACTTGCCTGCCATTTTTGATAGCTTACCAGAAGTGACTTTTGAGCCTAATGAAGAAAATCCTATCGAAATTAGTGATGATAAAGTTGATAATAATGATGATAAAGTTGAGCCGATTGAATCATTTACGAAGTCTGATACACCTAAGGATGACAAACCCGCTATTAAGGAAAAAGACTTGAAAGGGGATCCTAATAGAAATAGGGTTTTACTAAGTATATACAAATTAAAAACTGATAGTTACAAATTACATAAACTTTTTGAAGAATTTAAGGTAATTCCTACAAATAAGTATCCAAATCATATTTCAGCCGCATTCAGAGTTTTTCTTGACTTAGCAGTTCTAAAATTCATAGAAACAGAAGGTTTAGAATCTGAAATCTGTTCCCAATACAAAAGTGGATTAAAAGAAATCACTCTCAAAAAAAGACTAGAATTTATTAAGGCAGGAAAAGCAAACAATGAAATCAAAATTAAAATAAATAAGTTATTAGACCCAAGTCAAGAATTTACACTTGATGTATTAAATGGTTATATTCATGGTCAAGACTCCCACTATACAGAAAAGAAGTTTCTGAATAGGTTTTGGGATTTTTTGTTTCCAATATTTAATTTTTTGTTAGATATTAAAGAGGAGGATAAATAATGTTTTACTCACCATTAAGATATCCAGGCGGAAAAAACAAACTTTCTGCATTTATTGCAAAAATTTGTATCGATAATAATGTAAATGGGCATTATGTTGAACCATATTCAGGTGGCGCTTCTGTTGCTTTATTTTTATTAATTGAAGGTTATGTAAATCAAATTACAATTAATGATAAAGATAGGTCTATCTATGCTTTTTGGTATTGTGTATTATACAGAACGAAACAACTATGCGAAAAAATTGAAAATGCTCAACTGAATATAGAAGAATGGCGAAAGCAAAAAAAAATTCAGACGAATAAAGATAAAGTAGATTTGCTTGATTTGGGTTTCTCTACATTCTATCTTAACAGAACAAATCGTTCAGGGATAATAAATGCGGGTGTAATAGGTGGAATTAAGCAAAAAGGTAATTACCTTATGGATTGTAGATTTAACAAATCAGAACTTATCCAAAGAATAAAACTTATTGCTAAACATAAAAAAGATATAAGACTTTATAATAAAGATGCAATTGAACTGATTGATATTATACAAGAGGAGGCTAATAATGATAACATAATATTTTATTTTGATCCACCTTACTATTTAAAGGCCAGTACACTTTATATGAATCATTATGAGGATAAAAATCATAAACTAGTAAGTGATAAAATCAAATCTATAAGAAATATAAAATGGATTGTTTCCTATGATAATGTTTCTGAGATAAAAAATTTATATTCTGATTGTCAGACGAAAGAATTTTCTTTCAAACACACTGCCTATGAAAGTAGAGTAGGAAAAGAAATATTATTTTTTAGCAATAATATAATACAACCAAATATAAAAGATTATGACCCTATTCGATTTAAAAAAGTTAAACAGACTATTGACATTGTTTATAATGAACCTGCATAAACTATCTCTATATGTTTTTATCTCTAATAACCTATTTTCTATCCATCTAAATTCTATATCCATCAAGAAAACCAAAAAAATATGCAACAAGGATTTAAAATTATCGGAATTTCCACACATACAACCAACATGAACAACCAATCAATGGAAGATTTGGGAAAATTATGGAAAAAGTTTTATACAGAGAATATTTTTCGGAAAATTCCTAATAAAATTTCAGAAGATATCCTTTCTGTTTATACAGACTACAAAAGTGATTATAAGGATGAATACACCTCTATCATAGGTGTATCTGTATCATCACTTGATGAAATTCCAAATGGAATGGTTGGTAGAGAATTTCCCTCCGAAAAGTTCCAAAAGTTTACAGCCAAAGGAGCAATGCCTGAAGCGGTGGGCAATATATGGGCAAAAATCTGGAATAAGGACAAAGAACTCAACAGAAAATATAGTTACGACTTTGAGGTTTATGGAGAAAAATCACAAAAACCCTCTAATGCAGAAGTTGATATTTATATAAGTGTCAAATAAAAGTAACAAACACCAACACTACCATAAATGTGTTGGTATTTGTTATTTAGAACATCCGTCCCAAAACCTCCCCCACAGCCTTTCTCACGCCGATACCAATCAATCCCACATCATTATTGGCAATACGAATCCCTTGGATCGTTTGTCCATGAAGTTTTAAGTTTTTCAGAACGCCATAACGCTGAGAAACCACACTCAAATCAGGGAAAGTCACAGCAAACGCCTGCGGATTGTAGAGTTGCAAAATTCGTTCGTTGAGTAGGTCTTTTATCAAAGGTAAAGCATCGTTGGTATGCGCCATCGCATCAAAATCAAAAGTCGGTCCCGTACCATTCAGAATTGCATCAACTGATACCTGTTCGCCCTCTTTGGTCGTAATCGTAAAAACATCTTTTTCTTTTACAATCGTATCTGTATTCATCCACACCTTCGCCTTTCCAGAAGTCAATGCCCGTTGTAGTTTTTTGGCACTTTCGAGCGGCATCGGGCTTTTAATCAATTGGAAAACAGAACCATATTCTCGGACAAACGCCTCTTGTTCCCTTTTCGTCCACCAACTAAACACCGTTGGATAGTTGTCGTGATATTTCAAAATAATATACTGAAGCAAAGCGGACTCTTCCAAATGCGCCAACTGACGCTCAAAATCCTCTACGGGCGACACCTGTTTTTGCGGTAACAATACTTCCACATCCAGCTCAAAATGAGCAATATCTTTACAAATCGCCTCCTTCAACGCCTCATAACCAAAAGGCGATTGAGCAAATAGCGCATCCAAATGAGGCAATTCCCTTTCCATTTCCTTCCCGCGAATCATCGGAAAACGCCCATCTTCCGACAGAAAATGAATCGTTCCCTCATACCCATATTTATCCAGAAAAATAAAGAAATCAATCGACGCCAAACCCGTCCCGATAATTCCAATCTGCGGTGCTGCCAACAATTCAGACTTAATTTCCGAAAGCGGATACGGATTTCCATAAAAACCCGCCTTACCCTTCAACTGATACGGGTCGCTATACGGCAACTGACCAAAACAAAGATGCACCACCTCAAAGCCCACAAAACACTGATTACCAGTACACAAATCAAATACATCATCCCGCACTTCCAATCGCTCAACACATTGATAATGAATACGCGTCCGCTCATCTTTCAGCAACTCACCCAACAATTCGTGGCTATATTTCCCAAAACGCATTCGTGTAGTATATCGTTCATTCACCTCGTTTGGATAGTGCTTTTTCAACCAATTTTTATAATGCTGTTCCTCACCCGTCAGCGACATTTTTTCCTGTGGCTGATTCAGCAATAGCGCCTCATCATCAGGCACAAACGGAAACCCATACCCCGTCTGATTTTCCTTATCAAACAAATGAATTTCAAGCGATTGTTCCGTTTTCAAATACTCATATAATACTTGTATTCCTGCCATTCCAGCCCCTACGATGGCAATTTTTCTATCTTTTTTCTGATGTGTCATCCCCCAATTTCTAAATTAAAAAACGAAGATACTAAAAAAATCGTCTGTCAACTATTTTTACCATTATAATTTTATAGTTTTAACTTATGTCTTTATTACCTTTTAAATAATTGAATATCAAATTGATTATAATGTTAATTATTTCATAAAATATATTTTTGCTATTGTATATTATTTTTAAAAAGAATAAATTAGCACCTTAAATTTAAATTATTAATGTTATGATGAAAAAATTCAAATACACTTTCACAATCTTATTTTTATTGATTACCTGTACTATATCTGCTCAACAGTACACAAGCAATGCTCAGGATTTGAATCAAGAAGGAGCTTTGAGGTTAGCCGAACAAGCCAAATTAGAGGCTCAGAAATTAAATAAAAATGTTTCAGTAGCAGTACTCAATTCCTCGGGAATTACACTTTTGTTGCTAAAAGGCGATCATGTAGGACCTCACAATACAGAAGCCTCTCGCAGAAAGGCTTACACTTCGGTATCTACCAAAAATGCCAGTTGGGATTTGATGAAAAAGGCTGCTGCTGACCCTACTGCTCAGAATTTGAATATCCTGTCGGAATTATTACTATTAGGCGGTGGTGTACCTATTTGGAAAGATGGCGTTTTGGTAGGAAGTATCGGTGTATCCGGAGGTGGTGGCGGCGAAAACGACCATAACATTGCCAAAAAAGCCGTAGAGAACTTAGGATTTAGTACTTCTAAATGATTAAATTTGGTTATTTAGGAGGGATATGGCACAAAAAAACTAAAGCAATGGAAAAATACACCAAACTATTAGATAAGGTAAAAAAAATCATAGCATCTCAACAGTCTATCAATGATAAGTTACAAGAAATCTGTGAGTTACTACATCAAGAAGTTGACTATTATAATTGGGTAGGCTATTATTTTGCCAATCATACAAACAAAACCCTTCATTTAGGACCGTATGTAGGTGCCCCAACTGATCATACGATTATTCCATTTGGAAAAGGTATTTGTGGGCAAGTTGCCGAATCAAATCAAAACTTCGTTGTACCTGACGTCAGCGCACAAACCAATTATATTGCTTGTAGCCTTACTGTAAAATCCGAGATTGTAGTTCCTTTATTTGTTAATGGTGAAAATGCTGGACAAATTGATATCGACTCTCATTATATCGACCCTTTTAGTAAGAAAGATGAAGCATTTTTGGAGCAAGTCAATCAATTAGTAGCCAAACTTTTTGAAGTCAAACCTCATCTCTTAGAAGATTTTATTTGATCAAAAACTCCATAGAGATTCAAGTATAAAATGAGTATTTAATTATGAAAGCATTTATTTCACTTATTGCATTATTTTTGACCTTTATGACGGCAAATGCTCAATCCAAAAAACTATACGAACCTGTATTGACAGGCGATATGGCAATGAAAATAGCACAAAAAGCCTTTGACGAAGCCAATAAAAGCGAATACTTCATAAGTGTTACCATTGTGGATCAATCAGGGCAAACACTTGCTGTACTTAGGCATCACAATGCAGGAGTACACACCCTAAGAGCAAGTTACAAAAAAGCCTTTACTGCCACTTCTCAAAAGAGAGAAACCGCAGAGATTGCTCAAGGGATAAAAAACGGAACCATCCCTGAAGATGTACGCTATTTAGATGAAAATATTTTGATGTTAGACGGTGGCGTACCTATTTGGATTGATGGAAAAGTGGTAGGAGGTATCGGCGTGGGTGGTGCTCATGGTAGTGAAGACGTACGAATCGCAAAATTAGGAATTTCTGCCATTGAGTTAAACACTAACGAATAATTAAAAAATTGAATATCCGTTTTTATACCTAATTTCCTGTTATAGCAGCTATAATCACCCTATCGAATAATCGTTCTCCAAAATATCGCCTATTTAGCTTGTATACAAATTCATTTAAGTATAATTGAAGATATTTGCCTTTGATTTTGTGGTAATTACCTAANAAATTTCGTTTCGCATTACTTATAAATATATGAACCCATCGCAATGTCTCCTTTGTGGTTTCTTTGCTTGATTTTTCAGTCACATATATTTCAACATAATTAGATATATCAACATAGGAAGTACTTTT
>NZ_KB894237.1 GCF_000374405.1 Riemerella columbina DSM 16469
AAAGTATCTGGATTTAATAGGATAAAAAATAAGCCTTCTTACAACTTTACACCTGAACAAATACATAAAGCTGGGGATATATTCAATATTAATTACAACTGGATTTTCGGCATTTCTGAGAAGTTATTTCAAAAGAAAAATCGAGATAAAGAACTCAAAAAGTGCACAGATTTGAAAAATCAATAAAATTAATTATCCTAAAAATCAAATAGTTATAATTTTTAAAAAGATGAAAAAAGAGAAAAAAATCTCCCTCTCTCTCCGCTAAGATAATTAAAAAGACAGTAGATAAATTTATCTACTGTCTTTTTTACTTAAATTAAGCTATCTGTATGTCTAAAAAAAAGTTGCCCAAACATGGACAACTTTAAGTTTAATGATGAGGTCTAAATTAGAATTTCAAATCGCTATTGACTTCTCTTACTGCTTTTGCAGAGTCCGCGAATTTTTCCTTTTCAGCATCAGTTAAATTCACCTCTACGATTTTCTCAACGCCATTTTTACCAATGATTACTGGAACGCCAAGGCAAATGTTAGACTCGCCGTATTCACCATTAAGCATGACAGAGCAAGGTACCATTTTCTTTTGGTCGCAAGCAATGGCTTGTACAATAGTAGAAACCGCTGCACCTGGTGCATACCAAGCCGAAGTTCCTAAAAGTTTAGTCAATGTAGCACCGCCCACTTTAGTTTCTTCTACTACATAGTTTTGTTTTTCCTCGTTGATGAATTCCGTTACAGGAATACCATTTCTCGTGGCTTTGCTTAATAGTGGCAACATACCTTTATCAGAGTGTGCGGCGATAACCATACCGTCTACATCAGAAATAGGGCATTCTAGAGCTTCTGCTAATCTATATTTAAAACGCGCACTATCTAAAGCACCACCCATACCAATGATTCTTTCTTTTGGAAGTCCAGAAGTTTTGTGTACCAAATACGCCATTGTATCCATTGGGTTAGAAACTACAATGATGATGATATTGGGAGAATGTTTTACTAAGTTTTCTGTTACATCTTTTACGATACCAGCGTTGATGCCGATTAACTCCTCACGCGTCATTCCTGGCTTTCTTGGAATACCAGAAGTAATCACGGCTACATCAGACCCTGCAGTTTTAGAGTAGTCAGAAGTAGAGCCTACAATTCTAGTATCAAATCCGTTTAATGAAGCAGTTTGCATCAAATCCATGGCTTTACCTTCGGCAAAACCTTCTTTAATGTCTACTAATATCACTTCTGAACAGAAGTTTTTCATGGCAATATACTCGGCGCAACTTGCACCTACAGCACCTGCACCTACTACGGTTACTTTCATAATAATTTATTTTTTTTAGTTAAATTTATGGGTTATTGATAATGCTCAAATTTACGAATATCCTCTAAATTTGCCAAACATTTGTTTGGATTTTACTGTTCTTCCTCGAAATAGAGGCGGTAATATTTCCCCTTTTCATCTTGTCCAGTTTCTATTAGTTTTCTATCTCCGTGTACATAAATATGGAAGTTTTTATCTAATTTAATCACACTTTTAAAATGGCGTTGTTGCTTTTTAACTGCCGAAGGGTTGATAGGAAATTCTTCGGCAATAGACATTTGGGTATCTTGCTCGTAGTCGGTTTTGTAATTGATGAAGCTTTCTACAATATGTTCATCTTGTAATACCTCTTTGCTAAATTCATCAAAATCGAACTGTTCTTTTTCTTTGAAGAAATTGATGGATTTATTAAGGAAGTCAGCTTGGTCGGCTTTGGAAACCTCAAATTCTTCGGGCAGTTGTTTGGTGATATAATCTTTGTAGACCGATAGGGTTTCTTGGGTATGGAAATAGTCGTCTTCGCGTTGTCTTACTTTTAGGAAATCTTCAAACCAATAGTACATATCGCCGTTTTTATTATTATCCACTACGGAAAGCACATAGCCTGTTTCCTTACTATTATTATAAATGATGGCGCCTTTATCCAGTTTAGAAAGTCCGATGCCAAAGTTTTTTTCTATTTGATAATCGTCCTCATTGGTGGGTTGGATTTTTAAAAAAGGCTCTTTTCGTTCAGTTTTAAATAGACCAATAGAGTCAATTTTTCCAGCGTCGGTTTCTTCCCCTTCAAAATAAACGACAAATAATTCCCCGCCTTGTACCCTTGGGTTTTCGGCGATTTCGTAGAGGTGTTTGGCGATATTCTCACTTTCCCAAATGAATTTATTTGGGTCTTCAAAGATTTCTGAAACCGAACTGTATACGGGATTGTTGGTAAGGTAAGAGTCGCTGTAAAACTGAAACTGTTCTTCGGACTTAAAACTTTTTAGGAAAAAATCTTCCAATTGTTCTTGGGTGTCCTCGTCCAGCTCTAAGAGTTGAGAGGATAGAAATAAAGACTCTTGGTTGATTTTATTGCCGACTTTATGAACGATAATTTTTGAAAACATAATTAATGAGATAGATTTTTAATAAATTCAATATTAATGGATGCTGAAATTTTTCCAGCCTCAGCAACGAAAGTTTCAAAAGATTGGGCGTTGCCTTCCCCTGCAATATCGGATATGGCTCTAAGGATAATAAAAGGCGTCCCCAGCTGATGGCAAACTTGAGCAATGGCTGCGGCTTCCATTTCTACGGCTTTGGCAGTAGGGAAGTGGGTTTTTATCCATTCAAACTTTTCTGGATTATTGATGAAAGCATCACCGCTGACGATAAGCCCTTCGTTGGGATGTTCGCCTAAACTTTCGATAGTCCTTTTGGCTTGTTTTAAATAATTGGTATCGGGTTTAAAGGCGGCGGGCATTTTGGACTGTTGCCCCAGATCGTAGCCGAAAGCCGTTAAATCCACATCATGGTGGCGTACTTCGGTGGCTAGAATGATGTCCTTTACCTTAACCTCTCTCAGTCCACCTGCTGTGCCTGTATTGATGACTAAATCTGGGCTAAAGTGGTCGATAAGTAAAGTAGTGCCTACCGCTGCACTCACTTTGCCAACGCCAGAGAGCAGCACAACCACCTCATGGTTTCCGATAGTGCCTGTATAAAATTTGAATTGATGGACATGATGTTCTTTGAGTGAGGTTAGGGCTTGGCAAAGGTGGTGGATTTCCACTTCCATAGCCCCGATAATACCGATTTTCATTGAAATATTTTTTTAATGGGATACAAAAATACAAAAACAACTTATAAGATAAGGTTTCATCTTGTCATTATCTATATTTAGTGGTAGACTATAAGTTTCTATATCTGTGGTAAACTTCTATATCTCTATTTGCTTAAATAAAAAAAGCCTTGTAGTTATCTGTTTACAAGGCTTTTGATAAAATATTACAGATTTTATTCTGTATTTAAAGATAGATGCTGGTAGCTATTTTCTTTCTTTATTTTATTTTTTTACCGTCAAGTGTGTAAGTATAGACTCTGGTTATAGATGACGAAAATTTACGCTGAGATGCTAATATTTTGACAATAGGCTTTTGATTTTCTTCTCTTTCTATTGAAATATTAGCACAATAAGCTGACTCTGCATTAGTTTCTTTCTTGAACTCCTCAATCGCTTTTTTATTGATTTCTCTTAAAGTATTTAGGTCTATATCTTTATATGGAAATAAATAAGGTTTGTAGGTATCGTAACTATTGGATAATTTTTGATTTATAATATCTCCAACAGATATGTCAAGCAACTTATTATTTAATCGTCCGTCGTTAGATAAAGTGTATTCTACCATTCTATCTTTATCATCTCCTTTGACAATGGTTAGTGATAGCGTACTGGATAACTCATCTCTTTGTGGATGGATACTTGCATGGCGATCGAATTCCATTACTTCTATTCCTTCCTCTTTTAGTTTTGGATAATGAGAATAGATATACTCTGTTAATTTATCCATTCCTGCATTATCATCTAATAAATCTGCAGGTAAATTGGTTTGTTCACATGATACTAAAACTATTATTGGTATTAACAATAATAGTATGTTTTTGATTTGTTTCATTTTTTTTGATTTTTTTTAATTTTATTTTTACCAGCACACAAATATAAATATTTTTTATGAAACATTATTTGCATTTAGACAGTTATAATTCATTTTTCAGTGGTAATATATGATTTATTACTGGTCATCATTCATTCCTAAATGGTCATGATTCATTCCTAAACGGTCATAGTTCATTTCTATATGGTAAAATATCATTTCTAAGCGGTAAGGGGCGGATGTGATTAGGCATTTATTCTGATATGGGATTAAAGGCTTTTGCTTCTTATGAATTTAACTTAAAAAAAATCCCTATTTTTGCCAATTCAAAAAAAGCATTGGATATGTCTCTAGAAAAAGAAATTGCAAAACGAAAAACCTTCGGAATTATCTCTCACCCCGATGCGGGGAAAACGACGCTAACGGAAAAACTCCTACTATTTGGTGGAGCCATTCAAGAAGCGGGTGCTGTAAAATCTAACAAAATAAAAAAAGGGGCGACTTCCGACTTTATGGAAATAGAACGCCAAAGAGGGATTTCCGTAGCCACTTCCGTTTTGGCATTTGAGTATAGAGACCATAAAATTAATATTTTGGACACTCCTGGTCACAAGGATTTTGCAGAGGATACTTATAGAACCCTTACGGCGGTAGATTCTGTAATTGTGGTGATAGATGTAGCCAAAGGGGTAGAGGAACAGACCGAAAAACTGGTGCAAGTTTGTAGAATGAGAAATATCCCGATGCTGGTATTCATCAACAAACTAGACCGTGAAGGTAAAGATGCTTTTGATCTGCTAGACGAGGTAGAGCAAAAATTGGGACTTAGCGTAGTGCCATTATCTTTGCCTATTGGTATGGGGGCAGATTTCCAAGGGATTTATAACATCTGGGAAAAAAATATCCAGCTGTTCTTAGAAGAGAAAAAACAAAAGGTAGGCGAGACCATTAAGTTTGATGATATTAATGATGCTTCTATTGATGAAGTTATCGGCAAAAAAGCAGCCGCTACTCTTAGAGAAGAATTAGAATTGATAGAATCCGTATACCCAGAATTCGATAGAGACCTTTATATGAAGGGGCAGCTGCAACCCGTATTCTTCGGTTCTGCCTTGAATAATTTTGGGGTAAGGGAATTATTGGACGCTTTTATCGATATTGCACCAATGCCACAGCCTAAAGAGTCGGACATTAGACTGGTAAAGCCTAATGAAAAGAACTTCACGGGGTTTGTCTTTAAAATCCATGCCAATATGGACCCTAAACATAGAGACCGATTGGCGTTTGTAAAAATAGTTTCGGGAACATTTAAACGAAATGAAAACTACCTTCTGGTAAGAGAAAACAAAAAAATGAAGTTCTCTTCGCCCAACGCATTTTTTGCAGATAAAAAAGCAGTGGTGGACGAAAGTTTCCCTGGTGATATTGTAGGGCTACACGATACGGGAAATTTCAGAATTGGCGATACGCTAACAGCGGGGGAAAATTTACAGTTTAAAGGTATCCCAAGTTTCTCACCAGAACACTTTAGATATATTAATAATAATGACCCACTAAAAGCCAAGCAGTTAAATAAAGGTATCGACCAGCTGATGGACGAGGGTGTGGCACAGCTCTTTACCCTCGAAATGAATGGCAGAAAAATTATTGGTACTGTGGGTGCGTTACAGTACGAAGTGATTCAGTACCGCTTAGAACACGAATATGGTGCTAAATGTACCTATGAACCCATCAATATCCATAAGGCGTGTTGGGTAGAAGCTGATGAAAAATCGGAAGAGTTTCAGGAGTTTGCGAAATTAAAACAACGCTATCTTGCCAGAGATAAGTATAATCAGTTGGTGTTTTTAGCCGACTCATCATTTACCATTACGATGACGCAAGAGAAATTCCCAAATGTAAAATTACACTTCATCAGCGAATTTAGAGATTAGAGTTTTTAGGATGTAATGGTCAATTGTCGGTTAATCCATTGGCGAAAATCGATAATTAGAGGAAGGCATCTGAGCATCATCCAAAATAAAAAGGCAACCCAAATCCCTTGTAGATTCCAATCGAGCCATTGGGTAAGATATAATACGGGGATAAAACCTAAAAATGTAGCGCCTAAAAGGATATTGCGAAGCACTTGTGTCCTGCCCATCCCTTTATAAATGCCGTCGTAAAGGAATGCTGTGGCGTTGATGAGCTGCATTAAAATGACAATCCAAAAACAAGTATAGAATACGCTTTGTATGCTTTCGCTTTTAGTTAAAAACTTGCCGATAGGATAATAGCCAATACAATAAATAGCCGATAGTAACAATCCAATACCAAAGGTAATTTTAAGCAAACGATGTGTTAAATTTCTAAGGGCTAAAAATTCCTTAGCTCCTAATAATCTTCCTGATAATACTGCTCCTGCATTGGCATAGCCGTCTAATAAAAATGCTGAGAATAGCCATATCTGGATTAAAAGATTATGTGCGGCTACAAATTTATTTTGTTCGCCATCGCCTAGGCTGGTTGCCATTCGGAAGGATAGAAAAAAGGCGATTTGTAACGATAATGAACGCAGAAACAAATCAAAACTCATCATCAAGGTTTTAAGGAAATCAGGATGAAAGGGTCTTAATCTTTTAAGGTGAAATGGTGTTTTGGTAAATAAAAATACGAGCGCGATACTGAACATCAGCATTTGAGCGATTAAACTTGCCCATGCTACACCCTCCACATCCCAGTGGAAATAGAAGACAAATAATATATCTAAAATAACATTGGTAACACCGCCAATCAGGCTAATCGTCATACCCCACGAGGTATTTTGGTAGCCTCTAAACACGCCAAAGAGCGTCATCGTTAGCAAAGTAAAAGGAAATCCCCACACCCGAATATGAAAATAGCGTAAACAAATATCCAATAATGCCCCTTTAGCCCCATACAGTTGAAAAATCCATGAGGCACAGCCAAATGCCAATATCGAAAATAGAATAGACACGCTTGCGTTAAAGAAAAATAGTTGGGATACCAAAGGTTTTAATCGTTGGATTCGGTTTTGTCCTACGCCTTGTGCTACCAATGAGCCAATGGCATTAGAAGTTTGCGCAAAAATCCAAATCAGAGAAGACATCAACGCACCTACAATCCCGACGGCTCCTAAAATCTCATCGGTATCCGCAGCGATATGTCCTGCCACCACCGTATCGGTAAGAGAAATTAAAGGCTCTACAATCCCAGCAATAATTGCTGGAATGGCTAAGCGGTTGATATCTTTTAGACGGATGGGCTTCATTGATTATAGCGTGATACCTCCATATCTTACAAAACTCCCGAGTACCAAAAGTGCCACACCAATGGTGGTTACAGAAATGATATGGAACGCCATTAAAGGTAAATTTTTAGGACTCAATTTGGGTAATACAAATACATTAGCACTGATGGCAAAAAGCACGGTCATGATTAATAATATCAACTTTAAGGAAATTACCGTTTCTATGGGATTGGAAAAATGAAACCAAGTCTGTACACCTTGCCCGAATTGGTATGCCATCCATACGCCTGTAATCACCATCACGATGAGGGCAGGCATTCCAATTTTTTCGTATTTCCTTTCAAAGTTGAGCAAAATCTCTGGCGATTTCTTTTTAAGCACTTCGGGCAAAATACCGATGGCTAGCACCAGATGACCACCTACCCAAATGGTAGCGCCTATTAAATGTAAAATCAATAATAAATGATGGGACATAGAATTGTTTTTTATGAAATATTTGAATGTGTCAATTAATCGTTTGCAAATTTACTGAAATATTGTCTATATAAATAAAACAACAGCCACCTCAATTGCGAGATGGTGTATTAATTTTGAATGTAGAAAATAATTTATTTATCATCATAATGCCCCCAGAAAGCTAGCACAATAACTACAACTTTGGTGTCGTATACTCTGTAAATTAGTCGATGTTTATCAGAAATTCGTCTAGACCATGTTGGAATTTTATAATAATTAAGTTTTTCGGGCTTACCTGTTCCAGTGGTTGGGTGTTCCCTAGGTTCATTAAGTAGTTTGTTAATTTTAGATAATACTTTTTTATCACCCGCTTTTTTGAACTTTTAATATCAGAAATTGCATCATCAGTCAATTGAATTTCATAACTCATAAGCCTAAGAGTTTCTTTTGCTCTTCTTTGGATAGTGTTTTTGTATGACCTGATTCGGCTTGTTTTATAGAGTGCTCAATCTTTCTGTAATAATCTTCCTCAGAAAGTAGTGGCGTATGATTTTTATCGATTTCAAATTTAACCTTTGACTTTGTTAGTAGAGACTCCAGCAAAGATTTTTGCTTTTCATCTTTAGGATAAATGGTAATACTTTCCATAGTAGAAGTTTGATTATTCACTACAAATATAATAATATTTTAATTAAAACGATTTAAGATGACCAACTAAAAAAGCCACCTCAATTGAGATGGCTTTAAAATCTTTATATAGAGATAGATTATAACGATGCAGAGTGAACTAATAAATCTACTAATTTATTAGAGTACCCCATTTCGTTATCATACCAAGATACTAGTTTTACAAAGTTAGGCGATAGCATGATCCCTGCATCTTTATCAAATACAGAAGTTCTCTTTTCTCCTACAAAGTCTTGAGATACTACCGCATCTTCAGTATATCCTAAAATTCCTTTTAGTTCTCCTTCAGAAGCAGATTTCATCGCAGCACAGATTTCATCATAAGAAGCTGCTTTCTCCAATCTAACCGTTAAGTCTACCACAGAAACATCAGCAGTTGGTACACGGAAAGACATTCCTGTTAGTTTACCATTAAGTGAAGGAATCACTTTACCAACGGCTTTCGCAGCACCAGTAGAAGATGGGATAATGTTATTTAATGCAGAACGCCCACCTCTCCAATCTTTCATTGATGGTCCGTCTACTGTTTTTTGAGTCGCAGTAGTCGCGTGAACGGTAGTCATTAAACCTTCTACAATACCAAAGTTATCGTGTACTACTTTAGCAAGTGGCGCAAGACAGTTAGTAGTACAAGACGCGTTAGAGAAGATTTTCACATCATCTGTAAGATCTTTGTGATTTACACCCATAACGAACATTGGCGTATCGTCTTTAGACGGTGCAGAAAGTACCACTTTTTTAGCTCCCGCGTTAAGGTGTGCCTCTGCTTTTTCTTTAGTTAAGAATAAACCAGTAGATTCTACGATATATTCAGCACCTACTTCATTCCATTTTAAGTTGTTAGGATCTTTTTCAGCTGTAACTCTTATTTTTTTACCATTTACGACTAAATCATTCCCTTGAACAGAAACTTCACCTTTGAAAGCACCATGTACAGAATCATACTTTAGCATATACGCCATATAATCTGCACTGATGAGGTCGTTAATTCCTACCACCTCAATGTTGTCTCTCTCAGCCATTGCTCTGAAGACTAATCTACCAATTCTACCGAATCCGTTAATTCCTACTTTAATTGTTGACATTTTTAAATTAATTTTATGATTATTTTTACTTTTTAAAGGGTTAAAGATACATATTTTTTTTGACTTCAACAGATGATTTTTACATCGCTAAAATTTCTGAAATCTTAATTAAATCTTGGTTCAGTTCGTTATGCTTTTTTATAGCATCTTCAATCGGTGTAAATACCAATTGGTTGGCTCTTATTCCTGCCATTACATTGGTTAAGCCTTTTCGTAAACCTTCTACTGCACCATAGCCCAATCGGCTTGCTAAGACACGGTCGGCACAGCTTGGTGTTCCACCTCTTTGGATGTGTCCCAATACGGTAATACGGATATCGTAATCTGGAAACTCCTCTTTGGTTTTTTCGGCTAGTTCATAAACAGTAGCCATTTTTTCGCCTTCTGCGACAACAACGATCGAAGAACTTTTACCGCTTTTCTGTGCTTTACGGAAGTTATCAAATAACTCTTCTATACTGTCTTTTTTCTCTGGAATTAAAATATCAATTGCTCCAGAAGCAATGCCACTGTTTAAGGCGATAAATCCTGCGTCTCTACCCATAACCTCAACGAAAAATACGCGATTATGAGAAGTCGCGGTATCTCTAATTTTATCAATAGCTTCAACCGCTGTATTAAGGGCGGTATCATAGCCAATAGTAAAATCGGTACCGAAAATATCATTATCAATCGTACCAGGAACACCGATGACTTTGATGCCGTGTTCTTCATTAAAACATTTTGCGCCTGTAAAAGTACCATCACCGCCAATACATACCAAGGCATCGATATTATGTTTAACACATTGTTCATAGGCTTTCTGTCTGCCTTCTTTGGTTCTAAAAGCTTTAGACCTTGCCGATTTTAGAATAGTACCCCCTTGGTTAATGATATTCTTTACCGAGCGCGGTCCCATTGCAATCATATGACCTTCAATTAAACCATTATAGCCTTCTCGAATCCCTACACATTCGATATTATAATAATGAGCGGTTCTCACTACGGCTCTTAGAGCGGCGTTCATTCCAGGGGCATCGCCTCCAGAAGTTAACACGCCTATTTTTTTCAATTTAGAATCAGACATATATTGTATTAAATTTTATCTAAGCAAATTTACGGATTTTAATTATTAAACCAAAGCACTTGCGAGGCATTATTAAATTTAATTTTTGTCCTGATAAATTTGCATTGCCTGCTAAATCATTTTATCTTTGTAACATTATAAAAAACATCCAATGTCAGACATTCAACTCAATACGATTCCGGAAGCTTTAGAAGATCTTAAAAATGGAAAAATTATCATCGTGGTAGATGATGAAAACCGCGAAAATGAAGGCGATTTCCTTTCCGCGGCAGAACTGACGACACCAGAAATCATCAACTTTATGACGATTCATGGGCGTGGGCTGATCTGTACACCGCTTCCAGAAGAGCGATGTGATGAGTTGGGGCTAGACATTATGGTGACTAGAAGTAGCGATCCTAAAGAAACCGCATTTACCGTTTCGATTGACTTATTAGGCGAAGGGGTGTCTACGGGAATTTCGGCTAGTGATAGAAGCAAAACTATTTTAGCATTGATGGATGAGCGTACTAAAGCCACTGATTTTATGCGTCCTGGACATATTTTCCCCTTAAGAGCTAAAAAAGGCGGAGTGCTAAAGCGCGCAGGACATACCGAAGCCGCAATTGACTTAACCAAACTTGCGGGATTAAAAGAAGGCGGTGTTATCTGCGAAATCATGAATGATGATGGCACAATGGCACGATTGCCTCAGCTGGTAGAGTTGGCAAAAAAACATAATCTAAAAATCGTATCTATCGAGGATTTAATAGAATATCGCTTAAGAAAAGGGGATTTAGTACACAAAATTGAAGAACGCAATGTGAAAACCCATTATGGTGATTTTCAGTTTCATGCGTTTCAAGAAAAACATACGGAACAAATTCATTTTGTATTTACCAAAGGGGAATGGAAAGAGGGTGAACCTGTATTGGTAAGAGTCCAAAGTTCGAGTTCTTATTTTGATGTATTGAGTCGCTTCGCTACGGGTGAAAAACCATTATTAGAAAAAGTTACCAAAATGATTAATGACGAAGGCAAAGGCGCTATCGTCTTTATTAATAATGTGTCCAATGCAGAAAATACTATGCGCAAACTTCAGCAGTTTTTAGATTTTCAAGATGGGCAAGAACAGCGTCCTACACTAGCTGCTAATTATATGGAATATGGGGTAGGCACACAAATTTTAAAGCATTTAGGCATTACCAGATTTAGAGTCATTACCCAAAATACCAACCAAAAACCTGTCATTTCTGGATACGATGTAGAGGTAACCGAAATGGTTCAACTTTAATTTTAAATTTCTACCAATACAGGACAATGGTCCGAATGATAGACTTCGCTAAGGATAACCCCACGCTTTAATTTAGGTAATAGCGTTTCGGTGATAAAGTGATAATCGATGCGCCAACCTTTATTTCTGGCTCTAGAATTTTGTCGGTAACTCCACCACGAATATTGGTTGGGCTCTTGATTAAAAAATCTAAAACTATCGACTAGCCCACAAGTTGCCATGAACTCGGTCATCCATTCGCGTTCCATAGGTAAAAATCCCGATACATTTTTGAGCCTTACAGAGTCGTGAATATCAATAGCATGATGACAAATATTAAAATCACCCGAAATTACAAGATTAGGAATTTCTTTTCTTAATTCATTAATATAGTTGAGAAAATCATAACAAAATTGCATTTTGAAGTCTAGTCGCTCAATATTAGACGCCGAAGGTACATAAACCGAAATCACAGAATATTCATCAAAATCGGCTCTAATGACGCGTCCTTCTCTATCATAAGATTCTATACCACAACCATATTCTACATGATGAGGTTTTATTTTAGAAACAATCCCCACACCGCTATACCCTTTGCGTTCTGCCGAATGCCAATAGGTGTAATAGCCTTCATCTTCAAAACTTTTAATATTAATTTGTTCGGGTTGGGCTTTACTTTCTTGGAAACATACCACATCTGGGGCGGCTGCACTTAGCCATGCCATTAAATCTTTATTAAAAGCGGCGCGTATGCCATTGACATTATAAGATATGATTTTCATTAATTGAGTTTTTTATTGACGATGCGGTACATGTAATCTTGATACCATGCTTTGCACACTTGTTTACCGTGTTCTATCTCTTTAGAATTGAGTTGATGGATTAAATTATGCTCTAAGCCTAAATCGGTTTTATCGTAAATGCCCGTGATTTCTTTACCATCAAAACGATAGATGTAATTTCCTACAATGAATTGTTCTTGAATCCCATCAGAATTTACGATAATATTCGGGTGATTTTGATGAGATACTAAACTTCTGCCCCAACTTCTAATGGGATTTTGATAACCTATTAATTGGGCTAGAGTAGGATAAATATCAATCTGCTGAGCGGGTTCAGAAATCACACCTTTAAGGTGATATGCTGGATTGGGCGAATAAAATATAAGTGGCAGGGCAAAGCGGTTCATCGCCTTTTCATATTCTTTATAATAGGTCTGGTTGGTATGGTCGCCTGTAATTACAAAGATGGTATTATTAAACCAAGGCTGTTGTTTTGCCGTTTCAAAGTATTTTTTAAGCGCATAATCGGTGTATTGAATCGGCTCGTGCATATCGATATGCCCTTTTTTAAATTTTCCTTTATATTGCTCAGGAATTTTAAAAGGATGATGAGACGATGCTGTAAACACCGTTGCCATAAATGGTTGTCTAGCAGTGCCTACATTTTTAGCAAAGTATTGTAAAAACGGCTCATCCCAGATGGCCCACATACCATCAAAGTCTTTATCATTATTATATTCTGTTTTGCCATAATAATGGTTAAACCCTAAAATACTACCAAAGCCTTGAAAGCCCATAGACCCGTTGGGCGCCCCATGATAAAATGAAGTATCGTACCCTAAATCATTACACACCGAAACAATGGATTGTATTTTTTGATTGGCATAAGGCGAACTGGTAAAAGCATCTTTTAAACTTGGTATGCCTGCTAAAATACTACTCATCCCATGGATAGATTGTCGCCCGTTCGCATAGGCATTAGTAAAAATTAAACTCTGCTGAGCCAAACTATCCACAAAAGGCGTGTAAGAGACAAAGTCTTTGATGTGCGTATCATGGTTGAAAGCTCTAGAGTATTCTTTACCAAAACTTTCCACAATAAAAATCACTATATTGGGTCTTGGATTTGGTGCTAAACTATCCGAATAATTTTTATAAGGCTGAATATTTTTTATAATGAAATCCTCATCTACAAAATGGACTTCCTTAAAACTATTTTTTCCTAAAGTCCTAAAAAACGAAAAGGTACTATTAAGTACGAGATTGGCTTGTAGTGGATTATCTGTATGGCGGTTGGCATCTACTAAATTAATGGGACGCGTGCTATGCTTAAAATCACCACGAATACCGCCCACTACTAAAGCCGCCGTAAGGCTTACTAATACAATAGAACTTAGAAAATATTTCCATTTATTTTGAGGTTGGAATGGTACGATTTTAATTCTTTTATAAAGCCAAATCCATAATGCCATTAGCCCTATAAAGCTCAAGATGACCATCGGGTTTTGAGCGATAGACGCTAAAAAGACTTTGCCAATATTGTCCTCGTGCTTGGCGACATCCAACGCAGCTGAGGTCAGTCTGGCTTGGCTAAAGCGGTAATAAATCATATCGCCAAAATTTATGGCGTAAGTTATTCCATTAGTGATAAAATAAATCCAAAACAAGACTTTTTGATAGACTTTTTTAGTATTAATGATTAAAGGCAGAATACTTAATAAAATAAATAGTGCATTTACATAGAGAATCGCCGTAGTGTCAAATGCTGTACCATAATAAGCCAGTTTAAAATACTCTGAAATGCCATCAATGGGGATTAAATTTTGATTAAAACTATAGAATAATGCTCTAGCGATTTGATAAAATAGATATACTAATCCTAACCGATAGAGTAATACGCCTATTTCTTTTAGCCTAAAATCTTTCATCAACTTTAATGGTTATGATTCAAAAATGATATTGTTGTCCTCAATATTGTGAATGAGTTCGTCCATTTCTTCCAAAGTTAAAATTTCCAAAAATCGTTTTCTATATTCTTTGAAATGAGGAATTCCCTTAAAATAATTGCTATAATGTTGGCGCATTTCTATCAACCCGAGTCGTTCGCCTTTCCATTCGGCGCTCCATTCGGCGTGTTGTTTTACCGCGGTTAAGCGGTCTTTCATTGTAGGTTTGGGTAAGAGTTCCCCAGTGTTAAAGAAATGTTTTACTTCATTAAAAATCCAAGGATAGCCAATCGCCCCACGCCCAATCATAATACCATCGCAGGCATATTTATTTCGATATTCTAAGGCTTTTTCAGGCGAATCGATATCGCCATTGCCAAAAATTGGAATTTCAATATTTGGATTTTGTTTTATTCTAGAGATATGCTCCCAATCGGCTTCCCCTTTATACATTTGGGCTCTCGTTCGGGCATGTATCGTTAAGGCTTTGATGCCCGTCTCTTGTAGGCGTTCGGCAACTTCATCAATATTAATAGAATTGGTATCCCAGCCCAAACGCGTTTTTACCGTTACGGGTAAGTGGGTAGAACTCACTACGGCTTTGGTAAGTCTTACCATTAAATCTATATCTTTTAAAACGCCTGCACCTGCACCTTTGCATACTACCTTTTTTACGGGACATCCAAAGTTGATATCGACCAAATCTGGTTCTACGGTTTCCACAATTTTTGCCGACATAGACATGGCTTCTTCATCGCCACCAAAAATTTGAATGCCTACTGGACGCTCATAGTCGAAAATATCCAGTTTCTTTTTAGACTTTATGGCATCTCGTATCAGTCCTTCGGAAGAGATAAACTCCGAGTACATTAAATCGGCACCATGCATTTTGCATAATTTACGAAATGGTGGGTCGCTTACATCCTCCATGGGTGCAAGGAGTAGCGGAAATTCAGGTAGCTCTATTCGCCCTATTTTTATCATGGTGCAAAAATAGGTTTTTTTGAAGTAAGATGAAAAATTAAAACCAAGACCCCATAGTGGAGTAAAGATTTTAATAAATAAAATCGCTATCTTTGTGCCCTCAAAAACTTGACTAATTGAGCCGTATGAAGCGATGGTATCTTTACCCTTTTTCTTTACTCTATCATATAGGGTCTGCTTTTAGAAATTTAATGTACGACTGGGGAATTTTTTCTTCCACTAAATTTCGTACACCTATTATCAATGTAGGTAATCTATCCGTAGGCGGGAGTGGGAAATCGCCAATGGTCATGTATTTAGCAGAGCTATTGTCTAAAAATTATAGAACTGGCGTACTGTCTAGAGGTTATGGCAGAGCTACGAAAGGCTATGGCGTAGTCAACTATGACAGCAATTATAAAACCGTAGGGGACGAGGCAATGCAACTATTCCAAAGATTTAAAAATCGTTTTGTAATCGGCGTTTGTGAGGATAGAGTATTTGGAGCTAAGAAGTTAATCGCGGATATGGATTTGCGTGTTTTGATTTTGGATGATGCCTACCAACATAGAAAGATAAAAGCAGGGTTTAATATTTTGATGACGGATTATAACGACCCTTATTTTAAAGATTACATTCTGCCTGCAGGAAATTTACGCGAGAGTAGGAGTGGGGCGATCCGAGCGGATATTATTATGGTCTCTAAATGTCCGAATGATATTACAGAGGAAAAAAAGCAGTATTATATTGCTCGCATTAATCCACAAAAACATCAAAAGGTATTTTTTTCTACCATTAATTACGATGAAACGGTGGTTTCACTATCCAAATCATTACCAGATAATAATTTGGCATATTATGATATTTTAGTGATTACGGGTATTGCCAATCCAGACCCATTTTTAAAACATTTGAATCGTTTTGCTAAGAAAGTTAAGCATTTAAAATTTAGAGACCACCATAACTTTACAGAGGCAGATATTAAAAAAATTACAGAAGAATATCGTAAGTTAGGGGATTATAAATTAATATTAACAACAGAAAAAGACTTTGTAAGGCTCAAAACTTTTGATTATCTTAGGGATAAACTTTACTATTGGCCTATCAATGTTGAAATAAATAAAGTACAAGAATTTAACGAAACCATTTTAAACTATGTTAGAACAATTTAAACAAACCGCAGAATTTATAAAAAATATTATCGGTGATACGCCAGACTTCGCCATCGTCTTAGGCTCAGGACTTGGACAATTAAAAGACGAGGTAGAGGCGATCCATACTTTGGACTATAAAGATATTCCAAATTTTCCGCAAACCACCGTTGCAGGGCATGGCGGAAAACTAATCTACGGAATGCTAGAAGGTAAAAAAGTATTGATGATGAGCGGTAGATTCCACTATTATGAAGGCTATTCGATGGAAACGGTAACTTTTCCATTCCGTGTGTTTCATTTAATGGGGATTAAAAACTTAATCGTTTCTAATGCTTCAGGCGGGGTAAATCCTAACTTTAAAGTTGCAGATGTGATGCTCATAGAAGACCATATCAATATGATGCCTGAGCATCCGTTAAGAGGTAAAAACTTAGACGAATTAGGACCTCGTTTTGTAGATATGAGTGAACCTTACAACAGACATATGCTAAGTTTAGCAGAAGAAGTGGCTAAAGAAAACGACATAAAAGTACACCGTGGCGTATATGTAGGCTTACAAGGCCCAACATTTGAAACACCAGCAGAATATGGAATGGTGCGTGCTATTGGCGGAGATGCTGTGGGAATGAGTACCGTACCAGAAGTTATCGTAGCGAAGCATCAAGGTATGGATGTGTTCGGTATTTCGATTATTACCGATATGGGAGGACCAGAAATTGCTTTTAATGTTTCTCACGAAGAAGTATTAGCTGCAGCAAACAAAGCCATGCCTAATGTAATTAAAATCGTAAAAGGCTTAGTTAGAAAATTCTAATCCTAAAGAAGTATAGAGTTTTAAGTGATGGGTTTTAAATTTTTGAATAAAACTCATCACTTTCTACTACCACTTTTCACTCAAGACTCATCACTCTTAACTCTTTCAACTCAAAACTAAAACATATGCTTTCAGTACAAGGCTTAGGCTTACACCATTCAGGGAATTATCTTTTTCGAGATGTTAATTTTACCATCAAAAAAGAAGATAAAATTGGTCTGGTGGGTAAGAATGGCGCAGGAAAATCCACACTATTAAAGATGCTTTCTGGGGAAATTAATTTCTTCGAGGGAGAGGTTATGACGGAGGGTAATGTAAGTATAGGCTTTCTAAAGCAGGATTTAGATTTTGTAAAGGGGCGTACCGTTTGGGACGAAACCATGCAAGCGTTTGAAAAAATCAACGCGATGAAGGCTGAGCTAGATGAGGTTAATCATCAATTGGCCACCCGAACCGATTACGAAAGCGAGGCTTACAATCAACTCATCCATAGGATGACGGAACTTAACGATTTGCTTCATCATCATGATGCCTACAATTTGGAAGGTGATATGGAAAAAGTATTGTTGGGATTAGGTTTTAAAGCGGCCGATTTTCATAAAATTACCGATGAATTTTCAGGAGGTTGGCGTATGCGTATTGAGTTGGCTAAACTATTACTTCAAAAAAATGATGTGATGCTGCTGGATGAGCCGACTAACCATTTGGATATGGAATCCATTATTTGGCTGGAAAACTTTCTAAAAGACTATTCTGGGGCAATTGTTTTGGTAAGCCACGATAAACAATTTATGACGGCAGTATGTAACCGAACTTTTGATATTAATAATAAAAAAATAGACGATTATAAAGCCAACTACACCAAATATCTGGAACTAAGGAAAGAGCGTAGAGAAAAACTAGAACAGGCTAAGAAAAATCAAGATACAGAAATCAAGCAGATGGAAGACAACATCAACCGATTTCGTGCCAGTGCCACTAAAGCCTCTTTTGCGCAATCCTTAATTAAAAAACTAGACAAAATAGAACGCATCGAAATTGATAATGAAGATGTGTCTAAATTCAATATTCGTTTTGTACAGTCGGTAGTGCCAGGTAAGGTTGTTTTTGAAGCTGAAAACTTGGGTAAAGCTTATGGAAATAAGCAAGTATTTGACGGCGTAGATTTCTTTGTGCAGCGTGGCGAAAAGATTGCGCTTTTAGGACAAAATGGTCAAGGCAAAACCACTTTAGCCAAAATTTTAGCAGGAGAAATTAAAGACTATACGGGAAGTTGGACGCTGGGACACAATGTTAATATTGGTTATTTTGCCCAAAATCAGGAGGAAGTACTCACTCCGAATAAGACGGTGCTAGAAGAAGCCGAAGACGCAGCAACCGAAGAAACCCGACCGCGTGTAAGGGATTTATTAGGAAGTTTTCTATTTCAAGGGGACGCCGTAGAGAAGAAAACCAAAGTGCTGTCTGGAGGGGAGCGAAACCGTTTGGCGCTATGTAAATTATTATTACGCCCATTCAATACCTTGATTATGGACGAACCTACCAACCACTTGGATATCCAGTCTAAAGAAATCATCAAACTGGCTTTACAAAACTTTGAAGGTACTTTGATTGTCATTTCCCATGATAGAGAGTTTTTGCAAGGACTTTGCGATAAAATTTTCGAGTTTAGAGATGGTAAGATGAAAGAGTTTCTAGGTAATATTGATGAATATCTAGAATATAGAGAAAAGGAAAGTATCCGAGAAATATCCATTGAGAAGTCTAAACTAGAAAAGCCTTCAGAATCAATTAAACCTAGAAAAGAGGAAGTTCAAACTACCCAGAAGGTGATTACCAAAGAGTACAAAAACCTTCAAAATAAAATTAAAAAAGCAGAAGAGAAAATAGAGGATTTAGAAGCAAAAATATCATCATTAGAAAGTAGTTTTGCTCAGAAAAACCCTACGGAAGAGGAATTGTCGACTTATCAAAATTTACAATCGGAGCTAGATGCAACCATGAAAGAATGGGAGCAAATGTCTGTAGATATTGAGGAATTATAAAAAACATCAAAAAAAATTTGGTATAGATTTTGTAATAACTATATTTGTAAATTAAATTATAAAGCATAACATTATGAAAAAATTAATTTTAGGAGCTGCTGTATTTGCAGCTGGGCTGTTTTCAACAGCAAATGCTCAAATCCAGGAAGGTAACTGGATGGTAGGAGGACATGTAGCTGACATGAATTTTGCATCTGGCACAAAGATTAATATCGCACCAAGTGCAGGTTATTTTGTAAAAGACAATTGGGCAGTAGGTGCAAAGGTTGCATTAGAAATTAATAGTCCTAAAGGGTCTAGTGATACACAAACTAATTGGACTTTGACGCCATTTACTAGATACTATTTCGGACAAAACGAAATTGACGGATTATTAAACAATGGTAGATTCTTTGGTGAAGCTGCTTTTGGATTTGGAGGTGATAACTCTAACACAGGTAATTCTGCTAACGGTGTTAAATATCAGTTTGGTGCTGGTTATTCTTACTTCATCAATAGAAATGTTGCTTTAGAAGGTATGCTTAACTTTGGTACTATTACTGGTGTAGGCACTAAAGGTAATGTTGGTCTTAATTTCGGTTTCCAAATTTTCTTACCATCTGCTAAAGTAAAAGCTGCTTTAAAAGATCAATAAGATTTAAAAACAAAATTTTAAGGTTAAACAAGAAATGCGAATAGATTAAATTCTGCTCGCATTTTTATATTTTACTTAAAATAATAGGTTACTTGTTGTTCTTAACTAATAAGAATTCGCTCAATATAAATCCTAAATAGCTCCCAGCGTATCGGCTAATAAATCTAATAGGTCTAATGAGCGTCCCCAATTCATTTCATCTTGAAGTATTTCCGTGGCAAGTCCATAGATCAGCATAAGCATCATATATGATATAAACTGTTTTTTAGGAAATGCCAATTTGAAAACTAAGCCTAAAATTAGGAATGTACCAAAGTGTACCACTTTGTCTAGACCAGGAAAGTGAAACCATTTAATTTTATGGGTTTCAGAAGCTGGAGCCAGTAGTAAAAAAGTAAGAATTGCCCAATAAATGGGCAATATCTTTCTAAATAATGTCGGTCGATTAACCAATGATGGCTGCATACTCTTCAGAAGATAATAGTTCTGATTCGTCGTATTGCTCACCCAATTCTAATTTGATAATCCAGCCTTTTCCGTAAGGATCTGAGTTTACTAATTCTGGTTCATCTTCCAATGCTTCGTTGAACTCAATTATTTTTCCATTGGTTGGTAAAAATAAGTCGGACACGGTTTTTACAGCCTCTACGCTTCCAAAAACTTCGCCAGCGTTTAACTCATCATCTACGGTGTCTACATCTACAAAAACGATATCACCCAATTCGCTTTGTGCAAAATCTGTAATACCGATAGTGGCTAGATTGCCTTCAATTTTTACCCACTCGTGGTCTTTTGTGTACTTTAATTCTGATGGTATATTCATTTTTTATATTTTTTTCAAAATTAATCTAATTATCTAAATATACAAAATTTTAACTTTAAAATAAATTTAACCTACATATAAATAAGGTCTGTTTTCTCAAAGCTCATATTATAAGGTATAAATATCTATCAAAATCCTTATCTTTGTAAAAAATAATTTAATCTTATGAACAAACCGATTTCAGAATTTATAGAAAAGTATTATCGACACTTTAATGCTGCGGCTTTATTAGATGCGTCTAAAGGTTATGTGGCACACCTTAAAGATGGAGGCAAAATGATGATTACTTTAGCGGGGGCAATGTCTACGGCAGAGCTAGGGAAAATTTTGGCCGAAATGATTCGTCAGGACAAAGTCGCTATTATTTCTTGTACAGGTGCCAATTTGGAGGAAGACTTAATGAATCTAGTCGCTCATTCTCATTACGAAAGAGTGCCTAATTATAGAGACCTTACCCCTCAGCAGGAGTGGGATTTATTAGAAAGAGGACTTAATAGAGTGACGGACACTTGTATTCCTGAAGAAGAAGCCTTTCGCAGACTTCAAAAACATATTTTTGAAATATGGAAAGACGCTGAAGCAAAAGGTGAGCGCTACTTCCCCCATGAATATATGTACAAAATGTTACTATCAGGTGTTTTGGAACAATATTATGAAATTCCAAAAGAAAATTCTTGGATGCTAGCCGCAGCAGAGAAAAATTTACCAATCGTAGTTCCAGGCTGGGAAGACTCTACTATGGGGAATATCTTTGCGAGTTATTGTATCAAAGGAGAACTGAAACCCTCTACGGTAAAATCAGGAATAGAGTACATGACTTATTTAGCAGACTGGTATACTAATAATAGTAGTGGTAAAGGAGTCGGTTTTTTCCAAATCGGCGGAGGTATCGCTGGAGATTTCCCAATTTGCGTAGTCCCGATGCTTTATCAGGATATGGAAATGCATGATATTCCATTCTGGTCTTACTTCTGTCAGATTTCAGACTCTACAACATCTTACGGATCTTATTCTGGAGCAGTACCTAATGAAAAAATCACTTGGGGTAAGTTAGATATCGATACACCTAAATATATTGTAGAGAGTGATGCTACCATTTGTGCACCATTGATGTTTCAATATATATTAGAAAATTCCTAATGATATACTATATAGTTTAACACGCTCCCTTCATGATTTTCATGGAGGGATTTTGTTTTATATAAACTTTCTCATTTGATAACCAATGGATTAAATTTTGTTATTATATTTTTTGATATAATAATTTGTGAGTTATAAAAAAAGTTTCTACTTTTGCACACGCAAATCGGGAGATGAGTAGCGCAGGAGATTAAAAAAAACATTTTGTAAAAAAAAGACCTTAAAAATTTGGTCATATAAAAAATAGTTTTTACTTTTGCACTCGCAAATCGAAAGAGGTGCAGCGAAGTTGAAATTTTTAAGATTGAATCACAAAAATATTTAAAAATATTTTGATAATAAAAAATAAGTTGTATCTTTGCAGTCCGAATTCAAACACGGGGCGCAGGAGATTAAAAATTTACTTTTTAGGGATTAAAAAAATATCGAAAAATATTTTGGTAATTCAAAAATAAATTTTACTTTTGCACTCGCAAATCTAACGAAGTCTGACAGGCGAGATTAGAGGAAGCGAAAAGAAATAGAGAACATTGAAATACATATAACAACCAAGTAAGGATAAAAACCAAAGCGTAAAAAAAACTTTGAGTGAGACAGGAAGAACATACAATGGAGAGTTTGATCCTGGCTCAGGATGAACGCTAGCGGGAGGCCTAACACATGCAAGCCGAGCGGTATTTTTTCTTTAGCTTGCTAAAGAGAAGAGAGAGCGGCGCACGGGTGCGGAACACGTGTGCAACCTGCCTTTATCTGGGGGATAGCCTTTCGAAAGGAAGATTAATACCCCATAATATATTGATTGGCATCGATTAATATTGAAAACTCCGGTGGATAAAGATGGGCACGCGCAAGATTAGATAGTTGGTGAGGTAACGGCTCACCAAGTCAATGATCTTTAGGGGGCCTGAGAGGGTGATCCCCCACACTGGTACTGAGACACGGACCAGACTCCTACGGGAGGCAGCAGTGAGGAATATTGGACAATGGGTGAGAGCCTGATCCAGCCATCCCGCGTGAAGGACGACGGACCTATGGTTTGTAAACTTCTTTTGTGCAAGAATAAACCCAGATACGTGTATTTGGCTGAAGGTATTGTACGAATAAGCACCGGCTAACTCCGTGCCAGCAGCCGCGGTAATACGGAGGGTGCGAGCGTTATCCGGATTTATTGGGTTTAAAGGGTCCGCAGGCGGGCTTGTAAGTCAGTGGTGAAAGCCTACAGCTTAACTGTAGAACTGCCATTGATACTGCGAGTCTTGAGTATAGTTGAGGTAGCTGGAATGAGTAGTGTAGCGGTGAAATGCATAGATATTACTCAGAACACCAATTGCGAAGGCAGGTTACCAAGTTATAACTGACGCTGAGGGACGAAAGCGTGGGGAGCGAACAGGATTAGATACCCTGGTAGTCCACGCCGTAAACGATGCTAACTCGTTTTTGGATTTTCGGATTCAGAGACCAAGCGAAAGTGATAAGTTAGCCACCTGGGGAGTACGACCGCAAGGTTGAAACTCAAAGGAATTGACGGGGGCCCGCACAAGCGGTGGATCATGTGGTTTAATTCGATGATACGCGAGGAACCTTACCAAGGCTTAAATGGGAATTGACAGGTTTAGAAATAGATCTTTCTTCGGACAATTTTCAAGGTGCTGCATGGTTGTCGTCAGCTCGTGCCGTGAGGTGTTAGGTTAAGTCCTGCAACGAGCGCAACCCCTGTCACTAGTTGCCATCATTCAGTTGGGGACTCTAGTGAGACTGCCTACGCAAGTAGAGAGGAAGGTGGGGATGACGTCAAATCATCACGGCCCTTACGCCTTGGGCCACACACGTGATACAATGGCCGGTACAGAGGGCAGCTACACTGCGAAGTGATGCAAATCTCGAAAGCCGGTCTCAGTTCGGATTGGAGTCTGCAACTCGACTCTATGAAGCTGGAATCGCTAGTAATCGCGCATCAGCCATGGCGCGGTGAATACGTTCCCGGGCCTTGTACACACCGCCCGTCAAGCCATGGAAGCTGGGGGTACCTGAAGTCGGTGACCGTAAAAGGAGCTGCCTAGGGTAAAACT
>NZ_KB894238.1 GCF_000374405.1 Riemerella columbina DSM 16469
CAAACTCAGCTGTAAAAGTAAATAAGTTCATACGGATTATCTTCTAAATTTAGTGCAAAGATAATACTTATAGGTGTAATTAAGGATATTCAAATTTTTTTTAACTAATATCTTTTTCTTTTAATTTACCTTCGGAAATAGCAATATTAATCTTTTCAAGCAATGTGTTTTCATTAATAATTTGTTTGCTTAAAGAAGCCTCTATCTCAGCTATATCTTCTAAAGCTAATTTTGGGCTAGATTCAGAAATAAGATATTTAATCTTTTCAAAATTATTTTTATATAACTCTCTAATAGAATCATATTTACTATTATTAAATGTTTCAATAAACCTTTTTTGACTATATTCTAATTGTTTTTTGAACTCGTCTTTCATCTTTTGGTTACTTTTATTTTTTTCAAATTTATACAAAAACACTAAACTATTATACAACTATCGTGGAAACAAATAGGGCGAGAGTTTATACTTAATTATAGATAAATACTTACACGGCTTAATAAAAAATGGGTTAAAATACGCCCCTTTCATCTACCTATACTGTTCCAACATCTTTTCTAAATCTTCTGGCAATTGTTCAGTAAGGTTGATTTCTTTTTCTTCTTTTTTGTCGCTGTCGTAGTCTGGTGCATCTATAAGCATTCGTTGTACAATACGCCAATCTACCTTCCAAAGCAAATAATCTAATGTCCAGCCGAAATGGTGGCAAATTTGCCCCATAACGCCATAGATTGATTTTAGTCCTCTATCGGCTTCGCTTTGGTCGGACGATTTCCGTTCATCAATGCGATAGAGAGCATAAAATTTGCATAATCAGACTCTTTGAGCAAGGTTTGTGCAAACGCCTGTATATCTTTTGGCGTGTAGTGTTTCTTTACTTGCCTTTGTATCCACCAAGATTCCCATTTGTTATCCGTTACACAAATGGCGACCACTTTTGTTACTTTGTCTAGGTTGTTTAATATAGAATGATATTGTGATGCTAATTGCTCTTGCAGATTTTTTGAGTTAAAAGCGTTCTCGTCAAAATCCATAGTGATGAAGATTTTTGATAGTTTAAATAACCTTCCCAAAGTCATTTTCTTTGCCTTATAGATTTTCGGTTTACCCCATATATCCTTAATCTGAATCGCAAAGCCCTCATCTGTCAATAGATTGAGTTCTTTTTTCTCGGCATTTAGTTGTTCTTGTTTTGTCATCGGTTGCTTTTTAAGAAAAAACGCCTACCCACAAGTGCAGGCAGGCGTTTTACAATTAGAAAAAATAGAAAATTGGTTACGCTACTTTAAACATCGTAAATCTTGGCTCTCCGTCTTTTGTCGGTCTCAATACAGACGCATTTACCTCAATCATCAATAGGTTTTCTTTTCCTACATCTGGTGTAAATTTCGCTGTAATTGATACTCTTGGAAACTTAAAGCCCAACCCTTTTTTTGGTGTAATCTCCATTGATCGCTCAATAGTTACCATCTGGTCTGGTGCTTTATAGATTTCTGATGGTCCAGTACCTGTTTTGCTTCCCCCAAACACTTTTACAATTGTATCAATGTCTGGATTTGCAATTTGATACTGGATATTGATTTTCCCTTGCGTGTATTCTACATGAAAGGGGTCATCGTATTCTTCTACGAAGAATTCTTTTTTCTCGGCATCTTCAAAATTGAGTTTGCAAGACCCTTGGTTGGTCACTCCGATTTGTTCTAATGAAGTTCCCATACCGCCGTCTGCTCCAATATCTCCAATTTTAATACTGGCTAATCCAATGTTTACTTTATTTGCCATAGTTTATAAGTTTTTAATGGTTAATATTTTTGTTTTAAAAATCAGGGTAGGCGTTTAACTGCACCCTGAAATTGTAATAGTTTTCATTTTGTTCTTCAAAATCTTGATGCGTCTCTACATCAAGGTTGTAATCATCCTCCCAAACATCGTTTATCACTTGATAGACTTTGTCAGTAATTTCCTTTAAGCGACGATTGTCTTTGTGGTATTGTGTTATCCCATTGATTGTAATAGACTTCTTAGGTACATAACAATTGATATTAAACACGCCGTTCTGCAACAACTCATTGTCCATCGTTAGCGAGTTAATTACAATATCTTCTTTGTTGCTATCAATTGGGCGATTGTCTTTGTAAATTCGTCCATTGACAAACTCATTAACTTTCGCTTTCAATAGCAATTCCAAAATCCATTGTTTGCCGTCTAATACAGTCCGTTTCATCTCAATTGTTTCAACAATAATGGCACTTGTATTTTCGCCAACTGCTCGGCACTTGTAAGCACCACACGCCCTTTGCTTTCTACATAAGCTGCATATTTCATTCCTGCAACTACGATCAAAGCAATATCCCTAAATTTAGGTGCGACTTGATAGGCTAAATCTCTTCCATACTTCAATGGTGTTTCATTGCTTGGCATCATACCTTTAGCGGTTATATGAAAATCCTCAGTTACTACTTTGCCTTCAGCTACAATAATAAAACCTATCGAATTTCTAAGATTTGCTGTCTGGTCTTGGTAATTTCCGCTTTCTTTAGCCCTATTTACGCATTTTTCACCTACAAATCTCAAAACTCTCACCATTTCACGGATATATTTTTCTTCTGCTTTTTTTAAAACAGCATCAATATCTCGCATATTGAATTTTGGCACTAAACCCATATCCTTGTATGTAATTGTTCTTGGCTAAATCGTTGTACAATCGCTTCTAATCTCATTTCGCTACCATTCCAGACTTGGATTTTAGCCCCTTGCTTGATTTTAGGACAATGTTTAGGTGCATAAATCACCGCTGAAAAAGTATATGCCTCTCCGTCTGTTTTCGTTATTTTACCACCACCACCATTTACTTCATCTCTACATTTCCCAATCTCTACCCATTGAGCCACCGACGGTACCCATTCGGCAGTAGATTGGTCAAAAGTGCCTTCTGTTTCTTGAAACACTTTCAATATGTAGGGATATTGTTTTACCATTGGTTTGAAATGTCTGTAATAGTTGGTTGTGGTAATAAATTAGGCAAGTCTAATCGCTTAGACAACAGATTGTAATAACTTTCCATTGCCTTTTTGTCGTACGAAATAGAATACCCACCCTCGCTTACGCTGTTTGGCATTAATAACATTTCAGGAAGTACATTGTAGAAAAACAAATCTACTTTTTCGGCGTTGTTTGATACATATTCTTCTGTCGCTTGTAGATTAAGTTTGGATAGTTCCGCACCAATCAAAGCATCAGAATAAGACACCGACCATAGGCTTAGTTTCTCTTGTATGTACTCCCCGATAGTCATTAGAAGTTAGTTTTAAGGATAAGGTTCTTTTTCGTGTTACTCAATACAGGAATTGCAAACGCTGTTGCTTTAGTCGAAATCAAAATAGGGTCTTGATACCCAAATGTTTTCACTAAAATGAAGTCGTCTTTGATAGACTTACTCATCACATCTGCAAAGCCCATTGTGAATTCCTGTGTAGTTGTATACTGTGTAGCCCCTAATATAGGTGATACTGACAATAATATATTTCCAGATTCCCAACCATTTACTGCGTCCACAGTGCCAGCTTTTGTTTCGTACCCCATATAAGACTCCCACAATCTAAAAGTAGGTAAGCCCTTGCCTTGTAATTGAGCGTTTAATTGCTCAATTGTAATGTTCGGCAATACTGTTGAGTTGTTAACAGGCACACCAAACACAAACTGACGAGTAAATTTGTTATCTAATACTTTATTCAACACATCACGCTCAAGCGTAATAGTTGTATATCGATAGCCTTTCCCTCTCGCTTCATCTTGCAAGGCTTGTAATTCCGTCATCGGATTAGCATCAGCATCAGTAAACCAGTTTTTCTGTGTATTTTGCGTTTTCACCTTGAAATCAATGGTAAGGTTTGCAACTCCGCCAGAGTTGTCAGTCGCAGCTGTTTTGAATTTTCCGTTTGAAACCAATTTTTTTGCCATCCATTCCAAACGAGCATTCACACCATCTACCACAAAAGTAGGGTCTTCGTAGATTTTGGCAATCAATCGGTTTTTAATAGATTCATTTTTTGGATTTAAAGCCACCGCATTTCTTAATTGTTGAATGGTGTAAAGGTCTTTTTCGTTCATATCCCTTGCTATTTCTATCTTTGGAATTTCTCCTTTGATAGACTCTATGAATTCACGCCCTTTTCTCGGTGCTTTAGAGCCAATAGCTACAATGTCTGCCATTATTTTTACTCCTTCCATTCCCTCTATGGTACTGAATTGCAATGTTGGATTATACTCCAATGGCATAAAGTTACGGTATTGCAATTCCCCCAAAGGATAGGCATTCAAAATAGCATCCATATTCGCCTGAGAAAATTCAGGGACTATATTGTTTGCGTTTATCATAAGTTATTAGTTTTTAAGGTTATTAATTAAATGAAAGAAATTCTTGTAAGCACAGGCTTGATAAATACTACACCTGCCTTTTCCTTGTCAGGCAACGCGTCTTTCCTCGCCGTTCCAGCCATTACTACGGCAACCAAAGGCATGTCATCAATTACTACATCGTGAGCCGTTAGTCCAATAGCCCCAGCAACATTGGTCGCTGACAAGTTTTGATTCAAAGGCTTAAACTTTCCATCACTCGCGGGTACCAAAAGCGTTCCAGCAGGCACTACACCATCTGTAAATCTCGCTGACGCCTCTGTTTTATCAATATGCACTCCACCTGGATAGGTTGCATCCACTTGGTCGAAGACTACAATTTGTCTTCCTGCTTTTTCAGATTTTTTTACTTGTTTCATTTTTTTGTAAAGTTTTGGTTAATGTAATTTTGAACATCAGCGTCTACTTGCCCTTCTACTGCTGTTTTGCCAAAGAGCGGATTCGCTTGATTTTTAAGCAAATCATTACTCAATGTTTGGTCATACGCATCTTGGTTTTCTTTTATTTGCGTCGCAAACGCTTCAATCTGCTCATCATTTTCAAAAGTTTTCCCTTCAATAAGCATTCTGTAGAAGTTCTCTTTTACGCCCAATTCTTTTAGTTTTGAAGTGAGTTTCTCTGCGTTGGATTGCTGGATTTTTTCTGCTTGCAACTTTTGTAAATTATCAGACAATGCCTTGTTGCTATCAAGAAGTGATTTAGCCCATGCAGGCATTTCGTTATCCTTTGTTTCCTCTTCAGGTTTTGGGTTAGTATTAGGAGTTGGATTTTTGTCATCCCCCTCTTCATCTTTCTTCTCTTCAAGTTCCTGAACCTTCTTTTGCAGAGTTCTGTTTTGGTCAGTTAAAGACTGGTAGATACGCAAATCGCTTTCTACATCTTCCACCACCGTATCGATTTCACTCTCTTCTTTGACCGTCTTTGCTAACTTATCAGCAAATACTTTCAAAATGCTTTCCCCTAACCCTAAATCTTTATATTTAGTTTTAAGTTTTTCAAGAATTTTTTTGTTCATATTTAAATGGTTATTAGTTTTTTAGTATCTTTGTATTACAAATTTACTTTAAGTAACACCTCCTTACAATAGGAAAATCAGTAAATTAACCCAAAAAAGTAAAGTTTTTATTTTAAAAGACGCTTTTTGAAACATACCACAAAAACATGAACCAAATTTTACACAAAAGAATCGCAGATATGACCACAATTGAGATGATGGAGTCGGCATATCTTATAGAAGTGTCAAAGAAAATTACAATGACACTTCAGGAGTTTTGCAAAGTAACGGGCTGGGATAAACGAAAAGTTTACCAGCGTATTAAAAATAAGATGCTTCCTGAAAAACTGATAAAAGGCGGATATGAGTATCGTTCGCAAAGAAAACAACCAATATTCCTAACCAAAGAAGTATTAGACTGGATTAAAAACTAAAACCAATATAATTATGAGTACATTTAATTTTTCAGAGTTCCTGATGTACAAGGGATTTTCATTTACAAATTACGGAACACACAATCTTTATGAGTTTTCCAAAGACGAGGAGGACTATTGCGTAAACTTACAAGGTAAAGTAATGACTACGAACGAAAGTAAGACCGAAGATTTAAAGGTAGATATTCCTGTTCCGAAGACCAAAGCCGAAGCCGAAAAATGGCTAAAGAAATTTTTGGGGTAACCTCTTGATTTATAAAAAATAAAACCATTTTCCTGACATCAAGAAAATGGTTTTTTATTTGCACGATATTGAAAAATATCGTATACTTGTAAAGTAATTGAAAGTCAATTATGCGAGTTCGCCCTCGCTTTTTTTAACCCCAAAACCAAGCCAATGAAATTCAGATTTGAATTGAGTTTTAAAAGGTTGAAAAAAGGTTTTAAAATCAAGTTGTTAGTAGCAATTAGAGATTTTATCAACCTAATCTTTTAAACTCGGTGGGGGTAGAACCCCACCTCATTGTCTTTTTAATATTGCAAAGTTATGAAATCTTTTTTAAAACACCTCATTTCTAAGTGGAAAGAAATTAATACGGAAGGCTATGAAAAGACTATTGTCTTTGAATTGTCTTTGGAGCAAATTATTTTGATTGTAATTACACTAATTGGATTATTATGGATAACAATAAATTAGCAATAAAAAATAGAATTATAGAAATCCTTACTTTATTTGGTATTACAGGAGCAAGAGCAGCAGAAATAATGGGCGTAAAAGCCTCAACATTCAATTGTAAGAAGGATGATAACAATCTTCGCCATTGGTTCAATCAGAAAAACCTTGATGATTTGGTAGATTTTATAAAAAAGGAGGCGGAAAATCTATAAATCTTTTCCTAACTTATTCTTTAAAAATTCGTATGCCATAGAGTATTTTTCAAATCGCTGTAAATCCTTTTCGTTAATATTATTTAGGCGAGATTTATCCATGTTATCTTCCAGATCATTTAATTTTACTCTGATGGCTAAGGGGTTTTTAGAAATACGATTAATAAAGTCAGAATAAGGCTCATTATTTTTTTTGGTCACACATTGTAAAGCGTTCATGATTTCTTCTGAAAATCCCTCTTTTCTTAAATCGCTAATCGTCCAATTAGTATCTTCTAATAAATCATGAAGAATACCACAAATTTTTTCTTCTTCAGTTTTCCCTTTTTCCATCACCCTTACTAAGTGTAGTATATAGGGCTTCCCTGCTTTATCTGTTTGTCCTTTATGTGCATTAACTGCTATTTGTATCGCTCTTTCTAACATTTTTAAAACTCTTCGTATTGTTCTTTCGTTATAATAGTACCGCCTAAAATCGCCTGCATAGCCAAATTAGTAGAGCAATCTATCTTATAAGGTATTTTACCTTTGAATTTAACTTCACACAAATTTCCTTTGCCTGTACTTGTGAATTTAAATACAGCATTCTCGTATTCATCTAAAAGATAAATAATACCGTTTTTCAATAAATAATCTAAATTACTCATCTAAAGTTTTTGTAATAATTTTTAGACAGTTCTTCTAATTCTTTCATTCTTTCCAGTTGCTTAGGAATATTCATATCTAATAATCTGTATTCTTCATAATATTTATGCCCCAACCCACCTTTAAGTCCTGTTTCTTTCCGTATTTCATCCCAACGCTTTTTACCTATAATGCGAATTGCATTCGTAGGTTTTTCTTTAGCGTAAATCATTTTTTCTGTGTTGAATTGTATTTCGGCAGAAATACCATTTGTGGCTTTAATATTAGTAAGAATACCACTATACCCCATAAACCTTTCTGGTTTTTGAACCTTTACTCTTTCAAAGATACTACTTTTTTCTAAATATAACTCTAAATTTCGCATTTTTTCTTTAGGCAATATTATCGTTGCTCTAATAGAGTCTTTTATTTGAGAAATATCACCATTAAGTTCTAATTGAAGTTTTCTCTGAATAGATTGATAACTTTTAAAGTTTATAAGCGTAGCGTATCCGTTATATTTTTGGGTTAATTGACTTATTACTTTTGATACTTCGTCCTCTGATTGCTTTGCTTTTAACATCAACCCCTTAATTTCGCTATTCTCAATCATTCCTTTATTCTTCTCCCACCACTCAGGTTTATGTTTCCAATTCTTAAAACGCTCTTTGTTTTGTGAAACCCATTTATCGAAGTGTTTAGGCGGTTCGCCAATATAGTTTTTTGAAGTATCGGGCGGTAAGTCTTGATTGCTGTTAAGTTCTTTTATAAGTTCTTCATCGCTTTTTAGAATAGTTTTGCGGTGGCACTTACAGCCTACATGCCATTTACTCCAGATGAAATCCTTTGGGTATTTCCCTTTGAGTTGGTCGCAAATATCAAAGATAGCGTGTTGCGGACTTAAACAAATTTCCACGCCAACAATATCATTATTCTGCAACATTCTAAGTTGCTCACTTTCTCTGTAAGCGGTATTGATTTCATTACTTGCCAAACGAAGGGCGTTTTTATGGCTACTTCGGTACACGCCTCGACCTGGATTATAGGCTTTGGCGTGTCGGCTCAATACTAAATTGCCGTGTTTATCTCTTACTCGTCTATAAAGCCGATCGGGTTCGTTTAAGTATTTCTTTACCTTTCGAGCCAATTCGTTGGCACTCATTCCCTCCGAAAGACTAACATCAATAGCCAATTCTAACTCGGATTTCATTTGCTTGGTGATATGCCATACACGCTCTGAAATGGTAAACTTCCCTATCTTCCTTTCTTGATAAGCCTTTAATGCCTCTAAGTTGTGTGGACTTTTAGAAACTTTGGCAAGTTCTCTATAATAGGTTTCTTTGCTAATATGATTGGCTATGCGTTCTAATGTGGCAATACGCAAAGCATTGTATTTTTCATTGGCAAATCGCCATTGTTGGTCGGTGCCAGTATAGATAGTTTGTAGGGTCTTGTTGTAATACTCTTTTAGGGATTCCTCTATCTGTAAAAGCACTTTTTTATTGTTTCGGAATTGGTAGATTTTGTCTGTCAATTCTGTTTTTACTGCCAAAGACGAAACCCTTGCTATCAAATCGTTGTAGATTTGCTCAAGGGTTCTGGCTTTCTTTCTTATGCGTTTCCTATGTAGAGTATCAAAGTCCATTATACAGCAAACTCATTGCTATTGTTTAATTCAGTGTTGCGTTGATTTTCTTCCTCTATTTGAGCCATCATTTCTTTAGGATTTTTAATTCCCAATTTCTGCATTGAGTATTCCTGCGAATATAGAGGTTTATTGCCGTTCGCTTCCATTAAAAACCTAATAAAATCCGCATCATTGTTGATGATGAAAGGCGTGATAACTGGCTCTACTTCCAAATCATTATTTGCGAATTTCACATTAAATTTTTGAAGATATGATTTAATTACACTTGCTCGTCTTTGCAACGCAGGAATGTAAATTGCCATTTTATCCATTACTTTAAGGTGTGCAGATAGAAACAAAAACTCTGCACTACTCCCAGCCAACATATTGCCTAATCCTTTCATATTATCAAATGAAATATTAGGCGTCGAAGTAAAATCGTGTACATCTCTTTCTAATCGGTCTGTTTCGCTTTCAATACTTTGACTGGCTTGTGGTTGGTTCGCAAACTCAGCATCTGCACCCTCAGCCAATTGCAATACACGCCCTGATTTGTCTTGGGATAATTGTCCTTCAACTTTACCCCTTAGCTTTAATATTGGGAATGAAAATCTATCATTACTTTCTGCCGTATTAGAGTATATAAACTCTAACCTTTCTATAATAGTCTGTACATCTGCCCATTCAACATTTTTCTGTTTATAATAAACGATTGGTATTTTACCGATAATATTTGTTTTTTCTTCTATCTTTTTCCATTCAAGTTCTTGTTCGTAACGGATAATCTTTTCTGCGGTATAAACTTCAAAAATAGTTTTGTCGCCATTTTTAAACTCTCTTCCGAACGAAATCAAATCATCGTTTTCATTGAATTTTGGATACAACTTGTACTTATCAGGTGTCAATACCTTTACCTTTAATCGGAATTGGGAATCAAAGCCGTAATGATTATTAGCCTCATTGGTAGGGTACCAATACTCTGCACACTCTGTAAACCTACCAACGGCAGTAACAATTTCCTTATCAACAAATTTCATTTTGTTTTTATCAATCACTTTCTGAAAAGCGTTGTATAAGTCTTCTTCTTCAAGGCTATTGGTGTATTTAATAGGTGTTCCGCATAAGAAAGTGGTCGCGATACTCACAATCTTTTTTTGATAGGGCAACCCAATACGATTGAGAGGGATTGTTTCTTCTTTTTTTTGCTTCACGCCATTGCTATCAATATAATCAGTAACCACCTTTCTATCAGGATATTTAACAATATTGGTGATAATTTCGTGCTTGCCTACATCATACTGTTTGTTATAAGCATCAATATTTGGTAAGGTTCTACCGCCTTTATATTCTTCTATTTCTTTTGTGATATCGCTCATAGGTTTACATCTTGATAATCACAAAATTAGCATTATAAAAGCACCATAACAATAGGGAATTAAACGATTTAACCCCAAAAACAAAGATTTTAATTTTAAAAGCGTGTTTTTGAAACATAATATTTGTATAATTGTAATATATATATTACATTTGTATAATGAAAGAAAGTGAAAACATACGAGTTGTTATCTTAACAGAAGAATTTAATGATTTTTTTAGTTCGTTAAATTCTAAGATTGCAGAAAAATATGAGTATGTGATACATATTTTAGAAACACAAAAGGTGGTAAATGAAAAATTTGTTAAAAAATTAGAAAATACTATTTTTTATGAAATGAGAGTGAGTGTAGGAAATAATGAGCATAGAACAATTATTTTTTCGATAGATGCAGAGAATATAATAGAAGCCACTCAAATTATTTTGCTTACTTCATTTTTGAAAAAATCCACAAAAGATTACAAAAAAGCAATTAAAAAAGCAGAAAATATATTAAATAATTTACAAAATGAAAACAATGACTAAACGCCCAGTATTGGATAAAAATAAAATCTCCAAACTTAAAACATCGGAACAATATTTTACACAAAAATACGGTGCTAATGGCACAGCGGAAAGGGAAGCGTTCAAAGCAAAAGCACAGACTTGGTATTTTGCTGAAGTTCTTAAGGAAGAAAGAAAAGAACGAAAGATGACTCAGTCAGAATTGGCAGAAAAAATAGGGAAGAAGAGAGAGTATATTTCTCAACTGGAAAATGGGAAAATAGATATGCAACTTTCTACTTTCATAAGTATATTGCAAGCATTAGGCTTGAAATTAACCCTTTCCTAAACTTATAGGATACTTGCAATATCTTGTAAGTTGTTACGAATAGGCTTTTTAAAATCAAAATACCCACGCATCAATATAAAATCTCGGTAGTCAGGAGAGCGTCCGATATTTTGCTTGATAGTTGCTTTATCTACCAGTGTAATTACATTCGTATCAGGTATGCGTTCGATAGTATCCAGTTCTTCATTAATTGCTTCTTTCTGTTCCTCTGACAAATCTGCTGAAATCCGCATCTTGTTCTTGTTGATAATCTCTTCTGCAAGGTATACTAGCAATTGCGTTTGCATATTTTTATAACTCGGCGTGTCTTTTTTACCCTCGCTTAATTCCTCTTCAAATGGTCTGGCATTGTTTACAAAACTAACAATATTTAGATTATCTACAACACCACCACCGACACCATCACTATCGGCAATACAATTACTGCTTGGAATTCCATGTTTAGACTGCATGGCTTGAATACAGGCTTGTATTTCGGTAGTCTTACTAATTTCAAAAGTATGTACTTCTACCAAGTCCCAATCTTCCCAAACGCCTACTATAGCTAAATCAGAGCCAAACCTCGCTACATCGGCAGTAATATATTTCTCTCTACTTTTGGTAATATGGTCATTGGTGTAGAGTTGCAGTATCTTGTCATAATCACAAAGTTTGTAAGGGTTATCGTCGTACTCCCAATTCCCTTTTAGTAATCGTTCTCTTTTGGCTTTATCGGTAGTGTTTTCTAACTGCTCGATATAGTCTTTGGCGATAAATGGATTATCTTGTACAAATGCTTGATGAAACACTTGGTAAGGTTTCAATCGGTTTTCCATTGCTGGCTTGTAGAAATACGAATACATCCAGTTTTTCTTTGGGTTACAAGTGATGAAGATTTTAGGAGTGATTTTAAACTCATCGTTCATGTGCCGTCCAACCCTTGTTTTAAGCGTATCAAACGCCCCAAAATTGACCTCTCCACCTTCTTCGATCCAACCGCCTGTATATTCTACTGAACCGTATCGCTCGTAAAAAGGGTCGCTGGGTTTGTATCGCAAATCCAACATGTCAATTCTTGACCCATTTGTAAATTGAATATAATTGTCTTGCCCATTGTACTTATAGAAGTCCTTTGGCACTCCGTAAGCTTTACAAACTTTCCAAAAGGTAATCAATGTAGAATCCCGCAATCGTTTCAATTCTTCCCTACCGATAAACCATTTAGAGCCAGTAAAATTCAATGCCATAAAAAGCAACCAAGAGGCACCAGTCCAAGACTTAGCCCCTCCTGCCGCACCACCGTAAATAAACTCTTTTGTTTTGTTGTCTGTTAGGATTTTTAGGGCTTCTTCTTGTTTTATGTGTTTCTTGCCCTTGTGCGTAGTAATGAAATCAAAATTCCCTCGCTTAAAAAGTTCTTTTCTAAGTTCTAACGGATTATGTACTTTCTTGCTCTTCATCTACCTCTGCATTTAGTATCTCTTTCAACGCATCGTCCGACAATTTTGAATAATCGATTGTGCCTGATTTATGAGTGACCTCGATTTGGTCTTTGATACCTATACTTCCTTTAAACAAATTCTGTTGGTTTTGGATTACTTGAATGCGTGTCTTGTAATCCACCAACACATCTCTAAATTGTTCTGTTGGGTTTCCTTCTTCATCGAGGACGGGCTCTTTTATCGTCCCTTTCAAAGCAATTTGCATTGAAAGATTGTCTAATATCTGATAAGCCCTTGCCCTCTCAGCCTCTTGCACTTCCAACAATTTAGGGTTTTGGCGAATTCGTCTATACACCTGTACATACGACACATCCAACGCTGATGCAACTTTAGTCGGTTGCCCATTGAATTCTATCAACAATTCCTCTATTTGTCCATCTGTAAAGGTCGGTTTACTCATATTACATTTTATTACTAAAATTATCCTATTCTTTCTACCATTTCCGATAAGGTTTCTCCCTTAATCATCTTAAATTCAGGGTCAAATCCCATTCTAATCATAAAGGCTTCTTTGTTTTTCCAGTTGTCAAAAGAAAGGGTTACATAAGAGTCAAGGTTTTTGGCTTTCTCTTGTGCGTCTTCCATTATCTTTTGCTTGGTTTCCTTTATCTTGGCTTTTTTCTCTTCCTTAGATATTTCTTTCTCGGCTTCTTTCTGTTGCTTTACGGGTTCGTAAAGTTCTTCAATGGCTTCTACTACATTTTCGCTTTCCTCTGCGTTTAACTCTATTCCATAGTAACTCAAATCATAATCATCAAGACCTGCATTTTCATAGTCAATTTCTGGAATTAAATTTCTCATCAATTCATCGTCTAATTCTGACCTTGATCGAGTATGCCAAATGTTTTGCTCCTTTTCCGTTTTTTCGTCTAACTCTAAAACCTCTACTTTGATTTCGTAATCGGTTTCTGGTGTACCGTCATATTTGTAGTAAATATCTTGAGCCATTACCCTTTTATGCCCATCAATTAGATTACCTGATAAAGCATTCCAAACAACACCTCCAGCAAAAGCAATACGCTTGAAGTTTTTCAACATATCTTTTACTGATTGTTGCGTGTGGTTTTTAGGATTATAGGGAGCAAATTTTATTTGGCTTCGTTTAATTACCCTCGTTTCGCTTTCTTTTAATTTTTTGGTCATAATCAAATAGTATTTTTTGTGATAACGGATAAGCCGTTAATATCTTCTCTAAATCCTTTGGATAATGCTTTCTTAGCCATACAAAGCAATCTTCGTTAAAGCCCACGCCATTACTCCGTTTGTTACTTCCGTAACTTATTGGTTTTGGTAGCCTGTTTCTTTTGATATAATTCAGCACATCTGCATCTTTCCAATGGCTTAATGGGTAAATATTATTTGTTGTAGAAATGGCTTCTAACTCGTAACCTCTTAACTTCAATCTTCTATTGAGGTTGTCCGCTTGTTTTTCGCCTATAAATGCGTAAGGTATGCCAGTCTTTAACTTTATTGCTTGTATCACATCACCAAACATCAATTGCCTTACTTTCTTTGGTTGACAAAACAAACCTGCTCGGTGTATTTTAGTCAAATTCCAATGAGGTATTTGTATAAATTGTACATTGCTATAATGTTTTTCTGAAAAACGAATAAAGCGGTCGATATGTTCTAACCCCTCTACAAAGTACATGAATACACAAACGACTTCATCAAATTCTTTTGCAAGCAAATCTAATAGGCAAATGCTATCTTTACCTGCTGAATAAAAAAGCAAGGCACGGTTTGACTTCTGCCTTACCGTGCTGATTACTTTTTCTGCGTGTTGTAGTTTATTCATAACGATTACCCACTTGATAAACCGAAAGCCCTACGCATATCGCCGTATCGCTGTCTTCTCGTTACAAATCTACCGCCTCTCGCTATCTTGCCAGTATTTGGATCTGTCGCTGATAATCTACCGCCCCTATACCCAGAAGAAGCGAATTTTGTTCTAATTTGTTTTGCCATGATTATTTAGTTTTAATGGTTAGTTTTTAATGCTTAAATATTCTTTCTCTCTAACACTTTACCCAATTGGTAAACCATACAACAGATAGGGTAGGTAGTGCCGTCTTCCATTTCCCATTCTATGCATTCGCCGTCTTCGTTTACTTCAAAATCAACGAACGCGTTTTTAATTTCAATTAACACCTCTGGTCTATCTGTCTTATAGCCGTTAAAAAATCGAATAGCGTCGTATTTCACGACTTCTGTAACCTCGTAGGCATCTTGGTCTTTGTGATATACAATTTTACAATACTTTTTTTCGTTTTTCGGTAAAATATCTCTGAACTCATCAGTTTTTTCACCTGCTAAAATTTGGTCTAAAAAATTTCTTTTAATTTGTAATGTTAAAATTTTCATTCTTTCTATTTTTTTAATTGTTTTTTCATTCTCTCTATAAGTTCTATAAGCATAATTCTATCGTGCTTATAGTGGCTAATATACGCCATTTTTTCTAATTGTTCAAATCGTTTTTCGCCTATCTTTCTAATCAACCTTTCGCGGTAGGGTATAAGGTTGCCGTGTTGGTGTAGATTGCATTGAATACACTGGCTGTGAATATTATCCAAATCAAATCTCACACTTGGGTAACCACCCCTACTGAAATAATGCCCTGCATTACACTGGTGCTTTGGCTTATACTTACCGCACGAAACACACACGAAATCGCCTCTATCGTTTATCGCGTCACGCTCACGCACAAAGGCATTGACTAACCTCTGTGCTTGCTCAACAAGTTGCCCCCTTGTTTTTGCTTTGTATTTCTGTATGGTTTTTGCTTCAATCATCTTTACAAAAATACGGCTATATATCTATAATTCAAATAGGTATAAGCGGTTTTTTGGTCGAAAAACAAAGTTTTTGCATTTAAAAACCGCTTTTTGAAACATTTGAAAGTTTTCTGTTAGATAAAAGCCGTGCGGTTAAACTCTTGCATTACTTTTTCGTTCTTTTTATGCTGTTTCATAAATTCGTAAAATACCGCCGCACCGTCTAACTGCCCCAGATAGTAAACCACTTCATCATATATTTGTTGTAAAGCCCAGCCGTTTTTAAGCCACTTATTCATTATCTTTAGTTGAAAATCCATTGTCTGTATAATTATATTGTTTTGAAAAATTGGGGCATATTTCAGCCCCTTTTTTGTTAGGCTGTTTGTAAATTCTTTAGAAATTTATTTACAAAATAAACTTGACCTTTGCCTGTTACTTTTGTAGTGATAGTGGTATGCATTACCCCACCGCTACCAGAACGAGTACCTTTTTTAAGTTCAAATAAACCTTGCTCTACATATTGTTGATTAGGTATATTGTAGTTTTCGCCTTTGCGACCTAAATAGCCTTTTTCTCTTAGCCATTTGAAAAGTCTGTTTTGACCGATAGGGTAGCCATTTTGAGTAATTACTTTGGCTAACTCACCAATCAAACACGAGGTCTTACTACCCATTACCGCCTCTGTAAAAAGCACCTTGGGGGCTTGTGCTTCAAGTTGGGCTTGTTGTTCTTGGCTCTGTAAAAGCAATTGCTCTTTTTCTTCTTCTTTCTTAATGAGTTCTTGTAAGGCTTCTTTGTAAGTAGTGGGTAAAGCCACCGTGTTTGCCCTCAACTTCTTCTCACACTCGATGAAATAACGCCGTGCTTGTTTGCCCTTTTCGTTACCCTCTACCATTGCTAACTCTTTTGCAGTGTCAATAGTTAGAGCGTATTCTGTTAAAGGTCTGCCACCTTTAGGGTTTTCGATAAAATTATTGAAAACCTCAAAATCTTGATTTTCAACAAGTCCATATTTTTCTATTCTGTTTTTTATCCAGTTTGAAAAATCTTGTTTACTTTCTAAAAAGTTATGTAACTCACGAGCAGAAACGGCTTGTTTGCCGTTTTGCTCTGTTATTTTGATTAATTCTTTCATAATACACTTGCTTTTAGTTGAATTTCATTTAACAAGCGTACATCTTGAGGTAAAAGGCAACCGATAATATCATTAAGGGCTGTACGCATTTCTACTACTTCAGGGTTTGGGCAAGGGGCTTCAGTAAGTTTAACTAAGCCTGCACGTACACGCCAAAGATTAGAAAGCATACGCACATAATTTTCTTCATTCTTAAAGGTTTTTGCTAAAAGATGAACCATTTGAGGCTCTAAATAGGTCTGTTTGCTTTGCACTTCGCTACTGTTGTTAGCGATTGGTGCGGTTGTTTCTGATTTCAACATAATATTTAATTTTAAAAAGTTTTTAAATACAAAAAAGCCCAAAAAGTGGGTGCTGTTGAAATCAGAGCTTACGCTTATTGACTTGCTATACATTACTATATAGCGACACCTTTTTTGGGCTAATATTTTAATCTCTATTTGAGATTTAGTGCAATAATAAACAGTTATTGCTCTGATTTCAACACTGCAAATATACGACAAAATTTTAACCCACCAAATTTTTTATTGATTTTTTTTTAAATATTTTTTTAGAGGTTAGTATTGTCGTATAAAAAAGCCCCAATCAAGGGGCTGTATGGTTTCTTGTTTGATTTGCACTTCGCTACTATCGTTAGCAATTGGTGCTTGGTTTTGGTATTTGAACATAATATAAAAAATATAGGCAGTAAGTAGGTGCTGTTCAAATACCGTGTTTACGAATATTTGCTATACATTACTATATAGCTACACCCTTACTGCCGTAAGTTATAATATTTTTTACTTAAATTGAGAATATAAAAACTCTCACGGTATTTGAACACTGCAAATATACGACAATATTTTTATTGTGCAAATTTTTTTGCAATTTTTTTAGAGCGTCAATGGCTTTGTAAGGGTAGGAGGGACTATCCACGAAATCAACTCTATCCACGATTTAAAAAAATAGTTGAGGAGTACGAACAAAAAAAGTAGGCGTTTTGCCTACTTAATTTTTTTAACCAAAAAACTCCTAGACTTCCTACACACTCGCACATTATCTCGGTCAATAATTTTGACCTCAGATTTTAGCACTTTGCAAGGCTCATATAAGTAGAATATGTAATCTGGCTGGTCTGGGTAGATTATTCCCGCCTCGCAGTAGATTGGCTTTATCCCTTTGGGTTGAAAATAGACTGTTTTTGGCTCGTTTTTTAGTTTTTCTATAAACTCTTCTGGCGTCATATCTTTTCCTTTTTCAATATCCTTTAGATGCTTTCTAAAGCCCACCATCATTTTATCTAAGTCTACATTTTTCATCGCTCTTACTTTACAAACTGATACAAAAAATCTATTACTTCTTCTGATTGATCTTTGAGGTAGGGTTTGGACAAGTCCCAACAGATTTTACATATTTCTACTTTCTCCCAAGCATGGTCATACACACAGAAATAACCATCAAAAGACACCTGCAATTCTTTACTTTTACTTGCTAAGTCAGAAACTTTGTAAACCCACTCCAATACATCTGTAAGCATCGGTTCCTTGCCGATAACTTCGTAATTATCTTCTGTAAGATTTTTTCTTTCTACCCAACTATCATCTGAATACATAAAACATTCTAAATCATCATAATCCCCTGTATCCGCTATTTGTCCTCCTCCGAAAACATTTATTATTTTAGCCTCATAATCACTAATAATTTCAGTTTTTGCTCTATTAAAAATAGGATATTTTAAAATACACCCCTCTTCCAACTCCATCATTCTTGGAAGTTTCTCTCGGATGTCAGCTGTAATTGCTTGTAGTTTTTCTGCTGTTGTCATAGTTCTTTAATTTCTATTGTTCCCATATTTCCACTAGGTAAAGCTGGTGACGAGTATACATTCATTACTCCACCATCTTTGTTTAAAACATAATACATTGTTCTATAAATTTGATATAAATTACCAACATAATTATTCCCATTATAACTTAAACTAGCATTTGGATTTAAGTCTGGAAATAGTATTGGTTTTAGTTCTTGCAATTTTTCTTCAGCCTGTATATATCTTTCTGCTTTTTTTGTACCTAATAATAATTTCAGTAATGTATTATTCATTTCCATTTGTCCGCTCGCGAACCTTTGAACATCTTCTATACTTTGAGCAATCAAAACTAATTGCTCCTCTGTCAATGTTATTTGATATTTTTTCATAAGTCAAACACTTCTAATTCTACTGATTGATTTGCAAGTTTTTCCATTTCATCTACAAAATCCTCATTGTATAAAGTATTTATTTTGTCATAGATTATCTTACAAGCATACAGATAACCTGCTTTCCAACACTCTTGACTTTCTTCTGTGGTTGAACCATTAAGTCCTTTAGTCTCTATTTCTGCTAATTTGTTAAATTCTTCTTGTGTCATACTAAATTATTTAATTGTTTATTTCCTCTTCTTCTAAAAATTCTAAATATATTTTCAATACATCTTCGTTTCCGTTTTTAACAGCTGGGCATTGTCCTCTTCTAAGTACAGGACAGTCGGTATCACATCCCCAAGTCATCCCATATCTTTCGCATTCATTACCCAAATGACCTCCTCCAGATAAATCAGAAAGTGTGTTTGCGAAAGATTGTTTTTGTTCTGATTGATTCATAATTTTTCGTCTAATTTTTTATAAATTTCTTCTTCTATCCACTCCAAATCGTACTCGTCAATATTTTTATCATAATTACTATAACTTGCAACATCACACCATTCTTTTACAATTCCTGATAACAAGTAAATTCTTCGATATGAAGCACCGCGACTACTGTAAGTATTTGTGTTATATATCTTAGTAACCTCTTGAAAAGGTAACCTTCTTAAATTCTCTTCCCCAAAATGGTCAAATAATATCTTTTTATTTTTAGCCTCAACTGTAAGACTATCTAATTTTTGTTTTAATTTTTCTTTTGTTGTCATAATATCCCTTTTTTCTTTGCCTTTCTAATTGCATTTTTCTTGTTAATAGCATAAATCTTATGCCCGTTTATTTCAAATTCTTTTAACCCGTTTGGGATGGGCTTTTTCCTGCTAATCATTCTTTTATTGTATTCTGAGGAGTCCATATCATAATTATATCCCCCTGCTAAAACACTACCCATTAACATCACCAAGCCTTTTTTCATCTTAACCATATTGCTGTTCATTTTAATTTGATTAATTGTTTCTCTTTAATGTAAATATGTCCTTTTACTGTTGAGGCGTATCCCTCTGCATCTGTTTTTTCCTGTTGAATTTCTCCTGTTTCTAAATTTTTCCATATTAAGTAGTAATAAGGCTCATATCTTCCTACAACTGATTTTTCTAATAGTTGTGCTTTATAAGTAATTGTTTCTACTTTCAAATTATTAACAAGCAGTATTATAAATGATATAGCTAATACCACTAACGCTGACTTTAGTGTCTTCATAATTTCTATTTTCTAATTAAATTTTCACACTTCCCTTCTTTCACTTTAAACCTCGTGAAAGACATATATTTTGCTGTCCCTTTGTCCGTGTATCGCAGACAGTTATTTCTTAATTCGCAGGTGTCATTAACGCATCTGCTGTAGTCGTTTGGTAGTGTTTTCATTGCTCTAATAATTCTGGATTTTCGTGGATATTTCCGATAATTTCAAAACTTTTTTGATGATTCCAAAATTCATCATTATTAACATGACATGCTTGACTTGGAATTTCCGAATCTTTATGTTCTATATCAGTTAAATTCCAACCAGTAGGTAAATTTTTTACAATAAATTTCTGCCCTTTTTTATACGGTTCTAAACAATATCCTCTGTAAAGTGTTCGAGAAGTAACTGCGTGAAAAATTAATATATCCCCTTCATAAATATCCTTATCGTTTTTGTCTTTTAAGCCTGTGTATTGACCTACTGTTTTGGGATGCACAGCCTTAATACTAACTCCGTCTTTTATTGCATTTTTACATATCCTTTCTTGTACCAGTGAAATATTGTGTAATAAATCACCATTAATTCCCCCGTATCTACTCTTTTACCTCTAAATTTTATTTCTCTGTTCATTCTGCGTTGGTTTGATTGTTTTTAAACTTTATCTTAATATTATCCTCATACCTCATAAACTTACTTTTCTAATAATCCGTAAAAATCTTTGTTCCCACATCTCGGACACACATATTCCGACATGTATTCATCAACTTTTTTAAGTTTTTTTCATTGTGATTTCCTTGCCATTTACATTTCGTGCATTCCTCTTTTTCATAATCTTCGCCCCATCTAGCGTATTTTCTTTTTCTTCCCATGTTTTCTATTTTTAATCAAACAGACTTAAATTTTCTCAGGTAGTACTTTGCCCTTTGCTTCAGCATAGGCTCGGTTTAGTCTTTCCCAAACTTTATCATCTTTGAATTTAAAATGCATTGTACCTTTTTTGAACCCTTTGTATTGGAAAAAATCCATATCATGCCATATTCCTCTTTCAAAGTCAGTCCAAGCATTAACGCGCTTTATATTGTCATAGTTTCTTCCCTCGATATTGCATAGGACTTTCAACAAATCATTAAAATTTTCTATATATGATGAATAGCCTATCCTTACCTTACTTGGTTTATAAGATGATTCACACATATAAGGCACAATAAATTTTTTGTTTAGCAAATATCCAGAATTGCTAGACCAGCCTTCAACAGAGTATCTATTATCTTTTGTATGGCGCGTGTATTTATCTACCGCTTCTATTAAGCCTCTTTTAAAATTATGGTTTTTAGTTCCATAGATAATTTCAATCATCTTGAAGATATTACGCTTTGTAAAAGGTGTATTACCCTTTCTATCTATCCAAGCCTTAATATCACTCATTACTCCACTTGTAATGTACTTTTCTATATTGAACATATTAAAAACCTTCCTCCACATTTGCTCCTGTACTAACTTTAGAAACTGTTGTTTGTTTACCTCGCTATCACTTATCTTTACGCCAATAACAAAATCAAAGTATAGGTTGATTTCTTCTCCCATTTTCTTGAGAAGCCCTGCGTCTTTAAAAAGGTTTTCAGATACTTTTATAATCCCTTTGTAGTTATTGATAAGACTGTCAATTTCATTATATTTTACAAGACCATATCCCTGTACTTCAATATCTGTATCAATTTCATCAAAATAATCGTCAAAATTGATGCTTTCACTTACCATAGGCTTATACACTTTTATTAACCCTATTTCCGTGTTTGTACTCCTTTCTGCATCCTCAAAAACATTCCCCAAATTCTGGCTATACCCGTAGTTTTCTATTAACTTGGTAATTTCCGTACTTGTATAGCCTAAATAGTTGTTATTACATAAACAAACAACTTCACACCCTTCTGGCGCAATTTCCCAAGCATGTAGAAAATGTTTTTTAAACTCGCTAAATGGTGGGTTCATTATAATACTATTGACCCCTGCGACATCTTGTCTTTTTAACTGCAAAAAGTCCGTGCCTATTTGCGTACCTTTGGATTGACAGATTTTGGCTAAGTCTTTATTTATTTCGCAAAACAAAACCTCTTTTGCTCCAAACTCTTTGCAATAATCAATAATATCTCCTTTTCCTGCTGATGGTTCTAAGATGATGCGATTATTAACATCTAATTCCATCAAGTCTAAAACCTTTCTCGGCGTAGGGTAAAAATCCCTATTAAATATACTATCGTATTTCATTGTTTTTTTTATTTAAAATGGTAAATCATCTACTTCTTACTCTCCAAACTCTGTCCTTTCTTTAGAAAAACCACAGGTCTATTAAGTGATTTTGCCTTTTTTAGTGCCTCTAAGGCTTTTTCCCTAAGTTGTCTTGATTGCAATTTAACTTCTTCCATATCTCTGTATCTCTTATAGTTAATACTTCCTTAGGCTTATTTCTATCTCTCCATACTTCCACGAAGTTCCTCAGCCTTTTGTCTTTTATCTTCCCAGTATTTAACCCACTCATCTTTTGATAAATCTTTAAGTTTTTCTTTGATTATTACTTTTCGCACCACCTCATTTTTGAAGAAAACTAGTGCGTCTATGTTCACGAAGTTAGCCATCATCCCAGCCCCTTTTTTTAACTGGTTATTAGCCGCCTGCCTGCTGTATTTTGACAAGGTTTTATCAACAAAATCAAGGTTTACTTTTTCTACACCAGCCATTACCAAATCATAGAGCAAAAAGTTGGCATCCACACCTTCACCTTTTTGTAAAACCTCCCACTGTTTAGCAAAAAATTTTAATCGTTCGGCTTTCTTTTCTTCTTCGGTTAGTTCTTTTGGTGGGTTGAGGAAGTTTTTAACTTTTTCTTTGCCTAACTCGTATTGTTTGTTTTGTTTTTTGTAGGCTTTGTATGCCTGTTCTACTTCGCCCAGTTTTAGTCGGTCTATCTCTCGGAATAATTTTACCGGTGCATCATTTAGCATCAACTGCCCCCTGTGACACAAGTCCATCGCTAACATAAATTCATTCGCTGTTAAGTCGCATCTTTGCGAAAACTCAATAACGGCGTTTTTAGCAAGGTTAAATTCGCTGTGAGGGTTTTCCTCATCTGCATCTTCAAACTTTGGATTTATGAAGTAAATAACCCTGTACGCAAACCTTTCTCGGTCTTCATCACTCGACCACCTCAAAGTCGGCATCGATAGTTCCACTTTCGTTATTTCGGGAAGACTCTCGGCTAATTCTTTCGGCAAGTATTGCATGGGCGGATACCTTTTGGGGTTTCTTATAACCTCCTGCGGTATTGCCTTTGTAAGTGCTGTTGTTTGAATATTGTTCATTTTCGTTTTCGTTGTTTTTTATCCAGTGGGATTTAAAGCCTTTCCATTGGCTTTCCGTAATTATTCTTAATATTTCTTTTTTGTTTTGGTTTGATTTATCAACTTGCGACATAAAATTTTTAAATGCCATTTCTGAGTTTACCGCTTTCTTAGCCTTTCTAATCCTTAGCCACTCATCCGTCATTTCCTCATCAAAGCCCTCGTCCAACATCGCCTGCCTGAAATCAAACTTTTCTTTTTTTGGCGCAACTTTTTTTCTTTTCTGCGGTTCTGGAGGAATATCGGATTCTAAAATTTCGGCTTCGCCACTATACATACCTTTTGGTT
>NZ_KB894239.1 GCF_000374405.1 Riemerella columbina DSM 16469
ACCAACCCATGGTGGATTTACCAGTTGTAGCTAGGTCTTTGAATACTTTATTGCGTTTAATTCTTTTGTTTCCACATACTCTTATTGGAGTGCTATCCACAAAAGAAATCAACGCGTAACTACCTAAGGCACAAGTTTTTGCAAACATAGTAAGAGCTATGACATTAGATTGCATAAGTTCTGTGAATCGGTTATAAGAGACCGTTTGAGGAAATTCCTGTTGCATATGCTTTTGAACATAGAAAATGTAAAAATGCTTAAAAGTTCTAAAACCGCTTAAATGAAAAAGAATCATAATGGTGATCACTTCAGCGTTACTCATTTTGGGCTTCTTTTTGGGAGGCTTTCCGAGAAGAAAAGGTTGAGTGAATTTTTCAAAATCATTACAAAATTGGCTACGCCGAACCTTCGGTTTCATCTACAATACAAAAAATATCCGTAATTTTGTCGTAATTAATCATGAGAAATAGTTGTTAAATACTTGATTTTTAAAAACTTAAAAATACAACTGTTTCTCTTTTTATACAACTTATCTCCCTTAAAATATTAATCGAACTCAGGTTATTAACCTTAAAACCTACCAAACTTCTTATTCCTCGCCTCTTTTTACCACCGAAAACATATACCACCTAAGGCCTGCACAGGTATTGGCTAAAATAAAGTTTAGTTTATAGCTTATAGGCAGGGCTGGGGCTTGAAAAGTTTTTTAAACTTAGGGGGATATGGAACGGAAGCCTTTCTGCCCACGCACACAATACAATTTCTACACCGATAGAATTTTAACGCAAGGCCGACGGAATTTTTACGCGAGGCCGATGGAATTTTAACGCGACACTGATGGAATTTAGCACCCGTGCAATTGGCTTATGATTAGGAGCTTGCGGTAGGGCTTTTTGAAAGCTGAAAAACATAAAAAAACAGAGGCTTTGTAAGCCCCTGTCTTTGGAATTAAAATCTGAATAAACACTTATTCTCTTTTGTATTTAATACTACGGCCTGCTTGGCGTGTCTTCATCATAACCATCTACACAGATAAGCGGTGTTACACGAGGATACTTAGGGAGTTGATTATTGAGGTACTTAGAAAGTTCTTGAGAACTATCTGTTGAAGTCAAATAATAATCACTTTGTTTATATCCCGACCAGTAGGTATTATAATATACACTTGTTCTAATGCTTGCAGATGTTCCTACATACAAATAAGATTTAGTAGCCGTTTTTACCACTTGCGTTTGTATGTAAGCGCCAACTCCCACATCACTAAAATCATCGTTGCCATCTCTTTCCTCGTATAGGGTAAGGAATTCCTCAAAAGTAGGTTCCTCTTTATAATGCCATATTCTATAGCCTTTGTCTGCCCGTAGCCCAGCCGGTGGCGTGGCAGGGCATTTCTCTGCTTTTTGCTTTTGGGCTATCCAACATTCCTTGAGATAGCCTCCACCATAAGTCAGGCGTATGATTCCTTCTTTAAGATCCCCCACCTCTGTTCTTGGTTTAGAAACCACCCTTAGCGTAGTGGCATTCACTTGCGTGGCAGATTCCACCCAGTCTGGGTAGCTCACTACACTCCAATTGCTACTACCCCCATAGCTTACGGTGAAATCCTTCGTCTCGCCATGAATAGAGAAATAACCATTTGTAGCCACGTTAAAATCATCAGTCGGTGGTTGGCGTATGGCAACTTTTACGCCGTTGCCATCGTTGCGGTAGATACGGATAAAGCCTAATTCTGCGGTGGCAGAAGTGTGCGGCTGTGTGGTAAAGCTAAGCGTGCCGTTGCCATTCTGCCCCGTGGCAGTGCCTACGCTAATCCAGCTCGCGCCTGGTAATAGCTCATATTGCCAAGGTTCAGAAGAGTTTATAGTAATGGTACCGCTGCCGTTTTGGTTCGCACTAAAATAAAAAGTAGTAGGGCTTACATTAAACTGTGCCACCGTTTTGTTAGCACTCACACTGCCAAAAGGGCTTTGGCTCCAAGTGGCGGTCATTGGTCCGCCCACATGTGGCTCGCCCGTGAGGGTGTAGCTCAATACTTTGGTGCCGTTGGCAGGGAGGTTAAAATCCGTGTTTTGGTTGGCTTGTACCGTCATCGCTTGGTAGCTGCCGCTTAGCGTTAAGGCATCTTGTGCGTTTAGGTGTACCAGCTCAAAGGCATTGTTGTTGTGCAAGGTTACCTGTACTTGGTTGCTTGCCGTCATGGCTTGGTTCACCACATAGTCGCCCCCAATCTGCATATTGCTTACACTTACATTGGTAAAAGCATTTACGGCTTTGGTGGTATTGGCGTTTCCGCTTACCACCGCATTGGGGTTAAAGGCAGCAATCAAGTTGCCCACAGAGGTTGGCGCACCTTGCAAAGCATAAGTAAGCGTAACCTCGCCACCTACCGGTATGCTTACGCTGGTATTTTGGCTCGGAGCAACACTTAAGCCCGCCACGCCAGAGAGGTTGATGACACGGCTTAAATCGGTATTGCTCACCGCTTGGGTAGAGAAGTTATGGATTTTTACCTGCACTTTCTCGGCATTGGTAACGGTTTTATTGCTGATATAATCGCCCAAAAGCTCCACCGAAAGCACTTTCACAGCAGACTGCTCTTGCACAGGTATGGTGCCGTAGGCAGTTATCGCACCATTGAGGGCAGAGAAATTGGCAGTAAGCACGCCATAACTTAGCGGTGTGCCAGTTACATTATAAGTTAAAGTTTTGCTCTGCCCACCAGCCAAGGCTACATTGGTATAGTCCTCTGCTGCGGTGTAGGAAAGCCCTTGCGAAGCACCATTTAGCCTTAAAGCATTTTGGAAGTTTAAGGAAGAAAAATTAGCACTTGCGTGGTTGGTTACCTTAAACTTGATGGTGTTTCCGCTTGTGGCTACATTCTGCATCCACACCCCTGTGGCGCCTACATACTCGGGCGTAAGGTATTGCGTGTTGGCAGATTCATTGCCACTGCCTAATTTAAGCCATTTACCTTGAGCAACACTTTGATTGGTGCGTCCATTGGGATTATAGAAATAGTAAAAACCTGGCTCTACAGATACTTGAATACCGCCTTTTGTGGCATCTTCCAAGGTCTTTCCTGTAGCTGAGTTGTAAACAATCATACCATCGTAAAAGGTTGGTAGCACTTCGGCACCATCTGGCGTTGTGGTATCAAACTCAAAAGTTGTCAAGTCTACTTGTGGAAATACTAAACCTTTGCCTTTGTTGTTGCTGCCGTTAAAATCAGTGTCATAAGCTGAAGAAGCATCTAAAAAAGCACTATTCCCATTAGGTAGTGTGACAGTATTGGGATTAGCTGTTAAATTGATTTGTGCAAATGTTATACTTGAAGTAAGTATTAACACAAAAAATAACATTTGTTTCATATCGTTTTTTTAATATTTAAATAGTTTAATAATTTGTTGTTCTCCAGTATTGACCATCCCAAATAAATGCCCTTCCACGAAAAGCACCGATTGTAGAAACAGCATACATAACAGTACCTGGCATTCCTGCAACCAAACCATTATGATCAAGCACTTGTAAATTTCCAGAGCCTTCCTTAGATACTACTATCATCTTTCCCGCATCAGCTTGAGTCAATTCAGGTAATCTAACATCTGCTACTGTTTCAGTCCCTATAGCTAACCAAGTGTCTTTAGGTATAACACTACCTCTATCGGTAGGTATCATGTATTTCCCATTGGCGCCATATCGTATTTGCTCCCATGTTTGTGGGGCTGTGGTAGAGTCTCCACCACCTACTTTTTTCCATTTTTGGTCGGTTGTATCAAAATAATAAAAGCCCTTGCCATTTACCAGAGAAGTGGTACCTGTGCCTGCCGTGCCATCGGTGATATAAAGCAAAGTAGATTCGGCAACATCTGTCCCCATCGCCTCGGCTCTTGCAGCCGTAACACGAGGGATTAAAATACCCTCTTTGGAGTTTCCGCTTACATTAGCATCAGCTACTTTAATTTCCAAAGTGGCTTGTGGTGCTTCCTCATTAATTCCTACTTTACCTTGTTGAGCATAAGTGATCAATCCTAAGCTTAAAAAGGCTAATACACCTAATTTCTTCATTGTTTTTTTCATAAAATTTAAATTTGTTAATAATTTATTTGTTTAGTAGCTACAGGATTAAAGCCTGCAACTAAGAATTGAACCAATTGTTTTAAATTGCCAGTGGCAAGTAATGAGTTATTGCATAAAGCTCTAAGCCTTTTGCCTACTGCCTTCGGCTTACGGCTTAAAGCATAGAAAAAACGCCCTGCCCCCAGATATATAACACACAACTTAAAGAAAATGAGGACAGGGCTACAGCCCATGGCAAGGAATGCCAAAGAAAGGGCTGCATATAAGCAGTAAGCTTCAAGCTTTAGGCTTTCAGCAAAGTAAAAGTGAAAAGAGTTAAGTGATAAGTGACTTCCTACATTCGGCTTACTGCCTAAAGCAGATATCGAGTGATGAGGGTTGAGTTTTGAGTTGATGCCTAAAGCCTTTAGCCTACGGCATAAAGCCATAAAACCTCTAAGTTCTAAGCTCTCATCTCTAAACTCTACACAATTGCCTACGGCTAAATAATAAAAAAATTCGTATAATACGCGCGCTACGCAGGAATTAACCTGTGTGTGTGTGTGTGTGTGTGTGTGTGTGTGTGTGTGTGTGTGTTTACACAATTTTCTGAAACCACCAAATTATTTGGGTAGTTTTTTTGAGAAAATTTTATGTTGCTGGTATTGCGTGTCATAACGGCGACAAAGGTACAATAATTTTTTTATTGTGCAAGAAAATTTAGAAATTAGAGCTTAGAAATTAGATTTTAGATGGATTATAAATGCTAAGTTATAGATTATAAATGAAGGTGAAAGTTTTGAGTGATAAGTTTTGAGTGGCTTACTGCCTATTGCTGTTATTGTCTAAATTCTAATTTCTAGCCTCTAATCTCTATTAGTACTTTTTACATTGGTACATTTTACATCAATACATTTCTACATCAATCCCTCATCACATTTTTAGGGCTAATTTTTTCATTAAAAATCTTATGCCTATTTTTGGGGGTTGAAAACCGATTGTTTTTATGTCTGATATTATAAAACTCTTACCGGATTTTGTGGCAAATCAAATTGCTGCAGGGGAAGTGGTGCAACGCCCAGCCTCTGTGGTAAAAGAATTATTAGAAAACGCCATAGATGCCCAAGCGACAGCTATAGAACTGATTGTAAGAGATGCAGGCAAAAATCTAATTCAAGTGGTGGATAATGGCATCGGTATGTCTGAAACAGATGCCAGAATGGCATTTGAAAGACACGCCACTTCTAAAATATACAGTACAGAAGATATTTTTAAAATTTCTACTAAAGGCTTTCGTGGGGAGGCTTTAGCATCTATTGCAGCGGTGGCTCAGGTGGAGTTAAAAACAAAAAAAGCAGACGATACCGTAGGGACTAATATTTATATTGAAGGTGGAGAATTACAATTTCAAGAAGCCGTTCAGGCGGCTGATGGCTCTAGTTTTTCGGTGAAGAATTTATTTTATAATGTCCCAGCAAGACGCAAGTTTTTAAAATCTGATAATGTAGAATTTAGGCATATCATAGACGAGTTTCATCGGGTGGCATTGGCACATGAACAAATTGAATTTTCACTTTACCACAACGATGAGGAAATCTTTAAACTAAGAAAAGGCAGTCTGTTGCAAAGAATAGTAGAAGTGTTTGGTCGTAAGATGCAGCCGCTGCTCATTCCTATAAAAGAAGAAACGGATTGGGTAAAACTGAGTGGCTTTGTAGCCAAGCCAGAAGGTGCCAAGCGTTCCCGAAGTGAGCAATTTTTCTTTGTTAATGGACGCTATTTCCGTAGTCCTTACCTCAATAAAGCCGTGCAAGAGGCATTTGATGGATTGTTGCAAAATGGCTATAATCCTTCCTTTTTTCTTTATTTGGAAATAGACCCCGATAGGATAGACATCAATATCCACCCCCAAAAAACGGAAATTAAATTTGAAGACGAAGCGTTGATATTTGCTTTGATTCGCTCTACGGTTAAGCGTTCCTTAGGGGTTTATAATGTAGCCCCAAGTTTAGATTTTGATAAAGACGAACGCCAAAATCCACTATTCCATATTCAGAAAGAACAATACCTTAGCCAACATCAGTCTAAAAAGGCGCCACCCATCGAGGTGTCTAGAGATTATAACCCTTTCAAACAAGAGGTAGTGAGCCCAGCGGAAAGTCGGGCTTTAGTAGAAATGTATCAACAAAACATTCAAGATGCAGAACCTTCTAAAATCAACCTTTTTGAAGATGAAGATTTTGACGAGGATTTAATGCGACTGCCCAATGGCTATTGGCTGTATAACCAAGGGGAGCAAACTTTGATGCTGGATTTAGGGCGTATGCACCGCGTGATTTTAAGCGAAAAACAACAGTCCAAACGCGAGCAGGCACCCCCTCAGAAATTGTTATTTTCTATTGAATACCTTCTCAATGAAATGGAAAAAAATAAATTCCGTTCTATAAAAAAATACTTGCCCAAATTGGGGTTCGAGATGGAACTGGGTGACGACCATGTGTTGAGAATTCACGCCATACCACAGGACCTAAGTGAAAAGCAAGTGAATCTGTTTATGGAGCAATTGTTTGAAATATTAGACTATAAAACAGAGGAGGAATTTATGACCTATTATATCAATCAATGGGTTAAAATTAATGCCAAGTCCCGTTTTGATTTTTTCTATAAAACGCAGGTAGAGGATTTAATTAAAAAATTTACAGAATTAGGCTTTCCACAATATACACCATCAGGGAAAAAATGCTTTATTGCGTTGCCTTTGGAAGACCTTAAAAATAAAATTAAAAACTAATTATGTTGAATCAGATTCCACGCCTTACTAAAGGGCTTATCATCATTAATGTATTGATGTTTATCGCTTCGGAATACCTTATTCCTGCACATATCAGCAATCTTTTAGCCGCTTATTTTCCATTATCGCCTAATTTTAGGTCGTGGCAAATTGTCACCCATATGTTTATGCATGGCGGTTGGATGCATTTGTTGTTCAATATGGTAGGGCTTTGGAGTTTTGGTCCAGTATTGGAGCGGGTATTGGGGGAAAAGAAATATCTGATTCTCTATTTTATGAGTGGACTTGGAGCATTTATCGTGTTTAACCTTTGGAACTACTACCAATACTATGATATTATGCAAGCACTCCAGTCCCAAGGGGAAGATGTGGCCGCTATTTTCAGAAGTGTAGATTTGGAACATTCGGTGGTTAATTTTAATCAAATTTTTAGTGATGGTAGTGCTAAAGGAGAAATGCAACGCTTCTTATTATCGCCTATGGTGGGAGCTTCGGGAGCATTGTTTGGCGTACTAGCAGCGTTTGCAGTATTATTTCCAGATGCTAAATTGATATTTTTATTCATTCCGTTTCCTATCAAGGCTAAAATTTTGTTCCCGATATTTATTGCGGGGTCACTTTATCTTGGATTGGCACAGAGAGATGGGGATAATATAGCCCATTTTGCTCATTTAGGTGGAGCAATTGTTGGATTTATCTTGGTGAAACTTTGGAGTAGAAATAGATTTAGGATACAATAACCAAAGCGATGAAACTAGTTAGATGGCTCATATTGTTGTTACATATTTTAGCATTAGGGCTTCTCTATGCTATGCTTTTTAATGCTTATATTCCACCTAGAATCTTTCCTGAGCTCAACCTTTTATCTTTAGGGTTTCCGCTTTTATTGGGGCTTAATGTGCTATTTTGTTTGTACTGGCTAGTCGCGTGGAGAAAGCGAGGACTATTTTTTCTTTTAGCTATCATCTTATTACTCACGCCTATCCGAAGATGGTTAAATTACACCCCAGTAGAATCCCCAAAAATGGGAAAGATTAAGATCCTAAGTTTTAATATTAAAGGTGCACAATATGGTACTAAAAATATCAAAAACTATATTGATAACCAAGCGGCAGATCTGGTCATTCTGCAAGAGTCTTATCATTATAAAGAAGAACAAATGCGTTTTCCATACCGAAAAAAAATGGATTTGTTTACTTTTTATAGCAAATATCCAATTATCAATTCTGACCGTATTGGTAATGGCTTTGCGGGGTTTATAGATGTGGATATGGAAGGGACTAAAGTAAGGATTATTAATGTGTATCTCAATCCATTTTATTTGGATAAAGCTATGGTGAAGCCCAGCCGTAATTTGGAGATTAATGAACGCAAAGCTAAAGGGCTTATTAACCGAATGATGCCTATATTTAAAACTCACCAAGAGCAGGTAGAAACCATTAAAAATGAAATAGAACGCTCGCCTTATCCTGTAATTGTGGGGGGTGATTTTAATGCCGTGCCCAATTCGTATGAGTATTATACCATCTATGAACTTTTGCAGGATAGTTTTTTAGAAGTAGGCAATGGGCTGGGGACTTCGTTTCACGATTATAAATTTCCTATCAGGATAGATTATCTTTTCTTTTCCAATGCATTTAAAATAAAAACCTTTCAAACGGATAGAACGCGAAAAATTTCCGACCACTATCCCATTATTTCGACTTTTGATATCAAAAAATAGCGATTCCCCGAAGAGAACCGCTAAATGGTGTATAATATTAAGGAGGGTTATTTAAAATTAAATTTAACACTAAACATCAACTGGCTTGGGCGGATGTTGATTAATGTTCTTCGGATACTATTGTCTTGGCTGTTGATACTTACCGTTTCGTAGTATTTCTTGTTACCAATATTTAGCCACTTCAACTCAAAATCAATTTTCTTTTTTGCCCAAGTGTATTGGTAAGATAAATCATAGAAGCTATTTCTAAAGTGGTCTGTATCGGTTTTGGAAGTGCTGTCATCCCAAGTAAAGCCAATGGTATGGTCTTCCAACGGATAGATGAAAGCGGCTAGTGTATGGTCCCAACCAGAGGATTTATAAGTTACCCCTGTGGAAGTATTTTTGTTTTTATTCCAAGAAAAATTGATGTTGTAATCTACACTTAACCAAGATAATAGTGTATTATTAAACTTACCTCCGAACGACTGTCTGTTGTTTTTATTATAAATTAAATTATTATTGAGCATAGAGATGCTTTCGGAATCGTTATTTGCGAAATTTAAAGATAAATTGGTTTTAAACTTCGGGAAATATTTTCCTACTTCCGCACTTTCGGATTGAGAGACTGCGGTATTATCATAGGCTATCACTTCGGATAGGAAAGACGCGCCATTTCTCGTGATTGCCGTGATGAGGTTTCTCTTATTAGTCGCATAGCGGTATCTCGCATTCATAAATAAATTATTCAGTGGATTACGATATTCCAAAGTAGAACCGATACTTTTAGAAAGATTCTCTGGCATAATGTTCGTTTGTGGCGCTTTATTGGTAAAGTAATCGGCATTGGTCATCATAGTGCCCTCATAGAGTGAGCCAAAACTCCCGAAACTATAATTGATGCTTCCAAAACCTCTTAGTTTCCAGAACGATGCGAAATCATAGTTCATAAAAAAACTCGGTTCTAAAACAGTAGCAGTTAAACTTCTGTCTTTTCCATTTCTAAGGAAATCCTTATAGGTAACGCTATAAAAGTTAAGCGGTGCATTGAGGTAAAGATTAAATCTATCGCCTTTGTAATTTAAACCTAATTTGGTACTTGGCTTCATTTCATTCCAAACCATATCATTTCGATAGTCTTGTCCAAACGAAAATGCAGTATTGCCATTAAGTCCAAACAATTCGGAATTCATTTGGTTAAAGTTCATATCCAAACCTACCTCTGGGGTTATTGTCCATTTGCCCCAACTGAATCCCACCGATGCTGAGTGGTTAATTTCCGCAGATTTAATATTCAGCTGTTGTTCTAAAGACTGATAATTTACAGCCCCGATGAGTTTGTTTTGAGAATATAACGCAGGCGAGGAAGTTAAGGTTTGCTTATCATTTTTAATGTTAATATAAGACATAGCGTTCACCAGTTTTTCGCCTACGGGGATTATAGTGCTTAAGGAGTTTTGGAAAGACCCCGTTGGAGCGTAATTATTCTGTCCTGAGGTTCTAGACCCACTAAATTCTTTTTTATAGACATCGGCGTTATCGATGTTCCAAAAGCCATCCCAAGTGGTTACATTTTTAAAGAACCCTTTTTTGGCATTTTTAGTAAAGATAAGTTCCCCTTTAGCTTGGTTGGTATAGAAATTATTTTTTTTCTGGGTAATATAGGTTTCATTGCCAAAGGTTACCTCTTGCAAATCCTCGCGTTCTATGGCGTTGTTAGCATAGCTCAGATTGGCTTTTAACTCCCATTCTTTATTTTTAAATGGACTGGTCAGTAGGTTGGCAGAGAAATAATGGACATTATTCATAAGGTAGCGCTTTTCAGGGACATTGGGTGTAGAGGCGGTTTCAACCCCAACCCAAGATTCTTGCGAAATATTGCGTCTTACCCCTTCCCATCGGCTCCCAAAGGATAAAATACGCCCTTCTTTTTCTACACTTTCGCCCATATTATTGGCTTTATAGTTTACCACCCATTGGTTTTTCTGCCCAAAAAACATAGGGGTTACTTTAGCATTCCAAAGCAATGGTGAGAAGCCTAGTCCAATATCCCCTCTACCCGTCATGGTTACTTTATTTTTTAATTTAATGTTGATGGCGGCTCTATCGGACGGAACTTTATCCTGCAATACCTTTACAGGTTGGTGGTTTTCCATAACTTCCACTTTTTTTACGGCATCTTTAGGGAGTGCATTGTTAATGGTGCCATAGCCACCTTCCATTAGATCTTTACCATTAACATAAAATTTATTAATAGGTTCCCCTTGGTAGAGGATAGAGCCATCTTTATTCACTTCAATGCCTGGGATTTTCTTTAGAACATCGGCTAAAGTTCTATCACTTTTGCTTTCAAATGCCTTTAAATCATAGGAAATGGTATCACCGCGTTTGGTAATGATTCTAGATTTTAACCGAACCTCTTTAATTTCTGTAACTTCGGATTTTAATTTAAAACTAAGGGTTTGGGATTGGTTGTTTACTTCCTTCGATTGTGTCTGGTGGTTAAAGGCTTTAATCGTAAACTTCAATTGTTCCGCTGAGGTTTTAAAACTTAACTTGAAGGAGCCTTTGTTATCGGTAAGCGTATAAGCGATAATACCACTCTTACCCACTTCTTGTACGGTAACGCTAGCACTAGCAAGTGCATCACCATTAGTGTTACTCACTTTTCCTGAAATTACAGTTTGTGCCCAAATCATAGATAAACTACATAATAATAGGCAGAGGGAGGTTAGTTTTTTCATTGTCGGAGTTTTATTAATTAGATTGGTAATGTTTTATTTTTTGTTACAGGACAAATATATAAATAAAATTTTAAAAAACTAATTTATTAGGTATAAAATTTGAAAAGTATCCTATTATATCCTATTTTACTGTATCTTTGCAAAAAAATTATTAATAATGATGATGAAAATTACGGTTTAATTATTTTAGCCTTTTTGATGTCTATAGGCTACTGTAATGCTCAAACCCAAGAACTCTACGACCCCTACACACCCGAATATTTTACAGGTAATGACCCAGCGTGGTTGCAAGAAATTCAAAAAAATCCGCGTGGCGTTAATTTCTTTGAAATGGAAAGAAAATTTCAAGAATGGCTAGCCTCTGACCCCGATGCGAAAAAGAAAACTCCCGAGAAAAAACCAGCGGTGAATTTCTACAGAAGATGGAGGAGGGCCTACGAGCCTTTTGTAAATAACAAGGGAGAAATCGTGCTACCGAAAAAATCAGAATATTTAAAGAAGATAGATGCCTCCAACGCTACCGTACAGCAGAATTTAACATCTGGAAGGAGAAGTAAAAGAGCCTTGAACACAACTGCTAAAAAATGGCAAAATATAGGTCTCTATAAAACGGCTAAAAATGATCAATACACAGGTTTTGTTGCCTCCTATGACTCCCATGCCAATGTGTTTAGAATAGATGTTTTTAAAAAAGACCCCAATATATTGTACTGCGGAGCCGAAACAGGCGTAGTGTTTAAGACTACAGACAAGGGGTTGAATTGGCAAGCCTGCGACCCTACATTCAATTTTGGAAAAGAAATCAAAGCTATTTATATAGACCATAGTGATTCTAATACCGTTTGGGTAGGCTCTGATGTTGGGCTATTTGTAACAAGAAACGGAGGTACTAGCTTTACTAGAATTGATGGCGTAACTTCCACAGTAAATAGTATAAGGGTAAGCCCTAGTGATAAAAATGAAGTTACAGTAGCTGCGGCAGATGGCTTTTACCGTTCAACTGACGGGAAAAGTTTTCAAAAAATACTTAATGGTAAGTTTTACGACCACGAATTAAAACCCAACAATCCAAAAACCGTATATCTATTAGGAGAAAAAAAGACTTCGAATAGAGGCGAATTGTACATTTCATATGATGGAGGACAAAACTTCAGAGAAACAGTAGATGTGCAAGGCAATGGAGTAAGAGCAGGACGGTTAGCTGTAACCCATGCTACAGGGGGAGAAGATTATGTCTATGCTTTGGTTAATATCAATAGTTTTGGGTATTCTTATGGTATGCCCCGAATTCTCAAGAGTATTGATGCAGGACTTCATTGGGAAGACAAAACGGTAGCAACAGGTCAATTTTATGACAGAAAAAATACTTTTTGCCCTTCTATAGATGCAAAACAAGGTGGGCAAGGGTACTATGATATGATGATTGGCGTTTCCGATACCAATCCCGAACATATCATCTTTGGTTTATGTAGCGCTTATCGTTCTTTGAAATGGGCGGAGAAGGAGGCTATTTCGAAAATACGATAGGAGATTATTGCAACGGAAATCAGCAAATTCACCCAGATATGCAAGACATTGCTGTGGCAGGAAACGAAGTCTGGATCGCCAATGATGGCGGAATTAAATACTCCCCTTCATTTTTTGAAACACAAGGAGAAAATAGAGTAAACGGAATATATGCAGCAGATTTCTGGGGCTTCGGGCAAGGCTGGAACGAAGATGTAATGGCAGGAGGAAGATGGCACAACGGAGACGCCGTAATGATAAATAACAATAGCTACGGAAAAACCTCAGTCTATGTAGGAGGCGTAGAGCAAGCCACAGGCTATGTAATGCTAAGCAATCCTAAAAAAGTCTATTTCTCCGATGGTGCGGCACTATTTACTATGCCCGATAAACTTGATGGACAAATTTTAGCTGATTATCAAAAATTTTATACTCGTCCTTACGAAGTACTCAAGAATCATGGTTTTATGGCTACTGACCCTCGTTATGCAATGCGAATACTGATTCACCCCAGTCAAAATTTTTGGTCAGCTAGCGGTAGAATTGAAGAGACAAAAAATGAAGGAGGTATAAACTCTTTTACCACCCTTTTCGATACTCAAGGAGAGCCTATCTCCAATATAGAATTTGCTCGTTCTAACCCTAATACCATTTATGCCTGTGGTATTTATTATGTCTATAAGTCTTTAGACAATGGAAAAAATTGGGAAAAGCTACCTCAAATATCAGGCGATTTAGGATTCGCTTATTATTCGTATAACCCCACTTCATACCTTGCCGTAGATCCAAAAGACGAAAACAAATTATGGGTAGTTCAGTCCCGTACTGCGGGAGCTGTAGCTTATTCAGAAGACGGAGGACATAGTTGGAAAAACCCATTAAACGGAGCCTTGAAAAAAATAGAATTTCGCTGGATAATCCTCACAGGAGATGAACATAATGGTGTTTACTTAGGCTGCGAAAACGAGGGTAAAGTATATTATAAAGATGATACCTTAAGCGATTGGATTGATTATTCAGAAGGCTTGCCTTCGGCGGCGCGCCCAACAAGATTGCTTCCTTTTTACAAAGAAGGCAAACTAAGAGTAGGAACTAGCCAAGGGATTTGGGAAATTCCTCTTTACAGACAGGATTTCAAACCTGTAGCCCAGCCATTAGCACTAAATCTAGCACAGGCAGAATTAACCAATGCCGATGAAATGGTATTCTTTGATTTGTATTCAATTGTAAACCAAAGTAATATTAAATGGGAATGGAGTTTTAGCCCTGAGCCATACTATGTGGACAATCATAACATTAGAAATCCCAAAGTAATTTTTAAATACAACGGAAACTATGATGTAACCCTAAAAGTGACGACACCAGAAGGCTCACATTCCCGTACAATTCCCAATATGGTAATTGTGAAAAATGGAACAAACCTAGCTACTGGTGAAGCATCGGTACAGCAAAATCAAGTAGAAGTTTATCCATCTTTATTGAATGCAGGTGAAGATTTGAAGATAAAACTTAATAACTTTAGTGCGAAAAAAGACAAGCAATTTATGGTGTACGACGCTCGAGGAGTACTTGTAAAACATCTTCGATTAGATCAAGATAATACGCTAAATCAATTGTCTACTAAAGGATTGCCGAAAGGAGTTTATATTTACTTATTTGTTGCTTCGGACTATAAAAAATATGGTAAATTTATTGTGAAATAATTATGTCATCGGTGGTTGCCTTATGGTTGACCACCGATGGTTTTTATGCTGCTTAACGCTTATTTGCAACTAGGATTTTGTTAGATACAAAAAAATATCTATCTTTGCAAAAGATTAACGGATAATAATGGGAAGGGCTTTTTCAAAAAGCCTTTTTTCGTAGGTTAATAATTCGTAATAAATTTTATCAAAAGAATGACTTTTAAAGACCAAATAGAAACATTACTCAACCAATGCCTTGCGGAACGAGAGGATTTATTTTTAATCGACTTAAAAATTTCCCCTTCAGATGATGTTACGGTAATTATTGATGGAGACCATGGCGTTTCAGTACAGGATTGTTTAGATGTCAGTCGGGCGATAGAATTTAATATGGATAGAGACGCCCGCGACTTTTCTCTACAGGTGATGTCAGCAGGGCTTAGCGAACCTTTAACTATGATAAGACAATTTAAAAAAAATATTGGTAGAAATTTAGATATTTTACTTAATGATTCTTCTAAGATAGAGGGCGAGCTGTCAAAAGTGGAGGAAGATAAAATTACCTTAATTCTTCGTTATAGAAAACCTAAGGAAGTAGGCAAAGGTAAAGTAGATGTAGAAGAGGAACGCGAAGTGTTTTACAGTGATATTAAAAAAGCATTAGTAGCGCTTAAATTTTAAATAAAAAACAAACATATAAATGGATAACTTAGCTTTAATAGAAGCGTTTGGAGATTTCAAAGATGAAAAAAACATCAGCAAGATAGACTTGATGGCGATTATCGAGGACTCTCTAAAAACACTTTTAAGAAAAAGATACGATTCAGATGATCACTTTGATGTGATTGTAAATCCAGATAAAGGAGATTTTCAGATATTTTTAAATAAAATCGTTGTAGAAGATGAAATGTCTGAAGACGATGATTTAGAAATAGAACTTTCCGAAGCTAGAAAAGTAGATCCCACTTTTGAAGTGGGCGAAGATTTTACCCAAGAGATTAAAGTATCTCAACTGGGAAGAAGAAATATCCTTACACTAAAGCAAATTTTAGCCACTAAAATTCAGGAACATTATAATGCTCATCTTTATGAACAATTTAAAGATAGAATTGGTGAAATTATGGTGGGGGAGGTGCATCACATCAGATTTAAACATGTGATTCTTCTAGATGAAGATGGTAACGAATTTATACTACCTAAAGAAAAACAAATTTCTTCAGACTTCTTTAGAAAAGGAGATAATGTAAGAGCGGTGATAGAAAGTGTAGACTTTAAAGGCTCTAAGCCACAGATTACCATTTCTAGGGTGTCGCCAAAATTCTTAGAAAGATTATTGGAATTAGAAATTCCTGAGATTCAAGACGGGACTATTATTCTTAAAAAAGCCGTAAGACTTCCAGGTGAGAAAGCGAAAATTGCAGTAGACGCCTATGATGATAGAATAGACCCTGTAGGGGCTTGTGTGGGAGTAAGAGGTTCTAGAATCCACGGGGTAGTAAGAGAATTGAAGAATGAAAATATTGATGTGATTCAATGGTCTAAAAATCCAGAAATTCTGATTAAAAGAGCTTTAGGAAATGTGACCATTAATAAAATTGAAGTGGATGAAGAGTCAGAAAGGGCTCTAGTGTATACGCCATCTGACGAAATTGCAAAAATTATTGGAAAAAATGGTCAGAATATTAGATTAGCGTCTTGGCTTACAGGCTTTGAGATAGATGTTTACAGAGAATTTGAAAATGAAGAAGACGATGTAGATATCAGAGAGTTTGAAGATGAAATTGAAAAATGGATTATTGATACTTTCCTTAAAGTAGGATTAGACACAGCGAAAAGTATTCTAGATAAAGATACAGATGCTTTGGTACGCTTAACTGATTTAGAAGAAGAGACCATAGAAGATGTTAAGGGAATTCTAAGTGCAGAATTTGAATAGCATGTAAAAATCAAAGTTTTAGCTTAACTTTGCAAAAGAAAAAAATATATAAATTAATTAAAAAGCAGAGAGTCCCACTCAATGCTATGATAAAACATTATGCCAAAAAAGATTAGATTAAATAAAGCAGTTAAGGAGCTTAATATATCCGTTTCTAGAGCCGTAGATTTTTTAAAGTCGAAAGAAATAGAGGTGGAAAGTAATCCCAATGCTCTATTAGCACCAGAGGCATATTCTGCATTAGTTGCCGAATTCCAGAAAGATGGAGAGCAAAAAAAGGCATCTAGTGAGGTGGTGATATCCAAGGTTCCTGAAGAAAAAATTGAACTTAAAGAGGAAAAAGCCCCTGAGGTTATAAGAGCCAAATCTTCTGAAGCCCCTGAACCTAAAATTTTAGGAAAAATAGATTTAGGTGCTAAAGGGAAGGAAGAACCTAAAAAAGAAGAAAAAGTATCTGTAAAAGAGGAAGGAGCACCAGTTTCGGTTGCGACATCTGAACCTGAATCAGAGCAAAAGAAAGACGAGCATAAACAAGAATTTAAAGTTCTGGATAAGATTGATCTTTCTCAAATAGAGTCTTCATCTAAAAAAAGACCAGCTAAAAAGTCAACTAAAAAAGAAGAGCCTAAGAAGGAAAAACAACCTAAGGCTAAAACTGAAACTCCTAAAAAAGTTGATGCAAAATTGTCTAAGGCGGAAGTTGCAGAGACGCCTAAGTCTGATGAAACGGCTAAAGAGCCTCAAGAGTCTAAAGTAATAGAGACCAATTATCAGAAATTAGAAGGTCCAAAAATTCTAAAACAGAAAGTCGATTTATCTCAGTTTGAAGATCGTTCTAAAAAGAAAAAGAAAAGAAAGAGAATTTCTAAGACTGAAGAAAATAAACCGACTACCACTACGGAGGCTAATGCTAATAACAAATCAAAACCATCTAACAATAAAAGAAACGAGGGAGGCGGCAGAAGCCGCGGAGGTAAGAAGAAGAGAGGAGAGAAGGCAATGCCTGTAGAACTCACAGAAGAACAGGTAAAAAACCAAATTAAAGAAACGCTAGAAAAGCTTACCAATAAAGGAGGTAAATCTAAATCAGCGAAATATAGAAAAGAAAAAAGAGTTCAAAGAAGAGAGTCCGATGCCGAGCGTGAAGAACTGGCAGCAATGGATAGAACACTTAAAGTAACCGAATTTATTACTGTAGGTGAATTAGCCAGCTTAATGGATGTTTCTGCAACAGAAGTTATTTCAGCTTGTTTCTCTCTAGGGGTAATGGTTACAATGAACCAAAGACTTGAAGCAGATACGCTTACCCTTGTGGCAGAGGAATTTGGTTATCAAGTAGAATTTGCAGATGCAGAATTAACTGATGAAATTGCCGATGAGGAAGAAGACGATCCAGCAGACTTAGAACCTAGAGCACCAATCGTTACGGTAATGGGGCATGTGGATCATGGTAAAACTTCACTTTTGGACTACATTAGAAAGACCAATGTTATTGCTGGTGAGTCTGGTGGTATTACACAGCATATCGGGGCATATAATGTGAAACTAGATAATGACCAACGCATTACATTCCTAGATACTCCAGGTCACGAGGCGTTTACTGCGATGAGGGCTAGAGGGGCGCAAGTTACCGATATTGCGATTATCGTAATTGCAGTGGACGACGATGTGATGCCTCAAACCAAAGAGGCGATTTCTCACGCTCAGGCAGCAGGAGTACCTATGATTATCGCGCTTAACAAAGTGGATAAGCCCAATGCTAACCCAGATAAAGTTCGTGAACAATTGTCAGCTATGAATATTTTAGTTGAAGAATGGGGCGGTAATGTTCAATGTCAGGAAATATCTGCAAAATTCGGTAATAATATAGACTTACTTTTAGAAAAAGTATTAATTCAAGCCGAGTTATTAGAACTTAAAGCCAATCCAAATAAAAATGCTCAAGGGGTGGTGATTGAAGCTTCATTAGATAAAGGTAGAGGCTATGTTTCTACGATGCTAGTAGAAGCGGGTACTCTAAAAGTTGGGGATTATGTTTTAGCAGGTAAAAACCATGGTAAGGTAAAGGCAATGCTAGACGAGAGAGGAAAAAATATGAAGTCAGCTGGTCCTTCAATTCCAGTTACCATTCTTGGTTTAGATGGGGCGCCAACGGCTGGAGATAAGTTTAGAATCTTCGATGACGAAAGAGAAGCTAAAACAATCGCCAATAAAAGAGAGCAACTTCAAAGAGAGCAGTCGATTAGAACTAAGAAACACTTAACCTTAGATGAAATCGGACGAAGAATTGCATTAGGCGACTTTAAAGAACTGAATATTATCCTTAAAGGGGATGTGGATGGTTCTGTAGAAGCCCTTTCAGATATGCTTCAAAGATTATCTACGGAAGAAATTCAAATTAATATTCTTCTTAAAGGTGTTGGTCAAATTACAGAAAGTGATATTCTTCTAGCTACGGCATCTGATGCGGTGGTGATTGGATTTAATGTAAGGGCGGGGGTTAATGCCAAAGATCTTGCAGAGAAAGAAGAAATCGAAATTAGAACTTATTCTGTAATCTATGATGCTATTGATGATGTAAAAGAAGCGATGGAAGGTATGTTATCACCAGAAATTAGAGAACAAGTGGTGGGTAATGTAGAAATTAGAGAAGTATTCAAAATCTCTAAAGTAGGGACTATTGCGGGTTGTATGGTGTTAAGCGGAAAAGTAACGCGTAATTCTAAAGTAAGATTGCTTAGAGACGGCATCGTGAAGTTTGATGGCGAATTAGAAAGTTTAAAACGCTTTAAAGACGATGTAAAAGAAGTAAATAAAGGCTATGAATGTGGACTGAACTTGAAGGGGTATAATGATATAGAAGTTGGAGATATCCTAGAAGTATATGAAGAAGTAGCAGTTAAGAAAAAACTAAAGTAAATTAGTGATATTAATATAAATCCTGTACTAAATAGTTAGTGCAGGTTTTTTAATTTATGAAAAGATATCAATTGTATAAGCAAAGATTTATAACTATTTTTGTACAAAATTATTAATTATGAATATAACCATCGTTGGAACAGGATATGTGGGTTTAGTAACAGGAACTACACTAGCAGAATTAGGGAATAACGTATATTGCGTAGATATAGATGAGGCAAAGGTAGAAGGAATGAGGAAAGGTATTGTACCAATCTATGAGCCTAATTTGGAAGAAATGTTCCTAAGAAATATCCAAGCGAAGCGATTATTTTTTACAACCAATTTAGAGGAAGCTGTTAATCAATCAGAAGTGATATTCCTCGCGTTACCAACGCCACCTGGGGAGGATGGTTCCGCAGATTTATCCTATGTACTAAAAGTAGCGAATGATATCGGTGAAATGATAACCGAATACAAAGTGATAGTTAATAAATCTACTGTACCAGTGGGGACAGCCGATAAGGTAAGAGAAGTTGTATCTTCAAAAACCCAAGTTCCTTTTGATGTGGTGTCTAACCCAGAGTTTTTGCGCGAAGGTTTTGCTGTAAAAGATTCTATGAACCCAGCGAGAGTAGTCGTAGGAACATCCTCAGATAAGGCTAGAGATATTATGGCGAAAATTTATCAGCCATTTACCAATACAGGAGTGCCAATCATTTTTATGGATGAAAAATCATCTGAATTAACTAAATATGCGGCAAACTCATTTCTAGCCGTTAAGATTACCTTTATGAATGAAATTGCGAATTTCTGTGAAAAAGTAGGAGCAGATGTGGATAAGGTAAGATTAGGAATGGGCAGTGACGATCGTATTGGGCATCGTTTCCTATTCCCAGGAATTGGTTATGGGGGAAGTTGTTTTCCGAAGGATGTAAAGGCGTTAATTAAATCAGGAAAGCAAGAACAATACAATTTCCAAATTTTAGAATCCACAGAAGCAGTTAATCAAAATCAAAAAGTCGTTTTAGTGTCCGATATCGAAAACTATTTTGATAGGAACTTAAAAGGAAAAAAGATTGCGCTTTGGGGCTTAGCTTTTAAAGCGAATACGGATGATATTAGAGAGGCATCGTCCCTAGACAATATCAAATTATTATTAGAAAAAGGAGCAACGATTACAGCTTACGATCAAATTGCAGAAGCAAATGTAAAAAAGATTTTAGGCGACAAAATTTCTTATGCTAAAGATATGTATTCTGCATTAGATGGTGCGGATGCTTTACTTATTACCACAGAATGGTCAGAGTTTAAAAATCCAAACTTCGATTTAATGGCAGAAAAAATGAACCACAAAGCCATATTTGATGGTAGAAATATGTTTGCTTTAGAACAAGTGGAAGGCACAGGGTTCTATTATAAGAGTATTGGAAGAAGGGTGATTAAGTGTAAAGTTTCATAACATTATTGATTGCATTCTATCCTCATAGGATTTACTTTAAAGGCTAGCCTTCAAAGTAAATCCTATGAGGAACTGATAAAAAAGTTGGTTATTTTTGTTTCTCATAAATGAAAATAATTATGCAAATTTATCATTCAAACGCCACTACGAATATAAACATTCGTCAGCAAATTCAAAAATCTAAGGCTAGTAATTTTGAGTTAGCCCAGCAATTTAACACATCGCAACAAACCGTTTCTAAGTGGAAAAATAGAAATTCTCTTAAAGACAAATCCTCCAGACCTAAATCCATTCGGTATGCTCTAACCAATGAGCAAACCGCATTGGCTATCAGTTTGAGAAAGTCCACTTGGATGAGCTTAAATGAAGTGTGGGAAGCCCTGCTAACAGTAGATGAAAACATT
>NZ_KB894240.1 GCF_000374405.1 Riemerella columbina DSM 16469
CTCCTTGTGTTTTTTCTTGCTGTCCAAACACTTGTGTACTCAAGCCTACTGCGGCGAATACGGCTAAATTGATAATTGTTTTTTTCATAAAAATTAAATTTAAAGTTGTTAATAATTTATTTGTTTAGTAGCTACAGGACTAAAGCCTGCAACTAGGAGTTGAACCAATTGTTTTAAATTGCCAGTAGCAAGTAATGAGTTGTTGTATAAAGCTCTAAGCCTTTTGCCTACGGCGAGGGATAAGTGATGAGTTTTGAGTGATGAGTGATTGCCTGAAGTATTTAGCCTACGGCATAATGCTTTCCAATATCTAATTTCTAAGCTCTTATTTCTAAAATCTATACTTTTGCCTACCGCCTTCGGCTTACGGCTTAAAGCACATAAAAAACGCCCTGCCCCCAGATATATAACACACAACTTAAAGAAAATGAGGACAGGGCTACAGCCCATGGCAAAGAATGCCAAAGAAAGGGCTGCAATATTTTGGCTATAAGCCGTAGGCTTTAAGCCTAAGGCAAGGTTTGATTTTTGAGTCATGAGTTTTGAGTAACTTGCGGCTTTCAACTTATTGCCTATGGCGAGGTTTGAGTGGCTTATAGCCTACGGCTTACTGCCTACGGCAAGGTAAAAGTGAAAAGGATTAAGTGATAAGTGGCTTGTCGCTTTAGGCTTAAAGCCTACGGCAAAGTTTGAGTGAGAAGTGATGAGTTTTGAGTAACTTGTGGCTTTCAACTTATGGCTTATGGCTTGCTGCTCAAAGCCTACTGCGGATATTACAGTGTCACCCTGAACTTGTTTCAAGGTCTTTAAAATTGGAAAATATAACATCCATTCCGTGAGATGCTGAAATTGAAAATTCACGAATCCATAGATATATAATAAAACAGAATGAGTAAATAAATTCAGCATGATAGCATTGAGCGTATCGCCTACGGTAAGTTTTGAATGGCTTGTCGCTTGCTGCTTACTGCATAAAGCGAGGTTTGAGTGATGAGTTTTAATTAATGAGTGGCTTATCGCCTTCTGCTTACTGCCTAAAGCAAATATTGAGTGATTGCCTGAAGCCTTTAGCCTACGGCATAAAGCCATACCCCCCCCTAAGTTCTAAGCTCTCATCTCTAAGCTCTTTTTTCGAAAAAAAGTTGTATAATACGCGCGCTACGCAGGAATTAACCTGTGTGTGTTTACACAATTTTCTGAAACCACCAAATTATTTGAGTAGTTTTTTTGAAAAAGTTTTATTTCTGTGAAAATGTGTAACATAATGGGGGCAAAAATATGGGTATTTTTTTTATTGTGCAATAGGATTTAGAAATTAGAGCTTAGAAATTAGATTTTAGAAGAATTATAAATGCTAAATGATAGATTTTAAATTAAAAATGAAGAGTTAAGAGTTTTGAGTAGCTTACTGCTTAAAACCTACTGCCTATTGCTGTTCTTGTCTAAATTCTTATATCTAAGCTCTAGGCTCTAATATCTATAAAATTATTTCTCTATCTTTGTCGCAAAATTACATCCTTTACTAGTATGGGTAAGAAACATATTGCAGTCGTTATGGGCGGCTATTCAGACGAGTATGTTGTTTCACTTAAAAGTGGACAACTCATTTATGACTCTCTAGACAGGGCTTTATATCACGTGTATAAAGTCGTAATATTACAAGATGAATGGTACCTGCTTACCGAAGACGAAAAAAAGTTACCAATTGATAAAGGTGATTTTTCGGTAAAGCTTAATGATGGAAGTTCTCTCAAATTTGATGTGTGTTTTAATATTATTCATGGAGCACCAGGCGAAAATGGTATTTTACAAGCCTACTGGGACGCTATTGGTCAAAAATATACGGGCTGTCCATTTTACCAAAGTGCCTTAACTTTTAACAAAAAAGATACACTTTCTGTATTAGCAAAATATGGTATCCCTTCTGCCAAAAGTGTTTACCTAAGAAAAGGTGATGCCTATGAGGTAGAGCAAATTATTGAAGATTTAAAACTGCCGTTATTTGTAAAACCCAACCAAAGTGGCTCGTCTCTTGGAATTTCTAAAGTAAAAAAAGTAGAAGAATTTGAAACCGCTCTAGAAAAAGCCTTCGCCGAAGATGATGAAGTCTTAATTGAAAGTTTTTTAGATGGTATAGAAGTTTCTGTCGGCGTATTAGATTATAAAGGCGAAACCACCGTGCTAGGCATTACAGAAATTGTGCCTGACAAAGAATTCTTCGATTATGAAGCCAAGTATTTAGGCGCATCGCAGGAAATAACGCCCGCTAGAATAGATGAAGACACCCAAAAAATGGTAGAAAACATAGCGAAAAAAGCCTATAATTCATTAGGGATGAGTGGTTTTTCGAGAAGTGAGTTTATCATCATGAACGGAACACCTTATATGCTGGAAATGAATACCAACCCTGGCTTTTCCCCAGCAAGTATTCTTCCTCAACAAGCTAAAATTTATGGAATTTCCATTAAAGATTTATGTGGCAACGAAGTGGAAAAAGCCTTAGCCAAACCTTAAAAAAACAAAACTATCTTATGAGAGTTGCTGTATTCCCAGGGTCTTTTGATCCTATTACTTTAGGACATTACGATATTATAGAAAGAGCCTCTGGACTTTTCGATAAATTAATCATCGCTATTGGACAAAATTCGCAAAAAAACTATATGTTTCCACTAGAAAAGCGGATTGAGTTTATTAAAGCCTCTACTGCCCATTTTGGAAATATTGAAGTAGACCATTTTGAAGGCTTAACGGTAGATTATTGTCTAAAGAAAGACGCCCAATTCATCTTAAGAGGACTGAGAAACCCTGCCGACTTTGAGTTTGAAAAAGCCATTGCTCATACCAATCGCACATTGGCACATAGGAAATTAGAAACGGTATTCTTGCTTACTTCATCAGGAAAATCGTTTATTAGCAGTAGTATTGTAAGAGAAATCATTAACCACGGTGGGGAATACGAACTACTCGTTCCCGATGCCGTAAGAATCTAACCAAGTTTTGAGTTTATTATACATCAATGAAATGCTTACCCATGAGCATGTCAATTTTTTAATTGAATTTTTAGGGACTATCTCTTTTGCCATGTCGGGAAGTTTTGCCGCTATGCAAAGAAGGCTAGACCCTTTCGGGGTTTTGATTATTGCCTTCGTTACTGCGGCTGGTGGTGGTACCGTAAGAGATTTGCTTTTAGATGTGCCCGTGTTTTGGATGTACGACCTTTGGATGTGTGCTGTTATATTTGTTACTTGCATCGTCTCTATGATTTTCAAATCCATTGAAAACAGCTTTAGGGTTACGCTATTTATATTCGATAGTTTTGGATTGGGTCTATTTACTATTGTTGGGGTACAGAAGGGACTCCATGCCAATTTACATCCGATTATTTGTATTACACTAGGAACAATTACGGGTTGCTTTGGGGGAATTATTCGGGATATTTTGTTGAATAGGATTCCACTTATTTTTAGAAAAGAAATTTACGCTACGGCATGTATTGTAGGCGGTGGTAGTTTTATTTTACTCACCCAATACACCCCACTATCCTATACTTTTATTCAAATTATCACCATATTACTTATTGTCTCGATAAGAACTTTATCGGTAAAATACCATTGGCAAATTCCAAAATTCTATGTATAAAAAAGGCTAAACTGTCTATTCAGTTTAGCCTAAAGTGTCTATTTTAACTACTATATCTAATGATTCGAAAGCATCTGATGGAGCGTAATTCTTAAACTCTCTAGTTCCGCTCTTCTATCATCTATTTTCTCAAAAGTATCCTTAAGCAACGGATTCTCTCTCGTTGGATTGCTAAAGAATGCCAAGTTGTTTTCCAACTTCACTACCTCAGCTTCCATATCTGAAATTTGATTTTTAAGTTTGCGTGCTTTATCGGTCAATTGAGATTCAGACAAGCCTTCTTCCCTTAAATCATATTCGTTAAGATTATTGAGTTTGAGTTTTTGCTTAAGGGTTTTATTAAACTCTCTATTGATGCTCAGTTTATCTTTAGGTACTTTGCCAATAGCGTTCCATTGATTTTTAATTTCTTCAATTTTTGCAAGGCTATCCTCTCCTTTCGCAATCGTTTTCAGGGTATCTAAAAGGTCTTTTTTCTGCTTGTAGTTTTCATTCCAATTATCCCCTGCGGCATCGCTCTTACTGCGGTATTGGTCAAAGAAATAGTTACACGCTTCTCTAAATTCGCTCCATACCTTATTGGCTTGGCTTCTTGGCACATGCCCAATACTTTGCCATTCCTTCTGAAGTTTTTTAAACAAAGGTACCATGGTATCCCAATCTTCGGAATGTTTATTATCTTCAGCCGTTTTTATCAGCTTATATTTAGCCTCTAGATTTTTAATTTGAGCCTCTTTCAGACCTTTATAAAAATTATTTTTTGCTGAATTAAAGGCTCTAACGCTCTGTTTAAAATTAGTCCAGTTTTGATTGGATAATTTCTTCGGTACACTACCCAGTTTGATAAATTCCTCTCTAAGGGCTTCCATTTTTTTAATGGCTTTTTGCCAATAATTATGGTTCGGCTCTTTTTCTGGGTGGGTCAATGCCTTTATTTGTTCAATAATCGTATTTTTCTTTTCTAAATTCAAATTTTGCTGGGCTTCCAATTGTGCATAAAGTTCAGATTTTCTACCATGCATTTGGTCAGATAATCCTTTAAACTCTTGCCAAGTTGGTTCTCTATATTCTTCTGCTACGGGTACAGCTTCTTCTTTCCATAACTTGTGCAAATACTGCAATTCGTTTAGGGCTTTTTGTACATTTGGTTCTTCTAGAAGTTCTTTAGCACGGGCAATAATAAGTTTTCTTTTTTCCAAATTGTGTTCATACTCTTGCTCTCGGTATTCTTTATTCAAATCGAGCATTTCGTAGAACCCATTAAGGTGATGATAATAATCGTTGTTCAACAATCTAAAATCAGATTTTGCCACTTTCCCCGCTTGAGCCCACGCTTCTTTAATCTCTCTAATGGCTTTGAATAAATTAGTCCCTGGCTCTGTATTGGTATAGAGGTTTTTTAGTCTTTCAATAATCCCTTGTCTTTCCTCTAAATTTTTTTGATGCTCTTCCGTTTGCTGCTGATGAAAAACCTCTTGTTTTTCCTTAAAGATATTGATGAGTGCCGAAAATTTAGCTTGTAATGGATGCTCATATTGAAAAGGCTCTGTCTCTTCACTGGCTTCGTGCGCTTCCTTTTTGTCCTGAGCTTCTTCCTCTATTTTTTCAGCGATGCTATGTTTTAACGCATTAAACTTCTTCGCTAACCCTCCAGCATTACCTTGATTGATGAATTGTTCCAATTTATCCACCAATTCTTTTATGGAAAGTTTTTCGTTTTCTTCCTGTTCTTCATTGTCTTCTGTATCGTCCTCGCTTTCCTCGTATCCTTCTTCTAAGGGCGTAAATGTAGTTTCAGGCAAATCTGGAGATGGCGTTTGTGCCAATCTTTCTACAATAGATTCTTGAATGTTTTCAGAAGTTTCCTGAGGTTTTAACTCCTCGTTTTCAGAATGGTTTACATCGTTATTCATAGCAAATATAATTTTTTAAACTTATTGCATTAGACTTTAGTTTTAGCCTAATTTCCGTCGGCACTAAATTAAAATAATTTTATACAATATTCCAAATTTTCCACGCTTTTTCTGCCTGCTGTTCCAACATAAACAGCCCATTAGCCGTTTTAGCATTTTTTCTAGTGGCTTCTTTTAGTAGTTTAGTTAGGTCTGGATTATAGATAAGGTCTATCACCAAATGTTTGTCCGTAATGCCTCCAAATGGAAAAGGTACACAGTCTTCCACATTGGGATAAGTCCCCACAGGCGTACACTGGACTAAGATAGGATACTCTTGAACCATCGTCTCATTTAAGTCTTCAAACTTTAGCGTTCCCTTTCTTGACACCACCTGATAAGGAATACCTTTTTGTTCTAAAACATACTTTACCGCCTTTGCCGCACCGCCATCACCTAGGATTAAGGCTTTATCTTGATGAGGCATTAGGTGTAAATCCAGTGTTCTTTCAAAGCCGAAGGCATCGGTATTATAGCCTATTTTTTTACCATCCTTTATCGCTACTGTATTGACGGCACCTATCGCTCGGGCTTCTTCGCTTAACTCATCAAGGTAGTCGATCATTTGAACTTTATAGGGTATTGTTACATTAAAACCCACTAAATTTGGGGTTTGGAGTATAGCTGTAACCTCTTCTATCGAGGGAATATCAAACACGGTATAGGCAATGTCTTTTAAGAATAGTTTTTGAAATTTACCTTCAAAGTATTTTTTCGAAAATGAATACGAAATGTTTTTACCGATGAGTCCCAGTTGCTTCATAGTATAGTGAAATTTTATTCAAAGTTAATCAATTTATAGTTTATAGCCTTAGGTTTCGCTTGGCTTTTTCCCAAAGGGCGTCCATTTCCTCCAAAGACAGTTGCTCCAAAGTTTGATTTTGGTCTGCGGCTAAGGTTTCCATCATTTTAAATCGGGTGATAAACTTTTGGTTTGTTCGCTCCAATGCCGTATCTGGATTGATGCCTTTTAGCCTTGCATAATTGATGATTGAGAACAAGACATCGCCCAATTCTTCCTCTTTTTTATGAGGGTCTTCCTCGTGATGAAACTCTTGCAGCTCCTCCTCTACTTTTTGCCAAGCGGCTTCTGCATTTGGAAACTCAAACCCTGCACCTCGCACTTTGTCCTGTATTCTATACGCTTTTATCAGTGAGGGTAAGCCCTTTGGTACACCAGATAGTACGGAGATATTACCTTCTTTTAGTTTCAGCCGTTCCCAGTTTTTCTTTACTTCGTCTTCATCTGCCACTTGAGTATCGCCATAGATATGAGGGTGTCTAAAGATAAGTTTTTCATTTAACGCCTTTATGGCATCACCGATGTCGAACTGCTTTTGCTCCGAGCCTATTTTGGCATAAAACACCAAGTGTAGCAAAACATCGCCCAGTTCCTTTTTTATTTCTGGATAATCTTCGTCCAGCAAGGCATCGGATAGTTCATAGACTTCTTCTAAAGTAAGGTGCCGTAAGGATTGTAGGGTTTGCTTTCTATCCCAAGGACATTGTGCTCGCAAATCATCCATAATGTTGAGTAATGCTTCAAAAGCTTGTAGTTGTTCTTGTCGAGTAGTCATAAGCGAGAATTTATAGGTTTGAAGGGTGAGGGATAAGGTTTGAGGGAGCTAGTTTAATCATTACAGGGTCTATCTTAGAGGTTGCAGGGTCTATTTTAATACCCGTANGGTCTGGNTTAATCATTATAGGGTCTATCTTAGAGGTTGCAGGGTCTATTTTAATACCCGTAGGGTCTGGTTTAGAGGTTGAAATCATTAAAAAAATTGATACAGTGCTAATCTTTATCCGCCAAATAAGTTCTCCATCGGTCTACGGCTTGTTGCATATCCTTCGGCATGGGACTTTCAAAATATAGTTCCTCCTTAGTGGTAGGGTGTACAAATCCCAAAGTATGGGCGTGTAGTGCATGGCGAGGCAATACTTCAAACACATTTTTTACAAATTGTTTGTATTTAGGCATATTCACACCTCTTAGGATTTGGTTGCCTTCGTAGCGTTCATCATTAAATAATGTATGCCCAATGTGCTTAAAGTGGGCTCTAATCTGGTGCGTTCTTCCCGTTTCCAGTTTACATTCTACCCAAGTCATATATCTAAAGCGTTCCAAAACCTTGTAATGGGTAACGGCGTGTTTCCCAAAGCTGCCGTCCTCAAAAACCGCCATCTGCATTCTGTTTTTAAGATGCCTACCGATATGCCCGCGTATAGTCCCCGTATCCTCCTGAAGATTGCCCCAAACAAACGCCCAGTAGAGGCGCTTAGTAGTTCGGTTAAAAAATTGTTTTGCCAAAAAACTCATGGCATATTCGTTTTTAGCTATCACCAATAGCCCAGAGGTATCCTTATCTATACGGTGTACCAGCCCTACTCTATCCAAATCGGTTTTAAGTCCATTTTTTTCAAAATGGTAAGCTAGGGCATTAACTAGTGTACCGTCCCAATTACCAAAGCCTGGGTGGACTACCATGCCCGCCTCTTTGTCTACCACTAGTAAATCCTCATCTTCATAAATGATATTAATGGGAATATCCTGCGGTACAATTACATTTTCGCGGGGTGGGTGCGCCAGCAATACCGAGATTTCATCGCCTGGCTTTACTCTATAATTTTGTTTTACGGGTTTTCCATTCACCACTACATTCCCTGCTCTGCAAGTTTGAGAGATTTTATTTCGAGAGGAGTTTTGTCTAAAAATCAGCAGGTATTTATCTATCCTAAGTGGTTCTTGCTTTTTATCTACCACTAAATTAAGGTGTTCATAAAGCCCACTACTTTCCTCATTATACTCCTCCTCTTGGATATGGTCTTCTAATTCGTCTTGCTCTTTCATTGGTCTTTAGATAAAAGGCTTTGACGGATGCCAAAGCCTTTTTTATATATTGTAAGTTATTATTCTATGATGACTTTTTTAGTCTTTGGTTTCTCTTCTGACTTCGGTTTTTGAGGTTCTGAAGTTTTAGGTTTTGCCTCTGGCTTTTTAGGTTGGTTAGGCACCTCGGATTTAGGTTTAGAAGGCTTTGGCTGTACTTCTGGTGCTGACGGCTCTGGAGCGGCTTCTGGCATATAATCCTCTTCATAATAAGACGGTGCTACAGGCTCCAACCTTACTCGATAGATTTGATTTAAACTATTAACCTTTTCCTGCATCTCTGCCAAAGTCTTTTTAGTTGCCCAAATATCTACCTGCATACCTTGGTCTCTAAGGCTCCCTGGTGCTGGGTCTTGGTAATACACAATATCCGAGCCATCATTTTTGCCATCTTCGTGCTCTACTAAACCTATAGAAAAATAAGTTTGTTCAATGATGTTTTTAGCTTGTTCCACCGTCATACCTACTACATTAGGCACGGGGATATTTCTTCTAGGTCCAGAGCCTATCACCAAATCAATCACTGAAAATCTAGGCAGTGTAGTTCCTGGTTTTAAAGCCATACCATTGTATTTCATCCCAATAACGGCATCGGGCTGGATACTTGGCTCGTATACGGTATCGCCTACCTTTAGTCCTATTCTTTCCAACTGAGCAAATACAGTATTTTTATAACGGTTTAAGATGTCTGGAACAGTAACGGGTGCCCAAGTTCTAGGATTAACCTTTAAGCGTACCGAACGGCTTTCTTTAACTCTAGACCCCGCCGATGGGTAAACTTGTAATACTTGGAAAGATTTATATTTAGGATCATATTTACCACTATCCACTTCGTAATCTAGTCCAGCATCGTCCAAGACTTTAATAGCTTCATGCATCGTCATATTTACAACACTTGGAACTGGTACCTCTTTACCATGATTGGTATGTACTTCTAGCCAACAAAAGGTTAGCCATACCAAACCAAATAAAATACCTATTGCAACTACTAAATTCAGTAATACCTTCCAATGGAAAATAGATTTAAACATAATTTTAAATTATAAACTTTTGAGCAAATATAATACTTTCTGCGGAAGTAGAAGTCATGCTGAAGGGATTAAGTTAAAATCCCGTACTACGCCGAATGGTTTTAAGGGCTAAACTACCAAAAAATCCGCCTAATAAAAACCCAACACTAGCACCAAATACAATATCTAATGGAAAATGTACCCCAAGATAAATACGGCTATAAGACACGAATACTGCCCAGAAAAACACCATCGCAGAGAAATAGTTGATTTTTTTCTCAAACAACATCGACATAAAAGTAGCTATAAAAAAAGTATTAGATGCATGAGCGGAGTAAAAACCATACTGTCCCCCACACTTCACCTCTCTTACTAGCCCTTCCAAAGTAGCATCATGGCACGGTCTTAAACGGTGTACGCCTACCTTAAAAATATTAGCCAACTGGTCCGAAACTACAATCCCTAATACAATAAATAGTAGAATATAAAGTACCGAACGCTTATCGAAATGCTTTAAAATTAAATAGAGAAAGATAATATACAAAGGAATCCAAGTCAGTTTACCCGAAACCAAAATCCAAAATGCATCAAAGGATTCATTTCCCAATTGATTAAGAAACAAAAATAAGGATTTGTCGTATTGAATCAGTTCATGCATATTATTATTTACGGCTTACAGGACCTTCGTAGGTGTCATCATCTTGTGGTGGTAATTTAGGCTGTGGTTTTGGTTGAGCACCATCCAAATCTTTATTCACCATTTCCGATACCTCGGTAATTTGTTTTTTTATATCATTAACGGGGTTAATATCCGACACCGAATTTTTAACTTGTTCTATTTCCTTTTTGATATCCGATACTGAGGTATCCGTTTCCTTCATGATTTCGGTTTTGATGTCTTCCATCGCCGATTTCATTTTTCTAATGCCATGTCCCAACTCCCTAGCAATTTCAGGAATTTTCTTAGGACCAAATAAAATAACTATCAGTAGTACAATGACTACCATTTCGCTAAAACCTAAATCTCCCATGATGCGAAATTACAAAACTTTGATATAATATCCATTAAAATTAAAACGATTTATTCCTCTTGAATACATAATAAATGAGCACCGCACTAATCATCATCAATATAAAGCCTAATAAAAATGAGGCTCCAGCAAACTCAAACGGCGCTTCATCATGCGTGAAAAAATAGAATATATTAGTCATTAATGGTGGCCCAATGATACTGGTAAGGCTTACTAAACTCGTTAAAGCCCCTTGCAAATCGCCTTGTTCGTTAGCAGGAATTTTGGAAGATATAACCGATTGTAAAGTGGGTCCCGCAATACCGCCCATACAATAAATGCCTAAAATGGCAAACATCATCCAACTTTGATTTGCAAACGCAAATAATAACATACCTAAACCGTACAACATCACCCCATAAATAATGCTGCGTTTGTCCCCAATTTTAGGATTAATTTTTCTGATTATCACCCCTTGAACTAATGCTGTAAGTGCACCCATAACCCCTAATGAAATCCCGACAGTTTTCTCACTCCAATCAAATCGGTACATTCCGAAATAAGTCCAGTTGGTTTGCACCGCATGAGCCGCAATATAAACCAAAAACCATGCGCCTACTAAGCCAGAAATACTCGGATATTTCTTTAAATGCATGAGTGAACCTACGGGATTTGCACGCTTCCAATTAAATGGGCGTCTACGCTCCTTGGGTAAACTTTCTGGCAGTACAAAAAGTCCATAAATAAAATTGATCAAACATAATATTCCTGAAGCTAAAAATGGTATTCTAGAACCATATTCTCCTAAAATACCTCCCAAAACAGGCCCTATAATAAAGCCTAATCCAAAAGCCGCCCCTATCATTCCGAAATTTTTGGAACGGTCTTTTTCTGTACTAATGTCTGCAATATAAGCACTAGCCGTGGTAATGCTAGCCCCCGTAACGCCCGATAACATACGCCCTACAAACAACCATATAATCGTAGGTGCCCACGCCTGAAGAAAAAAGTTAGCCGAAAAGCCTAACAATGAAAATAAAATAATAGGACGCCGCCCAAATCGGTCACTTAAATTCCCTAATACCGATGCAAATATAAACTGCATAGCTGCATAAGAAAAACTGAGCCAGCCTCCATATTTAGACGCCTCGCTGATGTCTCCTTGTATCAGCTCTTCAATCAACTTTGGAACTACTGGAATAATAATCCCCCAGCCTGTAATATCAATTAATAGAGTGATAAATATAAAGCCGACTGCCGCAGATTTTTTGGATTGGTGCAACATAGATTTAAATCAATGAATTTTATAGCACACAAAACTACTCATAAAAAATGAAATCTAAGGGGCTAATCTTGAGATTTTCCAATCAAAATTTTCATCTAACCGATAGCGAATACGGTCGTGCAAGCGGTTGGGTCTACCTTGCCAAAATTCTATTTCGTAAGGCTTTGCAATATAACCGCCCCAATGCTCTGGTCTAGGAATTTCCTTTCCTTCAAACGCTTGTTCTAAAGTTTTTAATTTTTCCTCCAGAAACATTCGGCCTGGAATGACTTCACTCTGCGGCGATACCAATGCACCTAATTGACTCCCTCTAGGGCGAGATGAAAAGTAACCATCACTAAGGTTTTGAGGTAATTTTTCAATATGGGCTTTAATGATAATTTGTCGTTCTAATGGTGGATAAAAAAAGTGTAAACAAACCTTCGGTATTTCTGAAATGGCTCGTCCTTTCTGGCTGTTATAATTAGTGTAAAAGATAAAACCTTCCCAAGTGTAAGCTTTCAGTAAAACCATTCTGGTTCTCGGGCAACCATCGGCATCTACCGTTGAAATTGCCATAGCATTCGCCTCAGAAATAGCTGGATGATTTTCAGCATCTGTAAACCACTCACGAAATTGTTCAATAGGATTTTCCTTTATTTCACTTTCTATAAGCTGTCCTTTGTCGTAAACTTTTCTTTTATCGTGTAAATCTTCCATATCTTATTCCATTAGAGTGTGTTATCTACTATCTGGCACTCACAAAATTTTGTACTACCGATTTTATACGCGCTCTATCTTCATCCGTCATATTAGAGCCAGAGGGCAGACACAAGCCATCATTAAATAATTGCTCTGCTACTTTTTCTCCATAATAAGGTGCATCAGCAAATACGGGTTGTAAGTGCATCGGTTTCCATAGAGGGCGTGATTCTATATTTTCTTCTAATAAGCGTAAGCGTAAATCTTCTCTGGTAAAACCTGCTTTTTCAGGATTAACAACAATCGCCGAAAGCCAATGATTGGAAAAGTAATCTTCTGATGGCTCACTAAACACCTCTACTCCATCGATATCTTTAAACAGCTCCACATAAAAATCATGATTGGCTCGGCGTTGTGTAACACGCTCATCTAATACTTCCATTTGTCCACAACCTATCCCCGCACAAATATTACTCATACGGTAATTATAGCCAATCTCTGAGTGCTGGTAGTGTGGGGCATTATCTCTTGCTTGGGTAGATAAAAACACCGCCTTGTCTTTTTCTTCCTTAGTTTGACAAACCAAAGCCCCTCCACCTGAAGTCGTGATGATTTTATTGCCATTGAAACTTAAAATACCCATTTCGCCAAAAGTTCCACATTTTTGTCCTTTATAAGTGCTTCCCAATGCTTCGGCCGCATCCTCAACAATCGGAATATCGTATTTGGAAGCCACTGCCATCAATTCATCCATTTTGGCAGGCATTCCGTATAGATGCACTACGATGATTGCTTTTGGCTTCTTACCTTTAGAAATACGGTCTTCTATCGCTTGCTCCAGTGCTTTGGGACACATATTCCAAGTATCTTTTTCGCTATCTACAAAAATGGGGGTCGCTCCTTGATACACAATCGGATTTGCTGATGCAGAAAAAGTCATACTCTGACAAATCACCTCATCGCCTGCTTTTACGCCTAAGATGATGAGTGCTAAGTGTAAAGCGGCTGTTCCTGCACTTAATGCTGCTACCTCAACTTCTTGTGACAAATAGTTTTTTAAATCATTTTCAAATTGATTGACATTAGGTCCTAATGGTGCTACCCAATTTTCAGCAAATGCCTCGTTGATATACTTTTGCTCATTTCCTCCCATATGTGGTGAAGAGAGCCATATTTTTGTGTTCATATTTTATATTTTCTTTACTTTAATTATTTTCCCTGGATTACCTACAACAGTTGCACCATCTGGTACATCTTTAATAATTACTGCACCTGCACCTATTGTTGCCCATTTGCCTATTTTAATTTTGGGTATTACGCTGGCTCCTATACCAATGTGCGTCCCCTCTCCAACAGAAACATTGCCCGCCAAAGCGGCATTAGGTGAAATGTGTACAAAATCTTGGATTTGGCAATCGTGCTCCACAATAGCAGAAGTATTTATAATACAGTGTTTTCCTATTTTAGCATCGGAATTTACAACTGCATTAGCCATAACCACAGTACCTGCGCCAATTTTTGATTTATGGGAAATAACGGCATTTTTATGAATGGCTATTTGATATTGGAATTTGTATTTTTCAGCAAAAATTTTCCTTACATTATTATTCCCAATTGCAATGATTGCTTCTAATTTTTCATCTGGCAATAGGTTATTTTTTTTAACAGGAATTCCATACAAATCCTCGTGTTTAGGATTATCCTCATAAACTGCCTGAATATGAATATCATTGCCTTGCAAAATATCCAAAATAACTTTTGCGTGTCCTCCTGCTCCAAATAAAATCATTATAAATTACCTTTAAATTCTTCCGAAGTGGCTTGTCCTTGCTCGTTGATACCTTCGGACTTTACCACCTTCAAAATGGTTAGAAATATTATTTTTAAATCTAACAAAAAACTGATGTTCTCTACATACCAAACATCGTACTCAAACTTCTTCTCCCAACTGATGCTATTCCTACCATTGACTTGTGCCCAGCCTGTAATACCGGGCTTCACTTCATTTCTTCTTCGTTGGAAATCATTGTAAAGTTGCAAATATTCTGGCAAAAGTGGGCGAGGTCCAACGAGGGACATATCGCCTTTTATAACATTGAGCAATTGGGGAATTTCATCTAAGGAAGTTTTTCTTACAAATCGCCCTATTTTCGTTAATCGTTCTGCATCGGGTAATAAGTTTCCATTTGCATCTTTTTTGTCATTCATCGTTTTGAATTTGATGATTCTAAAAATACGCTCATTCTTTCCTGGTCGTAACTGAAAGAAAAAAGGTTTCCCCTCATTAGCAATTACCAACAAAACGGTTACTATCAAAAATATAGGCAATAAGATTACAAAACCTATTAGGGATAGGGAAAAATCTAGTAATCGTTTAATGTAATTTTTGTACATGATTTTAGTTAATTGACTTAAAAAATAAATAAAGTTGAACCCCAAAGATAAGCAAGGTTTGTAATATAATAAGATTTCTTTTGAAAGTTTGCTTACTAATACTTAAGGCATAAACAACTATAAAAGTATTCGACAGCATCATATATCTCGAAAAAGTATTTGGAAAAAGCACACAGACCAAACAAGGGACTACTACTAACATAAAATATTTATTATAGATTAGATACGACTTAATATCCCTATAAAATAGTATAAAAAAACTAATCATTAAACTGTATGTGTATAAAAAGAATAAAAATATTGATTCCCATTCCCTTTCATATAATAACTTGATAAAAATATCTGTCTTCCTTATGTAAAAATCGACTTTTAGAAAAAGATTGTATGGCAACACACTTTCTAAATATTTGGTTGGCATTAATTTTACCAATACAATCAAAAAACAAAGAATAATGGAAATTAAATATTGTAGTTTTAAAATTTTCGATTTACTCCATCCAATTCTTAACAAAAAAAAGAAACTAATAAAGACTAATAAATAGATATAAGTACTATAGTGAAACAATCCAGCATATAACAATAATAATATTGTAATCCAGTATTTCTTCTTATGAATAAAAACAAAAGATAGAGCTACAAAAGATAAGGCATGAATATTCCGAACTCCTGAAAGAATTGCAAATAAATTTAATGAACAAAAAATAATGAAATATAAAAGAGTAGGAGGATTTTGTTTAACACATTGGCGATAGATATAACGAAAAATATATAAAAAATTGAAGACTGTAATATAAGTTACTGGCAAAAAAAACAGAAAAATAGGCAAATTTAATTTTGCTAATAACAATAGCCAAACAAGAGGTATATAATCAGGACTTTTGATAAATACCTTTTGAATTTTAATACTTAATAAATCAAAATCACCAAAAACAGAATAATATCCATAGAAGTGATTTAAATCATAAGTAGGTGGTGGCGTATATAAGCATATACCTATAGCATAGATAAGAGGCAATAAAAAAAATACTATCTCCTTATTTAGATTTTTATTGGATTCCATTTAGCAGTTCTTGATAATTAGCTAATAACTCATTCCATACCAATCTCTGTTGATATCGACTCTCTATCATTTTCCTACTTTGGCTCTTCAATTGATTATATAACTGATTGTCATTTACTAATTGTTCCATAGCTGATTGTAAAGCCTCCGTGTTTTTTGGATGAATTATGATTCCATTTTTATAATTTATAATAATTTCATTACAACCATTAATATCAGAAACTATACTTGGTAATCCCATGGCTCCTGCTTGCATCACAACATTTGGAAATCCTTCACGATAACTTGGAAAAACCAAAGCATCCGCAATCGCGAAATATGGGCGAACATCTTTTTGGTAACCAACTGCAAGGATATTATCGTTAATTCCTATTTCTTCAATAGTTTTCTGAAGCAAAGGGTCTAATTCTCGCTCTTCAGCACCAACTAATAGTAGTTTTATATTATGATTCTGTATTTTTTTAAAGGCTTCTACTAATTCATTAATTCCTTTATCACCAACCAATCTTCCTACAAAGATATAAACAAAATCATTTTCTTGTATTCCTAATTCTGTTTTTAAATTTTGTTTGCTCTCTTCACTTATCTGTTGATGTGAAAAATAATTAGTGTTAATACCATTTACATTTCCGTTTGCTATGACTTTAAGTGGTTTACGAGTAATCTTATATTTTATCAAATCTTCCTTCACCCCTCTACCTTCTGGATATATGTGAGTAGCACACATACATAAAAGGCGATCCATATAAATCAATATTTTTTGTATTCCTCCCTTTCTAGAAGGAAAAATCAAACCTGTAAATGTATGTATTCGAATAGGGACTCCTGCAAATTTAGCCGCTAACATAGAAAGTAATCCTGCCTTTGGGGTAATAGAATGTACGATTTGTGGCTTTTCCCTTTTAAAAAATAAAAAAAGTTGAAACAAAGAAATTATATCATTTAACAAAGATATATTTCTCTTTATCTCAATAGGATGAACTCTAACCCCTTCACGAACTTCTACACTTTCCAAATCTTTTCCAGCTCCTGAAACTGCCACTACATCAAAATATTGATTGAGAAATCTCAACTGTCCTTTAAGTAAAATATTCAAGGAAACAGGAACTGTAGATAAACGTACTAATTTAGGTTTCATGTTGTGTAATTGCTATTACTTTTTTAAAATCTTGATAAATAGACTCTATAAAAAAAAACTCTGATCTCATTAAAGATTGTTGACTATAATATCTTCGTACATCACTATTGTTTTGATAATATTGTATAGCTTTTATCAATGCTTCTACATCATTAACATTAGTTAATAAACCATATTTTGCTTTATAAAAAGTGCCTTTTTCAATTTTAATCTCTTGTCCTTCATTTAATAATTCTAAAGGACCTGATAAACAATTGGTTGATATAACCGGTAATCCTACACTCATTGCTTCTAACAACGCATTAGGAAAACCTTCAGAGTCTGAACTAAGGATAAAGATGTGATAGTCTAACAAGTCATTGAGTACTTTTTTGGATATACCTGGTAAATATACACGCTCACTTAGATTCCTTCTCTCTATTTCATTTCTATAATTACCACGTAAAGTACCTTCTCCAATAATTGTTAAAGTAGCATTCCTAATCTGTTCTATTGCCTTAAACAGAAGGCTATGGTTTTTCACTTGCTCAAATCTACCAACAGAAACAATTTTTATTGCTCCATCTTCATTTGTGATTTTTTGGACATTATGGCTTTTAATTGGCTTTTCGATAGGGTTATATAGTGTCTTTATTGGAATCGTAACATCGAAATTTTGTTTTAAATCCTGATTGATATAATATGAATTAGAAAATAAAACATCTGCCTTATTATACAATTTCTTTATTAATAATTTAGATAGCCAAAGTCTAACCCATGAAGTATTGTACATCTTTGAAGGATAGTTTCGCTCACTCATCAACACCTTTATATCTGAATTTTTGTTTTTGACCATACCATTAATAATATTAGCTCTAAATAGAAAGGATATGGATATCTTTATCTGTTCTTTTTTTAAAAATTGAACATATTTTCTGTATATAACTAATGGGCTGACCATTCTTCGCCATAAGCCATTCTTATGGTTAGAATAATTAGTGATGACCTTAACTTCAGAAGGAATTATATAGTGAATTGTGGGATAGAATAAATATAAATACACATCATACTCTTTTATCAACTCTGGCAATAGCAGACTAATTACCTTTTCTGCTCCACCATGCCCCATTGAAAGAGTCAATATAGATAGTTTGGGTTTATCAATCTTCATTTATAAAATTTTACTTTTCTAAATAAAATAAGGTATATCAATAAAATATAGAAGGGTATAGATCCTTGTATTATCAATGATATATCACCATTTTGTAAAGCGTACCATAAGTGATTGAACAAAAATAAGTAAATAAAAAATAATATCCCACTATTAGTAAAACTACTTCTTGAAAAACTCTTATCTATCATCTTAAGAAGAACTCCTGCTATGAAACTCTGCATCATTACTAACAATAGACCTCCGTTAATAAATCCTAAACCTACAAAGCCTGGTGGAATAACACTCTTCCAATTTCCCATAATCATATAGGTATTATAATAAGAAATCGCATCAAAATCAGTAGATTGAGGGTAGATAAGTTTCAGAGGTTTTAACATCCAAATATAATAATCTGATAAATATCTATAATCAAAATTAGATTGTATAAAATTGGTAACGCTATATGTTTGATGATTAAATTCTTGAAAAAACAAACTTAGAAATCCTATCTTTTCTTGATTTGCCCTTACATCATCAAAAGTTATATTTATCGAATCAGAAAACATTACAAACAAAAATGTTTTTCCAAATATCACTATAAAAAGTGAAGAAAAAACTAAAAGAAACAAATAGATCCATTTAATTTTTCTAGTTTTCAAAAAGTAATATGCTAAAAATACATAAATAAAGATAGAAATAAACCCTGCACGCCCACCACCTAAAAAAGATATAACTAAAAGTATAAACAAGGTTAATAATAACATTGCTTTTTTCTTGAATTGTCTTGTGTACTTTCCTTTAAAGTATAAATATAATTGTAAAATAAAAGAATAAATAATAAAAACTGAAAATATCCTAAAAAAAGCGCCCAAATAGTTTTTATTATCATCTGCTCCATAGCGAATTTCATTCACATTATTAATAATATAATTTATTCCTCCATAAAGATAAACATATATCAAGTAAGAAAAAGAACCTATAATCAAAAGAACTCTTGCTGTATTAAAAAGCCTTTCGTCTTTAAAAGTCGACACTTTAATAAGAACGCCTCTACCTTTGTGAAAGAAATACCCTGCTATTAAAAAAAGGTATCCTAATAAAAATATAATTGATTCGTATAAATAGTCACTATCATTAGCTAAACGACGATATAAGTGATAAATATTACGACTATCATATATAAGAGCCAAAGGTACCACGGCATAGATAAATGTGTACCAAAGTAGAATATAATCAAATAATTTGATATTTCTATTATAATAACTATTTGATATAATAAGTACCGAGCAAACAATGATAATTAAAAACAAACATATAGAGGCTATCATATATTATTTTTTATTATCTTTATAAAATCCTCCACTCTCAACAATCTAGAACCAAATAGATTAAACTCTCCTTCTTGAAATTCATAATCCTTACCATTCCATAAAAAGCGTCCTGGTTTTCCATCAATATACATTTGTGAGTTTAAATAAGAGCCAAACATTGTTTGTATCTCATTTATAAAATATTCTCCGGATTTTGTTTCGAAAATATCAACTGCCATACTCCTAAAGTTTCCTTTTTCACAAAGCTCTCTGGTCATATCTAGCAATTCTCTTGGTGGTTCAACCCATCCAACAGCATCTGAACCACTCGCAAAATTTCCTTTTAAAAGTTTCTGGTGTCCGAAATAAGAATCCCCAATCTTAATAATTCGCCATTCGTGAATTATAGGTTTAAAGTCTTGAACTAATAAATAAAACTTTTGCAAATTTGCAAAATCAGGAAAAATTTTTAATCCGAAAAATTTATTGATATAAATTTTACCTATATTTAAACTTCTTATTTTCTCTGTTAAAGGGAATACTGAGAAAGTAAAATATTTAGCGTACCATTTATTTTTTACTATTTTTACCTTTGACGAACCCGCTCCTAAATTAGACTTAAATACCAAAGGATAATCAGCATTGTTAAGAAAATTTACAGCTTCTTTTTTATTCGTAAAAACTCTTGTATGCACATGTGGAAAGCCATTGGCTTCTAACCAAGCCGCCATATTTCTCTTATTCTCATGTATATACAACTCTTGAAAGCTTGGATAAATGGGACGCTTGAGAATTTGTTCAATCGTATAATGACGCTCATCTAAAATACTTTTTCTTTCTATAGAATCACAAGTAGAAGTACATAAAAAACCATCTGCGTTAGAATTCTTGATATTTTTAAGCCAATCTGCACTTAAAAAATCTATTACTTCATAGTCAACACCTATATATTTACAAGCTTCTATATATTTTTTATGTTCGCCAGAAAACGATGTTAATATTCCTAGTTTCATAATAACTTAACTAATTAGTTCTTTAATTGAAGTATACCCATAAACATCAGGCGTTCCATACAAAAATTTCTCATTATTTCTTATGTTTATTTTTTCATTACTATCAATAATTGTATCATCAATTACATTTCCTGCCCACTTTAAAATTTTATCAATAGTAGGTGTTTTAATTTCTAATTTTTCCGCCATCCATTTTGCAATTACAATACCATAGTAAATATCGTCATAAAAAAAACGGTGTGTAGCATCAAACACCCATTTACCATCATTATTTTGAACTACTGGTGTAGGTATTTGTCCCAGTGTTTGTGACTCTGTAAAAGATTCTTTTATATTGGGGCTAGATGAACCATAAGAAAAATGTTCCAAATCTAAGTAATTCATCATATATTTGAAGTCATGATTAGGAAAACTTTCAATTATTTTTTCTCGAATAAGACTATACTCATTATCTAAGTCCTCAAGAACTTTAGCGGATAGATCGTCATAGTCACGATAGAAAAACGGCACTTCATCATAAGCATCCCATTGACCTCCTGAGGATAAATACAATCCATACAATCTTGTTTGATGTATTATCTGATTGTCAACAGATAGCGTTAATGATAAGAAGTTGTCTGCAAGTAAATACTCACCCTTACCAAAATAATTATAGCATAAATCATCAAGTAAAAGACTTTTTAAATTTTCAAATTCTTCTTTTGGATATACCGCTACAACATTATTTTTTTTACATCCATAATTAATCCCAACTTTACCATACTCCTTAGTTCTCGTAATCCAAGGTATCAAACCAGATGCAAAATATACAACATTTTTCAAATTGAATTTATCGATTATTTCTTTAACCATCCAATTAAATCCCCCTTGCCCGTATATTGTACCCACATAGACCTTTTTATCCTTCGAAATATAAGGTGCTATCTGGTGTAATAAATTTCTATATTGGTATACAGGTATACTAAGAATTATACAGTCTGCTTCTGGAATAACATCTTTAGGATCCGCTGAAACTTTTTTAATAGTTCCTTTTAGAATATCGTTTACGCTACCATCAGGTAAAGTATACTCCATCTCAATAGTCTCTTGCCATTGATCTGGCTTTCTCGTGAAAAGGTTAATTTCATTATTATTTTTGGAAAGTAACGGTATCAATGAATGTGTACTATTACCACCTCCAATTATTGTGATTTTATTTTTCATTTTTACTAATTTCGTTATACAAATATACTACTCCTAATCCTAAAAACAATCTAGAAAAGGATAAACTTATTGCCCCGCCAATAATTCCTAAATAATATATCAACGGAAAAGATATAGCAAATCCCAGTATAGAAGCATAAAAAGTATTTTTCATTACTAATTTATCTTTTCTATTAACTATTAAATAGTTAGTCCCAAATATGTTATAGATTGCTATTCCTAAAATTCCTACACATAGTATCCCTAAAATAAATATAGAGTTTTTGTAATCAATAGAGAAATAACTAAAAATATATTTTGAAAACAATAAAATTATTATGGCTAACAAACTCGCTATTGATAAAAGCATTTTCTTATATTTAGGAAAAAAGTTTTTTTGTCTATTCATAAACGGAAAGAAGGCTCTAGATATAACACCTATAAACATTATAGCCATATCTATTATTTTCTTTAATGAATCAAAAATCCCTGCTGCAGAATTTGATACCATAATACCCAATAAAAAACTTGAGGTATTATTGTATAGTACTGGCATGAATTGATTGATAAAAATGGGGAAGTTATCTTTTATTGTCTGGATTATCTTTTTTCTTTTAAGAAAATGGAACTTCACTTTATAATGAAAAAGTATAACCATCAAAGCAATCAGTCCAGAAAATACATATCCTAAACTCTGTAGTAAAGGGTAAATCCAAAAATCATTCTTTCCTTTTATAAAAATAAAAACAAGAATTGTAAATAGAATTTTAACTGAAGTATTAATTATTGTAATAAACTTCATTTTTTCAATCCCTTGAAAAAACCAATCAGGAAATAAAACATTTCCTATTAATATACCCGTAGAAAGAAAAACAATTTCTTTATAATCACTAAATTTTGGTATTAGAAAAACTATCCCTGATATTACCAAAAGCGAAATAACTAAAAATAATAACTTAACTGTCATTATTTTACTAAAAATTAAATCCAGTTTTTTTTTACTTTCTCTAAAAATGGCGACATCTCTCGTACCAGTAATAGCAAAACTATAATCCGTTAACGATTGAAAATACATCACTAAAGACGCAGCAACAACGATAATCCCATAATGATTAAAACCAATGGTTTTTAAAAGATATGGTAATACCACTAAAGGCATTAACAAATTTACAAGTTGCAAAACCCCTAAAGAAAGAATATTCTCTATTAGGGGTCTGTAGTTCTTATTAGATACTATTTGCCTAAACTTATTAATCAAAACTTATTGATTTCTACAACTTACAATCACTTTCACTCAACACACCTTTCACATCATACACCACTGCACAATCTTTTTTCAATTTTGAAAGATCCAATTCTTTTAACTCTTTATGTGCAACACCTAAAACGATAGCATCAAATTTTTTAGATGGTAATTCTTTGGTGCTTTCAATATTGTATTCATGTTGCACTTCATTTGGGCAAGCCCAAGGGTCGTAAGTGGTTACTTTGACTCCAAAATCTTCCAAAGCTGTAATCACATCTACAATTTTGGTATTCCTTACATCTGGACAATTTTCTTTAAAAGTTACGCCCAACATCAATACATCCGCATTGTTCACAGGTATGTCTTTTTTAATCATTGCTTTTACGACTTGTTCTGCCACATATTTACCCATAGAATCATTCAAACGGCGACCCGCCAAAATAATCTCTGGATGATAACCATACTCTTGTGCTTTTTGTGCCAAATAGTAAGGATCTACACCAATACAATGCCCACCTACTAAACCTGGCTTGAATGGCAAAAAGTTCCACTTCGTACCTGCAGCCTCTAATACCGCATGGGTATCTATGTCCATTAGATTAAAAATCTTAGCCAACTCATTTACAAATGCGATATTAATATCTCTTTGCGAGTTTTCAATCACTTTTGAGGCTTCTGCCACTTTAATCGTTGGTGCTAAATGCGTTCCTGCGGTGATGACTGATTTATATAAATCATTCACTAATTCTCCAATTTCTGGTGTAGAACCTGAGGTAACTTTCAAAATTTTCTCCACCGTATGTTCTTTATCCCCAGGATTGATACGCTCCGGTGAATAGCCTGCATAGAAATCTTTATTAAATTTCAGTCCAGAAACTTTCTCAAGAACTGGAATACAATCCTCTTCCGTCGCACCTGGATAAACAGTAGATTCATAAACAACGATATCCCCTTTCTTTAAAACTTTACCTACGGTTTCACTTGCTTTGACTAATGGCATTAAGACTGGTCGATTATTCTTATCTACTGGCGTAGGTACCGTTATAATATACACATTTGCTTCTTGAATATCTTCCAATTCTGCAGAGCAATACAATCCTTTCTCAGACTGATTACCAAATGGGTTTTCTTTAACCAATGCAGATTGTAATAATTCATCGGAAACTTCTAGAGTATCATCATGACCTTCATTCAATTTCTTTACACGCTCTTGATTGATATCAAAACCTACTACTGGATATTTTGTTGCAAACAACCTTGCCAAAGGCAATCCTACATAACCCAAACCAATGATAGCAATCTTAAGAGGTTTGAGGTGAGAGGTTTGAGGTGTGATATTATTATTCATAATTTATTTTTTAAAGCTTTTATCAAACTGATTACTTGTTTTCTAACTGTTATAATATGATTTTGTAATAGATTAAATTCTTCTTCAGAAAAATATATTAGGCGATAAGCAATCGTTAATTGTGTATCTAACTCACCTAAAGAACCCAACGCAATATATAGAAAATGGATATACTCTTTGAGATATTGTCTCATTGCACCTTCTGCAATATTTGAGGGTATGGACACCGCACATCTTCTTATTTGATTTGTCAGCCCGAACCTTTCTTCATTTGGGAAATTGCTACTAAGTTTATAAGTAACTTCAACCAAATTCATGGCATCTTTCCACACATTCAAATCTCGGTAAGACTTAATCATAATAATTCTTTATATCTAAACAACGCAACTGCCCTCAAAACACAAACCCCAAAACTCTAACCCTAACTACAGATTCTCCCAATACCAATCTACTGCTTCTTTTAATCCTTCAGAGAAAATGTGTGTGGGCTCGTATCCTAAATTTTTCTTGGCTTTATCAATAGACGCTAATGAATGAGGGATATCTCCCATTCTATTAGGTCCGTGTAGAATCTCTACATCGGCAATTTTTTCATCATATGCTGCTAGGTATTTTTTTAAAAGATTAGCCATATCTTTAATTGTAGTTCTATCCCCAACGGCCGTATTATAAACCGTATTAATCGCCTCAGGGTTCTCCGTCAACATTGCCTTTTCATTCATCTGAATCACATTATCGATATAGGTGAAATCTCTTGAATAGGTACCATCTCCGTTAATCGTTGGCGATTGATAATTCATCAACTGAATTACAAATTTTGGAATAACAGCTGCATAAGCCCCCTTAGGGTCTTGCTTTCTACCAAAAACATTGAAATACCTTAATCCAATGCACTCCAATCCGTATGTTTTACTAAAAACATCTGCATAGAGTTCGTTTACATATTTTGTAATTGCGTACGGAGATAACGGTTTTCCGATGACATCTTCCTCTTTTGGTAATGATTTTGAATCTCCATAAGTCGATGAACTTGCCGCATAGACAAATCGTTTGATTTTAGCATCTCTTGCTGCGACCAACATATTTAAAAATCCTGAAACATTGACATCGTTACTCGTAATAGGATCTTCAATCGAACGAGGAACGGATCCTAAAGCCGCTTGATGCAATACATAATCCTGACCTTCACAGGCTTTTCGACAAGTTTCTAAATCTCTAATATCTCCTTCAATCAATTTGAAATTGTCGTTATCAAAAAAATATTCAATATTGTGTCGATGTCCCGTAGCAAAATTATCTAATACGGTTACTTTATAACCCTTGTCTAAAAAATATTCGGTCAAATTAGAACCTATAAATCCTGCTCCGCCTGTAATGAGTATGTTTTTCATATTAAAATCTATCTTTAATTTTCTCTATAAAACTTTTTTCTTTAGCACCATAGCCATAACCATACTTATTACCATAACCGAAGTTACTTTTATCAACATCATTCAAAACAAATCCCACATTCTTAATTTTTTGAGCTTTGATATTATTATTTGCAAATCCTACCAAATCTTTATCAGTATAATTTGACCTTGTAACATACAATATCGCATCAGATAAATCTGAAATTAGGAAAGTATCGGTAACTAACATTAATGGTGCTGTATCCACAATGATATAATCATAAGTGTCCTTTAAATTATTCAATAATTCTTCATAACGACCATTGGTTAATAATTCCGTAGGATTTGGTGGAATACTACCCGAATAAATGACATCTAAATATGGATTGTAAGTACTTTGGTATATAATACTTTCTAAATTAGTACTAGCATCGTAAAGATATTCCGACAAACCTGCCAAACCTTTTCGAGCTTCATTATACCTTTGCAATTGAGGGTTTCTAATATCAGAACCTATAATTATTACCTTTTTATTTGGTGTAGCTAGCGTAAGTGCTAAATTAACCGATGTAAATGTTTTTCCTTCCCCTTTTACCGTAGAGGTAACAAATACCGTTTTACCTTTCCCTTTGTTTTTAGGCAGCATAAAATTCATATTGGTAATCAAAATTCTAAAGGCCTCTGCCATAGGGGATAAATCATTAAGCCCAACAGTTTCTGGCTGACCTTTCTCCACTTTCGGTAATTCCGCTAAAACAGGAGTATTCGACAGTTTTTCAAGATCGTGTTTAGTTTTAACTTTATTATCGAATAGTTCTTTAAGATAAATCAATGCAAAAGGAACTAGTAACCCTAATACTAAAGCCGCCAGCAATACAATCATTTTTTTAGGGGATACTGGTTGATCTTCAGCGTAGGCAGAATCTAATACACGAGCTTTATTTCCTGTAATCGCTAATGATATAGCCGTTTCTTCTCTTTTTTGAAGTAATAATAGGTACAACTGCTCTTTTATCTGTTGTTGTCTCTCAATTCCTCTAAATATTTTTTCTATAGAAGGTAGTTTAGATATTTTTCCAGATATTTTATTTTGCTCTCTTTGCAATTCTCCACTTTTGATTTGCAATCCAGATCTTGTTTTTTGAAGCGACTGTAGAATAGAAGATTTAAGATTATTCAGTTGTTTGGATATATTCTGTACTGAAGGGTGTTCTGGTGTAGCAGATGCCAACAATCTATTGCGTTCTAATACCAATTCATTATAAGTGTTAATTCCCGCTGAGGCAGCTGGATTATCCAATCCTACGGCTGACGGTAAAATCTGATAAGCTCCTTGATTTCTTAAATAATTGAGGATCCCATCGGTCAATTGAAGCTGAGCATCAATTTCCAATTGTTTTGCTCTAGCCTCAGTTGTAGTTTTAAGGCTAAGTTCCGCTTCTACCTGTATATCAGTTAATTGATTATTAATTTTAAATTGTTGTTTTTGATTTTCTACATCTCCCAACTCTTCAGAGATCACTTTAATACGACTCTCGATAAACTTCATCGTTTCCTGAGACTGAGAATTTTTATCTTCTATCGCATCTGTATTATATGCAACAACCAATGTATTAATAATATCTTTGGCTTTATCAATATTAGATGACTTCATAGACAACTGAATCACCGTAGCATCTTTATTCGCTAATGATACATTAAGATTTTGTTGTAATTGAGACACTCTATTGTCTTTTGAAGCAATATTGAGTTGAATATCCGATACTGGACCTTCTTTATGAGGATCATAGTTTGGATTTTTCTTTATAATAATGTTGGCAAAAGGTAAACTAATGGTAGTGTTAAATTTAGTGGATACTTCTTTATCTAACTCTTTAGAAGATAATACAATATCATTTTTGTTTAAAGTAACATCAATAGGTTTTTCAGGAAAAGATTTATCCTTTTTCTCATTAATAATATAAACTAAGATCGGGCTAGTCGTATCATAGATTTCTTGTCTTTTACCATCGACTTTTGCTGTGATTGAAGTTTGCAAATTCTTAGATTCAACCACTTGAGTCATCAACTTTTTAGACTTTAACACCTCAATTTCATTATCAATACTGTTGGTGGACATTCCGCCTATTCCAGAAAGGTCTTTTAATAAATCTGCCTCTGATCCAGCAGAAGATGTCTTTGCATCTTTAACTAATATAGTCGACTGAACATTATAAATTTTTGTAGCGCTTTTTAAATATAAAAAAGCAATAATTAGTGCCAATACTGCGGATATTACAAACCAAAGCCATCTTTGAAGGTAGGGTTTAATAATTTCTGTAATATTGACTTCTTGTTCCTCAATATTTGAGGTAGATGGAGTAATTTGACTATCCATTATTTTCTAAAACTTAATTAATTATTTTCTAATTACGAGTGCTAAAATAGTAACTACGATAGATGCTATAGAGATATAAACTCCCGTCTGAGGACCATATATAGACGAATTAACTTTCGTTTTATTTGGCGCTACAGCAACCACATCATTCTGTTGAAGGTAGTAATACGGGGAGTTGACAAAATCGCCACTAGTCAAATCCACATAGGCATTAGTCCTAACTCCATCTTGCTCTCTTATAATTAAAACTCTATCTCTTTTACCATAAATCGTTAAATCGCCTGCCATTCCCAGTGCATCCAGTAATCTTACTTTACCATCAGGAATTATGTATTGCCCAGGTTTAGCCACCTCTCCTAGTATGGTCACTTTGTAGTTAGCATATTTAATATTAACTGTTGGATTGATGATATATTTAGAAATTTTATATACCAATTCATTTTTTAGGTCTTCAATTGTTTTACCATTAGTATTAACCTTACCGATATAAGGAAAATCAATATATCCTTCGTCATAAACTTTATAAGTAAATCCAGTAAGAGAGCTTTGATTACTTAAAGCATCGTTCCCAGATGGTGTAGAATAGGTTACTCTTGATGTAGACGGCGTAGTGCCTTGATTAAATGGTGCCGCTACTGCCATATCTTTCGCTGTAACTAAAATGGTGATCTCATCTCTAGGTTGAATTGTGGATCTAGAATTTTTAATCGCTGCATCAGCAGCCAATTGCTCTACATCCTGCATATACTCTATATCATTCTTGGATTTACAAGAATTGAGTAATACCATGATCAAACAAAAACTTAATATAATTTCACCTATTTTCATCTATTTATAAATATTTGCAAAGATATACATTATATTTTACACATCTAATCTTTCGTATATAGAGTTGTTACTTTTAAACTCCTTAACGATATTTTTTAAAGCACTTACCATATGCATTTTATTAGCGGTCTTTGCCAATTCAATAATTTCTTCCGTTGCAGCATTTATAGTTTCATAACTTACAACTTCATCTTTAGAAATCATAATTTTTTCATGGTGCGTAGGTAGCGTCTTCGTATTATCGCTTAAAAGTTCCTCATAAAGTTTCTCCCCAGGTCTTAGTCCCGTATATACAATTTTAATATCTTCATCGGGCTCAAAACCCGATAATTTAATCATCCTTCTGGCTAAATTTAAAATTTTAACAGGTTCTCCCATATCAAACACAAAAATTTCGCCTCCCGTTCCCATTGTTCCTGCCTGCAGTACTAACTCACAAGCTTCTGGAATCGTCATAAAATACCGCACAATTTCTGGGTGTGTTATAGTTACTGGTCCTCCTTTTTCTATTTGCTTTTTAAAATGAGGAATTACAGAGCCATTAGACCCCAAAACATTACCAAATCTCGTCGTGATAAATTTTGTACTATTTTCTGGAGTAGTCTGCAAAGCTTGAACAAACAATTCAGCTGCTCTTTTCGTAGCGCCCATCACATTAGTAGGATTTACTGCTTTATCCGTAGACACCATTACAAATCGATTGACCTTATACTGACTGGATAGCATCGCCAAATTTTTGGTTCCTTTTATGTTAACCCTTATTCCTTCTTGTGGATTATGCTCTACCAAAGGGACATGTTTATATGCCGCAGCATGATACACCATAGAAAACCGATACTCATCAAATAACTCATTCATTCTCTGCTTATTGGTAATATCTGCCAATACAAACTCAAAATCTACTTCTGGAAAATGAGACTTCAATTCTAATTCTATTTCGTACAATGGAGACTCTGCTTGATCCAGCACAACGACTTTAGATGGCTTGAATTGAGCTACCTGTCTTATTATTTCGCTACCAATAGAACCAGCTCCCCCCGTTACCAAAACAGATTTATTATGATGCCTTATCTTAACTTCTGAATTATCAAGTTCTATTGGTCGTCTATTTAGCAAATCTTCAATTTGTAAATTTTTAATACTAAACTGTTCGTTGTTATTTCTTAGTTTTTGCAAAGTCGGTGTTTTAAGAACTTTAAGCCCTTTTTCTAAAAACATAGTAACCCATTCGTTTAATTCCTCTCTAGTAAACCGATTACTTGCAATTACGACTCCATCTATATCTAGATAATCTTTATTATTTTTGCTAATAAAATCAAAACTATAAATCCTTTTTCCTAACAGTTTTGCTCTTTTAGAATCGGTTCTTCGGGTTATAAATCCTACCACTTCATAAGGTAAAGATGCATTTCCCATAATCGCATTGGCAATAGATACAGACTCCTCATCTATACCTAATACTAAAACATTTTTCTTAGAAGAACTGCGCTGATATTCTCTAGCAAAATGAAACACTTCCTTAACAACCAAACGGAATAAAAATAATACCGTGAAAGAAATAAAGAAAAATATAAGTAATAGTAATGTTAGAAAAAATTTATCATTAAAAAAAAACTTACTTAAAACATTGATACTCACAAGTACAAATACAGAGCAAAATGTAGAAAGTAAAATTTTGAACAAATCTAGAAATGAAGAATGCCTAATGATGCCCGAATAAGTCCTGAATACGAACATAAAGACCATATTCACACCGATAATTAAACAATACTTTGTTAACCAACTGATAGTTTGGGGAGGTTCTATATTAGAAAATTGGCTAATAATTAGATATGACAAAAATAAAGATAGTGATATTAAACCCACATCCATCAATAAAACAATCCAGCGTGGCAAATACCTAATATTGGTAACACCAATCGCATTATTTCCACTATAGATATAGTTTTTAATATCTGAAATTTTCATTTTCAATCAATTATAAAAAAAAGAGTTCTAACTCTTAAAGTCATACAAATATAATACTTTTTTTAATGATGGCTTAACCCTATCAAATGATAAAATTATATCCCCAATACCTCCAAAATTATATTATATTCAAATCCTTTATCAATCAAATATTTAATAGTCTTTTGCTTTTGAATATTCGTGTTTTTTTCATTAAGATTAGCATAGTATTTCTCATACAATCTTTTTAAAGTCTCTCGATAATCCTCATCATCAATTTCTTGTAATGCCATATCTATTAATCTAGAAGATATATTTTTTTGCTTTAATCCATTAATGATTTTCTTGCGCCCCCAATGCTTATGATTAAACTTCCCTCGAACATAACTCCTCGCAAATCGTTCTTCATTTAGAAAATCTTCTCGCATTAAATATAACATAATCTCTTCCTTAGCCTCTGGAACCAATAAAAACTCTCGCATCTTTTGCTCTACTTCCTGATGACAACGGTCTTGATAAACACAATAACGAACAATTTTTTGTTTTATTTCCTCAAAAGTATACGATTTTTTTTGATTCATCATTTCTAAAAAAAGGCTTAAAAAAAGAAGCGAAGATTGTACCAACGCTTCTTTCATTTTAAAATTTATATCGATTATAATTAACCTTTGAACAATGGACGATGAGACATAAGGTCGTGCACCTGACCTTTTACTTCGTTAAGTACATTATCATCATTAATATTTTCTACAACTTTTGATACTAAGTCTGCGATAGTTTCCATATCAGATTCTACCAAACCTCTCGTGGTGACCGCTGGTGTACCCAAACGAATACCTGAAGTTACAAATGCCGACTTATCGTCAAATGGTACCATATTTTTATTACATGTGATATCCGCTTTCACTAAGGCTTTTTCGGTTTCTTTACCATTAACGCCTTTATTTCTTAAATCTACTAATATTAAGTGATTATCTGTTCCGCCCCCCACGATATCAAACCCTCTATCAATCATGGCTTGAGAAAGAGCTTTAGAGTTAGCCACCACTTGCTTAGCATAAGTTTCAAATTGAGGACTTAGCGCTTCTTCAAACGCCACGGCTTTAGCAGCAATGACATGTTCTAATGGACCACCTTGGATTCCTGGAAAAACGGCACTATCTAAAACAGCACTCATCATTTTAATATCCCCTTTAGGCGTTTTATGCCCGAATGGATTTTCAAAGTCTTTACCTACCATAATCAATCCTCCTCTTGGTCCTCTTAAGGTTTTATGCGTGGTAGTCGTCACCACATCACAATAAGGAAAAGGCGAACTCAACAAACCTTTAGCCACTAACCCTGCTGGGTGTGCAATATCTGCCCAAAGGATAGCTCCTACCTCATCGGCAACTGCTCTAAATTTCGCATAATCTAAGTCTCTAGAATACGCGGAGTAACCTGCGATAATCATTTTAGGTTTTACCTCTAATGCTTTTTGACGCATCGCCTCATAATCTATGAGTCCCGTTTCTTTCTCTACGCCATAAAACTCTGCTTTATATTGGATACCAGAAAAGTTGACAAACGACCCATGGGTTAAGTGTCCTCCCATAGATAAATCTAAACCTAAAATTGTATCACCTGGCTTTAAACAAGCTAAATATATTGCAGCATTAGCTTGAGACCCAGAATGAGGCTGCACATTGGCATACTCTACTCCAAATAGTTTTTTAGCATGTTCTATTGCTAATCTCTCTACCTCGTCTACCACTTCGCATCCGCCATAGTAGCGTCTACCAGGGTAGCCTTCGGCATATTTATTGGTTAAAACGCTCCCCATGGCTCTCATGACATTGTCAGAAACAAAATTTTCTGATGCTATCAGTTCAATACCATTGGTTTGGCGTGCTCTCTCTTGTTCAATTAAGTTAAAAATTGTATCGCCCATAGGATTAAGTTGTTTTTTATAAACTGGATTCAAATTTATAAAAAATATTCCTAATCTGGTTTAATTTTTTAAGAATTGTTTTAGGGCTGGCATTACCTTTATCATTAAAAACTTAATCAACAATCTCTCCGTACAAGTCAAATTCTTCAGCAGAAGTGATTTTAACATTAGCAAAAGAACCAATGGATAGATAAGTGTTTTCGGCGGAAACCAGTACGGTATTATCCACATCTGGCGAATCAAATTCTGTTCTACCTACAAAATAATTCCCTTCTTTTCTATCAAAAATACAACGGAACACTTTTCCAATTTTTTCTTGATTTTTCTCCCAAGAAATTTGAGATTGAAGTGCCATTATTTCCTCCACTCTAGCCTCTTTAACTTCCTGAGGCACATCATCTTCTAAATCGTAAGCCGTAGTATTTTCTTCGTGAGAATAAGTAAAACAACCCAACCTATCGAACCTTTGGTCAGCTACCCATTGTTTCATTTCTTGGAAACGCTCTTCAGTTTCACCTGGATAGCCTACAATTAATGTGGTTCTAATCGCCATATCTGGAACTTTCTCTCTAAATTTATCTAGCAGTCGGTTGGTTTTTTCGTGTGTCGTTCCTCTCTTCATCGACTTTAGCAAGTCTGTATTAATATGCTGCAATGGGATATCAATATAGTTACAAACCTTAGGTTCATTTTTAATGACTTCTAAAACATCCTCTGGAAACCCAGTAGGAAAAGCGTAGTGCAATCTAATCCATTCTATCCCCTCTACTTTAACCAAGGTATTTAATAATTCTGCTAGTGCTCTTTTTTTATAAATATCTAACCCATAATAAGTTAAATCTTGAGCAATTAATATGAGTTCTTTAGTGCCTTTTTTAGCTAATTTTTCGGCTTCTTTTACCAACTTTTCAATAGGTGTAGATACATGTCCACCCCTCATCAATGGTATTGCACAAAAGGAACACGGGCGGTCGCAACCTTCAGAAATTTTTAAATAAGCATAATGTTTAGGCGTTGTGGTCAATCGTTCGCCCACTAATTCGTGCTTATAATCAGCACCTAAATGCTTTAGTAATATCGGTAAATCCCTAGTTCCGAAATACTGGTCTACATCGGGAATTTCTTTTATTAAATCTGGCTTATAGCGTTCAGAAAGACAACCCGTTACAAATACTTTTTCTATCTCTCCCCTATTTTTAGCCTCTACATAATCTAAAATAGTGTTGATAGACTCCTCTTTAGCATTATCAATAAATCCACAGGTATTGATGACGACTACATCGCCGCGTTGCTGCTCGTGGGTTACCTCTTTGCCATTGGCTTTTAGCTGTCCCATTAGCACTTCGGAATCGTAGAGATTTTTAGAACACCCCAATGTTACGACATTAATTTTTTTCTTACCCGTTGATTTTGTACGCATTGATTATAGAATTTGTAAGCCTGCAAAAGTACTAATAAATTTCCTTCTATAAAAATAAAGGGAAAACAGCCTTAGCCATCTTCCCTTTAAAATTATTTTAAATTGCTGATCATTTAATCGTCTTTAAATAATCGCCATAACCACTTTTACCATATTTCTCTGCCGACTTTAGCAATTGTTCTTTATTAATAAAGCCTTTTTTGTAGGCAATCTCTTCAATACAAGAAATTTTAAAGCCTTGTCTTTTTTCTAAAACTTTTACAAACTCTGATGCTTCATGCAAGGAGTCAAAAGTCCCCGTATCTAACCATGCGGTACCTCGCGACATTACGCCAACTTCCAACTCACCCTTTTCAAGGTAGATTTTATTAATATCCGTAATTTCCAGCTCTCCCCTTGATGACGGTTTTAAGTTTTTAGCAAATTCCACCACCTGATTATCATAAAAATAAAGTCCTGGCACAGCATAATTGGATTTTGGCTGTTCAGGTTTTTCTTCAATGGAAAGCACTTTATTATGATCATCAAATTCCACTACACCATAACGCTCTGGATCACTTACTTGGTAGGCAAAAACACAGCCTCCTTTCACATTGGTCTTACTTTCCAATAGTTGAGGCAATCCCGTTCCGTAGAAAATATTATCTCCTAGCACTAACGCCACAGAGTCATCTCCTATAAATTCTTCCCCCAATACAAACGCTTGAGCCAAGCCGTCTGGGCTAGGCTGTACTTTATATTGAATATCACACCCAATTTGAGAGCCATCACCTAATAGTTTTTTGAACCCTTCTTGATCGTGAGGGGTAGTAATAATCAGTATTTCTCTAATTCCTGCCAATAATAAAATGGATAGTGGGTAATACACCATGGGTTTATCATAAACAGGCATTAGTTGCTTGCTTACCGCAATGGTTAATGGGTATAGTCGTGTGCCAGAACCTCCGGCTAGTATAATTCCTTTCATGAGAGTTTATATATTATTTATACTGCTTTTCATAATATTTTTGATAAGCACCACTCGTTACATGTTCTAGCCAATCTTGATTGTTTAAAAACCAATCAATGGTTTTAGATAGACCTTCTTCAAAAGTAACACTTGGCTTCCAGCCTAAGTCTTTATTAAGTTTCGTAGCATCAATAGCATAACGCTTATCATGTCCTGGACGGTCTTTTACAAATGTAATCAACTTCTCAGAATAACCTTTTGGACGACCTAATTTTTCATCCATTTGCTTGATGAGTTCTTTTATCAAGTCAATATTTTGCCATTCATTCCATCCACCGATGTTATAAGTTTCGCCTGTTTTAGCTTCATGGAAAATTTGGAAAATAGCTTTAGCATGATCTACTACAAACAACCAATCGCGGGTATATTTTCCATCGCCGTAGATAGGTAGAGGTTTTTCATTAATAATATTAGAGATACAAAGTGGAATCAACTTTTCTGGAAAATGATTTGGTCCGTAGTTATTAGAACAATTGGAAATAATAAAAGGCATTCCATATGTATTTCCATAAGCTCTTACCAGATGGTCGGACGCAGCTTTACTGGCAGAATATGGTGATTTAGGGTCGTAAGAAGTTTCTTCAGTAAAAAATCCTGTTTCGCCCAATGCACCATATACTTCATCGGTAGACACATGATAAAAAAGATTCTTTCTTTCTTCGTCTGGAAAATTTCCATGCGTATGTTCTGGATTAAGCGTCCAAAATTCTCTACATAAATTTAATAAATTAGCCGTTCCCATCACATTAGTATTAATAAACGCATTAGGATCGGTAATACTTCTATCCACATGGCTTTCTGCGGCTAGGTGAACTATGGCATCAGGGTTATATTTTTCAAATACTGATTTTAATTCATCAACCTTAGTAATATCTGCTTTCTCAAAAATATAATTGGGTTGACTTTCAATATCTTTAAGGTTTTCTAAATTCCCAGCATAAGTTAGCGCATCCAGATTAATAATTTTTGTATCTGGTAAATTTTTAACAAATTCTCTTACCACATGAGAACCTATAAATCCAGCACCTCCCGTTATAATAATTGATTTCATTTTATAGTTTTACATTATATAGTTAATAGTTTTTTAAAGATAAAGCAGGTTGATTTTTATCTTTTTCAGAAAGTATCATCTTATCAAAAGGAATTTTCCAATCGATATTCAGTTCTTCATCATTCCAATGTACACCACCTTCTGATTCTTTATTATAAAAGTTATCACATTTATACGCAAAAACGGCTGTATCGCTTAACACAGCAAAACCATGAGCAAAGCCTCTCGGAATATAGAGTTGTAATTTATTCTCATTATTAAGTTCAATACCAAACCACTCTTTATAAGTTGGAGAATTTTCTCTTAAATCTACAGCTACATCCCATACCCTACCTTCTAAACAAGACACTAACTTTGCTTGAGCGTGTACGCCTTTTTGTAAGTGTAAGCCCCTAACCACACCATAAGATGATTTGGAAATATTATCTTGCACAAAATGCCCATTCATCCCCGTCAATTGTTCAAATTTTGCTTCATTAAATTTCTCAAAAAAGTAACCTCTTTCATCTTCAAAAATGGTAGGTTCTACGATAAAACAATCTTTTAAAGGGGTTTCTTTCGCTTTCATATATTGTATATTAGTGGACAAAAATAGGAATTTTCAATCAGTTAAAGAAACACTTTTAGTGTTTTAAAAATAATACGACAATCTTCTTTAAAAGAAATACATTTTAGATACTCTAAATTCATTTTAACTTTATCTGGAAAAATCACTTCGTCATTATATTTTAATGGGTCTGACTGTTGTTTTAGTACGGTTTCTTCATTCCTATACTTAAGGCTTGCATAGGACAATAAACCTGGTTTTAACTTTAAAATTTTTCGTGCTTCATCTTGCAGTTGGTCATAATACCCACAAATATCTGGGCGAGGTCCAACAAAACTCATATCTCCTTTTAAAATATTGATTAATTGAGGTAATTCATCTAATTTGGAACGCCTCAAAAACGATCCAAAACTTGAAACCTGTCTAGATTCATCATGAATGGTTTTAAACTTATAAATTTTAAAAACCTTTGCATATTGTCCCACTCTAGTTTGTGTGAATATACCGAAAGATTTCGTATCTAGAGAGTTCAGTACCAACAAAACCAAAAGTAATGGGATACACCCCATCAATAAGGACAATGCTACAACTTTATCCAGAAAATATTTTATCTTTAAGTAAGTTATGGTACTACGGTTCATCAACCAAATCTTTATTTATAGTCCTAAAAACAAAATACTCCCTAAGATACGAAGTTCATTAGGGAGTAATTGCGTGGTCCCACCTGGGCTCGAACCAGGGACCACCTGATTATGAGTCAGGTGCTCTAACCAACTGAGCTATAGGACCTCAAAATTTGTGGTTAAATTTTGTGCTTGCAAAAATAGCAAATTTTATATTACTACCAAATTTTATTCTATATTTCTTGGCATAATTCTACTAAAACACCATTGGTACTTTTAGGATGTAGAAACACAACCAGCTTATTATCAGCACCTTTTTTAGGTTCTTCGGAAATAAATATAAAGTCTTCTTTCTTTAGACGCTCTATTTCATAATGAATATCCTCAACCCCAAAAGCGATGTGATGAATGCCCTCCCCTCTTTTTTCAATAAATTTGGATATTGGACTATCCTTTCGGCTGGCTTCCAATAATTCTACTTTAGCATCACCCAATTGATAAAAAGAAGTCGTTACCACTTCTGATTCTACACTTTCATGTTTATAATGAGATTTTCCTAAAAGTCTTTCAAAAAGCCTATCCGAATCCTCTAATGATGCTACTGCAATACCTAAATGTTCTAATTTCATACTTTCTAGTATTTTTATCTCTAAACAAAGTTAAGCATAATCTAGAAAATATGATCCCTAAATTTAGTTTTTCTTTATTTTAATAAAATCACTAAATTTGCAAATTGATTATGACAACAAATTCTAGCCCTAAAACTGCGGCATATCATACTTTAGGATGCAAATTAAATTTTGCAGAAACTTCCACTATAGCCCGCCAACTCACCGATGCAGGCTACCAAAAAGTGAGTTTTGATGACAAAGCTAGCGTGTATATCATCAATACTTGCTCTGTTACCGAAAATGCAGATAAGGAGTGTAAATATCATGTAAAGCGCGCCATAAAAGCCAATCCTGATGGCTTAGTGGTGATTGTGGGATGCTATGCTCAACTTAAACCGGAAGAAATTTCCAAAATTAATGGGGTAGATTTGGTACTCGGGGCTAAAGAAAAATTCAATATTCTTAGCTACCTTGGTGATTTAGAAAAAACCGACCATCTCGGCGTAGTGCATTCTTGTGAAATTGAAGAGGCTGATTTCTTTATCGGGTCTTATTCTATCGGCGATAGAACGCGTGCCTTTTTAAAAGTTCAAGATGGTTGCGATTATAAATGTACTTACTGCACCATTCCTTTAGCTAGAGGAATTTCTAGGTCGGATACTATTGAAAATATCGTTAAAAATGCCAAAGAAATTGCCCATAAAGACATTAAGGAAATTGTGCTGACGGGGGTTAATATTGGGGATTATGGTAAAGGCGAATTCGGAAACAAACGCCACGAGCATACTTTTTTGGACTTGATTACCGAGCTCGACCAAATTGAAGGCATTGAAAGAATTAGAATTTCTTCCATAGAACCGAATTTATTAAAAGACGAAAGCATTCATTTAGTGGCGAATAGCCAAAGATTTGTACCTCATTTTCATATTCCATTACAATCGGGGAGCGATGATTTATTAAAGAAAATGAAACGCCGCTACCTGACTAAATTGTATCAAAACAGAATAGAAAAAATAAAATCGGTGATGCCCGATGCTGCCATCGGAGTAGATGTTATCGTGGGATTCCCAGGCGAAACAGAGGAACGCTTTTTAGAAACTTATCATTTTTTAAATGAACTTCCCGTTTCTTATTTCCATATTTTCACTTATTCCGAGAGAGAAAATACCGAAGCCGCTTCAATGGAGGGTGTAGTGCCAATTCCCGTAAGGAAAAAAAGAAATAAAATGCTAAGAATACTTTCCGAAAAAAAGAAAATGGCATTTTATCAAACCCAATTGGGGAAAACATTACCCATCCTTTGGGAGCACGACAATAAAAACGGAATGATGTACGGCTTTACCGAAAACTATGTTCGTGTAAAGAAACCTTTCGACGCTAATTCTATCAACCAAATTGAGCATTTGAAACTTCATCAAATTGATGACGATGGCGTGGTGTCGGTAGTCCCTGCCTTTGAATTATTCCTTCAAAATGCTTAACCTAAAATATTAATTATGATTTTTTATAAATATCAAGGGACTGGCAACGATTTCGTAATGATTGATAATCGGGAAGGGACTTTCAACCTTAGTCAAAAAGAAATAGAACACCTTTGTCACCGAAGATTTGGTGTAGGTGCCGATGGATTAATTCTTCTAGAACATGATACCACCACAGATTTTAAAATGGTGTATTATAATTCTGATGGCTCGGAAAGTACCATGTGTGGCAATGGTGGACGATGCTTGGTTGCATTTGCGCATTTCTTAGGGGTTTTTAATGAAAAATGTACTTTTAATGCAATTGATGGATTGCACGAAGCAGAAATCAATGAGGATATTGTAAAACTTAAAATGATTGATGTAGAAAGCATCACCCAAAGTTTCGATAGCACAGTGCTTAATACAGGGTCACCTCATTATGTAACTTTTATAAAAAACATTCAAGATTTTGATGTTTTTAATGAAGGGCGACGCATCAGAACTAGTGAACCTTATGCTAAAGAAGGAATCAATGTTAATTTTGTAGAACTTATTTCGGATAATGAATTATTTGTCCGCACTTACGAAAGAGGCGTAGAAGACGAAACCTACAGTTGTGGTACGGGCGTTACCGCTTCTGCATTAGCCTTAATGTTAAAGCAACCACAAAATGAAATTAATATTAAAACTTTAGGCGGTCAATTAAAAGTTTATGCCGAAGTGGCGGATAAAGGTTTTAACAAGATTTGGCTAGAAGGTCCTGCCGTACAAGTATTTAAAGGCGAATTATAAATCTATTATTATGAAAAAAATTATTGGACTTCTTGTCCTAATTATTATAGTTGTGGCAAGTTTTTTTAGCTACCAATACTATAAGAAAAATTATACCAGTAATGTTGTAAAAGAAGGTTTTGTCTTAATTCCATCGAATGCCAGTTTCAAGCAAATTTTAGATAGTATTTCCCCATTTCTAGCAGATAAAAAAAGTTTTGAAGAAGTGGCGATTGCAAAAAACCTGAATCAATTTCACCATGCGGGACGCTATGAAATTAAAGCCTCTATGGATAATAAAAGCATCGTGAATATGATAAAAGCGGGTAATCAAACGCCTGAGCAATTTAGAATTATCGCTTTTGACAATGTCTACCAAATGATGGGAAGAGTCGCCAAAAAAACAGAAGTTGACTCATTAGAATTTATTAATGGATTCGATAAAATTGCTAAACAAAAAGGACTTGAAAACGCAGAATCTCTAAAGCGATTTTTCTTTGTAGATACTTATCAATTCTTTTGGACCGTAACACCAGAAGAATTTTTTGAGACTTTTGAAAAGCAATACCAAGATTTTTGGAATCCAGAACGGATTGCTAAAGAAAAAAAACTGGGACTTAGCCGAGACCAAATTTATGCTTTAGCCTCTATTGTCTATAAAGAATCTGGCGGTAGAACTGACGAGCAGCGTACCATTGCAGGGCTGTATCTTAACCGTTATAAAAAAGGGATGAAGTTACAATCCGACCCTACCGTAATCTATGCCATCAATCAAGCGAATCATTTTACGAAAACCATTAAACGCGTGTATTACAAAGATTTAAAAACACCTTCCCCATACAACACTTATGCGAATGCGGGTATTCCCCCAGGTCCCATCTGTATCGTGGACAAAAGTTCCGTAGACGCAGTATTAAACCCCGAGCAGCACAATTATATTTTTATGGCGGCTGACCCAGATAAATTAGGCTTCCATAGGTTTACAAGTAGCGATATTGAACATGCTCAAAATGCACGAGACTATCAAAAATGGCTCAACGAGAAAAATATTAGATAAACAAAAAAATCCATAACGCTAAAGGTTATGGATTTTTTCTTCTCAACTTTTAATCACTTACTTTTTATTATTATGCCTCACAAGAGGAACAAGTTACAAAATTAACCATCATTTCTTTTGATACCGAAGAACTTCTTTGGTAGTATAGCGTTTTCACACCTTTCTTCCATGCTTCTATCATTAAGTAATTCACATCTTTTACAGGCATAGTCGATGGAATATTTAAATTTAAAGATTGTGCTTGGTCAATGTATTGTTGGCGCTGTGCCGCTTGAGAAATAATTTCCATTGGCGAAATTTCCTTAAAGGTCTTAAATACCGCTTTCTCTTCTTCCGTTAAACCTTCTAAATGCTGTACAGAACCATGATTAAGCATAATGGTACGCCAAGTTTCTTCGTTATCTAACTCTTTTTCTTTTAATAATTTAGCCAAGTATTTATTTTTTCGCATAAAGTTTCCTTTAGCTAAACCTGCCTTATAGTAATTAGAAGCAAACGGTTCAATTCCTGGCGAAGTTTGCCCCAAAATCGCAGAGCTAGATGTAGTAGGCGCTACTGCCATAAGTGTGGTATTTCTCATACCGTAGCCTTTTAACAATTCTGGTTCGCCATAGATATCTGCTAACTCTTTAGAAGCCGCCTCTGCTTGTTCTCGGATGTGTCTAAAGGCTCTCGCATTAAATTGAGTCGCCTCGAAACTTTCAAAAGGAATCATATTTTTTTGTAGATAAGAGTGATAACCTAAAGCCCCCAACCCTAAAGCACGATGTTTTATTGCAAAGTTTCTTGCTCCTTGTAAATAATAATTCCCTTCGGTTTTTTCTATAAACTCTGAAAGCACCGCATCCAAGAAATAAATAGCTAACTTAACCGCATTGGTATCTTTCCACTCGTCATACAATTCTAAGTTCATAGAAGACAAGCAACAAATGAAAGATTCTTCCGCCGTAGAAGGCAACATAATTTCCGAACAAAGGTTACTAGAGTTAATTATTAAACCTGCATCTTTATAAACTTGAGGTTTGTTTCTATTAACATTATCGGTAAAGAAAATATAAGGTAAGCCTTTTTGCTGGCGACTTTCCAGCACGCGTGCCCATATTTTTCTTTTTTCTACATCGCCGTCTATCATATCTTGCATCCAGTAATCTGGCACACAAACCCCTATGAATAAGTTTTGAATAGGGCTACCGATATCTTTGATGGATAAAAATTCTTCGATGTCTCCATGGTCTATATCTAGATAAGCGGCAAATGCACCTCTACGCACGCCACCTTGCGATACCACATCCATAGAAGTATCAAAGAGTTTCATAAAAGATACCGCTCCAGAGGATTTACCGTTATCGGTTACGGCTGTTCCTCTGTGTCTTAATTCCCCAAAATAGCCAGAAGTACCGCCTCCAATTTTGGTTTGCATAATTACTTCTCCCATTTTATGAGTAATCCCTTCAATGCTATCTGGAATATGGACATTAAAACAAGAAATAGGCAAACCTCTTTGCGTTCCCATATTTGCCCATACCGGCGATGAAAATGAAATCCAGCCTTTGGTAATCATTTCCTCGAAAGCAGGTTGGAGTTCTGGTTTATATAATCGTTTTGCCGCAGCGGTTGTAATTCTTTGGATTGCCCCATGAACGGTTTCGCCCTTTAAGAGATAGCCTCTATTGAGCATTTGTTCGGATTCTTCATTGAGCCACCATATTGGTTGTTGTTCTTCCATGTATATAAATCTTGATTGTTTGGTGTATAATTATAGTGCTAAATTAAATTTATTAAAATAAATCATTTGCCGTAATAGGCTTATCATGCTTGGTATAGTCTACGGGACGCTTTGCAAAGAAATCGTCTAGAGAGTTGGCAAACACCTCTTCCTCAAACCATTGCATTGGTCGATATTCTTCTGCGGTAATATTATATTTGGGTTGCATTCCAATTTTTTTAAGAGAATCGTCCACTCTATATTTCATAAAGTTGAGTAAATCTTTCTTAGATACTTTATCGATTTCTCCTAGTTCAAAAATCCAATCTAAAATTTCACTTTCCACAGATAGAGATGTGTCTACTAATTTATAAATTTCTTCAATATCTTGGTCGGTTAAAAGTTCTGGCTGCTCCTCACGGATTTTATTAATTAAATAAATCCCTGCATTGGCATGAATTTGTTCATCTACACTCGTCCACGCAATAATGTTGGATACATTTTTCATATACCCTTTAAACCTTGTAAAGGATAGTATAATTGCAAATTGGCTGAATAAGGATACATTCTCTATTAAAATTGAAAATAACAACAGCGAAGACACATATTCTTTAGGCGTTGTGGAATTGGCGTGTTTTAAAACTTCGCTAAGGAAATCAATTCTTTTTTTAACCGCTGGAATTTCCACCACATTTCTAAATTCATCATTATACCCTAGCACCTCTAGCAAACGAGAATAGGCTTCGCTATGGCGAAATTCGCACTCTGCAAAAGTAGAGCCGAGACCATTGAGTTCTGGCTTTGGCATATGGTTATATAAATTCCCCCAAAAGGTTTTTACCGAGACTTCAATCTGGGCAATTGCCAAAAGGGCATGTTTAACTGCATTTTTTTCATGCGGCTCCAGTTGTGAATGGAAATCTTGAATATCGGCGGTGAAATCTACTTCCGAATGTACCCAAAACGATTTGTTGATAGAATCTACAAATTGTAAAACTTCTGGATATTCAAATGGCTTATAACTAACGCGTTTATCGAAAATTCCCATATCTATGTGGCTTTAGGTTAATAAAAATTCAAATTGATGAATAATAAAACAGAACACTGATTTACAAATAGTTAAGAAAATCTATTTTCCATCAAGTGTGCTTACAAAGATAGAATATAAATATTTAAATTAAAAGTGAGAAAATCTATTTTATGTTTAAAATTTTGGTTTTTAAGCATATAAATTTACCAAAAAGTTTTCCACAATCCGTAAGTCACCAACAGTAAATACTTTGTGGTTTTTTGAGAATATCAATTTAAACAACTATTTAAAAATAACTACCTAAAAGTAATCCACAACTAAACACTACAATCAATCTATAGCTAAGACTAAAACGCTAATTTTATTTTCATGTTGCTTTAAAATTTGCCAAGCGGCTTTATTCATAGTGTTTCCCGTAGTATAGACATCGTCAATTAACAACATATGCTGATGGGTGATTACTTTATTTAATGAAAATAAATCTTTGGTGTAGGTACGATGGGTTTTGTCTTTTTGAGCTTGAGGTTTAGAATAAAAATTTCTTTTAAGAATATCTGAATCATGTGGTATATTCCAAATTTTAGAGAGCGTATTTGCTAAAAGATGCAATTGGTTATAACCCCTCTCCTTTAGTTTCTTAGGGTGTAGCGGAACGGTAACCAATACATCTACAAATGGCTTTGGCATACGCTCGGCAACCTCGTGGGCTAAATACTCCCCCACCCGCTGCATCCCTTTATATTTTAGTTGATGAATTAATTGTTGTGCCAGATTACCTTCGTCATAATGCATTAATGCAAAGGCTTCCTCTAAAGGAAAATTCAATTGACACTTTTTATAAAAGTCATTATCCTTATCAAAGGAAAAATGCGTAAATGGTAGGTCTTGATAACATGCCCAACATACTACTCCCTGTGGCTCTATAACATTAGAACAACCAATACATCGGTTTGGAAATAATAACTCTGTAAACATCTGACAATAATTTACTTACAAATATATTAAAAATATTAACTTGTGTAAATCAATCATTTGTGATTATTTTGTAATAAAGAATTAAATTTAATCATCGTATAAAATATCCCTTAGTCTCATGAAAATCATTTGCATTGGTAGAAACTATTCCGAACATGCTAAAGAACTCAACAACGAAGTCCCTAAAGAACCCGTACTTTTTATGAAACCCGATACGGCTTTACTTAAAAGCAATGACTTCTATCTTCCTGACTTTTCTAATGACATTCATTACGAAGCAGAAATCGTTTTAAAAATCTCTAAAGGTGGCAAATACATTCAACCCGAAAATGCACACAAACATTTTGACACAATCGCTTTGGGAATAGACTTTACCGCCCGCGATTTGCAATCTAAACTAAAAGAAAAAGGATTACCTTGGGAAGTTGCCAAAGGCTTTGATGGTTCAGCAGTCGTGAGTCCATTTTTTGATAAATCTGAGTTTAACCTTTCATCCGTTCAGTTTCAATTACATCAGAATAAAACTATAGTGCAAAATGGCAATACCCAAATGATGCTATTTTCTGCTGAAAAAATTATCGCTTATGCTTCTCAATTTTTTACCCTTCGTGTAGGCGATTTAATATTTACTGGAACACCAAAAGGAGTAGGAAAAGTGAATGAAAATGATAGATTAGAAGGCTATCTAGCAGATAAAAAAGTATTGGATATTAGAATTTTGTAGGCGCTTATTATTGTAGATTTAATTTTTTTCCGTAAATTTATAGAAGAAAAAATAATCATTATGACAACTATAATTTTACCTATCGATTTTGGCGAATCTACCGACCATTTGGTGGATGCCTCTGTGAAATTTGCTAAAGAAACTAACGGAAAAATCTGCCTTATCCATGTGGCACCATCGGATTTGGGATTTGCTATTGGCGATATGGGATTCCAGTATTTTCCAGAAATTGAAAAAAACGAAATTAAACAAGAATTATTACAGCTCAACGAACTGGAACAAAGAATCATTGCCCAAGGCGTAGACTGCGAACATCTTTTAAAACAAGGAGTAGCGAAAGATATTATTTTAAGTCATGCCGAAGAGAAAAATGCCGATTATATCGTGATGGGTTCTCATGGCAGAAGTGGTATCTACGATGTATTTGTAGGTAGCTTAACCAAAGACCTTACTAAGAGTTCGCCTATTCCAGTACTGGTGATTCCTTGTCATAAAAATAATTAAAAAATAATACATATAACATCTTTATCCTTCAATTGAGATAAAGCATTGGCAAAAGATTAGCTTTAAAGTTTATTTAATTCAGAAGTTAATCTTTTGCCAATTTTATAGTTTAGAAGATATTGATATTAATTCTACTGTTGTTTTACTTCCATCTTTTTTTAGCAATAAGCTAAGTCCTGCTAAAACGCAAACCGCGTATGGATTATTAAGAGAAGATTTATCCCAATGAAACGCATCCTCGCCACCTTGTTCTATAGACTTTAAAATGCTATCCTTAAATACACTCCATGAATAAAGTATTCCCAACGCAAGATTAATAGTTAAGCCAGCAGCCACGACTAGCCTACCCCTTTGTTTTTAATTGATTTTGCTTCCATGTGATTATTGAAATAAAAAAACAGAAACTTCTATTTTTTTACTCTCTCTTAGAATCAATTTTTAGGATATGGAATAGCCTTATCCACTTCTAGAGGAAAATAATTTTTCTTTATAGCTCTTTGTAGACTTTTTCTTTTTTGTTCAATTTCTTCGGAAGAACTTAAATCATCTTCAGAAGCAATTGACCCTCCCTTTCTTAAAAATTCTTTTAAAATCTCAACAATATTATTGTAATAGTCAAGTTTTACTTTCTGATATTGTTCGTGAGAAACTAAAATAGGTTTTTTTCCATAGTGCGTCTCTAAAAAATTATTTGTATTATAGACTATAGGAAGATTTTTATTTTTCACCAACGAATAGTGGAAAAGGTTTTGAGAGTCATATATTTCATATATTAAACCTGGCAATCCATTAAATTTATAAGGACCCTCTTGAAGAGGAATGTTTGAATCAAACCAAGCTATCCAGGTTCTACCACCAAAACTAGTACTTGCTTTTTGTAAGGTAATATTCTTTATCTTCTTTGTCTCATCTTCTAATCTCCATTTCATTTCGTCATTAGATTTGATTATATAATAATCGTAGGTATGACTGTGATATTGATTGTTAAAAGAGCTATTAGTTTCTCTTATTAATAATTGGTCGGATTCTGATTTCGTTTGCAATTCTGATTTTGTAGATCTATTTAAAGAATCAATAGTAAGGAATTCTTCATCATAGAATTTTGTCATTTTTTGATCAATATCTAAAATCATATTTATTGTTAATGTATCGGTTGGCTTCCGTATTATTAATTCATAAAAAAAACGATGAGTCTGAGCAAATGAAATGCTTGTAAATAAAATGAAAGAAAGAAAGATTGTATTTTTCATATTTAGAAATTTTTATTAAAATATAGGAAAACTAATTTTCCTTTTATTTATTTGGGTTAAACAGGTAAAATTCCCACAATTCGTAGCTACTGAATTCACTTTAGTTATTCACTAAAAAACAACCGTTGCTAAAATAATAATATTATACGTATAAAAAATGTTTATTTTTTACCAAATACTCTCTTGAAATACCCATTAAAGATGCTAATATATTATCATTTAATAATTTTATAAGGTGATGAGGGAAATGCTCTTTTAAATGTAAAAATTTTTCACTCAAATCATATGTATTGAGAGCTTCAAATCGTTGTATGTTCAATGCTGTATATATTTCTAAAATATCAGTATAAATACTTTTTAAGTTCATATTTATAGACAAAATTTTTTCAAAGTCCTTCTTTTTAACACTCAAAATATCTGCATCCATTATACATTCTATAGTTTCATTATTTGCATCAAAATTTCTAAAACTAACAATATTTGTAAGAAACCTATTTTCCCAAGCAATCATTCGTGTAACTTCTTTTCCATTTTTATTAATATAAAAAGACCTTAAAATTCCACTATTCAAGAAAAATAATTCATTGCAGGGAGTACTTCGCTCAACCAAAATTTGTTTTTTCTTTACTTTTAACGGTGTAAAATAGATTTTAATAATTTGTTCTTCAACTCTAGTTATTTCTCCGTATTGATTAAATAAATTAATTAGTTTTTCATAATCCATTTTCATTAATTTTATGCTTTTGATAAATATTGACAAGACATTTTTTACATAGGTTAAATATTTATTTTTTAAATATATATAAAGTTTATTGTTACAAATATAATAAATATAATCGTTATTAAATTTCACATTAACAGTAAAATTGATTGAAATATCTAATTTTAAACTATAAAATTTAAACTATGGACACATAAAAAACTCCGAAACATAGGTGCTTCGGAGCTTTATATATTTTGTTTTATTAATTAGTATAATTTAGTAAGCATAGCAAACAAATCTGGATACACACCAATACTTACTATTAAAAGTATGATTACTACTGCTACAATATTATAAGTGATACTCACGCGTTCACTGGTTTTAAAACTACTTTCGGTGTGAAAGAACATCGCTATAATTAATCTTAGGTAATACGCGATACTTAGTGCTGACCCTAAAATTGCAATGATAACCAACAATGTAGCACGCCCAGAAATAGCCTGACTAAACAAACTAAACTTAGCCACAAAACCCGCGGTAAGCGGTATTCCCGCCATAGACAATAAAGATACTGATGCTACGACTGCCAATAAAGGCTCTGTTTTAGCCAATCCATTAAAGGCTTCGTAAGAGGTTTCTCTTTTCAGTTTTTCTACCCAAATTAGGCACATAAATACCCCTACCGTTGCAATAGAATAGGCAAATAAATAAAAGGCTAAATTGTAATTTGAAAAAACATTAAATCCAAAAAATATTAAGCCTAAATACCCCGCATGAGATACACTAGAATAAGCCAACATTCTTTTAGCATTAGACTGTGCCAAGCCCATAAGGTTAGCCAAGATTAAAGTAATAATCACCAACGCTGCCATTACATCAATCCAAACTGAATAACTGCCCATAAAGCATATCGTCAGTACTTTGAATAAGGCATAAAATCCTGCAATTTTAACCACTGATGCCATAAATGCTGTAATCAATGATGGGGCACCTTGATAAACATCTGGACTCCACATATGAAATGGTGCTAAAGACACTTTAAATGCCATAGCACATAGCATCATCAATACTCCAATAATGAACATTGGATTGTTTCCTGCAATGCTACTATAAAATCCTATATTTTCGATGGCAAAACTATGGGCACTACCATAAACTAACGCAATACCTAATAATAAGAAACCTGTAGCAAATGCTCCCATTAAGAAATATTTCATGGAGGCTTCTATGGAACGAAGATTGGTTTTAGAACTTCCCGCCATTACATAAAGTGGAATCGATAGAATTTCTACACCAATAAATAGCATCACTAAACTTTGAAATCCAAATAGAGTAATGGCTCCACATAGCGAAAATAGCATCAAAGCGTAGAGTTCTGACTGATGACTTCTGTGGTTGCTAAATGCAAATCCTGCAACGAAGAATATCAGCATGGTAATACTTACTGCTACTTTTGTAAACAATACTGCATTAGGATTAAATTGATACATGGCTTCGTATTTCTCGAAGAATGCCAACTCTGGCATATAACTCATGTATAATGCGGCTCCTAGTCCTATAATGCCAACATAACGGGCATATTTTCCTAGGTTAAAAACGCCTGTGAATAATGCCACAACCGCTGTGATGAATATAATAATTAAAACGCTCATTTCTTTTTCTTAAATTATCTTTTTTACTAACTTATCATTGAGGTATAAATCAACTTCAACGAACTTCCCACCATTTCAATAATAATATTTGGATAAACGCCTAATACAAGAACAAATACCGAAAGAATGGCTAATACGGTAAATTCTACTGCAGACACATCTTTAGCTTGTGATAAAACGGCGTCATTACCTTCCCCAAACATGGCTTTTCCATACAATCTTAACAAATAAACCGCACATAAAATTACCGTAAGTCCAGATACAAACACCGCTAAAGTATTATAATCAAATACCGCTTTTAGCAATATAAACTCCCCGATAAAGCCATTGGTTAAAGGCACTGCCATAGACCCAATTAGAATAATCATAAATAGTACGGCAAATTTAGGCGCTACTCTCGCTAAACCGCCCATTTCTCTAATATCTCTCGTATTGAATCGTTTCATTAAAATATCAGCACAATAGAATAAACCTACCACATTAATACCGTGGGCAAAGGTTTGCACTAAAGCTCCTTCCCCTCCTTCATAAGTGAAAGCACCATTAACGGTAAGAATAGCAGAAGCAATTAATCCCGCTACCATTAATCCAACATGCGATAAAGAAGAGTAAGCGATAATTCTTTTAACATCGTTATTTACAATTGCAATCAGCGCACCGTGGATAATACCACAAATTGCCATTACCATAACGATTTTTCCAGAAATGCCAAGAAAAGCATCGGGTGTAATCGGTAATAAATATCTTAATAATCCAAATACCGCCATCTTTAGCATAATCCCTGATAGCAACATAGAGCCTTGTGTTGGTGCATAAGTATAGGTATCTGGTTGCCAAGTATGCAATGGAAACAAAGGCAACTTAACCGCGAAGGCTAAAAATATCATCCAGAATACAAAAACTTGTTGTTCCGAACTCATTGCAGCACGATATAAATCTATTAAGGCAAAAGAATCGGCATGGTTGTATAAATAAATTAAACCAACCAACATAAATAATGACCCAAAGAATGTGTATACAAAAAACTTCGTGGTTACCTTAATTCTTTTATCTTCTTGACCCCAAATTCCGCAAATAAACCAAATTGGAATTAGTGTAACTTCCCAGAATACATAGAATAACAATCCATCTAATGCTGTAAATACTCCAATTAATCCAAACTGCATCAGCAAGATTAAAGCATAGAAACTATTTCTATAAGAATACTTTTCATTAAAAGAAGATAGAATGATGAGAGGCACTAGAATATTCGTAAGCAATACCAGAAGCATGCCCATACCATCTATCCCGAAGTGCAGACTGCTACGAATCAAAACACTCCAATCATACTGAAGTTGGTACTGCATTTCGCCATCTATAGCATCTGAATAATTGAACTGACAAAGCATCGCTACCGATAGACACAACTGTGCTACCGCAACTAATAATGCTAAGTATTTGCTCTGATTACCTTTCCACGCAAAAACCAATCCCGAACCTACAAGAGGTAATAATAACAATAATAACAACATTATATTATAGAACTAAAAAGTTAATAATTAAAATAATACCTATCGCCAAAGACATAATGAAAATATAAGTTTCTACATTTCCATTTTGTAGTCTTTTGAACGCTTTACCAGAGCCAATGGCTCCAAGTCCCACACCATTCACCAATCGGTCTAGAAACCCTTTATCAAACACAGACGACGCTCTGCCTAAACCTTCTTCTATCGGTTTTACAACCATCGCATTATAAATTTCATCAATATATAATTTGTGTGCTGACCATTTTTCCCAACCTTTGTAATGCTCCTGTGGTTGTTTTTTCTTCACTACATAAAGATATCTTACACCAATCCAAACCAGTACAAACATCAGTACCGTAAACCCTAATAACACCATTTCTCTAACGAAAGGAACTTCTTCTAGGTGAGGTGGATTAATATATAAACGCTCTAACCAATGGTGTAGATTTTTAAACTCACCATGAGCTATAAAATGAGGCAAATTAATGAAACCACCTACTACTGAAAGTACTGCCAATACCATTAATGGTAAAGTCATATTCAGCGGGCTTTCGTGTAAATGGTGCTTTTGCTCTTCTGTTCCTCTAAACTCCCCATGGAAAGTTAAATAATATAGTCGGAACATGTAAGTTGCCGTCATAGCCGCAATTACAAATAGAATAAACCAAAATATAGGATGTTTAGCATAAGCAGAAACTAAAATTTCGTCTTTCGAAATCATCCCAGAGAATAATGGCATCCCCGAAATGGCTAAAGTCCCAATAAAGAAAGTAATATGGGTAATTGGAATATATTTTTTAAGACCGCCCATATAGCGCATATCTTGCTCACCACTCATCGCATGGATTACAGACCCTGAGCCTAAGAATAATAAGGCTTTAAAGAAAGCATGCGTCATCAAGTGGAACATGGCTGCAGTATAGGCTCCAACACCTAACGCTACAAACATAAATCCTAATTGAGAGACTGTAGAATATGCCAATACTTTTTTAATATCGTTTTGTCTTAATGCCATAAATGCTGCCATACCAGCCGTTAATAATGCTACGATAAGAATAACATCCATGGTCGTAGGTGCTAAAGAATACAATACATTAGAACGCACAATCAGGTAAATACCAGCGGTAACCATCGTAGCGGCGTGGATTAATGCGGATACAGGCGTTGGTCCTGCCATCGCATCTGGAAGCCATGTAAATAATGGTAACTGAGCCGACTTACCTACGGCACCAACAAATAAACTTAAAGTGATAAAGGTAATAATAGCCCCATCTGGTTCAAACATAGAGGCATTCTGAGAGATGCTCATATAGTCCACCGCATTGGTTTGATAGGCTAAAGTAAATATCCCAATTAATAAACCTAAGTCCCCAATACGGTTCATGATAAAGGCTTTTCTTGCTGCTTTACCATACTCTACATTTTTGTACCAAAAGCCAATTAATAGATAAGAACAAAGTCCTACCCCTTCCCATCCGATAAATAGGATAAGGTAGTTGCTTCCCATAACTAATAATAGCATCGAGAAGATAAATAAATTTAAGTAAGTAAAGAATTTATAAAATCCTTCGTCGTGGCTCATATAACCAATAGAGTAAAGATGGATCAAAGAGCCAATCCCTGTAATGATCATCATCATCATCAAAGATAACTGGTCTACTTGGAAACCGAAATTAACCAATACCCCATTCACTCTAAACCACTCAAACGCTTTCACCACTAATGCAGGGGAATCGGCGTTAAACTGTGTAAATAAATACGCCGATAGCACAAAAGAAGTGAATACTACCGCAGTGGCAAGACCTCCTACTATTAGTTTTGGTAACTTTTTCCCTAATAACCCATTGATTAAAAAGCTCATCAAAGGAAAAAGAACAATTGCATAAATTATATTTTCCATATTTCTTTTATCCTTTTAATTTATTAAGTAAACTGATATCTACAGACTTGGTATTTCTATACATCATTGTGATGATGGCTAATCCTACCGCCACCTCTGCTGCAGCTACCACCATAATAAAGAATACCAACATCTGTCCATGGGCATCGCCATAGTAAGTTGAAAACGCTACCAATAATAAATTGACAGAATTGAGCATCAACTCTACGCAACCCAAAATCACAATCGCATTTTTTCTCAACAAAACACCCAAAACTCCTAAACAAAATAAAAATAGCGACAAGGCTACGAAATAAGTTAATGGGATATGTTCTACAAAAGTATTGACTTCCATAATAATTTATATATCTTTTTTACCAATTAATACCGCACCTACAATCCCCGAAAGAATCAAAATAGAAGCTAACTCAAATGGTAATACATATTCGTTAAACAATAATTGACCTAAGTTTTTGGTTAATCCAACCCCTTGTGCAACTTCACTTGTTGGAAGTTGGTTACCCGTGTAGCCTTTTAGCATTCCTAAAAAGCCTACCAATAATAATCCCGCAGAGAATACGCCTGCAAATTTCATCACATTGTGCTTTTTACCTTCATCTTGTGCTTTTAAATTCAGCATCATTAAGACATAAAGGAACAGAACCATAATCGCTCCCGCATAGACAATGATCTGTACAATACCCAAAAACTGAGCATTGAGCAAAATATAAAGCCCTGCAATAGAGAAGAAAGTCACCACCAAAGACAAAATACTATACAGCGGATTTTTAGACGCTACAAAATAAATTGCACTGGCTACCGCTAAACCTGAAATAATATAAAAAACAATTAATTCCATTAGTTATAAGATTTTTTTTGTCGTTCGGTAATATCTATTCTATGATCCATTTTTTCTACCAACTTATCCTTACCATAAACGAATAATCCACGACTTGGCTCTACATCCACCAAACGATCGGTAAGGTAAATTGCCGATTTAGGACAAGCTTCTTCGCACATGCCACAGAAAATACATCTTAGCATATTAATCTCGTAGGTAGACGCATATTTTTCTTCGCGATAAAGGTGTTTTTCATCTTTGGTACGCTCCGCCGCCGTCATGGTAATCGCCTCCGCAGGACAAGCTACAGCACAAAGTCCACAAGCGGTACAACGCTCCCTTCCTTCTTCATCTCTTTTTAAGACATGTTGCCCACGCCATACGGCTGCACGAGGTTTTATTTCTTCTGGATATTGAATGGTTTTATCTTTCTTAAAAAAATGTTTTAGCGTAATTCCCATTCCCTTCGCAATTGCTGGAAGATAGGCTTTTTCCGCCAAAGTCATCTTTTTATTAGAAACCACTTTTGATCTATTGGTTAGTTTCATCCTATTTTATATTGTATTAGATTGAGGCTAAGCCCAATGCTCGTCTCTATCTGTTTTTATTTAATTTTAATTATGCACCAAAGGCTAAAATCATTGCCCCAGTCACTAATAAATTCACTAATGCTAATGGGATTAAAGTTTTCCATCCTAAATGCATCAATTGGTCGTATCTGAATCTCGGTAAAGTCCATCTGATCCACATAAATACAAAGATACCAAAAAATACTTTAGATAAGAAAGCCACAATGCTTAGAATACCCGCAATATTTTCCCCGTAGTTAGAAGTTACCCAGTCAATCCCTGGATAATTGTAACCACCAAAGAACAATACTACAATTAAAGCATTAGAAATAAACATATTCACATATTCCCCAAACATATACAAGCCTAGCTTCATTGCAGAATACTCCGTCATAAACCCTGCAACCAATTCCGTTTCACACTCTGGAAGGTCGAACGGGTGGCGGTTACACTCTGCCAATGCCGCTACAAAAAACACAAGAAAGGCAATAGGTTGGTAGAAAATATTCCAATTCATTCCAGAAATTGTAGGAATTACACCCCAGATATTACCATGGGTTTGTGCCTCTGTAATCACTTTTAAATCTAAAGACCCTGCCATCATAATAATGGATAATAGTGCTAAGCCCATCGCTAACTCGTAGGAAATCATTTGAGAAGACGCACGAATAGCACCAATCAAAGAGTATTTGTTATTAGAAGCCCAGCCACCAATCATAATACCATAAACCCCAACCGAAACCATACCAATAAGGTACAATACGCCAACATCTATATTAGCCACTTGAAGGCTAAAGGACTCCCCGCCGATGTTTAAACTTTTTCCCCAAGGGATAACAGCACCTGTAATTAGGGAAATAAACATCACCAAGCCTGGTCCTAAAATAAAGAGAAATTTTTCCGCATTTCTCGGAATAAAATCTTCTTTAAAGAAAAACTTACCTCCATCTGCTAATGGTTGAAGCAATCCTAAGGGTCCCGTTCTATTAGGTCCTACCCTATCTTGCATTAGGGCAGCTACTTTTCTCTCTGCCCATGTAGAGTAAGCCGCTACGGTAAGAGACAAAATGAAAAGCGATACAACTAATATCAATTTAAAAGTTATTAACTCCATAATTATCTTTCTTCGTCTTTAATTTTTGGTTCTAGTCTAGCCTCATCTTTTACGCTCACTTCTTTTGCGGATTCGTAGTCGATAAGTTCGTAGTTGTTGGTTTTCTTTTCGTAATGGTTGAGAGAGATGACCGAATGTCTACTGATATGTCTTGGTCCTTCTACATTCCAATACTTCAAATCTTTTCTGTGGAATCTACAATCATTACAGATAAATTCTTGTACTTCACCATACTCATCTTTTCTACCCGTTACACGGATGATTTCATCTCCTTTCATCCAAAGCACCGCCTTACCGCTACATTTGTCGCATTGGCAAGTGGCGTTCATCGGTTTAGTAAACCATACTCTGCTGGCAAAGCGTGAAGTTTTATCCGTAAGCGCACCCACAGGGCATACATCTATCACATTGCCTATAAACTCGTGGTCTAAGGCTTTATTGAGGTAAGTTGAAATTTCGGCATGGTCACCGCGGAATAAAATGCCGTGCTCCCGCTCATCGGTCAGCTGGTTGGCTGCCAATACGCATCTGGCACAGAGGATACAACGGTTCATATTCAATTTAATATAAGGACCGATGTCTTCTGGTTCAAAAGTTCTTCTTTCAAACTCTGTTCTGGTATTTTCCACGCCGTGCTCATAACCTAAATCTTGGAGATGGCACTCTCCTGCTTGGTCACAGATAGGGCAGTCTAATGGATGATTAACCAATAGAAATTCCGTAACGGCTTTTCGTGCTTCTTGAGTTCTCTCAGAGGTTAAGTTCTTCACTTCCATACCATCCATCACAGTAGTACGACAACTCGCTACCAATTTAGGCATCGGGCGCGGATCTGCTTCAGAACCTTTAGAAACTTCTACCAAACAAGTACGACAACGCCCACCGCTGGTTTCCAGTTTGCTATAATAGCACATGGCTGGCGGTACAGATTTCCCACCGATTTGTCTTGCCGCCTCCAAGATACTAGTTCCTGGTGCAACTTCGGTTGTTTGTCCGTCTATGGTGACTTTAAATTTTTTAATCTCTTCGCTCATATTTATAATGATTCGCTTTAATAAAAGCCTTGATTATTTTTATAATTTATTCTTTTTAGTACCAAACACATATCCGATACCAAAATTAATTTGTCCAAACATAAAATCTTGACTCGCCGTATCTTCACTACGGAGTGTTGTTTTAATATCAGGCATATTGATATAGCCATATTTTACTTCTACCCTCGCAATGAGATGTTTCCAAAATATCACATTAATATTTGTTCTTACATCAGCACCAAATCCAGCAATATGGAAACGGTCACTTCTTTCGTTACCGAATAGTTTAGCATTGGTTTTAGGGTAAAGCACGCCTACACCACCACCATACGCCCAATAGAGGTCAAATTTATCCTTTTGAATTAAAGGTTGGTATTTTTCAGCCCCTACATTCACATAGTTGAGTCCATCGGTATGCTCAAAAGTTAAAAATTGCTCATCGGATAGGTCTACCTTAGCATCTTTAATATACGACGCATAAGGGTTTGAAATTGTACCACTAGCATCTACCGTCTGGTCTTGATCCATAACATATTTCATATGGTCTACGGCTAAAACTAATGCCACATTGTCTTTTATGAAATAACCGATACGCGTATTGGTCTGCGGAATCGTTACTCTTAAAGGATGAAAATAATCTCTAAAACTAAAATCCGTAGGACGATCATGCGCCACAACTTGATTCAATTGGAGATTATAATCTTGCCCTTTAAAGTGAATATCCGAATTGCTATATTTAGCTCTATTCCAACCCCAAAAAAGAATCATAGATCCTTTTCTAAAAATATCTTTTTCTTGAGCATTCATACCCGAAAAATAAAATAAAAGCAATAAAAACACATATAGTTTTTTCATAATTATGTTTCACATCTTTTCCTACTTTATGGAAAATTTTATTCTTTATTATTATAATTTTTCCTTAATATTTTATCCTATCAATTTGAGTTTAGAATTACCCATTCGCATTTTTACGATCAGTTTAATGACTTTAGCTAAAGCTTATTCAATTAATTCAAAATTACTTTTTATATCGCTGTTATTATCTAAAAATAATTTAAAATCTACTTCATTTTTTATACCCAGTAATAATTTTTGATTAATGAGTATACCATAACTTCCTCCTACATTATACGCTTCTATATTTTTTTTACTATTATATCTTACTCCATAGCCTCCAAAATCTTCAAAGGAATTATACTTAATAAACTTAACAGAATTTATTTGTTTCCACTCTATATATTTTTCTCCTGCAAACGGAAAAAAAGAGTATTTAATCCCTCTTTCTGAAATTTCAATTTCCAAAGTTAAACTATAAATAAATATTAGAATAACGAAATAAACTATCAATCCCACTATATGTGGTATTGATAACCACTTTGTCCCTCCTGCGGTTCCATTATATGACATCGCTAACAATAAAATTAATAATGGAAGCCATAACCAATATTGAGTAAATTTTTGTTTTTCCTTAAACATATTTATTTGAATTTATAACTTGATGTGACAAAGGTAATAAATAGATTAATAACGCACCTACCATAACTAAAAAAAAACTAAACAATCCTAAAAACAAAAATATGAGAAAATGAAATAATATCCCTAGTACAAAAAGATAGTTTTTGTATTTCTGTGTCATAAAGATTGCACAAAATAAGAATAATTCCAATAAAACACTCCCCCAAGTAATAGCACTAGTTAAAAATGCACTTCCGAAGATAAAGGAAATTGTATCCCAATACTCATAACCATATATTTCATGTTGCAACCAATAATATATAGCAGTTCCATCTGCCCACTCTGGAACAACAAATTTACCAACACTTGCGTGTAAATAAACAATTGCAACTTGAATTTTGATCAACATATAACATATATATCCAACAAATTTACTACACAATCTTACTGTTTTTTCCAATTTCCATTGATTTAATCGAAAATCTAATATGTTAATCGGAATCAATAAAAAACATATTATTGAATTTATTTGATCTCCCCCATCCACAACAGCAGATATATTTACAAAACTAAATATTAAATACCATTGCAGAATTCCTGTTATAAAAGGAAAAAAGCCAAACATCGTAATTAACAATATGGAGATACTTAGTAAATAACACAATATTTTATTATACCTTAAAACATAGAAAAAATTTATTTTTTCAAAAAAAACATTTGGAGAATAATTTGATATAATCTCAATGGGAAATAAATCATCATAAGCATTACATAATAATGTAATCAAAAAACTAAAAGCCAAAAAGAACCTGACCAATGGTAAAATATGCCCATTAGTGATATCAAAGTTAATAACCTTAGATTCATTATTGAGTAGAGATAAAGACATATTCTATATCATATTTAAATTTTTGATTATTTTTATAGTAAACCCAAGGGACTCTTTTTTCCTTGATGACAACATAATTTCCTTTGAAATATTTAATTGAAGGATTAGATATACGAATCAGGAATTCATCCTTCAAAGAAATTTCATCAACAGAACTTGCAGTTCTCCAATAATTATGGTTTATACTTGATAATATAAAGGACAATTCTTGTCCCATACTTCTTGACTTTCTTGACAGACCAAACAAGTTAGAGTAATGTGTATTGGGTTTTATCATTTTATTTTTAACGACATTATTGTTTGAGTCTACCTCATATAAATTAACAGAAAACTCTCTTGGGTCTCTAGTGAAAAAAGCCCATCCTTGTTGAAGCAAATACTTGTTAGTTTGCTTATACTCAAAAGGTAACCTTATAGCACTTTCCTTGGCAAAAGTAGATGCAAACACAATATAACAAATAAAAAATATTATTGTATAAGCAACTAAATCCAATAATTTTTTATTTTTTAAATACATTAGCAATATCCGTAACTAAATATTCTTTTGAAATTTTTTGTTTATTGAACTTTTCTAAAGAAGTCGCCCATGCTTTATAATGAAAGGTAACTGCCGCGACCACATTAACTAATCCTGCCGCTTCCCAAACAACAGCCGCTACAACAAAAGCAACAGCTGCCGCTACAACTAAAATAGTTTGTTCTATTTCATCTGTAAAATATTGTTGTATTTTTTTTAAATCATCCTCATTATTAAAATCAAAAGTAGTAAAATCTATTTTTTCTGTCAAAATGAGAGCTTCTCTGATTGAGTTACCGTATTTTTTGGAGATTAAAAGACTTTTTAACAGCTCATCTGATCCATGATTTATAGCATTCTCTATTTTAATATAATTTCCACTTTTAATATCCTTTTTAAAATTTTCAAAAAAATAAGGATTTTTATTATTTATATTCTGAATAACATCGTTTATCAATAATTGTTTATCTTTTTCCATTTCAGGAGATAAAACTATTGCATCTCTACTAATATCAGATAAAGATTGTACCCTATCAACAAATTTGCCTTCTTGAAAAAAAATCCCTTTAAATATTTCCTCACCAGTAAAATCAAATCTATTGTTGATATCGTCACTATCCCTGTTGCAACTTACTAATATAAAAACTATTGTTAGTAAACTGATAAACACTCTGTTTTTTGTCAGTTCTCTGTAAAATTTCATAACTTAATTTTTTTGTTTATTATTAATTCATTTTACACATCTCTTTGAGAAATAAGAGCATCTCTTTTACTTTACCAAAGGAATAGGATCAGCATAGTTTCCTAAACCATATTTTTGAGTTTGTGCCAATTCTGGATTTTTCACATACCATTCAAATTCATCTCTAAAGTGACGAATTGCTGCGGCTACTGGCCATGCTGCGGCATCTCCTAACGGACAGATGGTATTACCTTCAATTTTTCTTTGGATATCCCAAAGCAAATCAATATCGGACATTTCACCTTTTCCAGAGACTATTTTCTTTAAGATTCTATACATCCAGCCTGTACCTTCACGGCAGGGGGTACACTGCCCACAGCTTTCGTGGTTGTAAAAACGCGCCAAAGTCATCGTATGCTCTACCACAGATTGGTCTTCATCTAAAACGATAAACCCTCCAGACCCCATCATGGTTCCCGTAGCGAAACCGCCTTCTGAAAGGGATTCATAATTCATATATCTTGGTTTACCATCAATGGTTCTTAGCAATAAGTTGGCAGGAACAATCGGTACGGAGCTACCTCCCGGAATACAAGCCTTTAAGCGCTTACCATTCGGGATACCGCCACAGTATTCATCAGAATAGATAAACTCTTCTACCGTTATGGTCATATCAATTTCGTAAACTCCTGGTTTATTGATGTTTCCGCAAGCAGAAATAAGTTTAGTCCCTGTGGAACGCCCTACACCAATTTTGGCATATTCGGCACCTGTAATATTAATAATCGGCACTACCGCTGCGATGGATTCCACATTATTCACCACCGTTGGTCTTTCCCATAGACCTTTAACCGCAGGGAATGGTGGTTTCAATCTCGGATTTCCTCTTTTACCTTCTAGGGATTCTAATAGGGCAGTTTCTTCTCCACAGATATAAGCCCCTCCACCTCTCTGTACATAGATTTCCAAATCAAAGCCTGAGTCTAAAATATTTTTTCCTAAAAATCCTGCTTTTTTAGCTTCAGCTATGGCGTCCTCTAAAATATCTGGAATCCATGCATACTCCCCACGGATGTAGATGTAAGAGGTATTAGAGCCTAAGCAATAGGATGAAATGAGCATTCCCTCAATTAAAAGATGAGGGATAAATTCCATTAAATAACGGTCTTTGAATGTTCCAGGTTCGGACTCATCGGCATTAACTACCAAGTGTCTTGGTACACCTTCGGGTTTCGCTAAGAAACTCCACTTGAGTCCTGTAGGGAAACCTGCACCACCTCGCCCTCTAAGTCCAGAGGTTTTTACTTCGTCTAAGATTTCTTCGGGTGTCATTTTTAAGGCTTTCTCCGCTGCTTTGTAACCGCCTTGTTTACGGTAAACATCAAAGTGGCGAATGCCTTCTATATGTGCGTCTTTAAGTAAAAGTTTTTTACTCATTATACTATTGATATTAATCTAAAGCGATGGCACCTTGTCTACATAAATCAAGGATTTCATCTACTTTTTCTTTGGTTAAATGTTCGTGATAAAATTTACCCAGCTGCATCATTGGTGCATAGCCACACGCACCTAAGCATTCCGCAGGTTTCAAGGTAAACAATCCATCAGCGGTGGTTTCGCCATCCTTTATATTAAGGGTGGTTCGGATATGATTCAAAATATCCTCACTTCCGTTGAGCATACAAGGTCCTGTTCTACATACTTCAAGAACATACTTTCCCACAGGCTTCATATTAAACATGGTATAAAATGTTGCCACCTCATACACCTCGATAGGTTTTATGTCTAATACTTCTGCCACATAATCCATAACGGGAACAGAAAGCCACCCACCAAATTCCTTTTGTGCGATATGCAAAACGGGAATCAATGCCGACTTTTGTCTGCCTTCTGGATATCTTGCGATAATTTCATGAACCTTTTCTAAGGTTTCTGGTTTAAAAGCAATGGTTTCGCTCATTTGTTTATTGTATTGTCATGGCATTAGTGCTAAGCACTGCACCATATTTAATATTCTTTAAATTATTGTATCCACTGTACCACTTACGCGTCTAGCTCTCCTGCAATCACATTCATACTACTCATGGTGATAATAGCGTCGGAAATCATAGACCCTTTAATCATTTCTGGATAGGCTTGATAGTAAATAAAACATGGTCGTCTAAAATGCAACCTGTAAGGCGTTCTACCGCCATCACTAATCAAATAAAATCCTAACTCGCCATTCCCTCCTTCTACACAGTTGTAAACTTCTCCTTTTGGCACATCTTGCTCACCCATCACAATTTTAAAGTGATAGATTAAAGCTTCCATTTTGGTATAAACATCCGCTTTTTCTGGAAGATAAAAGTCTGGCACATCCGCATGGTAATCGCCTTCTGGAAGGTTTTCATAAGCATTCTTTACCAACTTATAACTCTCCCATATTTCCTGTTGTCTTACCATAAAACGGTCGTAAGTATCTCCCGCCGTACCAATTGGAATAATAAAATCAAAATCATCATAAGATGAATATGGTTGCGCTACTCTCACATCATAGTCTACTCCCGCAGCACGCAAATTAGGTCCTGTAAAACTATAACTCAAAGCACGCTCTGCAGAAATAGGTCCAGCACCAATGGTTCTATCCATAAAGATTCTGTTACGCTCCATCAAATCGCAAAATTCTTGGAAACGCTTCGGAAAATTTTTAATAAAATCCTTAATCAACTCGTGGAACTTAGGTGAAAAATCTCTTTCAAAACCTCCAATTCTACCGATATTGGTCGTCATTCTAGCACCACAAACTTGTTCGTACATTTCATAGATACGCTCTCTATCTTGGAATACATAAGTAAATCCAGTAAGCGCTCCCGTATCTACCCCAATTACTCCATTGCACACCAAATGGTCGGCTATTCTTGCCAATTCCATAATGATGATACGCATATAATCTACACGCTTTGGCACTTTGCAACCGATGAGTTTTTCTACCGTCATATGCCACCCCAAATTATTAATAGGTGCCGAACAATAGTTTAATCTATCGGTAAGGGTTGTAATCTGAGCATAATTTCTTCTTTCGGAAATTTTTTCAAAGGCTCTATGGATATAGCCTACCGTTTGTTCAGAGTGCAAAATACGCTCCCCGTCCATCGTTAAGATATTTTGAAAAATACCGTGTGTAGCGGGATGCGTAGGTCCTAAATTGAGGGTATACAATTGTCCATCAATCTGTTCATTACTTTCGTAATGCTGAAGTATATTAGATAATTCGTTGTCTTTCATATCATCTTTTTTAAGATATTGAAATTTAAACACTTAAGTTTTAAATTCCACAGGTTATCTACCGAACATTTTATCATCTTTGTCCTCTCTGGTAGCATCTTCCAAACGGTATTGCTTTAGCATAGGGTGATAGCCGAGTTCGGTATCATTTAAGATAATTCTTAAATCTGGGTGTCCTTTAAAATTAATCCCGTAAAAGTCATAAGTTTCTCTTTCCATCCAGTTAGCACCAGCATACAAATCGGTAATGCTATCTACTTCTGGATTTTCTTCAGAAACAAAGGTTTTTAAACGAATTCTAAAATTCGTTTTCATATTGTGTAAATGGTAGACCACCCCCAACTCTTTACCTGCTACACTAGGATAGTGTACCCCGCAAATATCGGTTAGGAAGTGCATCTCTAGCGAAGATTCTTTAAGGTGATGAATCACTTTTTTAATCTCTTCTTTTTTTATTTCTAATGTTAAAAGTCCATAAGGCTCCGAAGCATACAATACCGCTTCTGGGAATTCTCTATTAATGGCTTCTAAAACAAAACTATTATCCATAATTTTCTATTTGATGATATTCAATTTTAAAATTAACATCATCTTATTTAACATCATAACTTTCTAATAATGCCTTATACTCTGGCAAATCTCTTCTTCTCAAACTTTCGCTTTCAGCTAAGGCTTGCACTTGCATAAAACCTTCAAGAATTTGCTCTGGCCTTGGCGGACATCCTGGCACATAGACATCTACAGGAATCACTCTATCAATCCCTTGCAATACAGAATAAGTATCAAAAATACCACCACTACTTGCACACGCACCTACAGCAATTACCCATTTCGGTTCTGCCATTTGAGAATAGACTTGCTTCAATACAGGCGCAAGTTTTTTAGAAATGGTACCACAGACCAACAAACAATCGGCTTGTCTTGGTGAAAAGGACATCCTTTCGGCACCAAATCTCGCAAGGTCGTAAGTCGGCATCATCATTGCCATAAACTCGATACCACAACACGAAGTCGCAAACGGCAATGGCCATAGCGAATAAGAACGCGCCATACCGATAAGACTGCTTAATTTAGTTGCGAAAAAGCCCTCACCAGAATAGCCTGGAGGTGCCGCAGCATCTGTTTTTATAGTTGGTTTTGTATTAGACATTGATTTATTTTAATTTTTAAAAAGTTATTATTTATCCCAATCTAACGCACCTCTTTTAAGGACATAGAAAAAACCTATAAAGAATACCGCTACAAAGGTAAGCACTGCCAAAAAGCCCTCTAAACCGAACTCTCTGAAATTGACTGCATAAGGATAGAAAAACACAATTTCTATATCGAAAAGAACAAATAAAATCGCTGTAAGGAAATATTTAACAGAGAATGGTGTTCTTGCATCCCCTTCATTTTCAATACCACATTCGAAGGCATCATCTTTAACACCCCCATTTAAACGTGGCCCTAAATAGTGCGATGCCACTAAAGACACCAATACAAAGCCAATCCCTACCGCAGCTTGTATTAAAATTGGAATATAATTTTCTGGAATACTCATTTCTAATCAATTCTTTGACTTGCAAAACTAATAAATTATAAACTAAATCCATAAAATTGAGGGGGCTTTTGGGCTTAAATCATCTTTATAAACCTCAATTTAGAATCGTTTTAAATAGTTTTCTACAAAGGTCTTATATTAAATATCAATTCTTATGCCTTTCTATAATTGCTACTTTTTCATTTTTTTAAGCATCACAAAAGCAATATAGGCTAAATACAAAAACAAGCCACTAGAAAATAGAATATTGATAATGGTATTGAGGTGTGTATCGGCTACCCGAAAAAACACATTGTAAATCACAAACAAAGCTATAAGGGCAATATAAATGTACAGTTGCTTTTTCATAAATCTATTTTATAGCGTTATTTCTTTAGCGTAAGTCCTTCTTCTCTTATGATTTATAGGATTGTAGTCCTGCCAAAGCAATTGGATATTTTTATTTTCTTCAAGTTCGGGATTGGTTTCTAAAAATCGAACACCTTTTTTTCTAAAGACTTTATAAATTTCCTCAAAAATAATAGCGGTGACCCCTCTACGCTGATAATCTGGACGAATGCCTATCAAATAAAAATTGGCTCTATCATTCTTTTTTCCTGCTCTTAAAAAATGCCACCACCCGAAAGGAAACAACTTACCATTAGCCTTTTGCAAAGCTTTGGAATACGACGGCATCGTAATGGCAAAGGCCACCAAATCATGCTGTTCGTCCTCTATACAAATGATATAATCTTTATCTATAAAACCAAAGTATTTTTCTTTATAAGTTTTAATTTGTTCGTCTGTAATCGGTGTATAAGTGGATAGATTTTTATAAGTCTCGTCCAATAATTTAAACATAGCATCTACCAAAGGCAGAATATCTTTTTTACTTTTAAATTTTAAAACTTTAAGTTTGTATTTTTCAGCAATTAAACGACTAAATTTCGTGACTTTTTCTGGTAAAGTTTCAGGGAAATTGATTTCAAATTCTACCCATTCCTTTTCTTTTTTAAATCCTAAATCTTCAAGGTATTTAGGATAATAGTCATGATTGTAAATTCCAATCATGGTGGCAATTTTATCAAAGCCTTGGGTAAGCATCCCTGCTTTATCTAAGTTGGTAAATCCCATTGGCCCTTCTAACTTAGGTAAATTTTTAGCCTTTGCCACCGCTATGGCTTTATTCATTAACGCTTCTGCTACTTTAGGGTCTTCAATAAAATCCAACCAACCAAAACGTAGTTTTTTGATGCCTAATTCTTCTGCTTCTTTATGATTAACCATCAGTGCGATACGCCCAACAACCTCCCCATTCCGCAATGCCAAATATTGCTCGGCTTCCGAATACGCCAATGCAGGATTTTCATGGGGATTCCAAATGTTTTTTTCATCATTAATCAACGGGGGAACATAATACGGATTATCTTTATATAGACGGTTAGGAAATTGGATAAACGCCAATAAACCCTTATCACTTTCCACTTTTTTTATTTGAATTTCTGCCATCTTGTACTATTTTCTATGCAAAGATACTATAAAAATGTTTGGCATATTTTTTTCTTAAACTAAAGTTGAAAAATATAAATATTATTGAATTATGGGAACTTATTATATCCTGATTGGCGCCATTATGCTTGCCAGTTGGTTCGTATCTTCTAGATTGAAATCTAAATTTGAACATTACTCTAAAGTCCACCTCAGCAATGGACTATCTGGAAAAGAAGTGGCGGAAAAAATGCTCAGAGACCATAACATCTACGATGTACAAGTGATTTCAACCCCTGGACAACTGACCGACCATTATAACCCTACGAATAAAACAGTCAACCTTTCGGAAGCGGTTTATATGCAACACAATGCCGCCGCCGCTGCCGTAGCTGCCCATGAATGCGGACACGCCGTGCAACACGCTGTTGGTTACTCTATGCTTCAACTGCGTTCTAAAATGGTTCCTATAGTGAGTATTGCTTCAAGATTGAATCAATTTATATTGATGGCAGGAATTATGGTAATGATTTATAGCGGTAATAAAATATTATTAGCAATTGGTGTCGCTTTATTTGCTGTGACTACTCTATTTGCATTTGTAACGCTTCCTGTAGAATACGATGCCAGCAACAGAGCATTAAAATGGCTAAAATCAACGAACACCGTTACTCCTAATGAATACAAAGGTTCAGCAGATGCCTTAAAATGGGCTGCCAGAACTTATGTAGTAGCGGCTATTGGTTCATTAGCACAATTGATTTACTTTGCCTCAATGCTGAACAGACGAGATTAAATCAAAATATCATTCATAAAAAAATTGCTCTCTAAAATTAGAGAGCAATTTTATTTTTATAAATCCAATGCTTTATTTAACATACATTGCATTTTTAATTTCTGATTTTACTTTTTCCAATTTTGGGAACCACTCAGCAAATAGTGCTGCCGAATATGGTGCTGGTGCATCTGGCGTTGTAATTCTCTTGATTGGTGCATCTAGGAAATCAAATGCTTTTTGTTGTACCATATAAGTAATTTCTGAAGCTACAGAACCAAATGGCCACGCTTCTTCTAACACGACTAAACGATTGGTTTTCTTCACTGATTCTAAAATCGTATCATAGTCTAGTGGACGCACCGTTCTTAGGTCTATCACTTCCACAGAAATTCCTTCGGATGATAACTCCTCAGCCGCTTGAAGTGCCAATTTCATAATCTTACCGAATGATACCAAAGTCACATCTTTACCTTCTCTCTTAATATCGGCTTTACCGATAGGAATATAATATTCTTCTTCTGGAATTTCCATTTTGTCGCCATACATCTGCTCAGACTCCATAAAAATCACAGGATCATTATCTTGAATTGCTGTTTTTAAAAGCCCTTTGGCATCATAAGGATTAGATGGCACTACCACTTTTAGTCCAGGACAATTGGCATACCAACTTTCAAATGCTTGTGAGTGGGTAGCCCCTAACTGACCCGCCGACCCCGTAGGCCCACGAAATACAATAGGAATATTCCACTGTCCACCGCTCATCTGAAACATTTTGGCAGCATTATTAATAATTTGATCAATCGCTACCAAAGAAAAGTTAAAGGTCATAAATTCTACAATCGGGCGGTTGCCGTTCATAGCAGCTCCCACAGAAATCCCCGCAAAACCACCTTCTGCAATTGGCGCATCAATAACTCTTTTCGCTCCAAACTCATCTAACATCCCTTTAGATGCCTTATAAGCCCCGTTGTATTCTGCAACTTCTTCTCCGATTAAGTAGATTGATTCGTCTTTACGCATTTCCTCACTCATGGCTTGAGCGATCACTTCACGAAATGTATATTCTTTCATTATAGTATAAATATTGTATGGTGCAAATTTAATTAATTTTATTCAAAGAAAAAAACGCACTTTTTAAGGGTTGTGCAATAAAAAAAGCGACACTAAATATTAGCATCGCTTTCAATTCGATTAGAATTAAAATTCTCTAGTCTACTTTTTTCCAAGTTTGTGTACGCCCCAATAAAGAAAAACCAACATAACCTCTTACATCTAAATTATTCCCGTTTCTTTTAGCAGAACACTTGTAAACTTTACCCGTTTTAGGGTCGGTAATGGTACCACCATCAAATTCTTTACCATCTTTTTTAAGTCCTCTAATGACTTCCATTCCTAAGATAGGCTGGTTTTTTCTATCGTCTTTGCAAGCAGAGCAATTAGGGTCGGCAGGTTTAATTAATAATTGAACTACCTTTCCATAGTATTTCCCATCTGATTTCTTAAAAATTTCCACGATGGATTTTGCTTTCCCCGTTTCATCGTCTATTGTTTTCCATTTGCCTTCTACTTGTGCGTAAGACATTGCGCTCATCAGCAATGTGGCGAACATTAATCCTAATTTTTTCATATTAATCATATTTTAATTTGAAGTAAAGATATAAAAATATTTTATATAGGCAAGCATTTTGGCAATTATTTATACAACATAAAAAAATAACCCTATCAAAGATAGGGTTATTTCTAGAGGTTCCGAGCGGATTCGAACCGCTGTACAAGGTTTTGCAGACCTCTGCCTAGCCGCTCGGCCACGGAACCATTTTGCGAGTGCAAATATAAGCACTTTTATTTAATGTAAAAAATTTTAGCTCAACTTTATTTGCGTTTTCTAAAAAATAAAATTAAGTTGATGACCACAATCAGTAAACTGAGGACAACCCAAACAGCATCTCGGCTATTATTCTTTTTGTAAGTTTGCACTTCTTTATTAGCCAATAGAGATAGTTTGGTACTTTGGTTTAGATAGTTAGCCGCCTCTATATAGCAGTCTTCATTTTTATTCAATATCACATGCTGGGTAAAGTACGCCACCTTTTTTTTAGAATAGCCTATCAGCCAAAACTCATTAGTTTCCTTTAAACTAAGGTATTCTACACGATAATGCTCTGGACGAATATCACCTAAATGCTGAACTTGATAAGTGTTATTATTTTTCTCACCATACACTTCTATACTATAAAAATCCATCGGCTCGGAGTGTTTATTGACCAACTGCAATGCCAAACCATCTGCCAAAGGTTTTACCACGCTACTTTTAAACAGCCAATAACTAAAAAACACCAATGCTAATCCCGTAACGATATTTCTATATATCAACAATTTACCTTTAAAATACCCCTTCCCAAGCACCGATGCTGGTAAGGATAAAAGCAATAATATAAAAAGTATCAGCACAAAAGATTCCATAGTATGAGTAAAATTTAGGGCAAAGATACAGATTCGTCTGCATCTTTAGTATACCAATCTTGATAAAACTCATCTAAAAAAGTCAACATAAACTGATGGCGTCTTTCTGCCATAGCTTTCCCAGCAGTAGTATTCATTTTATCCTTAAGCAATAAAAGTTTTTCGTAGAAATGGTTAATGGTAGTCCCTTGAGATTTTTTATAAGTGTCTTTATCGAAATGGGTTTGAGGTTTTATATCGGGATGGTACATGAGATTATTTTTAAACCCACCAAAATTAAACGCTCTCGCCACGCCAATAGCCCCAATAGCATCCAATCGATCTGCATCTTGCACCACTTGCAATTCTATCGAAGGGTTGTTAGGAAAGGCTTGATGGTTTTTAAAGGATAGATGCGTTACAACATAAAGCACCTCATCAATTATATTGTGTGTTACTTTATGAGCGTTTAGAAATTCTTTAATGATTTTCGGTGCAAGGCTCTCATCCCCATTGTGAAACTTAGGGTCGGCAATATCATGAAGCAATGCAGACAATGCTACAATCTCTCGATTGGCGTGTTCCTTTATCGCTAAAGCATCTGCCATGTGATACACCCGCTGGATATGAGACCAATCGTGTCCTGCCTCAGCATCTTGGAGCTGTTGCTTTACAAAAGTTATCGTGTCATCAATTAATGTATTGGTATAAGGCATTTAATGGTAAGTTTTTAGTTCAAATGTAGCGCCATCAAATACGCCATAAGTAAAATAAGAAATCCAATCGCCAAGATTAACATATTGAGAATGCGCGTTCAAATCCAAAATCATTGGTAAATGCCGATGTCCATATACAAAATAATCAATGGCTTCTGTTTTTAGTTTTTCTTTGGAATAGAGAATTAGGAACTCTTTATCTTCACCGAGAAAGGTTTTATCCTCTTCCCCACTTATCATCTTATTTTTTTGCGAAAGATGAAGCGCCAATTTCATACTGATATCAGGGTGCAACCATCGGAACGCCCATTGTGCTAGAGGATTGGTAAATAGTTTTTTCATGCGCTTAAACCCTTTATCCCCAGGACCTAAACCATCACCATGTGCTAATAAAAATTGTTTTCCATTAATGGTGGCATAGCGTTTTTCAAAAAACACAGGGATTTGCAATTCGGTTTCAAAATAATCACGCATCCATAAATCATGATTGCCTACAAAAAAATAAATCTCTATCCCGCTATCTTTTAGCTCAGCAATTTTCCCCAAAACCCTTACAAAACCTTTAGGTACCACATACTTCCATTCGTGCCAGAAATCGAATAAGTCGCCCATTAAGAATAAAGTATGGGCATCCATTTTTATTTCGTCTAGCCATTGGATAAATTTTTGCTCTCGTACCTTACTTTCTTTAGGCGACGGCGCACCAAAATGTTGGTCGGAAGCAAAATAAACTTTTTTATTGGAAGGCAAATTGATAGTTATCATACTTCACACATTTTAATTATCCTCTGCAAACCATTCGCCATAAGAGTTTTCGGTTTCGTGAAGTTTTAGATAGGCTAAAGTCACGGTTTTTGGTAGTCGTTTTTGAATTTTTTCTGCAATAGCATAGAGCATATTCTCACAAGTCGGCTGAAAATCACAGAAAATCACCTTATGCCCTTGCGCTTCCAAATCCTTACCCAAATCTTGGTGTGGCGACTGCGCATTAAGAAGCACCGCATGGTCCCAAACTTCTACTACTTCCTCTTTTACAATTGTTTTGATATCGCCAAAATCCACTACCATTCCATTTTTAGGGTGGTTCAAATCATCAATCGGTGTTCCTTTTACCGTGACAAACAACTTATAGGAATGCCCATGCATATTTTTACACTTCCCATCGTAGTTGTACAGGACATGTGCCGTTTCAAAAGTAAATATTTTTGTAATCCTAATCATAGAGCAAAGATAACCATTTTTTGCAGACCCTAGCGTATGCTCTTTTTATATTTTTAAGATTTGGGCATGTCCCTCGCCAACGCTAAAGCCACGGCTCGGGTCGGGCTTTCAGCTCTATCTTTTTTTCGTCGTACCTCCTCAAAAAAGGAGGCCGCCTCTATCCCTCACGCAATGGTACTCGCACAAAACATCAACATTAAAATTTTTGTACAAGATAATAGTTAGGGTAATCCAATTTAGAACTTTTTCGCACGCTATCAATAGTAATATGTACGATATTGGCTTGGTCGGTAAAGAGGTTATAGATTGCATTAAGAGCAACTTCTACTGTTTTGGGACTCTCTATTTTCTGGCTTTCCATATAAACATTTACTACTTCATTGTCTTCTTCATACCCCAAAAATTTGACTTCTAACCACTGCTGATTGACTTTTAGTTTGAAATGTTTGCCAAAATAATCCGCCATTTTATTTTGCATTGCAGGTTTCTGTTGGGCATTTAAAAATTGTAATGTTGTCTTATATTTTTTGTTGATGGCATTTTCCATATCATCAATAAAAAACTTACCAATAATTTCAAATCGTTCGGTTTTAGCATTATAGTGAATGTCTATTGAACCCACATGATACGGGTGCTTGTCCTTTGCCTCAATCTTAATAAACGCTAAACATAGGATAAAAAATAATAAGCTTTTTAATTTCATTGCCCAAGAATTTAACACAAAAGTAAAATAAATTTTGTATACTCGCAGTGAAAAACTAAAAACAATGGACGACTTTTTATTTTATTTAAACTTAGGTTGGGAACACATCATCAGTATGGATGCTTTAGACCATCAATTATTTATCTTGGCTTTGGTGGCAGTATATACTTTTCGAGATTTAAAAAAATTGTTGGTTTTAGTTACAGCATTTACCATAGGGCATTCGCTTACTTTGGCTTTAAGTTCTTTAGATATTATTAGATTTAGTACCGCTTGGATCGAGTTTCTGATTCCTTGCACTATTGTCATCACAGCGTTTGATAATATTATTATGAAAAATAAACCTCAGAAACTGGTGACCATCAATTATATTTTAGCCTTATTTTTTGGATTTATCCATGGGATGGGGTTTGCCAATAGTGTCAGAATCATGCTCGCTAAAGAACAGAGTATTTTTGTACCACTTTTAGGATTTAATATTGGGCTAGAATTAGGTCAGATTGTGGCGGTCATCATCATTATGCTGATATACCTTATCGCGACCTCTATCCTTAGAGTACCCCGCCGCGATTGGATTATGTTTACCTCATCAGCAGTTTTTGCCCTAGCCCTACAAATGGCGCTGGAACGCTTGCCGTTTTAAATATTTTAATCCTTATAAGTTTTTCACTACCTTTACGCTACAAAAATTAATGTTTATGACAGCTATTTGGACTGGGCGTTTTGATGGTGAGCATCCTTTATACCATAGATTATTTCAAAGGGTTGACACCCATCCGACTTATCAAAATTTAAAACCTAACGACTTTGTGATACATGGATTCGCCGTAGATGAAGGTGTTCGCCGCAACAAAGGTAGAGTGGGTGCTAAAGAAGCCCCAGATGTGATACGAAAAAACATGGCCAATTTTCCCGTCGTAAATCCTGAGTTAAAACTTTTAGATTTCGGAAATATCTATTGCGAAAATGGTCATCTTGAGCAAGCGCAAAATCAATTAGCAACTGGTGTATCTTCCGCTTTATCAAAAGGAGCTAAGTCCATTGTTTTAGGTGGCGGACACGAGATTACCTTTGCCCATTATTCTGGTATTAGACAAGCCTTTCCAAACAAAAAAATTGGCATTATTAATATTGATGCTCATTTTGATAATAGAACACCTAACGATGAGGGAGCAACTTCTGGCACAGGGTTTTGGCAAATTGCACAAGACGAAAATTGGCAATCTTTACATATCGGTATTCAGCGCAATAGTAATACACTAAAATTATTTGATGATGCCCACCAAAATGGTATGAAGTACATTTTGTCCGAAGAGTTATTTTTTGAAAACCTCCCAAAAGTCTATACAGAAATTAATGAGTTGATAGACTCGGTAGAGGTGCTGTACCTTACCATTTGTATGGATGTGTTTAATGCGTCGATAGCCCCTGGCGTTAGTGCTTTGGCATACAATGGCATTTTTGCAGATAGTGCATTTCTTCATTTCTATAAACATATTCTAAAGAGTGAAAAATTAATAGCTTTAGATGTGGCAGAAGTAAATCCTACCTACGATATTCAGGACAGAACGGCACGGCTGGCAGGGTCTTTGATTAATGAATGGTTCATGATTAATCCTAACGATGCATAGCATCAAAAACAAATTATTATGTCAATACAAACTTCTATAGATCACGCTTATCAAACTTTTAAACACTGGAAAACCACTTCGTTTGAGGAGCGACAATCTTTATTTAAACAACTTGCTAAAATCGTTGAAGCGCATAAAGAAACTTTTGGAAATATCATTACTTCTGAAATGAATAAACCCATCAGCCAAGCCATTTCTGAGGTTGAAAAATCTGCTGGAATGATTGATTTCTATGCCACCATAAAAAATCCTCTAGAAGTAAAAACCATAGATTCTGGTACCGATATTAGCGAAGTCCACCCCACCCCAATGGGCGTGATTTTGGGGGTTATGCCATGGAACTATCCCTTTTGGCAAGCCTTAAGATTTGCAGTGCCTACGATTTTAGCTGGAAATACGGTAGTGATGAAACACGCTTCTATTTGTACTAAAAGTGGCGATGCAATAGAGAACGCTTTTTTAGACGCTGGATTTCCTAAAGGCATTTTTCAACATTTAAAAGTAAGCCATAAAGACATCGAAACCATTTTAAAGCATCCTGCAGTTCAAGGGGTAAGCCTAACTGGAAGTGAAGCCGCAGGAAGTAGCGTAGCGAGTATCGCAGGAAGAGAAATAAAAAAATCCGTATTGGAACTGGGTGGCAGCGATGCTTTTATCGTTTTAGAAGAGGCTAATATTGAAAAGGCCGCTCAAGTGGGTGCCTTAGCAAGGCTTCAGAATTGTGGTCAAACTTGTGTTGCTGCAAAGCGTTTTATCGTTCATCAGAATATTAAAACAGCGTTTTTAGATGCCTTTATTAAAGAATATAAAACCTACCAACCTGCCAACCCTTTCGATAAGGCTACAACATTTTCTGAAATGGCGAGAGCCGACCTCGCCGATGAACTTTACAAACAATACGAAAAAGCAATAGAACACGGGGCAAAAGTAATTCTTCCCCTAGAAAGAGTGTCCGAAAGAGCCTATATTCCTGGACTTATTGAGGTAGAGAAGGGTAATCCCATTTTGGAAGAAGAATTATTTGGACCATTGGGTATGGTGCTTATTGCAAAAGACGATGCTCATGCATTAGAACTTGCTAACGATATTCCCTATGGGTTGGGCAATGCCGTATGGACAGAAAATACTGAGAAAGCCATGAAGTTCGCCAGAGATTTAGATTCTGGAACTGTCGCCATTAATTCTATGACGAAATCCGATGCACGATTGCCTTTTGGCGGTGCTAAAAAATCAGGATACGGAACAGAACTATCCATAGATGCACTAAAGGAATTTACCTACCCTAAAACCATCCGAGGTAGTAAAAGTTAAATTCTAAACTTTCGATTCTGCTTTTTGTCAGATAATATTTTCTTAGCCTTCAATCGCTTTTCTTTTTGTGCTTTTGAGGGCTTTGTTTTTTTCCTTTTCTTGGGGATAATCAAGGCTTGTGCGACCATTGTAAACAAACGCTCTGTGGCTATCGTTTTATTCTGAAGTTGCGTTCGGGCTTCTGTAGAAGTTAGTTGTAAAACCCCTTCACTATTGATTCTAGGCTTCAGCTTTTTTAAAATCCGCTGTTTTTCTTCATCATTAAAAAATTGTGAAGTTGCTACCTCCCACTGCACAGTTACCGCGGTTTCTACTTTATTGACATTCTGCCCGCCAGCGCCACCGCTTCGTGAGGTTTTATATTTCAATTCAGAAATAAAAGGTTTCATTTGCAATAGTTTCTAGGATTAATCTTTAAATAATTGAAGTCCTAAAATCGTTGCCAGAAATCCTAATCCTACACTCAGCAAAATATAAATAGCCAAAGTTGTATACTGCTGATTTTGCCACAATACCACATTTTCATAAGAAAAAGTAGAAAAAGTGGTAAAGCCTCCACAGAACCCTGTGATGAATAAAAACTTTAGGTATAAACTTTCTGATTTAAAGAAATAGGATGAAAAGCCCCCAATAAGAAAACATCCCATAAGGTTCGCCAATAGCGTTCCCAAAGGCAATGCATTCCATTTAATCCATTGGGCGGTGTAATAAGAAATCGCAAAACGCAATAGGCTTCCCAAGCCTCCCCCAATGAATATATAAAGGTAAACTATCGCATTCATATTTCTTTAAATCAGAATGTTAAAAATCATTTTAGGCTTTAAGTTCTCCTAAATAGCGTTCTGCATCCATCGCTGCCATACAGCCACTGCCTGCTGCCGTAATCGCTTGTCTATAAATATGGTCTTGAACATCTCCCGCAGCAAATACCCCTGGAAGGTTGGTTTTAGAAGATTTACCTTTTGTAATGATATAGCCATTTTCGTCTAAATCCAACTGCCCCTTAAACAAATCTGTGTTAGGCTTATGACCAATCGCGATAAAGATGCCATGCACATCAATTTCAGAAGTTTCCTGCGTTTTATTGTTAATGACCACCGCCTTTTCAACCAAATTATTATCACCTTTTATACCAATTAACTCATGGTTGAATAGCACTTCGATATTAGGCGTGTTTTCTACGCGTTGCTCCATTACTTTAGACGCTCTAAAGAAATCTTTACGCACCAGCATAGTCACTTTATTACAAATATTAGAAAGATAAGTTGCCTCTTCTGCCGCGGTATCTCCCGCACCTACTACAATCACATCTTTACCTTTATAGAAAAAACCGTCGCAAGTGGCACAAGCGGACACTCCACCCCCAGAATATTTTTTCTCATCATCTAATCCTAGGTATTTAGCCGTAGCCCCCGTTGAGATAATAACTGTTTTGGCGAAAATCTCTCTGCTTCCCGTAGAAATCTTATGTACCCCTCCCACTTCCTTAGAAAACTCTACCGAGGAAATCATTTCGTAGTGTATTTTTGTTTCAAATCGTTCGGCTTGTTTTTGTAAGTCCATCATCATTTCTGGTCCCGTAATACCATTAGGATAGCCTGGGAAATTCTCCACTTCTGTGGTGGTCGTTAATTGTCCACCAGGTTCTAGTCCGGTAAACAATTCAGGTTTAAGGTCTGCTCTAGCCGCATAAATCGCCGCGGTATAGCCTGCAGGTCCAGAGCCGATAATCACACAATCTAAAATATTTTGTTCTTCCATAATCTTGTATATTTAAAGGGGCTAATTTCGGAATTTTTTTTGACTTTTTAATCCTTTCATCGATGCGAAATCCTATCATTTGGATTGATAGGCTCTATATTCATAAAATATGGCTCTCAGAAAAATTCTGAAAGCCATAATATAAACTTATAAATCTTTAAGATTAAGCTTGTTCTTCAGCGTTAGTATCTTCTACTTTAGCCTCTTCTTTCTTAGCTTCTGGTTTTTTAGGTGCCGCCTCTACAGGTGCATCAGAAACTACATCGAAATCGAAATCATGCTCCACTTCTCTGTGTAGACGGATTTTCGCTGAGAATTTACCTGTTCTCTTAATAGTGTTCCCAGGGATTTTGATGTATTTTTTATCTACCTCTACGCCTTCTTTAGCCAAAGCTTCAGAAAGGTTGGCATTATTGATAGAACCAAATAATTTATCTCCAGCACCTACTTTAGTAGCGATAGTTACCGAAGTCTTTTTCAATTGGTCTACAATTTTTTGAGCGGCAGCAACTAATTTTGCTTCTTCCTCTTTTCTAGCTTCTAAAGTCTCTGCTAGAGCCGCTTTGTTTTTAGGTGTTGCCAATACAGCATAGCCTTGTGGTAATAAAAAATTACGCGCGTAACCTGGCTTTACATCTACAGTATCAAACTCAAGTCCTAAGTTTTCTACATCTTTTTTTAAGATAATTTCCATTTGTTGTTGTCCTTTTTTAGGTTTTAGAATTGGGAACTATTCCCACCAACTAAAACAGTTAGAATTGTTATTAAATTCAGCAACTTTTGTCTATTCTATAATAGTATACACAATAGCCTACTGCTATTTTTTTTATTTAAGTAAGTCTGCTACATACGGCATCAACGCAAGATGTCTTGCTCTTTTGATTGCTGCAGATACTTTTCTTTGGTATTTTAAAGAAGTTCCTGTATATCTTCTTGGTAAAATTTTACCTTGTTCGTTTACGAACTGAAGTAAGAAATCAGCATCTTTATAATCTACATATTTAATACCGTATTTTTTAAATCTACAGAATTTTTTATCCGATTTAGTATTGATATCAATTGGTGTAAGATATTTTACTTCTGACTCTCCACCTTGTGCGGCTTGTTGTGCCATTTCATCTATTGCCATAATTGTAATGTTTTTAAAGGTTAAAATTAAGATTTTTGAGATTTAAGTTTGGCTCTTCTTTTCTCAGCATATTCTACGGCGTGCTTGTCCAATTTAGTCGTTAAGTAACGCAATACTCTTTCGTCACGCTTGAATGCTAATTCTAAATCAGCCACTACGGTACCTTCTCCTTTGAATTCAATTAGAGTATAGAACCCATTTTTCTTCAATTGAATTGGATACGCCAATTTCTTAAGTCCCCAATTTTCCTTGGCAACGATTTCACACTTCTGATCTTTCAATAGATCTTCAAATTTTTTCACTGCTTCCTCCACCTGAGCATCAGACAGAACGGGAGTTAAAATGAAAACAGTTTCGTAATTGTTCATAATGTTAAATATTAATTATTATTTTAAGTCTGCAAAAGTAAATATTTTTTGCGAAATATGCAATCTTTTAATCTGGTTTTCTTGATGGATCGGGAAATACAGAGTTTTCATCAGCTTTCTTACCCAAATCAGATAAATTGACTTTTGTCTTATGGGCTCTAAGGCTTTTAGTTTTTTGTTCTATATCTTTCAAATACGCCTCACTTAACTCATCGTATAGCGAATGTCTGCTAATGAATAACGCAGCCAATGAGGAAATCATACCAGAAAGCATAAGGTAAAATATTAATGAATGTCTATCCGTCATTTCCAACACCAATATCGCTGAAGTAAATGGCGCTCTAGTAATCCCTGTAAGGAATGCCACCATGCCCGCAAGGATAATCACATTGGTTTCATTTTTTGTTAAGTTCATAATATCAGACAAAAATGCCCCACAACTTGCCCCAGCACTCAAGGCAGGCGCAAAAATACCTCCTGCCCCACCACTTGTAAAGGATAATGCAGGTCCAACCATTCTGAAAATAGGCATATACCAAGATTGGGATTTATTGTTTGAAAACAGCAAGTTTTCCATTAAGCCTTTACCAGAACCTAAAATTTCCTGATTGACAAAGTAGGCTAAACTGGCGATAACGAATGCGCTTCCAACTAAAAATAAAATTTGGTTTTTTCGCCCAAGTTTGGCTTTGAATTGATTAATTGCCAGCATTAGTTTAGACAGTTTGCTACTCATTAAACCACATAGAAACGCCACCAAAATCACAGGAAAAATAATACCGATACTGATATCATTAGTTTTAGGATAGCCTAAATATAAGTAAGACCCAGCAAAGGTTTGTGCTGTAAGACCCGCCACGATTACCGCTGTAAACAGCGCAGTTTTAAAATAATTCATATGGGTTTTTGCCAATTCTTCTACGGCGAAAACAATTCCCCCCAACGGGGTATTAAACGCTGCCGAAAGCCCTGCCGCAGCACCCGTCATAATCATATTTTTAATAGAAATCTTAGGCCACCATTTAGGTAATATTTGGTTTACAAAACGGAATATAGACCCCGCAATTTGGATGGTAGGCCCTTCTCTACCAATCGCTCCACCACCAATCACCAACACAATACTAGAGGCTATTTTTACCAACACTATTTTAATACTCAGCAAATGTTTTATTTTTCTTCGCTCTTTAGGATTGGCTAAATTAACCGATGCCATAACCTGCGGAATCCCACTACCCTTAGCATAAGGGGCATAGCGCTGTACCAACCACCAAGACAAAACAAATCCTATGGGCGCTATAATGAAAATTAACCAAGATTGACATCCTAACAATTTGAATAATAAATGCTCCCCCCATTCAAATAATCTGGCATAAAGTACGGCTACAATCCCCGTAAGTAACGAAGCAAACCAAAAAGGAATCGCCTGAAGAAGATTGTATTTTAAGCGTTCATTTTGAATACCATCAAATAGATGTTTAAGACGAAATCTTAGGTAAGACAGAGCTTTTTTCATGGGGTATCTTTAGGACACGGTTAGTTTTTATTTAATGATATGCAAAGTTATCAATTTTAGATCAATTGAGTCCGATAAAAACTTGATTTTATTGGTTAATTCGTAAAATTATCCTCATCAAAAAAATTAGCTTCAGTTTTCTATAAAAAACTTACATTTGTTGATTGAATGAAGAATCCCATGGAAAACCACAAACTACAAGGACAGCACCCTGCGGATATCGCAGAACATTTGATAGAATTGGACGACAAAAGTCGTTATATTTCATTTTTGATGTTGTCCAAAGACCTTAAAACAGAGGTCTTTCCGTATTTCGAAACGAATATCCAACAACAGATTATCAAATCTTTGGGCGATAAAGAATTATCCGAAATGCTCAACAATTTAGAACCCGATGACCGTACGGCAATTTTAGAAAATTTCCCTGATGAACTCATCAAATATTCCGTGAATTTACTCAATGATAGTGAGAAAGAAATTGCACTAAACCTCATTGGCTACGACAAAGATTCCATTGCCCGACTGATGACACCACTCTATGTACAAGCCAAACCACAATGGACGGTGCAACAGGTGCTTAGCCATATCAAAAAAACACGGAAAAAACGCCGAAACCCTCACTTATATTTATGTAGTTGATGAGCAAAATCGTTTGATAGATGATTTAAAAATAGGACAATTGCTTTTAGCCGACAATGACACACCCTTGACTGATTTGATGGATAATAATTTCATTAGTTTGCTTACAACCACCTCATTAGAAGATAGTTTCGCAACTTTTGAAAAATACGACCGTTCGGCGCTACCCATCACTACCGAAAAAGGGACATTAGTAGGAATTGTTACTTTTGATGATATTTTGGAGAAAATTCAAGATGAAAACACCGAGGACATTCAGAAGTTCGGGGGTATGGAAGAGTTGGATTTGTCTTATACCCAAACGCCTTGGTTGGAGTTGGTTCGCAAGCGTGCTGGTTGGCTGATTATTCTCTTTTTAGGAGAGATGCTCACGGCATCAGCGATGGGGTATTTCGATGACGAAATTGAAAAAGCTGTCGTTTTAGCCCTATTCGTTCCGTTGATTATTTCCAGTGGAGGGAATTCAGGTTCGCAAGCCGCTTCGCTAATTATCCGCGCAATGGCGTTGCAAGAATTACGCCTAAAAGATTGGTGGTATGTGATGAAAAAAGAAATCATCTCAGGTTTGGCTTTGGGAGGAATTTTGGGAGCGATCGGTTTCCTTTGTATTTTGGTTTGGCAATCCACAGGTATTTATGATTATGGCGAGTATTGGATTTCGATAGCCTTATCCGTTTCTATTTCACTGATATTTATTGTGTTGTGGGGAACACTTTCAGGCTCACTTATTCCGTTTGTACTGCGAAGAGTAGGCTTAGACCCTGCGACTGCCTCAGCACCTTTTGTAGCCACCTTGGTCGATGTAACGGGATTGATTATTTATTTCTCAGTAGCAGCATTGTTTCTCAGTGGGAAGTTGCTCTAATACAAATTATCGGTTTAAAACCGATAAAAACCGAAAGATTCTACGAGAATCTCTCGGTTTTTTGTTTACCAAAACTCTAAAGCCTTATTAAATTCTAAAAAATCCCTATATTTGATAAAACTTTAAATACCAATTGACTATGAAAAAGCAACTTTTGATATGGATCATCACGCTACTTTCGGTAGTGAGTTACGCGCAAACGGCAAAATTAGAGGTTTTCGATAAAGGAAAATCACAATCAAAGGAAACGGTGGTCCTCAAAGATATTCGTTATGATGTAAAAGTGTCGGGAGATTTATCTACCACGATTTGCACAATGCTTTTTCAAAACAAAACCCAACGAATTTTGGAAGGAAAACTAACCTTTTCTCTACCTAATCAAGTGGCGGTTAGTGGTTATGCAATTGATATCAACGGAAAATTGCGCGATGCCGTACCCGTAGAAAAAGAAAAGGCGAAGGAAGTGTATGAAAGCGTCAGAAAACGCCGCATCGACCCAGGAATGATTGAGAAGGTGGAAGGAAATAATTTCCGTACACGAATTTATCCTATACCAGCCAATGGTTCGCGTACAGTGCAAATCACTTATAATATGGAGTTGGCAAAACAAGGGCAAGGCATTCAGTATTATTTGCCTTTGGACAAAGCCCAGATGTTTGAGCATTTTGAGTTGAATGTAGAAGTTTTTGAAAATATACAAACGCCTCAATTGGTAGAAAATCCCGATGGTAGTTTTGCTTTTCAAAAGAATGGAAGTGTTTGGACTGCCTCAATCAAAAAAGACAACTACCAACCTGCAAACGATTTAAGAATCGCAATACCCACACCCGCCAATTATTCGCAGTCGGTAATGCAACCCGCTGAGGGCGGACATTATTATTTTCTGTCGAATGTCGTAGTGCCAACGGAAACGAAAGCCAAAGCCAATCCGAAAAAAATCGCGATTGTTTGGGACAATTCATTGAGCGGTTTACAAAGAAATCATTCAAAGGAATGGGAATTATTAGACACTTATTTTCAGAAACTTCAGAATGTGGAGGTCGATTTATATTCATTGAATATCTATTGGAAATCACAAGGAACTTTTAAGGTTAAAAACGGAAATTGGGACGCTCTAAAACAGCAATTGCAACAAATGGTATATGATGGAGGAACGGATTACGGACAATTGCAACCCATCAAGGCGGATGAAATTTTATTTTTCTCTGATGGAATAGCCACTTTTGGAGCGCTAAAATTCCCTTGGCAGACCAAAACCTATACGATAGCGAGTCAGCCGAAGGCTAATTTTGGGCAACTGCAATGGATGGCAAGGACTACGGGTGGCGAATGGATTAACTTAAACCAAATCAACACGCAAAAAGCCCTTGATAAATTGACCATACAGCCGTTGAAATTTTTAGGAATTAAAGAAACTACAAAAGTTTCGGAGCAATATCCATCCTTGCCAACATCGGTAGATGAGTCCTTTTCTATTGCAGGAATTGTCAATCAACCCAAAACGACGCTAACTCTGTTGTTTGGCTACGGCAATACGCCTACTATTGAGAGAACCCTAACACTTGATGCGAACCAACAATCGACCACCGATTGGAATATTGCACAATTTTGGGCACAAAGAAAAATTGCAGAATTGGAACTTTTCTCTGACAAAAATCAAGAGGAAATCAAAGAAATTGGAAAAACTTTTGGTATCGTTACCCATAATACCAGCCTGATGGTTTTGGAGAATGTCAATGATTATGTCAAATATAAAATCACGCCACCCAGCGAACTTTTGGTAGAGTACAATCGTTTGATAAAAAATCAACAAAATGAAATTTCAGAAGAAAGAGTCGCCATTATGTCCGATGCCGAAGATATGATTGAAGACCTTAAAAAATGGTGGAATACGGATTTTAAACCTCAAAAGAAATATCCAAAGCCTAAGACTGAGGCAGAAGTTCCGCCGCCAGCAACTGTAGAATTGGATGCTGCTGTAGATATGGTAGTGGAAGAAACTTCATCTATTACAGCAAATGCTGCCGCTAGTAAAGAAGCATCTGAATTGGAAGAGGTGGTAGTTACTTCCACAGTAACTTCACAAGCACTTGAAGGACAGTTAGCAGGCGTTAGTATTTCAAATGATAAAATAGTAAACAGTAATAAAAAAGCAAAGATTACCACCATAGAAATCCAGTCAGATCAAGATTATTTGCAAGGATTGAATGAGCAATCTTCAGAAAATTTATACACTCGTTATTTGTCTATTCGTGAGAAATACCAAACCACTCCATCGTTTTATTTTGATATTGCTCAATTGCTGTTTAAGAAAAACAATCGTGAGAAAGGTTTGTTAGTATTGAGTAGCGTTGTGGATTTGGATATTGAAAATGAAGAGTTGTACAAATTACTGATGTACCGACTCAAAGAGCATAAGTTTTATGATAAAGAATGGTATATCGCAGGCAAGGTTTTAGAATGGCGACCTTTCGACCCACAAAGTTACCGCGATTATGCGTTGGCTTGTGAAGATGCAGGAAAACTACAAGAAGCCTTAGACAATTTTTATAAAATGCTTACCAATACCTATACCCAAGAATTGTCCGATCGTGATCGTGGAATTGAAGAAACGATTTTGATGGAAATTAATAGCTTGATTGCAAGACACAAAGGTAAATTAGATACAAGTGATATCAATCCAAAATTGATTGCCGATTTGCCTGTAGAAATTCGAGTAGTGCTCAATTGGAATAAAGATGATACCGATATCGACCTTTGGGTAATTGATCCAAAAGGCGAAAAATGTTTTTATTCTAATAATCGAACAGCCATAGGTGGAAGGTTGAGCAGAGATTTCACTTCTGGATTTGGTCCTGAACAATTCATTTTGAAAAAGGCCATCAAAGGAAAATACCAGATAAAAACCAACTTCTTTGGTGAGCGACAAACCAGTATTTCGGGACCTACAACACTGATGGCAGAGATTTATATCTATTATGCGTCTGGACAACAAGAACGAAAAATTGTTGTGTTCCAAAGTGAAAAAGAAAAGGATAAAGAAGATGGTGTTCTTATCGGAGAGTTTGAGTTTTAAAAGTTCAAGTTATTTATCAAAATAAAATTTATGAGATACTACCCTCCGAAGATTATAAACTCATAATAGAAATATCACACGATTATATCGTCCATAGCAACTTTAGAATTTTGTAAATTTTATCAATAAAAATATTTTTGATGAGGCGAATTTAATATACATACCAATCTTCAACAGTCCAATTTTATGCGCTCTACTATCAAGCGTTTTTATTAAAGTTAATATTTACTATCGACAAAACACTTAAAACCAAATATCCTAATATCAGCATATACATTATATAAGGTTTGTTAAATAAAAACTAAGAATATTCCTTTCCTCTTTTTGAATATTCAGCTATGTTACCGCAAATTGGAGCGATATGAGGATTATTTTCTGTCTTGTAAATATAATAAAATGCATTGGTACTTCCCGTATCTAAACCATATCTATCCTGATTGGTCTTTTCCATTATGTCAATGAGTTTTACCAAGTCTGTATAAGAATTATCATCTGAAAGTTGAAATTTAATTCCCGTTTTATCAATATTTTGTGTTTTATTTTTCTCTATTAATGCTAAGTAGGATTGCTCAGCTGTCTTATCAAAACTTTTAGGTACTATGACTGTTTTATATTGATAGTCTTTTATGGGAATCATTGAGTCTAATGACATCTGCTCGCCTTTTTTGATTTTATAGGGAAGACCAAAGTTGATAGCCCTTAAATTCAACCTATCATAAGTAGGCTTAGCATAAATCCAAAATAGTATCGGAATGAAAATCAAGCTTATCATTCCTCCTATGTAATATATTTTTTATGAGGTTTCAATAGATATTTTTAACAAAAATCTTAAATAATTTAAGCAAAGATATAAAATTTATCAATGGAATTGATTTAAAATAATTTAGAACCAATAATTTATATCCACTCCATCCGCGTGAGGGTGGAGGGCATTGTGGGAGTTCCTTTTTTGGCTTTTTAGGAAAGCCAAAAAAGAACGACTGCCCGTAGACCGACGCTCTGCCTTTCCTCTAAGAAAGGCAGAGGGGCACGCCCAAAACATTAAAACGACTACTACTATACGGTTTTACATTTTTCCCAATTACAAACTTGGATATAAGCAATCACTCCCACCACAGCAATCCCCAACGATACCATCATAGGCAATCCGAAATACACCAAAGTCATCGGTAAGGCACTGACCACTAAACCAAGCCATAAAGCTAGTTTATTGTTTTTAGAATTTTGAATCAGTACAATGCGTAAAATACTAATACTTAGCAGATAAATTCCCAAAGTTATAGATAAAACCATCATCGCATATAAGCGAGAAACGGGATGCTCAATAGGTGTATCAATAGGCAAATAATACTGTTGCGCAGCATCGGCAACCAACTCCAAGCTACCGCCCAAAGCCGCCAAAGAGGCAAAAACCAAATAATGGGTGTAGCCAAAAACAAAACCGACTTTTCGGGTACGGCGCTTCTCTAAAATATGTCCCCAAGGCATCTCAAAATAAATCCACCAAAGGGCAAAAATTAACGCTGCAGCACTTAATCCCAACGGAAGAATAATATGCGTCCAACTAATCGTATCGCTAATGAGTTTGTTGACAGTATTTGCCGTTGCCAATAAGCCTTCACCTAGTACAATAATGGTCAATAATCCGTAGCGTTCGGCAATGTGGTGTGGATGCCAAGTGGTTGACAATTTTTTACCCTCAGCAAAAGCAGGAACGGACATTTCGCCTAAAATAATGAGGAGTGTTACCCAACTTTTCTGGTCGTAATCAGCGGGATACAGATACCAAATCGTCCATCCTGCTTGTATCAAGGCAACGCCTAAAGCATATCGAAGACTGATATTTCTATTTTTTGGATCTTCTTTTGCTGCTCGTAACCAATGAAGCACCATGGCCACCCGCATAATGATATACCCGATAATGCCTGCGGTATAGTTTGGCTGCTCGTTAAACATTTGCGTGATACCCACGGCAAAAACCAAAGTCCCAAACATTTGTATAAATGTAACCAAACGGAATGGCGTATCATCGGTATCATAAGCCGATGCAAACCATGTATAATTCATCCATGCCCACCAGATATAGAAAAAATTTTGCGCATATTGAATACTGCCATATCCCACCTCGTGAGCTGCCAATTGATGATGTAAACCTCTCGCCGCTGCCGCAATGGCAATCACAAAAATTAAATCAAAAAATAATTCTAAAGGTGTAGCCGCTCGGTGTTTTTCGTCAATTGAACGCCCAAGCATTGGGATTCGGATGTAGTTTCATGGGATAATTTTAAGTAATTACACAAATTCCGATTCAAAGACTTGGGTAAAGTGTTTTTTGATGCAGGTTTTTACTTCTTGCACCTCCTCTGGGCTAAAGGTTTTTTCCAATTCGCGCTGCATAGAAGTTACCGATTTATCTTTTATACCACATGGGATAATATATTCAAAATAGCGAAGGTCGGTATTCACATTTAATGCAAAGCCATGCATGGTTACCCACTTAGAAGTTTTTACGCCCATAGCACAAATTTTTCTGGCATAAGGTTTCCCTACATCTAGCCAAACGCCTGTTTCCCCTGCCGAGCGTTCCCCTTTAATGCCATATTCTCCCAATACACGAATGATAACTTCCTCTAGACTACGCATATAAGCATGGATATCGGTTTTAAAATTATCTAAATCCAAAATAGGATAACCTACAATCTGCCCAAACCCATGATAAGTAATATCACCACCACGGTTGGTTTTTACAAAAGTAGCATTGATTTCCTTTAGCTTATCTTCATTAATCAGCATATTGTGTTCGTCACCACTTTTACCTAAAGTATAAACATGCGGATGCTCCACAAAAAGAAAGTGGTTAGGCGTCTTTTCCTGGATACCATCTTTGCGGTCTCTATTATTGAGTTTGATATCAATAATGCTTTTCATCAATTGCTCTTGAAGCTCGAATGCAGACTGGTAATCTTTAAGACCTAAATCTTGAAACTGAAGGGTTTTATTTAGAATCGCGTTCATGAGAATGGTTTTGTTATGAGCAAAGATAAGGCTTTTTTAACTAAACTCAGCCCATAAAAAATCCCCACTCTTATTAAAAGCGGGGATTCACTACTAACCTATAAAAACATTATTATTTAATGATATCTTTTTCTGTTTTCTTACCTTTTAAGAAATCGTAAGCCAATGCCGAAGCAATGAATATTGAGGAATAAGTACCAAAACCAATACCCAATAGCAAGGCAAACATAAAGCCTCTTAAACTTTCTCCACCGAAGATAAAGATAGCTAAAATTACCATCAATACTGTAAATGAAGTATTGAATGTTCTACCTAAGGTACTACTAATAGAGTCATCAAACAACTTCGCCAAGCTGGTAGACTTTTTATCTCTTAGGAACTCACGGATACGGTCAAATACAATTACGGTATCGTTAATAGAGTACCCTAGCACCGTCAATATCGCTGCGATAAAGTCTTGGTTGATTTCCATATTAAATGGCGATACTTTATAGAATAATGAGTAAGCCCCAAGGATAATCACCGCATCGTGGAATAGTGCCGCCACCGCACCAAGAGAGAATTGCCATTTTCTAAATCTAAATAGGATATAGATAAAGATACCTATCAACGAAGCGATTACTGCAAAAGTACCTCCTGTTTTAATATCATCGGCTACGGTAGGTCCTACTTTGGTAGATGATACAATTCCTAAATCGTCGCCTTCGGAAGTTTTAAATTGTTCTAAAGTATAGCCTGCTGGGAAATTTGCTTTTAAACCTTCGTATAGTTTAGCTTCTATTTCTTGGTCAGCCGCTAGAGATTCATCATCAATTTTATAATCGGTAGTGATTTTTAATTGGCTATTATTACCAAAAGTTTTTACATCTACCGAGTTATTCTTCCCTGATTTGGTTTGGAACAATTGTGATAAACTTTGCTCGGCTTGGGTGGCTTCCACAGGCTTATCGAACTTCACTACATAGTTTCTACCACCTTCAAAATCTACTCCTAGTTTAAAGCCATTCATTGCAATAGAAGCAATACTGATAATCATTAATATGATAGAAATAGCATAGGCAATTTTTCTTTTACCGATAAAATCAATCCATACATTTTTAAATATATTTTTAGTCGCTGCTGTCCATACAGATAAACCTTTGCCTTTATTAAGGCGGCTAAAAATCATCACTCTTGACAACAATACCGAAGTAAAGAATGTCATCAATAGACCGATAATTAAAGTGACTGCAAATCCTTGTATTGGTCCTGTACCAAATATATAAAGTACCACTGCGGTAAGTAAAGTCGTTAAATGTCCATCGACAATGGCAGAAAGTGCGTGTTTAAATCCATCGGTATAAGCTTCTTTAATGCCTTTGCCTGCAAATAATTCTTCTTTGGTTCTTTCATAGATAATCACATTGGTATCCACTGCCATTGCCATCGTCAGCACAATCCCTGCAATCCCTGGCAAGGTGAGTGTAGCATCTAAGGAATCCATAATTCCAAAGATATAGAACAAGTTGATAATCATCGCGATTACCGCATAAACTCCTGCCCCACCATAGTAGAAAATAATATAGACTACAATAAAGATAAAGGCAATGATAAACGACCACATTCCCGCTTCAATAGAGGCTTGACCTAATGAAGGCCCTACCACTTCTGATTGTACCAACTTGGCACTCGCAGGTAGTTTACCTGTATTTAATACATTTACTAAATCTTGAGCCTCGTCTTGAGTAAAATTACCCGAAATTTGTGTACGCCCGTTTGGAATAGCATTTACTACATTTGGTGCGGTGTATACTCTATCATCTAAAGTCACGGCAACTGGCTTACCTACATTTTTCTCTGTAAGGATTTTCCAATCTTTAGTCCCTTCACTATCCATCTGCATATCCACGACTACTCTACCAATCTGGTCATAGTTGATATTGGCTTTTTCTACCGCTCCGTCTACTGGTGCTTTCCCCGTAATATTAGAACGGATGGCATACAATACCAAATGGTTTGGGTCGTTAGATTCTGGCTTATAGCCCCACATAAATTTGGTATACTTAATGTTCGCAGGACGCGCATCTATCGCTACGGCACTCTTTAATATTTTATTTACCGCCGCAGTATCGCTTAATTTGATATTACCAACGCCGTTGCTTCTAAGTGAATTAATATTAAGCATATTAATAAAGTTGGTATTTTTAGCTACGCCCATAGAGTCACCTTTAGCCATTACCAACTTAGACAATTGTTCAAAATAAGGTGCAACTTCTGGTACTTGCTGTACTTCCCAAAACTGAAGCTTTGCAGAAGTTTGAAGCATTTTCTTCACACGGTCGATATCCTTAGTTCCTGGCATTTCTACCAAAATTCTACCCGTCCCTGGTACACGCTGTACATTCGGTTGAGTTACCCCCATTTTATCGATACGCGTTCTGATGACTTCATAGGCAGAACCTACGGCATCGTCTATTTTTTTAGTAATGATTCTTTTTACCTCATCATTAGTAGTGTTGAATTTAATTTCGCCACTTAGTTTTTGAGTTCCAAAGACTTCTGGACTGGCTAATTTTACATTAGTTCCTTTCGCTTTATTGACCGCATCAAATTGGATAAAGAAATCATCGATATAAGATTTTGTAGAGTTTTTCTGTGCTTGGTCGGTTCTATCTAACGCCTCCAGTAACACAGGATTTGAAGAATAATTCGCCAAATCCATTACTAAATCTCTTTGGTTAATTTCTAATAATACATTGATTCCCCCTTTTAAATCTAGTCCCAACTTCATTTCGCGCTCTTTGGCATCGGTATAGTTGAGTTTGGTAAAGCCAAGATTGACGGTATCTTTAGAAAGCCTAGCGATTTCCTTTTGGTATTTTGCTTGGTTATCCCCTGCGATGGCTTTGGCTTCACTTTCAATCCTATTGACATAGAAAGTGGGCAAAAGTTCATTAAGACAGATTAGTCCTAAGATAATGGCTACAATGGTTATAAGTCCTTTTCCTTGCATTTTCAGTAATTTACAACATTAAAAATTATAGTGGGCAAATATAGTGTTTTTCAACCTAATAATAAATTTTATGGTTAATATTTTAAACCGTCATAGAAAACAAACGGGTTTCTGGCGCTTTTCTTAGCATTCTTAAATCAAAAGACATGGCAATATTTCGGGTAAATGCACGCCCTTCTTCTGTGATTTTAATCCCATTATCGTAGATATTGACTAAACCATCTCGTTCCATTTCCTTTAGCTTTTCTAAGGTAACGGGCAGTTCTTCAAACCTCGTTTCTGCATCCCAAGAAGTTTCCAATTGACACATGAGATTAAGGATATGTTTTCTGATGATTAAATCCTCATCGGTAAGGATGTGTCCTCTAAACACAGGGATTTTGCCTTCGTCTACTCTTTTTTGGTAAGTTTCCACCGTTTTTTCGTTTTGTGCAAAGGCATACCACGAATCCGAAATGGCACTCATCCCTAGTCCCACCATCAGTTGGGTTTTTCCAGAGGTATAGCCCATAAAGTTTCTATGGATTTTTTTATTCACCATAGATTGGTAGAGCTCATCATGCTCCAAAGAGAAATGGTCCATTCCGATTTCCTTATAGCCTAATTCCTCTAGCAACTGCTTGCCATTCTCATAGAGTTTACGCTTTTCCTCCCCGCTTGGCAAGTCGTTTTCATCAAAACCTCTTTGTCCCACACCTTTTATCCAAGGGACATGGGCATACGAATAAAATGCAATTCTATCGGGTTTTAGCGTCATGGTTTTTCTGATGGTATGCTCCATCTTTTCCCAATCGTGGAACGGTAGCCCAAAGACTAAATCGTGGGAAATACTTTCGTAACCAATTGCTCTAGACCATTGCGTTACTTGAGCCACTTTTTCAAACGGCTGTACTCTATTGATGGCTTTTTGAACTTTTTCATCATAATCTTGCACCCCAAAACTTACGCGGCGAAATCCTAAATCGTAAAGGGTTTGCAAATGTTCCTTAGTGGTATTGTTAGGATGCCCTTCAAATGAAAACTCTGGTTTTTCTGCAACTTTGGCTTCGGATAAAATTTCTTCAATTAAGTATTTTAAATTTTCTGGTGAGAAAAAAGTAGGAGTCCCCCCTCCCAAGTGCAATTCTTTAATCGTAGGCGTTTCGGAAAATAATTTTAAGTAGAGTTTCCACTCTTTAATCACCGATTCTATGTAAGGTGTTTCTACCGAATGCTGCTTGGTAATCCTTTTGTGGCAAGCACAGAAAGTACAGAGTTGCTCACAAAATGGTAAATGGATGTAAATAGAAATCCCCTCGTGTGTGGATTCCTTAAAGGCTCTTACTACTGTTTCTTCCCATGCCTCGGCGGTAAATTTATCATCCTCCCAATAAGGCACTGTAGGATAAGAAGTGTAGCGTGGACCAGGTATATTGTATTTGTCTACTAGCGAATTCATTTTGCAAAAATAAGCAAAGATTTGAGAACGAATAGAAAAAATTATTCTTGGGGGATTTAAAATTAAAAAATAGGACATAGAAAGTATCTAAAATTCTGTTTATTGGGATTGAATATAAATTCTAAACATCATTTTATATATAATGGTGCTTTTTTTATTTTATGCGAATGGCTATTCCAATAAAAATCTTATTTTTGTAAAAAAATACATTATGAAAAAACTATTTTTATCCCTATTCGTGGCAACAGCCTTAGTATCGTGCAACCGCGATAATGACGACCCTACAACAGAACAAGATGCACCGCTTCCTGTAAAGTTTATTTCTTACGATCACGAAAGTAAAAATGATAATACTCCAGAATCAACTTCCAATTTAGAATATGATGGTAGTAAATTAATAAAAATGAGTAAAGTATATACTGTCAACGGCAAAACAAAAACAGATCACTCTATTATAAAATATGACGGTAATTTAATTTCTTCTATTGATGATAGTGATGAATATGAGCAATACAAAACTGATTTTAAATACGATGCTAATGGCAATCTTATTGAGGAAACAACATACTCAGCTAGTAATAACAAAAAGTCTATTACAAAGACTATAATAAAATATGCTATTAGTGGTAAAACTATCAATGTGACTTCGAAAAGTGAGAACTATTATGAAAATCAACTTAATAGTATAGAAAAAGGGAATTTAGTCTTTACATTAAATTCTAATAAACAAGTCATAAAAAAAGAAGGAACCCGCAATCGGACTTATTTCGATTACAATGGCAACCCAATTGTTGATTCTCGATTTTCCACATATACTTATACATACGATGGGAAAAATGCTATTCTAAAGAATATAGCAGGAATGAAAAATTTATCCTACTCTGAATTTCTGTTAGATAATGAATTTGTAGGCTCTCTTGAAAATGTATTAAGCGAAAGTTTCGTGGAAAATAATGATAAAGATGAAACTAAATATGAAACTAAATATGAATATACTTATAACCAAAAGAATTACCCTATAAGTATTGATGTGTTTTATAATGGCAACTCTAAGAAAGCTAGAACAGTCAAAGTAGAATACAACAAATAGGATAAACCTCAACCCAAACAAAAGCATCGTTTTTATAATGGTGCTTTTTTATTTCCATTCTACCCAAACCGAACCGGACTGATGGTAGAAAAAACCATCATCATCAAAGTCTAAATCGGCTTTGCTGCGCAAGATATCGTAAACCATTTGCTGAAGTATACCATCGCCAATGCCATGGATGATTTCTAATTTTTTAATGCGGTGGGTACGGCAAAATTCTAAAGTGTCTTCTAATTTCTCCCTCTGGATAAGTAAACGCTCAAAACTTTCGTAAGCGTGAGGATCGTTCACTAATTGATCAAAATGCAAATCTAACACCAAATGCTTGGTTGTTTTTTTCTTAGCTTTTTTAGGTTGGGGTTCTGGCTTTTTTTCAATCGGTACGGCTTGGTAAATTTCTGGTTTCACTATTACTACTTCATTTTTAGAGTAGAAATGCTTAAAACCATATTCATCTTGGAAGACTATTTCTTCCTCATGAATCGAGGTAATCACACCTCTTATCGCCTCGTCTATTACAGAAACCGTATCGCCTACTTTCATTTTTTACCCAGTTCTATGACTTCTAAATCCTTAATGTCTTTGCCCTCAATTTTAAACCGCATCATCGTACGCATCTGATGCCATCCTTGCTTACCCGCTGCACCTGGATTAAGATGTAGTAAGGATAATGGGGCGTCATACATGGCTTTTAAAATATGTGAATGCCCACTAATAAATAACTGAGGGGTTTCCTTTGCCAATTCCCGCTTGGCTAAAAGTGTGTATTTATTAGGGTAGCCACCAATATGAATCATTAAAACTTCTACTTTTTCGCATTGGAAACGCAAGACTTCAGGGAAAATTTGCCTTACTTCGTTACCATCAATATTTCCATAGACGCCACGCAATGGTTTTATCTTTTCTAGTTGTTCAATTACGGATATATTACCAAAATCACCTGCATGCCATATTTCATCTGCTTCTTTGGCATAGGACAAAATCCTATCATCTATATAAGAGTGGGTATCTGAAAGTAAAAGTATCTGTTTCACAAAAAGGGTTTTAAATATTAATAATCCAATTGGCTACACGGTTCGTTGCGTGAGGGATAGAGGCGGCATCCTTTTTTGTCTGTCTGAGCTTAGCGAAAGGCTGACAAAAAAGATAGAGCCGAAAGCCCGACCCGAGTGGCTGCCTTAGCCTCGGCGAGGGGCACGCCCAAATCGTTCTATTCCTGATAAGCTCCCAAATTCGGCTGATTGAGTCTGGACACTTTGGTAATATCCAACGGCACTTGTTGGGCTACTACATTATTGCCCTTGCCACGCGCTGGCGACTGAGGTTGCAACCTCAAATTCATTTTTTCGATAAAACGATGGATGAATAGAGGGTCTTCATTTTTAATAGATTGCGTGATGTTCGGATTGCTGTCCCAAGCATAGCCCGCGTCCTTAGCACTATATTTGGTTAAAATATTTTGAAACTGATAATCAAACACCTGACCGCTAGTAGGTTTCAAGACGATGGCATTATCCGTTTTGTTGTAAACGATGCTATTTTTAAGGGTTAAATTAAGAGGTGCATAAGTGGCTGGTTGGTCGCCATCTTTCCATTCGTTAGCCGCTTCTATGCCTAAACTTCCCTGCACAGACCCCATAGAAAAATAGTTGACTAATGTAGCGTGAAGCAATTCATAATTGCCCCCTTTTACGATACCAATATTCGACTGCCCGCAATTGTTGACCACCAAGTTTTCGGCTTTTAAATCAGCATTGTTACCAAAAATGCCATAATCTTGGAAGGTGTGAATGATGGTGTTTTTAAGATTTGCCTTAGCGTGATTAAGTTTTAATCCCGTATTGCCACCAAAAATTTTAGCGTAATTAATCTCAGCCAAAGCACCTTCTTCTAAACGGATACCGTTCCAATTGGCAGGAATAGTGTCGTATTTAGGGCTATTTTTCTCACCTCGGAAGAGGACTTCTTTTTTATAATCGCCATTGACTTTTAGTACCGCATTTTTGGAAATTTTAAGTCCTGAATCTTTATAAAAATAAACCTTTGTCCCCTGCTCTATCGTTAAGGTTTTACCTTCTGCTACACTAAGTTCGCCCATAATAATTTTGGCTTTGTTATGAGTCCAAATCGTGTTTTGATCAATGGTTTTAGGTTGGTCTTTGGTAGATACAAAAAACTCAGCATCTTGGACCACGGACATTAGCGTAACGCCTTTGGACGCATTACCAAACAACACCCTATCTATTTCCAACGCTTCTGGTGCATTGGCAACAGGCGCTACCTCTACAAATACATACAAACTATCCTTTTTTCTAAGCGGTATATTTTGAAACGATACCCCAGATTGTCCATCTACATTAATTTTGTACATAGAATTTTGTCCTTTTTCTAAGGTAATCTGTGGAATTTTAATATCCTTATCGCTATCATTATAGACTTTAAAGGCGTAAGTTTCCGAGCGTACCTGACTGTACACCGTATCTAAAACCAAAGTATCTTGTGAAAACCTCAGTGCCGATGCATCAGTAGTTTCAAAGTTTATATCTTCTCGACAAGAAGCCAGTAGCAGCCCTAGCGTCATGATTATTCCAAATATGAATCTCATTTTGAATCTTTTTTAAAGTTCAAAGATAATTAATTTATTTATAAAAAAGTTTTTGTAGAATCAAAAAAATATTCTATTTTTGCAATCTAAATTTTTAGCACAAAGCGACGCCATTACACGCTTGTTAATCATTAAATTAAAGTTAAAAAAATTTCATAAGATGAAAAAAGGAATACACCCTGAAAATTATAGACTCGTTGTTTTTAAAGACATGAGTAACGACGAAATGTTTCTTTGCAAGTCTACTGCAGAAACTAAAGATACTATCGAATACGAAGGTCAAGAGTATCCACTAATCAAAATGGAAATCTCTTCTACCTCTCACCCATTCTACACTGGTAAAGTGAAGTTGGTAGATACTGCAGGTAGAGTAGACAAGTTCATGAACAAATACAAAAAATTCGCTAAAAAGTAATTTTTTGAACATAAAAACTTATAGAACCTTTCTTTTTTAGAAAGGTTTTTTTATATCTTAGCAAAAAATAATTTTATCCCATGACACCATTGGTTTTTTCAGACGCCCAATACTGGGGTGCGTTTCTTCCATTAACTTTTACTAGACCTATTGCCGAAATGCGATGCGGTATTTTGACTTTTTCGGAAAGATGGCAAAAGTTATTAAACTCACAAGAAGTTTACTATCTAACAGAAGATTATTTACAAGAAAAATATCCTAAACCCGAGCCTAAAGAAAGTCTTTTTATCGTTCCTAATTTTCTACCAACCGAACCATTAGTACAACAAATAAAAGATTTAAAAGTGGGTGATGCCTTGGTTTATAAAGATGAGTTGATAGCGGCTAAAGTACAAATGCAAAATTTCTCTCTTAGCCAAATAGAACACATGATCGAAATAACCGAACCTCTAATCTTCTTTAAAAGACCTTCGGATTTGTTTGCTTATAATAACCAAGCCATCGATTTTGATTTTGATTTACTGACTAAAGGAAGAACTTCTCAACCTTTATCCGATACTAATGGATTTATTGGCGATAAAAAAGATTTATTCATAGAGGAAGGTGCTAGTATAGAATACGCTACTCTTAATTGTTCTAAAGGGAAAATCTACATCGGCAAAGACGCCGAAGTGATGGAAGGTTGCCACCTAAGAGGTCCTATTGCCTTGTGCGACCATGCGGTATTTAACCTTGGGGCTAAAGTCTATGGTGCGACTACCATTGGACCTTATTGTAAAATTGGGGGCGAAGTTAATAATATTGTGTTCTTTGGTTTTTCCAATAAAGGGCATGATGGCTTCCTTGGTAATTCCGTAGTAGGCGAATGGTGTAACTTTGGTGCCGATACCAATTCCTCGAATCTTAAAAACAACTATGCCGAGGTAAAACTTTGGAATTATAGCACTCAAAAATTCGAAAAAACAGGCTTGCAGTTCTGCGGATTGATTATGGGCGACCATTCTAAAACCGCCATTAACACCCAACTGAATACAGGGACTATCGTTGGTGTAGCGGCGAATATCTTTAAAAGTGGCTTCCCTCCGAACTTAGTAGAAAACTTTAGCTGGGGCGGGATGCGTGACGATGAAAAGTTTACCCTTAACAAAGCCTATGAAGTCGCAGAAAAAATGATGCACCGCCGTAAACAGCCCTTCACAGAAAAAGACCAAGCGATACTAAAGTATATTTTTGAAAATTACTAATCGACTGATGATTAAAATCCTATTATGACTTTTATAAAGAATAACCTAGCCAATGCGTTTACTCTTGGGAATTTATTTTCAGGGTGCGTAGGTGCTATACACCTTATTCAAGGTGACTATCAAACCACTGCTATATGCATTATCATTTCTCTAGTTTTAGATTTTTTTGATGGCTTTGTGGCGCGTGCCTTAAAATCCAATTCCGATTTAGGCGTTCAATTAGATTCCCTAGCCGATATGGTAAGTTTTGGACTTGTGCCAGGGCTAACGATGTTTAAGATGTTAGAGCCTTTTGGCAATGAAATCATGGGGGTTCACTTACCTTTTGACACCGCCTATTTAGGATTATTGATTACATTGGGTTCTTGTTTAAGATTGGCAATTTTTAATATCGATGATGACCAAAAATTCTACTTTAAAGGACTAAACACCCCAAGTAACGCGATTATGATTTTTGGATTATACTACGCTTATAAAACCGTTGGGGCCTATGCGTTCATTACAGAGCATTTAGGTTTACTGCTTTTATTAACACTCGTATCTTCATGGTTGCTGATCAGTCCTATTAAAATGATCGCCATGAAATTTAAATCCAAACAACTTAAAGATAATTACCCTAAGTTGATCTTACTCATCGGCAGTATCATTTTAATTTTAGCATTAAAAATAACGGCTATTCCATTGGTCATTATCTATTATATTTTAGTTTCACTATTTACATTTCGCAAAAAAGAATTACATTAAACCAACCCTAAAACAATGAATTTAAAACTCCATAAACCGCTTTGCATCTTCGATTTAGAAACCACCGGCACTAATGTTTCCAAAGATAGAATTGTAGAAATCTGTATTCTAAAAGTAAATCCCAATGCGTCCAGAGAAAGTAAAACTTGGTTGGTAAATCCTGAGATGCCAATTCCAAAGGAAGCCTCCGCAGTACACGGAATTTCTGATAATGATGTAAAAAATGCACCTACATTCCGTGAGATTGCTCCAAAAATCATGGACATGATACAAGGTGCTGACCTTGGTGGTTTTAATTCCAACCGCTTTGATGTGCCGCTTTTGGCTGAAGAACTTTTAAGGGCTGGGGTTGATTTTGACCTTAATAAAATAAAATTGGTAGATGCCCAAGTGATTTTCCATAAAATGGAACCGCGTAATCTAAGCGCTGCCTATCGTTTTTATTGCGATAAAGATTTAGAAGGTGCCCACTCCGCAGAAGCTGATACTTTAGCCACTTTTGAGGTGCTAGATGCCCAAGTTGGAAAATATGACGAATTACCGAAGGATATGAATGGACTTAGCGAGTTTTCTTACCATCAAAAGTTTGCAGACTTAGCAGGGTTTATTGCCTTTAACTCAGATAAAAAGGAGGTATTTACCTTTGGAAAATATAAAGGACAATTGGTAACAGATATTTTGGAAAAAGATCCAGGTTATTTCGGCTGGGTGCAAAACGCCGATTTTCCTCTTTATACCAAAAAAGTTTTAACGGCTATTCAGCTGAAAAGAAAGTTTTAAAATCAAAACACTCCAAAAATATGATGGTTTTTGGAGTGTTTTTAATCAAAAATTGAATTAAATTTTAGAAATATTTTCCTCTTTGTCTCATATGAGGGTTGTGTATATGCTTTTGCATAGATGGCATTTTAAGTTGCTCTTTCATCATTTTAATTTGGTCGCTCATCATACCTGCACTATCCAATCTTTTAGCCTCTTCCAATAATTTCTGTGCTTCTTGCTTTCTCCCTCTCTGCATGGCTCCTGCCGCTAAATTTAGCATTGCCATCGCACGATCGTGCTTCATATTTAAGCCATAGTCTAAGGCTTTTTTCATTAATGGTTCTACTTTTTTAGGTTCATCTTGTGCTAAAGTGAGTCCTTGAAGATAATGATAATAGCCATACTGAGACTTATGAAGTTGATTTTTATAGTTTTTAATATGACTTAACCATTGTTTGGCTTTTTCCATATCTTGTTTTCTTAACTTCCAAAATGCTAACAAAATATATTCATTTTTAAAGAATAATAAGATTGGAATTAGTGCTAAAAAAATCACCACAATGCCCCAGCCTACATTTCTATTCATCATCAAAAAGATAGCAAAGGTAATCATCAACCCTGCAATTAAAAATTTAAAATATTTATTCATATCGGTTTGTTAAAAGTGCAAAGATAAGAGTAATATTGATAGTGGTCAAGATTAGCGCTCAGTATTCCCAAACGCTTTATGATATTCTTCGGCAGCCTCGGATAGCGTGGTATAAAAAGTTTCGCCATACTTCCGAATTAAAGGCGTTTTTAAAAATTGATAAACTGGTACTTTTAATTCTTTACCCAGCTGACAAGCGTCACTACAAATCGTCCATTCATGGTAATTAAAGGCGGTAAAACTAGGATATTCCGTAATGCGGATAGGATACAGATGGCACGAAATCGGTTTTTGCCAATCTATAGTTCCAGCTTCATATGCCTTTTCAATACCGCATTTGGTAATACCATTTTCATCAAAAATAACATAAGCACAATCTCTATTATCAATAAGCGGTGTTACTAAATCTCCATCAAAATCCTCAACTGAAGTGCCTTGAGATTCTATTGCTTTCACACCTTCTGGACGAAGGAAAGGCTTAATTTTAGGATAAATTTCTTCTAAAATATCGGTTTCTTCTTTGTCTAAAGGTGCTCCTGCATCGCCTTCTATACAACACGCACCTTTACAACGGCTCAAGTTGCAAACAAATTCTTCATTAAATATATCTTCTGAAATGAGTTTATCTTCTATTTGAATCATAATGTAATATTTTGAATTTCAATAACTTTTCCTATCTTAAATAATATCAATGTGATAATTAATACCATAAGCCCTATTTCTTGCACTGCATATTTGGGAATAAATCGCAGTGTTCTACTGATAATAATGCTGGCAGGTAAGGCTAAAAAGAGTAAATATTCGTAATTGTCTCCCATATACAGCACAATAGTAAACATCTGAGTAATGGTGTAAAGCAAAATAAAAGTATATCTAAATCTGCTCCTTGGGCTTTTTTTATTATAAAATTGAAAATGATTGAGAATACCATAAAGGATTAATCCTAACACTGGAATTAATAAATATAATGGATAAAAATCTGTTCTTAGATGTTCTGGAAAAAATGGAATATATTGAGGGTTGAAACTATGATGCCCCAAAATATACATACATTCTAAGTATGATATTAGGATAAGTAAAAATCCAAACCCTAAACGGAAAAAATTAAGTCCTATCCGATCTGAGGTTGCCAATAAATGAAGCACTACAAATACAATAGTTGCCCATGTGGTAGGTAGAAATAAATAGCCAATAGCTAATAATGCTCCCACTAATAAATAATAATTTTTTTTAAAAACCTCCTCTCGCGTGGTTAAGATAAATAATATTAGGGCATTGGTGAATAGATTAACAGCAATACCTATATCAATATTGTTTCTATAAAAGGCAAATACCAAAAAAGTATAGATGAAAAAAGGTAAATGTGTACGATAATTAAGCCCAATTTTATTAAATAGAAAATATCCCAAGGCAATTCCCGAAAAGCTAAACAGCCCAGAAAACAAATGCATTTTATTGAAATACAATACATTGAACCCTGCAATCATTAAAAAAAGAACCCCTACATAGATAGGAATAGAAAAAATTTTTATCTCTTTTGAGAGTAATTTGAACATTTTTTTTTAATTTTGTGCAAAGTTAATTTAAAAAACAAAAATAATGACTTCTTTTTGGTTATTTTTAAGCAGTGTATTCAAATGGTCTTTTGGATTTTTTGATACCACAGGTTATGTACTTAATTGGATTTTATTTTTAGTCGGTTGTGCCTTCTTTGTCTATTGGTGCTATGTGCTAGTTAGTACACTTGGAAACAATAAGGATAAAGAATACTATTCCCCTACGGAAGGTAAACATCCTTACTATAAACCAGAGTTATATAAGAAAGAGGATTACTAAGCCTTTAGTAATCTAAACACCCAAATATAAAAATACCCAATACACTTATGTATTGGGTTATTTCTGTTTTAATTAAAACCTAAATTCTGGAAGTTAATCAAAAATATAGTTAAGGGTTACACTCACCACTTGCTCTGATTTCTTTTTGAGTGTATTAGGGTCTTGCGTATAATCTTCTACCATTTTAGGGTAGGTATTAGATAAACCTAGGTCATATTTTAAAGCAATTTCCCATTGTCTTTGATAGCTAAACCCTACGCCTACACCGATACCAAAATTAAATGAAGCTGCTTTACCATTAATCCCTGGGTATTTTGAATCTCCTTCTATGGCATATACTTTTCTAGACGGATTTTCTACGGATTGGCTCATTAAAAAATTAAATCTAGGACCTACCATTCCGAAAAATTCAGTTTCTGCTTCAGAAAAATAACCTTTAATATAAAGTGGTACAGAAAGATAATTATTATAATATTTAGTAGTTTTATTACCACCTTCGTTCTTATTGTATCCCGTTTCACCAGCTTGGTAATATTGCACCTCTGGTTGGATATAGAATTGGTCATTATTATCAATTGGCACCATAGCCAACGCTCCAACTTGGAACCCTAATCTTTTTCCCGAAGGATTGTGTGCATTTCTCACTCCTGAATAGTTGGCACCCGCACCAATACCAAATCTGGTATTTTCAAATTGGATACTTAACTGAGCGAAGGATAATGTCGTCAATAACATCGTTCCCATTAACGCTAATTTTTTCATAGTATATATTTTTATTTTGGAAGAAAAAACCTCAATGAGTAATATCATCAAGGTCTTTTCTTATTATTAATTCTTTTCTTATTATTAATTCTTTTCTTATTATTAATTCTTTTCAAATTGTAGATAACATTAAGCTAAAACCTTAGCCACAGTTTTACCAATATCTGCCGGTGAATCTACTACATTGATACCATGCTCTCTCATAATTGCCATTTTAGCTTGTGCCGTATCTTCAGCACCACCTACAATCGCACCCGCGTGTCCCATAGTCCTACCTTTAGGCGCGGTTTGTCCGGCGATAAATCCTACAACTGGCTTTTTAGAACCACTCGCTTTGTACCATTTAGCCGCTTCAGCTTCTAGGTTACCTCCAATCTCACCAATCATAACCACCGCATCGGTTTCTGGGTCGTTGATGAACATTTCTAAAGCTTCTTTAGTAGTTGTTCCAATAATTGGGTCACCACCAATACCGATAGCCGTAGAGATACCATAACCTGCTCTCACCACTTGGTCAGCAGCTTCGTAAGTTAAAGTCCCTGATTTAGAAACGATACCCACTTTACCTTTTTTAAAAACAAAACCTGGCATAATACCGATTTTCGCTTCATCTGAAGTAATGATTCCTGGGCAGTTAGGTCCGATTAAACGACAATCTTTACCTGCGATATATTCTTTTACTTTAGTCATATCTGCTACTGGAATACCTTCTGTAATACATACAATGACTTTAATTCCAGCGTCTGCAGCTTCCATAATAGCGTCTGCAGCAAATGCAGGCGGTACAAAGATGATACTTACATTAGCTCCTGCTTTTTCTACCGCTTCTGCTACTGTGTTGAACACAGGCTTTCCAAGGTGCTCAGAGCCTCCTTTTCCTGGTGTAACTCCACCGACTACATTGGTTCCATATTCTATCATTTGGCTGGCGTGGAAGGTTCCTTCATTACCTGTAAATCCTTGTACAATTACTTTAGAATCTTTGTTAACTAATACTGACATATTGATATATTTTTTATTTTTTTGTTATCATACTCATTTTTAGAGTATCTCATTAAGACTTAATTATTTCATTTGAAAGTGTTTAATGTTTTAATCCTTCCTAAAAATAATTTCGGTAAATTTAGTCATTTTTAGAGAGATGAAAAAATTATTTTATTTCAAATTTTTTAATTTGGCTTCTTTTTTCAAATACGACCTAAAATCATCTGCAAGTAAACCAAAATAAGTTCCTTTTTTTAAGTTTTTATTGACGCCCGATTTTGCTAATAACACCGCACCTTTTTCCACACGAACACCAGATGCCATTCCTACCTGCCCCCAAATGGTCACCTCATCTTCTATAATGCAACATCCTGCAATCCCCGCTTGTGAAGCAATCAAACAGCGTTTACCGATAATGGTATCATGCCCAACCTGAATCTGGTTATCAAGAACGCTACCTTCCCCAATAATCGTTTCCGCTGTTACTCCTCTATCAATAGTGCAATTATTTCCTATTTCTACATCATTTTCAATAACGACATGCCCCACCGAAATCAATCTATCAAATTTCCCATCTACCTTTCTATAATAAAAGGCATCACCGCCAATCACCGTGTTGGATTGGATGATGACATGATCGCCGATTATCGTTCTATCACCAATGACTACATTAGGATAAATATGACAATTTTTTCCAATTTTCACCCCATTACCAATCACTGCTGAAGGATGGATAAATGTGCCTTCACCAATTACCGTATCTTTAGACTCTGCTTTAAAATGGTCCACTGGGACAAAATGCGTATTGATTTTATTAAAATCTCTAAATGGGTCGTCCGAAATTAATAAGGCTTTACCTTCAGGACACGGCACTTCTTTATCAATCAAAATAATAGTAGCGGCAGATTGTAGTGCTTTATCATAATATTTAGGATGATTTACGAATACAATGTCCCCCGCTTCCACTCGATGGATTTCATTAGTCCCAAGTATGGGAAAATCATCAGCACCAATAGATTTTGCTTGAATCAGTTGCGCTATGGATTTTAAAGTTTGAGGTTGTGAAAATTTCATAATGCCTAATCTTTGCATATAAAAAGGTTTAGCCAGTACTGACCAAACCTTTTAATTAATTTATTTTACACGCTCTAAATAACTTCCGTCCTCGGTGTTTACCTTGATTTTGTCGCCTGGTTCTATAAAAAGAGGCACCATTACTCTTGCGCCAGTTTCTACAATGGCATTTTTAAGTGCGTTGGTCGCTGTGTTTCCTTTAACACCTGGGTCTGCTTCTACCACTTCTAAATATACCGTTGGTGGAATTTCTGCGGATAGAGGCGTTTCATCTTCTTCTTTCATGATGATGGTCACTTCCTCCCCTGCCTTCATAAATTGGGCATTTTCAATCATTTCTTTATCAATATAGATTTGAGAAAAATCATCATTATTCATAAAGTGGAATCCATTATCATCATCGTATAGATATTGAAATTTTCTGGTGATAACTTTTACCTCATCAATTTTATGACCTGCTGAAAAAGTATTATCTACCACTTTACCATTGGTTACCGATTTTAATTTTGTTCTAACGAACGCTGGTCCTTTACCTGGTTTCACATGAAGAAACTCTATGACTTTGTAAATATCATTACTGTAATTAATACAAAGTCCTTTTCTAATATCCGATGTTGTTGCCATAATATTATCTCGTATTTTTATCTTATTTTATCTATTATATTTTTAATCTTTACTCGTGCCATAGCCCTTTACAATTCCTCTAGGTGAATTTTGGATGAATTGTAAAATTTCATCTCGCTCTGCCGTTGGAAGCATTTCTTTTTCAATATAGGATACCGCTTGGGACACATTCATTTTCATTTGAAAAATAGCGCGATAAATTTTTTGAATTTCAAAAATCTTATCATTAGAAAAACCTCTTCTTCTTAATCCAACAGAATTAATTCCAGCATAGCTCATTGGCTCTCTTGCTACTTTAATATACGGTGGAATGTCTTTTCTTACGAGAGTTCCACCAGAAATCATCACATGTTGTCCAATTTTAGCAAACTGATGAACCGCTGAAAGCCCGCCCATAATAGTATAATCTCCAATTTCCACATGTCCTGCAATACCACAACCATTCACAATGATGACATGGTCACCCAAAACACAATCATGGGCAATATGAGCCGTCGCCATAATCAAGCAATGATTTCCTACTTTTGTATAGCCCAGTGCTTTAGTCCCTCTATTAACGGTTACGCATTCGCGAATGGTGGTATTATCCCCAATAATCGCCTGCGAATCTTCCCCATCAAATTTTAAATCTTGAGGAATAGCGCCAATAACAGTCCCAGGAAAAATTTTACAATTTTTACCGATTCTACTCCCATTCATAATCGTAACATTAGGACCAATCCAAGTGCCTTCTCCAATTTCTACATCCGCAGCAATAGTGGTAAAAGGTTCTACTGTAACATTGCTTCCTATTTTGGCGCGTCTATCTACAGCCGCTAGTTGATGAATCATAGGTTTAGTTTTTAGTTTTTGCCACTTGTGCCATCAGTTCTGCTTCTACTACTACGCTGTTGCCCACATAACCATAGCCTTGCATATGCACAATCCCTCGGCGGATAGGTTCCATAAGTTCAATTTTGAAAATCAGCGTATCTCCTGGCACCACTTTTTTCTTGAACTTAACCTTGTCTATCTTCACAAAGTAGGTAGAATAATTTTCTGGGTCTGGAACACTAGATAACACTAAAACCCCTCCTGCCTGTGCCATAGCTTCAATCTGTAACACGCCTGGCATTACTGGTTCTTTAGGAAAATGCCCTACAAAAAAAGGCTCGTTCATAGACACATTTTTAACCCCTACCACATGGTTTTCCGATAGTTCCAAAATTTTATCAATTAGTAAAAATGGTGGTCGGTGAGGCAGTAGATTCATAACCCCGTTGATATCATATACGGGCTCTTTATCTAAATTAAAGTCTGGAACATTCTTCTTTTTTTGAAGTTTCCATTGTCTATTTAGTTTTTTCGCAAACTGGGTATTCACATAGTGTCCCGGTTTATTAGCGATTACTTTACCTTTTATTTTTACCCCAACTAAAGCCAAGTCACCAATCACATCTAAAAGTTTGTGTCTTGCCGCTTCATTAGGGTAGTTTAGCGTAAGGTTATCTAAAATACCATTCGGGCGAATGGAAATATCTTCTTTTTTAAATACTTTTTTTAGTTTTTCGGTAGTTTCTGGGGTTAGCTCTTTATCCACATAAACAATCGCGTTGCTAATATCGCCTCCTTTTATCAAGCCGTGTTCTAGCAACATTTCTATTTCGTGTAAAAAACTGAAAGTACGCGCATCTGAAAAGTGATCCTTAAATTCGGAAATATCTTTCATCGTAGCATTTTGCGTCCCCAAAACTTTGGTTCCAAAATCCACCATCGTGGTCACTTCATATTTATCCGAAGGGATAATCGTAATTTCAGAGCCAGAATTAGGGTCTACATAATTCATCACTTCTTTGATGACTAAATATTCCCTTAATTGATTTTGCTCTTCAATCCCTACTTTTTCAATGGCTTCGATAAAAGATTTTGAAGACCCATCTAAAATCGGAGGTTCTGCATTATCCATTTCTAAAATGGCATTATCTATATCTAACCCCACTAAGGCTGCCAAAAGATGTTCCGTAGTGTGAATTTTAACCCCTAATTTTTCAATAGTTGTACCGCGTTCTGTCGTAGTGACATAATTAACATCGGCTTCTACTTGAGGGTGACCTTCTAAGTCGGTTCTTACAAATACAAATCCTGTATTTTCCTTAGCTGGTTTTATCGTAAGGTTCACTTCCTTACCTGTATGCAGTCCAATCCCCGAAAGGGTAACTGCTTCTTTTAAAGTTTTTTGCTTATCACTCATAAGTCTAGTCTTTTGAGTTTTTTTCTAATTGATTGATACGGTCTACAATTTTTCCAAAGTTTCTAAAATGCACATAGTTTCTTCTAAAATCCCCTGCTGAAATAGCGGGTGAACCATATAGAATTTCGCCGTCTGAAACTTTGTTATTCACGCCACTTTGGGCTTGGATTTTCACTTGATTACCAATGGTAATATGTCCTACAATACCCACTTGACCGCCAATTTGATTCCAATCGCCAATGGTTGTAGAGCCAGCAATTCCTGCTTGCGCCGCTATTACATTATTCTTTCCGATTTTCACATTGTGGGCAATTTGTATCAAGTTATCTATTTTAGTTCCTTGACCAATAATTGTGGAGCCAATAGTCGCACGGTCGATACTGCAATTAGAGCCAATTTCCACATCGTTTTCTAAAATCACATTGCCTAATTGTGGAATTTTTTTAAATCCTTCTGGGCTAGGCTGAAAACCAAATCCATCACCACCGATTACGGTATTAGAATGGATGATGCAATTATCACCAATAATACAACCATCATAGATTTTTACCCCACTATTAATCTTACAATTTTTCCCAATCTTTACATGTTTTCCAATAAAAACTTGAGAGGCGATTTGAGTATCATCCCCTATCTTTACCTTTTCTGATATAAAAGAAAAAGCCCCAACAAAGACTTCTTTTCCGATACTTGCCGTATCATGTACCGAAGTTTGTGGGTCTATTCCTACTTTTTTATCTTGTTTCATTTCGCTGTAAAGATTCATCAATACCTGAAAAGATAAATAAGCATCTTCTACAGCAATAATGGTAGGTTTATACTCAGATTGGGTGAGTAATTTTTCTGAAACAATTAATACTGAGCATGGTGTATCCTCAATATAATGAGCAAATTTCTCTTGTCCTACAAAAGATAGATGCCCTGCCTCACCGCTTTCTATGGGTGAAACTCCTGTGATTAGCGCATTTTCATCACCGATAATTTTACCTTCGATGACCTCTGCGATTTGTGACGCTTTGAACTCCATATCGTGCAAAGATAATAATTTATCAGATTTTATTTTGATTTTAATGCAAAAAAATATTGAAGCAAGATAGAAATTAGAGCCTAGAACTTAGATTTTAGATGATTGCGGTAAGCACCAGATTACTCAATACTCACCACTTTTAACTTAATACTTAGCCTTTCATCTATATGCCGTAGGCAGTAAGCTTTAAGCCGTAAGCTGTTAAAAACTTAGCATCTTTACAATTACCTTATGATTCTTATAGGCAGACTCTGAAACAAGTTTAGAGTGACAGGATTACTTCCATTAATAATCTATAGTTTAGCATTTTAAATTGCAATAGGCAGCTACCAACCCTCATCACTCAAAACTCAACACTTAATTTATAATCTATAATTCAACATTTTAAATGGAGGCAATAGGCTACAAGCCATAAGCCACTCAACTCTCATCACTTTTCACTTAAAACTTAACCTTTAACCCTTCTTTCACAATCTCGGAAATGCCAAGATGTATTTTTTAGTTGGCTGTTTTAGACTATCGATAAGGATAGATTGTTCGGAAGCCTCTAAACGGGTTTTGGTTTTATCTTTTTCTATTAAATAAATAGGTTGCCGCTCATGGTCGTAAGGCAACAAGGTTCTATTAATTTGATTTACAAAAAACGCTCCCTCTTGGGTTCCAAATTTATGGTTAACTTTTTTTATTTTAGACGCCACAAACTCTGGATTAAAAGGTTTAGAGGAAATAATAGTCTTAGGTAATTGTCGATTGATAATCGCGCGGCAATAATATGATAAAACTAAATCCTTATCGAACTGCCAAATTTTAATTGCTTGTAAAATATCTGTATCATCCAACGAAGTGAACTGGTGCAAATCTTCTTCGGAAACCGATTCAAAATTGGTTTTATATAAAAAGTATTTTAGATTTTCAGATGCTTCCAAGTGATGTCCTTCTGCGATAAGCGTTTTAGCTCTACTTAAAATTTTGATTAACAAAAACTCAGCTAAAGATGCCGTTTTATGGAAATACACTTGCCAATACATCAGCATACGCGCCGTCAAAAAGTTTTCTATAGAATAAATACCTTTAGCATCAACGACCAACTCATCATCCGCAACATTCATCATAGAAATAATGCGTTGCGTATTGATATTTCCTTCGGAAACACCCGTGAAAAAACTATCGCGCTTTAGGTAATCCAATCGGTCTACATCCAATTGAGAGGAAATCAGTTGATTGAAAAACTGTCTGGGATACCGTCCTTGAAACATCAATATCGCAGTAGATAATGCCCCAGAAAATTTCTCATTTAAACGGTTCATTAATAATAAGGACAACTTTTCGTGATGCCAGTCCTCCATCAATACCGATTCTAAAGCGTGTGAAAATGGACCATGCCCAATATCGTGTAAAAGAATGGCCAACATCGCCGACTTTTCCTCTTCTTTACTGATTTTAACGCCTTTTAATTTCAAAGTTTCTAAAGCGGTAAACATCAGATGCATCGCACCAATGGCATGATGGAAACGCGTATGTGTTGCCCCAGGAAAAATTAAATTGAGTAAGCCCGTTTGAGAAATTCGCCTCAATCTTTGAAAATACGGATGTTCTATAACATCAAATAATATTTCGTGGGGGATTTTGATAAATCCATGAACAGGGTCGTTGATAATTTTGAGTTTGTTGGTATGGCTCATAAACTGACAATCAAATTTTGGCAAAGGTAAGGATATTTTTAGTCGTCTACCTTATGTATCCTTTTGGTCAACTGGATTAAAATTCAAATTGTTCAGTTAAAAGTTTATCCTCATCTAATTTTTCAATTAGTGCTTCTAACCCATCAAATTTAATTTCTTCATGCAGAAAATCTCTAAATTCAACTTGGATTTCTTTACCATAAATATCCTCATCAAAATTTAAAATATAAACTTCTGTACTCAAAGATTTACCTTCTACCGTTGGATTAGTCCCGATACTCATCATGCCTTTATAGAATTGCCCGTCAATATAGACCTCTACGATATAAGCGCCATTTTTAGGTAATAATTTCTGTGGGTCAATTTCCAGATTTGCGGTAGGATAACCAATAGTTCTGCCTATTTTTTTACCATGAATCACTTTTCCGCGCAACATATAAGGATAGCCCAACATGGCATTGGCATCATTAATTTTCCCTTGTTTTAGCGCCTCTCTAATTTTTGTAGAACTTATATTTTGATTTTCTAAAGCAATTGCTTCCAGTTGCTGCACTGTAAAACCTAATTGAGGTGCCATCTTTTGCAATAATGAAAAATCCCCCGCTTGATTCTTCCCAAACCGATGATCGTAACCGATAATCAAATGTTTAACATTCAACTGCTCTACCAACACCTTTTTTACAAAGTCTTCTGCGGATAGAGTTCTAAAACTTTCATTAAAGTCCTGAAGGCATAACACCTCTAACCCAAAACCATCCAAAAGTTCGGTTTTTTCTTCTATGGTGTTCAATAACTTTAATGAATATTCTGGATTAAACACCAATCTTGGATGTGGCCAAAAAGACAAAATTCCCGATTTAAAATGATGAGACTGGGCAATGGTATTTAATGTTTTAATTATGCTTTGATGCCCTAAGTGCACGCCATCAAACATACCAATAGACAATACTAGAGGTGTATCTGGATGATAATCGGATAAAGAAGTGATCATGTTCATAAAAAAGAAATTAGCGCAGAATATAATGCTTACTGAACGCTATTAAACAACAATGTTGCAAATATGATAAAAATCTTTTTTTTTACCAATTGTAAATTAATTTATAATGATTATATTTGCACACAAGAAAAAAAATAGAAATGGCAAACCAAATTAAAGGAAAAATTTCTCAGATTATCGGTCCAGTAATAGATGTTGTATTTAGCGAAGTGGAAGACCTTCCAAAAATCTATGATGCACTGGAAATTACAAAACATAACGGCGAAAAACTCGTACTAGAGGTAGAGCAACACATTGGTGACGATACAGTAAGATGTATCGCTATGGATGCTACAGACGGACTTCAGAGAGGTCAGGAGGTAGTAGGACAAGGGCGCCAAATTACCATGCCAATTGGCGAAGGTGTAAATGGTAGACTCTTCAATGTGGTAGGAGATGCCATTGACGGATTACAGGACTTATCTAAAGAAGGCGGTTTGCCAATCCACAGAGAAGCTCCAAAATTCGATCAACTTTCTACTTCAGCCGAAGTCCTTTATACAGGAATTAAAGTAATCGACCTTATTGAACCTTATGCAAAAGGAGGGAAAATTGGTCTATTCGGAGGTGCTGGTGTAGGTAAAACCGTATTGATTCAGGAATTGATTAACAATATTGCTAAAGGTCACGGTGGGCTTTCTGTATTCGCAGGAGTAGGAGAAAGAACGCGTGAAGGGAACGACCTTCTAAGAGAGATGCTAGAGTCTGGTATTATTAAATACGGAGATGAGTTTATGCATTCTATGGAAGAAGGTGGTTGGGATCTTTCTAAAGTAGATACAGAATTGATGAAAGAATCTAAAGCAGCTTTCGTTTTCGGACAGATGAACGAACCTCCAGGTGCAAGAGCGAGAGTCGCACTTTCTGGATTAACTTTAGCAGAATACTATCGTGATGGTGGTGAAGCAGGACAAGGTAGAGATGTATTATTCTTCGTGGATAACATTTTCCGTTTTACTCAGGCAGGTTCTGAGGTATCGGCACTTCTTGGTCGTATGCCATCAGCCGTAGGTTATCAGCCAACATTAGCCTCAGAAATGGGTGCCATGCAGGAAAGAATTACCTCCACTAAAAATGGGTCTATTACATCTGTACAGGCAGTTTATGTACCTGCGGATGACTTAACTGACCCGGCTCCAGCAACAACCTTTGCCCACTTAGACGCAACTACGGTATTGTCTAGAAAAATTGCCTCTTTAGGTATTTATCCAGCGGTAGACCCATTGGGTTCTACTTCTAGAATCTTAGCGCCAGAAATTATTGGAGAAGAACATTACAACTGTGCACAGAGAGTAAAAGAAATTTTACAAAGATATAAAGCCCTTCAAGATATTATTGCCATCCTTGGTATGGAAGAATTATCAGAAGAGGATAAATTGGTGGTTTACCGTGCTAGAAAGGTACAGAGATTCTTATCTCAGCCATTCCATGTAGCAGAGCAGTTTACGGGGATTCCTGGTTCATTAGTAGATATTAAAGATACTATTAAAGGCTTTAATATGATTATTGATGGAGAATTAGACCATCTTCCAGAAGCAGCATTCAACCTAAAAGGAACCATTGAAGAAGCGATTGAAGCAGGAGAGAAAATGCTTTCTGAAAATAAATAATTTTTAACGCTTAGTGCATAAGCCTAAAGTTAAACCTAATGAAAATAAAAATATTAACCCCAGAATATGTCGCTTTTGACGGAGAAGTAGAATCGGTACTTTTACCGGGCAAGAATGGTGAGTTTCATATTATGAAAAACCACGCCGCTATTGTATCTTCTCTTACCGGTGGAAAAGTGAAATTGTATACTGACCAAGTGGCTCAGCCGTATTCTAAAAACTTTTCCAAAGAACAAGAAAAAGATTCTGTCTATTCTTTACCTATCAAAAGTGGCGTTATTGAGTTTAATCATGATAAAGGCATTATTCTCTGCGAAGAATAATGATTCCATTTTCAATAAAAAAAACCTTGAATTTCATAAGAAGTTCAAGGTTTTTTCTTTTTTGTATATTCTTAAAAATTAATATTCATTAAATCTACCCCCACTTGTATTCCGTGTTTGAATGGTAGATGGGCATCATCATTAAAAATAGGAGTAAAATCTTTTTTAACGAACACAGAAAGTCCACCATAGCTCATCGATAACTTGGCACCAAAAATATAAGGATTCACGCCACTATCAATTCGGTCTTGGTATTTTTTGAATTGGTCATCAGCATTATAATATTTCACTTTAGTAATCGTTCTAAGTTTTAGTCCACCATATAAACCTAAGCCTATACGCCATTGCTTTTTACGATAGTCAATATATTCCGTTCCGTCATAAGTTTTGTATTTAGGATTTAGAATGTATTGAAATTCAAGAGGCACTACGGCATAGATATTTCTTAGTTTAGAGCGCTTCAATCGCCCTTTATCAAAGGCTTGTACATTGAGTTGTTCATTATCTTCTGTAAAGATATTGGGTCGCTTCGGCATATAGGTATCCGAACGGTAGCCAATACCATACTTTAGTGATAATGGACTATTTTTTTCGCCTAACTGCACCTCTTTTCTAAGTTGAAGTTCCACAGAATGGGTATTTCCAAATCGCATCGCTGAATTAGCATTAAACGGATGGAAGTCATTCGCCGAAGCTAAGTTTAAAAAACCATAACTAATGGTAAAATCTCTAGTTGGCTTATGTTTTCGAGGGGTATTTACTTTTTTAGGGGTGCTGGTTGTATAATGATCTACCACACCCGTAGCACGAATACCAAAAACTGAAAGCCTTACGCGTTCTTTAGTCAACTCCTCTAGCGCTTGTTTTTCAGCAGCAATTTGGGTATTTATTCTCGCTTCATACTTCTGAGCCACTTGGCTTTTAGCTTGTACTAACTCTTCCGCAGAGCGGTTCTCTTTTTTATACAATTCTTCTAGCGCTGTAAGCTCCCTATTCATCTGTTGTTTCTCGCTATGAACAATACTATCTACTTTTTGGCTGTACCGTTTCATTTTTACTTCATACTGTGTATGTTGCCCATAGACACCAATCGAGCATAATGCTAAAACTAATGTTAATACCGTTTGTTTCATCGTAATAGTTTTTTTAATATTCTTCTTTTTGATATACTGTAACACCTAAGATTTTAACTTCTGTTTTTTCTACTTTAGAAGGTTTGGAAGGTTGAGTTTGTCCTAATTTTTCTTTAGAGCCTTGTTTCTTTTCCTTTTCCAATTCACGCCCGAATAACAAATCCCCCGCAGATACATACTGCTCTGGCACTTGCGTTTCCCCATTTTGGTTAGATAAAGATTGTTTCAAATCCACTTCTGGAGTCCCTTGTGGCTGTTTAGGCATAATCTTCGGTAATGATTCTTTAACTTTCGAGGATTCAACCGAGGGTTTAGAATTAAGTTCTGCTATTTTTTGGGTCGTTATCTCTTTTGCTTTTAAATCCTTCTCATGAATATTATTAGGTTTAATGGTGTTTTCAAAAACCTTCGTTGTATCCAAATTAATCGTTGATGATGATACTTCTACTGGCTCTTGTTTTACAATCTGTGTTTGAAGAGAGGCGTCTTCTGTATTATTCAACCAAAATAGTACAGAAGCAAATCCTATTAACAAAACTGCTGCCGCAGCATAGCGCCATACCCCATTATATTTTGGTGTAGCTGGTTGTATCTCTTGTGCTTGGTTTAGGCGTGCCTCAAGTTTTTCCCAAAGTTGCTCTGGTACTTCGTTAGATGAAGCCTCATAGGAAGTTTTGTAGGCTTCTTTCCAAGATGGTGTGTTAGATTTTAAATTATTTTTCATGATATTTCTCTTTGATTAGGTAGGCTTTTAACCATTTTTTAGCTTTGTTGTATTGACTTTTACTCGTCCCTTCTTTAATATTTAGAATGTCTGCAATTTCGGCGTGTTTTTTATCTTCAAAAACATAGAGGTTGAACACCATTCTATATCCTATCGGCATTGCTTCCAAGATGGTCTGTAAATCCATTGGTAGTTCTGGCGGTAGCGACTCCACCTCTACTTCATCTGGAATTTCATGGTCTATATACAGCACTGGTTGGTGTTTCCTAATAAAACTAATGGCTTCATTAATTACAATACGCCTGAGCCAAGAAGAAAACGCCTCTGCACACTGGCATTGATTAATTTTTGTAAACGCTTTATAAAACGCTTCCATCAATACATCTTCTGCATCCGCAGATTGTGAGACATAAGATTGTACTATCATCAGCATTTTTCCAGAAAATTGCTGGAACAACTGCTTTTGTGCTGTTCTATCTTGCTGCTGTGCTCGTTTAAATACATTTTGAAATTCGTCCACCATAGCCTTCATTCTATACTAAAGACGCAAAAATATAAAAAAGGTTGCCTGAGAAAATTAAAAATTTTCTTTTCTCCAATTAAATTTATGATAGAAATTAAGAAACCAATAAACTACATCCTCGAATATCCGAATGGTCTATACGCCCCAATACTTCAAAAGTGAGTGGGTTTTGTGGTTGAGTTTTCCCTAAATCTTGCGTTGCAATGAAACTACACGAATGGCGATTGGCTAAATCAATAATATTAATTGCTCCCGTTCTACCATGTGCGACATAAGATAAAGGGTCTTCGATATGGCGGATAAGAATACGCATCCACGAAGGCGTTTGGTAAATATTTTCTCCTAATGAATAGGCCTGAGATAAGAGCTCTGTCATGGAATATTCTGAAAATACTTGGGGTGTTTTCAGCTCTGTTTTTAGAATTTTTAGCAACTCATCTTTGGTCATTTCCTCTTTTCTACCCTTCATACCTCCCGTTTCTATAATGCGTAATTCAGGAAATTCGGGCATCACTAGACCATTGGCTTTTAGAGTATCAATAAAATCTAATAACGCGAAAGAAACCCCGAATAAAATAGTCGGTTTCTGCTGAGTTTTTAATCGCTCTAATACTTGGAATAACTCCAAATGATTGTAAAGAAAATAGCCATTTTCGGGCTGGGCAGATTGTTTCATCAGATAATCTACCATATAAACCAATGATGAATTTTGACGCTCTAAATAATTAGGCAGTAATCCCAAAAACACAAATTCTTTGGGTTTTCCTATAAACCGTTCAAAACTTTTAAAAATACTTTTCTGGTAAAGTAATTCATCTGCAATCCAATGCTTAGACAGCAATGATTGTGTAGTTCCAGAACTCTGAAAATATAATAATGCCGATTTTCCTTCTTCTAAAACCGTATGATTTTTGAACATTTCAATCGGTAAAAATGGAATCGCATCCACAGTTTTAACCTCCTCTGGATTGATATTCAAATAATCTACAAACTTCTGATAAACAGCAACATGTTGATATTGGTGACGAAAAGTTTCTAAACAAGCCTTTTCAAAATCTTGCTCATTGGAAATATCAAATATCATCGGTATAGACTTATCCTATTTTAAATCTTTAGCGTATGGTAATCCCTTTTGCGAACCTCTTTGTTCTGCTACTTTTAGCGATACTAAATTTCCAAATTTCACGCAATCCCTTACCGATTGACCTTGACACATGGCGACTGCAAATCCAGAGGTAAAGGCATCACCCATTCCCATTCTATTCGCCTCTTTTTCAGGGTCATTTCTTAGGTATTTCATTTCATAACCATCATAGTAAATAGTAGAATTTACCCCATCTCTTAAAAACAATTTATTAGGTAGTTTTTGTAACACTGCTTCGCTGTGGTCTTCGCCAAAAATAGTTGCTAAATCATTGGTTTTTGCCACAATAAAACTGGCATAATCAATCAATTCCTGTGGTAATTTTCTCGCTGGTGAAGCGTAGACTCCCAGTTTTCGATTGTATTTTTTACACAGTTCCAAAGTTTTCATCACCACTTCTTCGGAGATTTCCAATTGGGTTAATACCAAGTCGGCATCCACAAATACTTTCTCCGCAATCTGAACATGCTTAGGTTTTAAAGCATAATTAGCAGAAGGAGCAACGATAATCGCATTTTTTCCCTGCGAGGCAATCACATACGCCGTACCTGTTTCATGTTCGCCATCTTCTCTCACGAAGCCTACATTTACATTTTCGTCCGTCAGATGCCTTAAAATTTGCTGTCCGTACGGATCCATCCCCACACTCCCGATAAAATAGGTATGCGCTCCCAATCTAGAAGTCCCTACCGCTTGGTTGGCACCTTTGCCTCCAAAAAAATTTTCGGAAGAATTTGCCATAATGGTATCTCCTGGCTGAGGATGATGGTTAGTTTTCAGTATCAAATCTATAGACGAACTGCCCACGACTACAATTTTTGGTTGTTCTGTGCTTCGTGTCATATTATTAGTTTTTGTTTTAATCTACTTTTATTTCAATAAATTCTGAGATAAGTTTCACTGGCTGCTCTTGAACATCTAGTCCTATGTAGGAAGCATAGAACCCCTCTCCGTAACCGGTTTCAAAAGCGATAATATTATTTTTAAGTTGTTCATTAGGTACAAGGCTCGCATATTGGTCGATAGCGCCGTTATCATCAAAAAAATGTTGATGAAAAAATTCCTCGTAAATCCCCATAAACTCCTCTCCTTTTTCTTTATAAAGTTGTTGCTCCAATGCGTTTAAAGCGTCTTGGGTTTCCCAATCCATCAAACAACCCATACCCGATTGTACGGGATAGCCAAAAATTTCATTGCTTTTTAAATCTTTGATATCTTGGCCTTTAGTCGTTGCCAGTTGCCATGCTGTAACCATAGCATCAGAAAAAGCAATTTCTACATAGGCTATGCAGTGGGAGTCTTTTTCCCTATGTACCACAACGGGAAAATCGCCTTTGGGAAAGTTCATTTCAAATGGCTGCATATCTTGTGTGGTAAGTGGATCGCACGCCACCACTTTCCCTGTAGACAGATGGATAGTTCCAGCATCATAAGATTCTACAGAGGGATGCTCCATAGAAGACTTAGAAAATAGTTTGGCTATATTTTGTATTGGATTCATTAAACTTTTATTAAAAGATACAATATCTATGCTAAAGTGTTTTTAATTTTTCTTCTAACAAAGCAATTTTATCTTGAGCATCTTTTTGCTTTTTACGCTCCATTTCCACTACTTTTTCAGGAGCACCATTGACGAATTTTTCGTTAGACAATTTTTTCTCTACCGACTTCAAAAAGCCTTTAAGGTAGTTTAATTCTTCCTCTGTTTTTGCTTTTTCTTCGGATAAATCTAAATTTTCGCTTAAAGGAATAGACAATTCTGTAGACCCTACCAAAAATGAAAAACTTGGTTTATCTGTTTTTTCATCATAGTGGATTTCAGTAACATTGCCCAATTTCTGAACTAATGCTTCTAAACCGAAAACTGAAGCATTAGTGTAAACCTCTACGGTTTCTTTAGGGGAAATTCCTTTGTTTTGACGATAATTTCTAATCCCCGAAATCCATTCTTTAGCCGTTTCAAAATCATCAATTAACACTTGATTAAACGCTCCTGCTTCCTCTTGCTGTGTAATAATCAACGCTTCCTCTGGACTTCTTTCGGTAATGTGTTGCCATAATTCTTCCGTTAAGAATGGCATAAATGGATGTAACAATTTCAATAATTCTTCAAAATAAGCAATGGTTTGATTGTACACCTCTTGAGAAATCGATTCGCCATATTTTGGTTTTACCGCTTCTAAATACCAAGAACAGAAATCGTCCCAAATGAGTTTGTAAATCAAATGCAACGCATCCGAAATTCTAAATTTATCAAACTGAGCATCAATCTCAATTTTAGTTTTATTCAACTGACTTTCAAACCACGCTATGGTCTGTTGTTCTACAGCACCCGCAGGCTTATCCTCTTGATTCCAACCTTGAACCAAACGATAGGCATTCCATATTTTAGTCGCAAAATTTCGACCTTGTAGCATTAAGTCTTCATCAAACAATAAATCATTACCCGCTGCAGAACTTAATAAAATCCCTACACGAACACTGTCCGCACCGTACTGCTCCATCAACTCAATAGGATCTGGGGAATTACCTAGAGATTTAGACATTTTTCGTCTTTGTTTATCCCTTACAATTCCTGTAAAATAAACATTTTTAAACGGTATCGCCTCTCGCCATTCCAGCCCTGCCATAATCATCCTTGCTACCCAAAAGAAAATAATATCTGGTCCAGTTACCAAATCTGTAGTCGGATAATAATAATTGATATCTTCATTATTTGGATTTGCTACACCATCAAAAACAGACATCGGCCATAGCCAAGATGAGAACCATGTGTCTAAAGCATCTTCGTCCTGCTTTAAATCTGAAAGTTCTAAGTTTGGATTTTGAGATTTTTCTTTAGCTAGCTCTAAGGCTTTTTCTGCATTTTCCGCTACTACATAATCCGCCTCGCCTTCGCCATAATAGTAGGCAGGAATTTGCTGTCCCCACCACAGCTGACGGGAGATATTCCAATCGCGGATGTTTTCCATCCAATGTTTATAAGTGTTTTTAAACTTTTCTGGGTAGAATTTTATATCATCATTCATTACCGCATCTAGAGCAGGCTTAGCCAGTTCAGACATTTTTAAGAACCATTGCTGAGAAATTTTAGGCTCTATCACAGCCCCTGTTCTTTCCGAAGTTCCCACTTTATTCACATAGTCTTCTGCTTTGGCGAGTAAGCCTTTTTCTTCTAATTCTTTTGCGATTTCCTTTCTTACTATAAAACGGTCTTTGCCTTCATAATGTAATCCATGGTGGTTTAGTTTACCATCATCATCTAAAGCATCGATAATTTGTAGTTGATGTTTTTGTCCAATCTCATAGTCATTCATATCATGGGCTGGTGTTATTTTCAACATCCCTGTCCCAAATTCAATATCTACATAGTCGTCTGCAATAATTGGAATCGCCCGATTGACAATTGGCACGATAACTTTTTTACCAATAAGATGTTGATAGCGTTCGTCCTCTGGATTTACGCACAATGCCACATCCCCAAATATGGTTTCAGGACGCGTAGTTGCCACAGTTAGATAGTCTTCAGTACCTTCTATTTTATATTTTAAATGGTAAAGTTTTCCATTTTGCTCTTTAAAGATCACCTCTTCATCAGAAATATTGGTCTTAGCCTCTGGATCCCAATTAACCATTCGGTAGCCTCTGTAAATCAAACCTTTATTATACAAATCTACAAAGGACTGAATCACTTGATTAGACAACGCTTCCTCCATCGTAAATCGGGTTCTATCCCAATCGCAAGAGCAACCTAATTTTTTTAACTGCTCTAAAATGGTGCCTCCGTATTGGTGCGTCCAATCCCATGCGTGTTTCAAAAATTCCTCTCTTGAGATATCCGATTTTTTTATCCCTTCGGATTTTAATTTAGCAACCACTTTGGCTTCAGTAGCAATAGAGGCATGGTCTGTCCCCGGTAGCCAGCAAGCATTAAAGCCCTTCATACGCGCTCTACGAATCAATACATCTTGTATGGTATTGTTCAGCATATGCCCCATGTGTAGAATTCCCGTAACATTAGGCGGTGGAATTACAATGGTATATGGTGGACGCTCATCTGGTGTAGAATGGAAGTATTTATTCTCTAACCAGTAGCTGTACCACTTTTGTTCTGTATCTTGAGGATTATATTTATCTGAAATTTGCATAATTTGTAATTTTATGATCAAGTTTGGCTTATCTTTTGCAAAAATAACACAAAGAAAATTAGAAGACGAACTTTTAATTAGAATTTTATATCTTTGTAATACTAAAACTTAAATTTATGAAAAAGATTTTAATCGGTATGATGCTGACTGCGGGTTTTTTAGCCTCGGCACAAACCATCAGTTTTGATAAAACTACACTCGATTATGGTAAAGTAGAAAAAGGTTCCGATGGACACCGCTATTTTACGATTAAAAATACAGGCAAGCAACCATTAATTATTAGCAAAGTAGTACCTTCTTGTGGATGTACAGCGTCTGAATGGGATAAAAAACCGATTCTACCTGGAGAAACATCAAAAATAAAAGTAGGCTACAATACGAAACTCGTAGGGTCTTTCAAAAAATTAATTGAAGTATTCTCTAACGACCCTGAAGCTGGTAGAAGCGTGGTATGGATTAAAGGAGAAGTGGTGGAAGATAAAAAATAGTTTTTATCATAATAATATTAAAAATCCGCATCAACTGAGTTGATGCGGATTTTATTTTAAACCGTTCTCTCTGGAATATTGGCTAAAATTTCTTTTAAAAACTTCCAAAATTTTTGGGTTGAAGAAATACTAGCCCTTTCATCTGGCGAGTGTGCACCTTTGATTGTAGGACCAAAACTTACCATTTCCATTTTAGGATAATTAGAACCTATAATGCCACATTCTAATCCTGCATGACAAGCCACCACATGAGGCTTACTGTTAAATTCTTTCTCATAAAGCTTTTCCATAACTTTAATGATTTCTGCTCCCGGCTTTGGTTTCCAACCTGGATAAGAACCACTAAACTCAACTGACATTCCAGCTAATTCAAATACCGCTTTTAGCTGGTTGGCTACATTAAACTTACTAGATTCTACAGAAGAACGCGTTAAATTTAACGCTTGAAATTGTCCTTCTTTTAATTCTACTCTAGCCACATTGTTCGATGCCTCAACTAAGCCTTCCACATCTGGTGACATACGGAATACACCATTATGTGCCGCCATTAGAGCTAATATCACTTTTTTAGAATCTTCTTTGCTCAACGCTTCGCCCTCGGCTTTTACCTCTTCTATTTCTATTTTGATATCACTTTCCAAACTTGCATACTCTTCTAAGATGTCTTCTCTTAGAGTTTGGTAAGTTTTAGAAAACGAATCTTTGTTCTCAATAGCAAACAATACTTGACCTTCTCTTGGTATCGCATTTCTAAGCCCTCCTGCATCAATACTCAATAATTGGATACCATCTTCTACACCCGAAAACAATAACCTAGACAACAATTTATTCGCATTGCCAAGACCTTTATCGATATCCATTCCTGAATGCCCTCCTTTTAAGCCTTTAACCGTGATTTTAAATCCATCTTTACAGATTGGTTCCGTCTTAAAAGTATGGCTTACAGTTACATCTACGCCACCCGCACAGCCGATATCGATTTCATCGTCTTCTTCTGTATCTAGGTTAAGCAAAATATTGCCTTTTAGTACACCTGGTTCTAGACCAAAAGCCCCTGTCATTCCCGTTTCTTCATCAATAGTAAATAATGCTTCAAGAGCGGGATGTGGAATATCATCACTTTCTAATATACTCATAATAGTGGCAACACCAAGACCATTATCCGCCCCGAGTGTGGTGCCTTTAGCCCTTACCCAATCGCCATCCACATACATTTGAATCCCTTGGGTATCGAAATCAAAATCGACATCATTGTTTTTTTGGCAAACCATATCTAGATGTGATTGCAGAACGATAGGCTCTCTGTTTTCCATACCTTTGGTAGCAGGTTTACGGATGATGACATTTCCTGTGGCATCTACTGTGGTTTCAAACCCTAGGTTTTCCCCAAAGTTTTTAATAAACGCTATAACTCTCTCTTCTTTTTTGGAAGGTCTCGGCACTTCGTTAAGCGCAGAAAAATTCTTCCATACGATTTGAGGTTCTAAATTTAATAAACTCATAATATATTTTATTTTTTTTTCTAATGTTAAGATTAGCCTCTATTTTTTTCTAATAAGACCATCATTAGCAACGATAGAATCACTAAAGTTTCCTCTTCATCATCAATATCAATCAATCGTTCTAATTTAAATTTTCTTCCAAAAAATGAAGGCATTTTTTTAAGTTGAAAATAAGCTTTCCCCGAAGCATCTTTTACCGAATAAGTTGGATTAAGAATATAGCCCGTGAACATTCCTAAAACAGGGATATTCCCTACCATATCATCTAGATATTTTACCAACGCATTATCTTCAGAAACCGTAAATTTCACTTCATCTTTTTCATTTACAATCTCGTAGTGGGCTTTCCAAAGTGAACGCACCCCATGTCTTGCCAATCGCCCAAAGCGTTTATGATTAACCACATCTTCTAGCGTATACGACGCATTAAAGTCTAACCATCGGTCGGCTTTAATTCTAAAAAGTTCTTTTTCTTTTTTATCATTATTGTAAATAACGACATCTTCTTTTAGCTTAAACATTTTTTGTCTTACATACGCCACATGGTTGCCATTAACATCTGTAATGTTAAAATCGCTAGACAAAGTCGTTAGTTTAAATGTGAAATCTAAAGGGTAGTTTAAATGGTTTAAAGTCATGATATTAGTTTTAAGTTAATTTAGAGGTTAATTTTTTGAATTGTTTTTCTACATTTTTATCCTCATATAGAATATTGTAAATGGTATTTACAATGGGTAATTTTAGATTTTTTTCTTTGGCAGTTTCGTAAATCGATGCCGCGGCATAATAGCCTTCTGCCACCATGTTCATAGACTGGATTGCCGATTTTACGGTATAGCCTTTACCAATTAAATTTCCTAAACAGCGGTTTCTGGAAAATAGCGAATAAGCCGTTACCAATAAGTCACCTAAGTAAGAACTTTCGTTGACATCTCTTGGGGCATCATACACCGCATCTAAAAAGATTTCCATTTCTCTAATGGCATTAGACACATACACCGCCTGAAAGTTGTCTCCATAACCTAAACCACTTGCCATACCTGCCCCGATGGCGTAAATATTCTTTAGAATAGCACTATATTCATTACCTAAAATATCCTGACTGGTATTGATTTTAATATAATCCGATTCAAAGATTTCTTTGAGCTTGGCTTCATTTTCTTCTTCTACGGTGGCTAAGGTAAGGTAAGATAGGCGTTCCATAGCGACCTCTTCTGCATGACAAGGACCCGCGATAACCGCTTGATTTCTAAAGCCTATATCGTATTCGTCTCTTAAGTAATGGGCTACAATATCATTATGCTTTGGCACAATCCCTTTGATTGCCGAAACAAATAACTTTCCTTCATAAGGGACTGTCATTTTTTCTAGCGTATCAGAAAGGTAGATGGATGGCGTGGCAAGAATGATGATTTCGCACGCGTCTACCAATTCATTAATATCTGTAGTCAACTTTAGGTATCTCGTATTGAACGCTACCGTTTGTAGATAAGTGGGATTATGTTTTTTAAGTTCTATGGCACCCTTTACAAATTCACTTCTTACGCACCAGTGTACCAATTTACAGTTTTCTTGTAGCATCTTCGCGATGGCTGTAGCAAAACTACCGCTACCTACTACCCCAACTTTCAGTTGAGTTTTCTTTCTCTTTTTAGCCATTTGGTAGATTTTTTTTAATCTTATTTTAATGTAAAGACCTTAATTTTAGCCTTAACTTAAAATATTAAATTCCCACAAACTTACAAAAAATAGTAAACAAAACGATTTTTTGATGGCAAAATTTATGCTTACTTAGACCTAGTTTAAATTTTTAAATATAGGTTGGAAAGCTTCAAGCTTCTTTTCTAACCAAAGGCTCACCCATTCTTCTCTTTGCACTTTATGCTTTAAAGTTAAACCTTCTGCGGTGCAAACTTCCGTAATATCATCTACATCAAAAAAGCATAATCCTGATAGCAATAAACTACCACCTTTCTCCAATACCGATACATAAGTTGGGATATCCGAAATTAAAATATTACGGTTGATATTCGCTAAAATAATATCAAAAGTTTCATCGCCCAATAGTTCTGCTGTACCTTCTTTTACTGTAATGTCTAACTGATTGCGATCGGCATTTTCTTTTGAATTTTCTACCGACCATGGGTCTATATCAATAGCTAAAACTTCTTTAGCCCCTTTCATCTTAGCAAACAGTGCTAACACCGAAGTGCCACAGCCCATATCCAATACTTTTTTACCCTCAAAATTCATATTGAGCATTTGCTGAATCATCAAATAAGTCGTGGCGTGATGCCCTGTCCCAAAAGACATTTTTGGTTGAATAACAATTTCGTAGTCGTAAGATTGTGGTTCGTGAAACTCAGCACGAATATAGACTTTGTCCTCTACATTAATGGGCGAAAAATTCTTTTCCCATTCTTCATTCCAGTTGATATTGGGCATTTCCTTATAAGAATATTGGATCTCAACTTGCTCCTGACTAAAAAGATATAATGATTTTAAATCTTCTTCATTAAATTCCGATTTCGGAATATAGCCCAAAATACCATCTGGCTCTTCGGTAAAACTATCAAATCCAATGGTTATCAATTCTGCCATTAGAATCTCACTCCAAGGCTCGGTAGGCTTTACTTTAAAATCGAACTCTAAATAATTATTCATACACTGCTGTTTTTGCAAATGTAAGGAATTATAGGTGAAGTTTTAAGTTAATTATAAATGTTAAATTATAAATTAAGGTACATAGGGTAAGTGATGAGTTTTGAGGGTTGGGTTTTGAGTTGCCTACGACTTATAGTCCTACGGCTAAAATCTAATCTCTAATTTCTAACCTCCATACATTGGTACATTTTACACCAATACATTAGTACAATTATCTACTCTTCCTCAAACGGAATCTTCAATTGCACATACACTTGCTTTTGCTCGGAAATATTGAGGTTGGAAATGGATAACCCAAGCAATCTAACCGCCTTATCAAACGGACGATGTCGCCAAAGTAGAGTTGCCATTTCGTAAACTTCCGAAGCAGACTCATAGTAAGTATCCTTTGTTTTACTCCGTGTAAAAAGGGAAAAATCTTTATATTTAATTTTAAGGGTTAAAGTTTTACCCAAAGCTTCTTTTCGTTCCAAACGCTGTATCAGTTCTTCACTTAGCATTTTTAATTGACCGCTTAAATCTTGCTCGGTAATGATATCTTCCGAATAAGTATGCTCTACCCCAACACTTTTGGGAATCCGATGAGGCTTTACGGGACTGTGATGAATCCCCCTAACGATATGATAATAATGTGCGCCCGCTTTACCAAAATGCTGCGTAAGAAACTCTAAGGATTTTGCTTTAAGGTGTAAGCCTTTATAAATCCCTAACTGAAACATTTTATTAGCCGTCACTTTCCCAATGCCGTAAAATTTTTCGATGGGCAACTGCTCCAAAAAATGTTCTACTTGGTTAGGATGAATGGTTTTCTGTCCATTGGGCTTGTTAATATCCGAAGCGACTTTAGCTAAGAATTTATTAATCGAAATCCCTGCCGAAGCCGTTAAACCCGTAGTTTCCAGTATTTTTTGACGAATTTCTTTGGCTATAGCATTGGCAGAGTCTATCCCTTTTTTATTTTCGGTAACATCTAGATACGCTTCGTCTAAAGAGAGTGGTTCTACTAAATCGGTATATTCAAAAAAGATGTTGCGGATTTGTTGAGATACTTCTTTATATCTGGTAAACCGAGGCTTTACAAAAATGAGTTGAGGACAAAGTTGTTTGGCTCTTTTACTAGGCATCGCCGAACGCACACCATAGGTTCTAGCCTCATAACTCGCTGCCGCAACAACACCTCTGTGTTCACCTCCTACGGCTAAAGGCTTGCCTTTTAATTCAGGGAAATCATGCTGTTCTACAGACGCATAAAAAGCATCCATATCTACATGTATGATTTTTCGCTGTCGTTCCAAAATGAAAAAATGTTTAAACCCTAAGATGCAAAGACTTCTAATAAGCCTTCGGGTAACTGCATTTGGATAGCTTTCTGTTCTCTATCTACATTCAGAATCCAATCTTTAATGATGGGAATAATCACCTCTTTTCCCTCTCGGTTGAGAATAAAATAATGCTGTGCGGTTTGGTCGTTAATTTCTTTGATCATACCACAAGACTGCTGTTGGTCATCAAAAATTTCAAAGCCTATAACTTCGTGGTAATAGAATTGTTTACCTTTTAATTTTGGCAATGTAGATAATGGTAAAAACACCGACTTCCCTAGCGTTTGTTCCACTAAAGTTTCGTTGGCATTTTTAAATAAAATAATTTTAGTATCTGTTTTTTGCCACTGTTGCTTTTCAATAAAAAAAGGAACCAATAGTCCATTGATTTCAATGAATATTGATTCCAGTTTATTGTAAAATTCGGGTTGGTCGGTATCTAATTTTAAGATCACATTTCCCGAAAGACCGTGCTTACGAGTGATTTTGCCAAGTAAATAGCAATCTTCTTTTCGCATCGGTTGTAGGTTATTAAGCGTCTGCTTGTTCTTCGTTAGAAGTTTCCTCTGCAGATTCTTCAGCAGGCGTTGCTTCTGTTGCTTCTGCCTCTTTTGCTTCTGCTTCAGCCGCTGCTTTAGCTTCTTCCTCTGCTTTTTTTCTAGCGTCTATTCTCGCTTGGTTTACTTTTTCTTCCGCTTCAATTGCTGCTTTTTTAGCTTCTTCCTTAGATTTTGCTACGCCTTCTTTCTTACCTTGGATTCTAGCTTCTTTGTCTTCTAACCAAGCATTGAATCTTTTTTCAGCTTCTGCTTCGTCAAAAGCACCTTTAGCCACACCACCTAGTAAGTGTTTTTTGTAAAGGGCTCCTTTGTAAGAAAGAATCGCTCTTGCCGTATCTGTTGGCTGAGCACCTTTTTGTAACCAATCTACAGCGGCATCTACATCTAATGTAATGACTGCTGGGCTAGATACTGGGTTGTAAGTTCCCAATTTTTCGATGAATCTACCATCTCTTTTAGCTCTAGAATCGGCTACTACAATGTGGTAAAATGGTTTTCCTTTTTTACCGTGTCTTTGTAATCTAATTTTTACTGACATAAATTATTGATTTTATGGGAACTCGTCCCTGTTAATATTTAAGGTTGCAAAGATAATTATTTAGTTTCAATCTACCAATTAATCTTATTTTATTTTTAGAAATAATCCCATTAAAAATTCGGCTTATCCTTCTACCTCATCTATGGCTTCTAATATGATACGGCAGCCTTTTTCAATCTCTTCTTTGGTAATGGTTAGCGGGGGCGAAATTCGCAGGTATTCATTTCTGTACAATTGCCAAAATACAATTAATCCTTTTTCCATACAACGGCTCGCTACTTTTAGTGTAAAATCGGGGTTTTCTAAGTTTACCGCCAACATCAATCCTCTACCATTAATTTGTTTTATCTTTGGGTGTATCAGTAAACTTCTAAATAATTGTTCTTTCTCTTCTACCTCGTCCATCAATCCACTTTCTAAAACTTCTTTTAGAGTAGCATAGCTTGCCGCAGCAATTAATGGATTACCTCCAAATGTCGTAATATGTCCCAACTTAGGTGAGTGAGAAAGACTTTTCATAATTTCCTTAGAGCTCATAAATGCCCCTACGGGAACGCCACCTCCCATGCCTTTGCCCATCACTAAAATATCTGGAACGATTCCATAATGCTCAAATGCAAATAGTTTTCCCGTTCTTCCAAATCCAGGTTGAATTTCATCTAAAATTAAAAGCGCTCCCACCTCCTCGCAACGGGCTTTAAGTTGTTTTAAATAATTCGGGTGGGGCACTACAAATCCTGCAGCCCCTTGAATGGTTTCTACCACAACGCCCGCCGTTTTTTCGGTGATTTTAGAAAGGTCAGACACCTTATTAAACTCTATAAAATTGACCATCGGTAACAATGGACGAAACTCTCGTTTATGATATTCATTCCCTGCTACACTTAGCGCTCCATGCGTATTGCCATGATAGGCATCTTTAAAAGCAATAATTTCCTCACGACCCGTATAGCGTTTGGCTAATTTTAGAGCCCCATCAATAGCTTCTGCACCGCTATTGACAAGATAGGTCATGTCCAAAGGTTCTGGTGTTGCCTCTGCCAAAAGTTTACAAAGTGCCACGGGTTTTTCTTGGGCATATTCCCCATAGACCATTACATGTAAGTAGCGGTCGGCTTGGGTTTTTATTGCTTCTAGCACTTTCGGATGCGAGTGTCCCAAAGTGTTTGCTGAAACCCCCGCCACAAAATCCAAATAAGCATTTCCTTTTTTATCAAAAATAAAATTACCCTCTGCCCTATCCACTTCAAACCCTGAAGCAAAAGGCGTGGTCTGTGCTTGGTATTTAAAAAAATCTTGTTGCATCGATTGAAATTATAAATTAAGGTAAAAGGTTTGAGTGATGAGTTTTGAGTGTATTACCGCATACAGCATAATGCCTAATGCAAACGATCTAATTTCTAACATCTAAACTCTAAGTTCTAAGAAGTTACTTCTTGCGTTTTCGCTTAGGTTCATTTTTTTGTTTTTCGGCTTCGGCTTTTTGTTTTAGGGCTTTCGCTTTTTCATAAAGGCTATCATCCGAGGTGTATTGAGTTTCTGGATAGTTGGGCGTGTCCAGAAAAATATCCCTCCATGTTTTGAGTCGGTCTCTGGTATTCCAATTAAAATCTGGGAAAAACCGCTTATCTTTAGACACCATACTCATAGGATAGATATCTGTATTAGAACCAATATTACAAGAAATAATTTGTACTTTTTGCTCTTCAAACAACGCCTCTATAACGCCACAAGTGGAAAATGCTATACCAATGCGGTCTACAGTTTTGGTCTTTTCATCTTGCGAATCTGCATAAGTAATGGCTTGGGCGTTGCCAATGACTTTAGCCAGTTTTATTTCCTCATTAACAAAAAATACCGTCATCAAATTACCTTTCACTTGGTTAAATTCATCTTTCATATTAAGAGAATCAGCTTTACTAATGGCAAAGGCATTGCCAATGACTTTTATAGAGTCCACTTGTTCTGTTTGCATATTCATATAGACTTCAATCTTGTCGCCAGAAATTTGCTTCTGTCCCGACCAAAATATAGGACTGCCTACCATATGCATTACGCCATCCGTTTCATTAAAACTTAGAGAATCTGCCCTGCCGTGCATATCTTGTTTGAATACCCTTGCTTGATGGAACGCTCTTAGATAACTTTTTTTAGTTTGTGTACTATCTGGTTTTTGAAAGGCTAAAATCTTCTGTGCCGAAAAATAGATAGAGTCGTTTTTTAGAATCTTAACCGCATATGGCTTTTCAGTAATCATCGCAGAGTCTTTAAATTCATAGATTTCTGCATACCCTCCTTTGATGTACCGATTTTCTTTTGGATCATCGAGATAAGCATTGCCTTTAGCCGTTCCAAAACCCGTATTTTGATTGTAATACATAGTATCTCCCGTCAGGATTTTACCATTATAATGGATTCTAGAGTTTTTATTGAGGTAGACTTCTTTAGAGTTCATCAAATACCGCCCTTTCTCGGTATAGACATAATTGCGAGGATTATTTTTATTAATGACTCGTGTAGCTCCAAAAAATTCTGCTACATTGGTTCTTTGATTTTGGATAATTTTAGAACCTTCCACACGGTATTGGTCACTATCGATATTTACATTGCCCGATACATCTACCGTTTGGGTATTGATATTATAGGTTGCAGACTGAGTCCAGATGGTATTTTTACCATTATAAATGGTTCCCCCAGAATTAAAATATGCCGTATTTGGTAATTTGTCGTAGTATAAAGTTTCTGTTTTTATGGTTTGCTGTGGGTCGGTCAGCACCACATTTTTTCGGGCAATACCGCGTTCGGTTTTTCCATCGTATTCCATTTCTTGAGAAGTGATACGGTTGCCGTCTGAGGTAGTCAATTCCACATTACCAATGGCTTTTACAAAATTATCATTCTGATAAAAAATAACTTTATCCGCTTTTAGCACCGAACCCTTATGCTGAAACTCCACATTTCCTATGAACACAGGGTTTCCATTATATAAAGTCGGTTTAGACACCAATGAATCCGAATGGATATGGCGAATTTTATCCTCCTCATTTAAAGTTGTGGTTTTTTGGGCTTTAGATGGTGTAAAATAAGGGTCTTTGGTCAAGGTTGTTACATTTTTGTTTTCTTGAGACCATAGACAAACTCCCCAAAAGCAAAGCCAAAACAAAAAAAGTTTACGCATTATTATTTTTTATGACCATAAAAATAGAGCGAATGACTTTCAATTTTCACACCAAAAATTTCTTCGATAGAATTTTTTATCACTTGAATTCTTGGGTCACAGAATTCAATAATTTCTTCTATTTCCTTATCGCCATCTTTTTTGTACAATACCAAATGGTCGTGCTGTTTATCAAAATAAGACTTTTCATACGATGCAGAAGTCATGGACTTTTCTCCAAACTGGTGTTTACGAATCAATCCAGCGTCTAGGAAAATTTCCATACTATTATAGATGGTCGCCTTACTTACATGGTATTTTTTATTCAACATAATAAGATAGAGATCATCCACATTAAAATGATGGTCCATCTTATAAATCTCCTCTAAAATAGTATAACGCTCTGGGGTATTTCTAAATCCATTGTCTTGCAGATATTGTTTTAGAGCGTCTTTAATAATTTCGATGTTTTTATCTTGAATATTCATACCTGTAATGATTTGTTTCGCTTAGCCTACAAAGATAAGGATTTCTACTTAAATCATAATGCATTCACTATTAAAAATTTATCCCACTCTATCCTTTTGCCCTAAGTGCTCATGTTACCGAAGTTCTACCATTTCCAACATTTTTTATCAATCATACATGGTGTTTGACAAAAAATTTTTATTTTTGGAAGAATATAAAATAAAATAGGATGGCTAAGGTAAAATATATCGTTATAATAATACTTTTTTGGGGGATCGGATTCGGACAAAACATTCAAAATAATCCCAAGAGTAATCATGGTAACAAATTTGAACAACTGGGAAGCATTCTGCCTACGCCCAATGTTTATAGAACTGCCTCTGGCGCACCAGGAAGCCAATACTGGCAACAGCGTGCCGACTACGATATCTCAGCTTATCTAGATGAAGACCGCCTCAACCTTAAAGGCTCCGAAACCATTACCTATCATAATAATTCGCCAGACCAACTGGACTACCTTTGGCTACAATTAGATGAAAATCAGCAATCCTCAGTGAATAACGCAGGCTATGCTCATAGCTCAAAACTCCCCGATGTTGTTACAACCAATGGACTAAAAACCACAAAACTTCCTGCAGAAGATAATGGTTATGGCGTAAATATAGAAAAAGTTACCAATACTGCTGGAACACCACTGCCCTATATCATCAATAAAACTATGATGCGTATAGACCTACCTCAACCCTTAAAAAGTGGCGAAGTGTTTACCTTTAAAATTGATTGGAACTATAACATCCCTAATCGTATCGAAAGAGGTGGCAGAGGTGGCTATGAATATTTTCCAGAAGATGGCAACCATATTTTTACCATTACCCAATGGTACCCTAGAATGTGCGTTTATAGTGATTTCCAAGGCTGGCAAAACCATCAGTTTACAGGACGAGGCGAGTTTGCTTTAACCTTCGGGGAATTTAAAGTAAAAATGAATGTTCCTGCTGACCATGTGGTAGCCGCTACAGGTGAAGGTCAAAATTATAAATCTGTACTAAGCCCTACCCAATACCAAAGATGGCTAAAGGCTCAAAAAGCCAATACTCCAATTGAAATAGTTACTTTAGACGAGGCAAAGCAAGCCGAGAAATCAAAATCTAAAAATAGAAAAGTCTGGGAATTCAATGCTAAAAATGTTCGAGATTTCGCTTGGACTTCTTCTAGAAAATTTATTTGGGATGGAATGGCTGAAACCTTAAAAGACAATGGGCATCGTGTGATGTGTATGTCTATCTACCCTAAGGAAGCCTATGGACTTTATCGTAAATTCTCGACTAAAGCAGTGGCTCACACCATACGCACCTACTCGGATTTTACTATCCCTTATCCCTATCCCGTGGCTCAATCGGTAGAAGCTGCTAATGGTATGGAATATCCTATGATTTGTTTCAACTACGGTAGAACCGAAAAAGACGGCACCTACTCCGAAGCGATAAAAACAGGAATGATTGGCGTGATTATCCACGAGGTAGGACACAACTTTTTCCCTATGATTATCAACTCCGATGAAAGACAATGGAGCTGGATGGACGAAGGGCTTAATACTTTTATGCAATATTTAACGGAATCGCTTTGGGATGAAAATTTCCCTTCCAAAAGAGGTCCCGCCAGAAATATTGTAGATTATATGAAATTGCCAAAAGACCAACTAGAACCGATTATGGTCAACTCAGAAAACATCAACAATTTCGGAGCTAATGCTTATGCAAAACCTGCAACGGGCTTGGTAATTTTAAGAGAAACCATTATGGGGAGACCACTTTTTGATAAAGCCTTTAAAACTTATGCCAAACGATGGGCGTTTAAACATCCAGAACCTGCAGATTTCTTTAGAACAATGGAAGATGCCAGTGCCGAAGACCTCGATTGGTTTTGGAGAGGCTGGTTCTATGATATTGATCCTGTTGATATCAGTTTAGATAAAGTGAGCATGGCTGTGGTAGATCCAGAATCTAACCCAAAACCTCAAGTCATAAAATATAAGGTAGACGCTCCGAAAATCAACGATTTTGAAGTGGTAACCCAACAGCATAATAGAGCGGAAGGTAAAACATACTACGCTAATGAAGATAAATCTGTAAGGGATTTCTATTGGCGCTACTCTAGAGGCATGGAGCGTGTAGATACAACAAAAGTCTATACCCAAACCCTAGACCGATTTGAAAAACCTTCTAAAAAAGAGATGGCTAGTGCAAAAAATATCACTGCCTATCAACTTGATTTTAGTAATAAAGGCGGGATGGTCATGCCTATTATTTTGGAATTCACTTTTGAAGATGGCTCTCAACTTAAAGATAAAGTATCGGCACAGATATGGAGAAAAAATGAAAAACAAGTATCGCTTACTTATTATTTTGATAAAAAATTAAAATCCATACAACTTGACCCTAGGGAAGAAACTGCCGACATTGATACCAGCAATAATTATTGGCAAGCTGATGGCTCGGCTCCATCAGTATCGAAGTTTCAATTGTTTAAAAACAAACAAAAATCCACACGAAGAGGCGAAAGCGACCAACGCATCAATCCTATGCAAGCGGCAGAGAAGTAGATTTTATAGAAATTAGAGGTTAGAGATTGGATGTGAGATTATTTGCTGTAGGTTTTAGGAGTAAATCACTAAAAAAATAAGAATCAGAACTTTAATATTTTTATCGTGCGGTAGATAGACGCTGAAACAAGTTCAGCGTGACATGCATACTAACCTTTAGTGCAGATTTTAAGCAGTCAGCAACTCAAAACTTATCACTCACCCCTTCTACCTTAATTTATAATCTATAATTAACTATCAGTCTTGCACTGTCCAAACTAAGCGACTTGTATCGTAACCTGCGGCTTTGGCTTTCGCTAAAAACTTTTGTTTTACCGCTTCAGGCAAAGTCTTTTGTCTGGATAGGAACCAAATATAATCGGTATCGTTACCCATAATGAGCGCCGTTTCGTAAGCGGGTTCCATCATTACAACATTATAGCCTCCATAGAATGGTCCGAAGAACGATACTTTTAATCGCCCCACAGAGCTATCGCCTACAAATTTAGCTTTACCTTCGGCTTCTTTCCATTTATTTTTTACAGTATCGTAGCCTTTATTCAGTACTTTTACACTACCATCAGGCTGCAATGTATAGGTGGCGGTTACATTTTTCATATTTTTTTCAAACTTAAAATCAAAGCGTGCCACTTCATACCAAGTTCCCATATACCGCTCGACTTCAAAGTTTTGAACCGCAGTCACCCCTTCTGGAATATTAACACACGCCGTAGCTGTGAGTACCAGCGTACCTAAAATTATGTTTTTAATCATCGTATTTGTATTATTATTTAAAGGCTAAAGTTAAGAATAATTTTAGGATTGAGGTATTTTATTCGATGAGGGTTTATTGTATTAATTATAGAATTTGCATACCTCCTAAAATATCCTCCTTTGCTAAGAGAAACAATATACTCTCTGTATGCTGGGTAACTTTTATTCTGTCTGTTATATAACTACTACTGCCCAAATGGTCTGGGTGGTAAAAATACAAATTTTTCTCTTCTACGCCGTTGTCTTTAAAACCAAAACCTCCTTCTGCAGTTTCTGGTTTTACTGGTGGTCCATATTGCACAGGTGGTCCTGGTACATCGCCTGGTTCATTAAACTTCGGTGGGCGTGGCCAACCTTCGGGTGGCTCTTGGTCTTGGGATATATCACTCCAACTGATAGAAGGATAATCTTTACCTGTCCATTCTGGACTGGCGTAGATGCCCTGCTGGGTTGGTGGTCCTGGTGGGACATTTAAGTTTCTTATATAATTGTCTAACGCTTCTTGTTGCTTTGTACTTTGTTTTATATAATCTATACCGCCAGCCGTTAAGCCACTTGGCTGTTGGAAAGTGCCCTCGCCTAACTTGGAAACAATACGGCTCGTTCCCTCAAAGTAGTGTTTGGTAAACCGTCCTTTGTTCACCACAAAATAAGGGTTTACATAAGTGGTGTAGTTTTCGGTATGGGCTATTACCGCTGAGGTCTGTCCATTGGTTAGTACAGATTGGCTCTCGGCACTACTTTTTACCGCTCGTTCGCCTGTATGGTCGTAAGTGTAGAGGTAGAGTTTGCCGTTGTCGTTAATTCCTTGTAATCGGTTTTCCTCGTCCCATATCATTAGCCTAAAATCCTTAAAGCCTTGATAGGTGATCGGGTTACCATTACCATCATATTCGTAAGTACGGGGTTTAGGCGTTGTGGTATCTTTTAGGATACTTAAAGCGTGGGGGTGTTTTTGCCATTTTGGCAGCCTTTTTTTATTGCGTAACGCTTCGGGGTAGGTTCGAGATGTGTTCGAGAGAACTCCGACGAAGCCATGAAATCTACCTTTGCTTTTTATGACAGTTTGACAGTGCATTTTTTAGTTTATTCTAACATTACTTACTGTGATATGATACATAACTTCATTTTTTATATTTTATATACAGAGCTTCTTTTGTATAATGTGGCTCATTTTTGCTCATAGGAACAATGAAAAACTGAGCATTTTTTCTAGAAATTACTGTATAGGGATTGAGATTATATTCTAATAATAGACCGGTTCTTCGCTCTCCTATCATTGGCTCAAAACTTTCTTGATAAATGATATTCTTACCTTTAGTAAATAGTATTTTAGGTATAGCCTCACTATAAAGATAAAAAATCTCCTCCCTTAAAGCTATATAATCTTGATGGAAATTCTCCTTGTATAATATATATAGTATCCCAATCTTCTTTTATTAATTCATTTAGATCTGTATTAAAATCTATCACACATGGAGTAGTCTTACCACAATTATTATACTTTACCCTAACGAAATCATAAATTTGGGGATTACTGCAAGACCATACAGATAATAATAGTATAATACAAAATAATAATTTACTTTTCATCTCTTTTTAGTTGCTCTTCTTTTGTTCTACCCTTATAATTCATTTGCTGTAACCTTGTTTTATACCTTTGATACTTATCCTCTGATAATTTATGTTTAGTAACTTTCCATTTTCCTGTATTTTTATCCTGTTTAGACTGATATAATCCTATATTTCTAAACTCTTCTAACACATCTTCAACAGGATTGGTAATCTTAACGGCACTTCTTTTACCTATTCTTCTACCTATAATATTATTTAATAAATCAGTAGTTTGATCTGCTTCATCAATTCTATCAAAAATTCTTATTGATAAATCTATATTTGGATTATCTTCGTGAGCATTACCTGCTTGCAATGCTATATCAGCACCAAATTCTTTTGTTATCAATGCTTGCCAAACAACATGTCTAAAAGCCCCTCTTTCTGAACCTTCATCAAAAATATTACCTTTCATATCAGAATTTAACTCTAATATACCTCCTGTTGTTCCAAAACGAGTAGAAATACTTGATATATTATCGCTTCCTCTTTCATACATTCCTATTCTGGATGCATACCAAGTATTCCGTATTGCAAATCCTATTGTTCTTAATTTAGAAGGCAATAACGTAATATTTTTACTACTATGTGTACTAATTGGTGTCATAAAATAAACCTGCTTTCCATTAGGGTCTATAAATCTAATTGGATTTTGATAAGTATAAGAATAGGTAGCAAAGTTCATTGGGTTAAATACTCCTCCATTATGCTGACCATCTATATAATGCTCTGTCTCCATTATTGGATTGTAACCACTTAATGGGTCTGTACCAAGCCAAATACTTGTTTTTGCATCGTAATACCTTGCTCCGTAAGTAATATAAACCTGTTTCTTGGTCTAGTTCCTTACCATTGAAAAGATAAGGCGTATTAACCTCTGATAATTTTAATGTACGCTATGCTTTTTGTTCTTTGCTAATTTAAACAACTTTTCTCTCTAACTCCAAAAATTTTACGCAAGGCTGAGGGAGTTTACCTGTTCTGTTTTTCCATTTTCTCTTTTGCCTATTCTGGCAACTCTTTCCAACCTTCAGCAGGAGCGGATTTGATGCTATCTGGAATAGGTATACTCAGTATAATTTCCGATTTTCCTTTATTATAATCTAAATAATTTACCATAAATCTTTTACCATAATTTTTTTTAGGATTTCCTGATAGTTTATGAGAACTACTAGAATAATATAGTGTATCTTCAATTTGATATTTGAAATATATATTGTATATACTTCCTTTCATACTCATCTTAGCCTTATCTATAACCCCTATAGTATACCTTCCATTTAAGGTATAATTTGGTAACAAAATAAATTGTCTATACATAAAAATTACAATCGTAATAATTACAATAAATGATATAAACAACACGATATTTTTATTATTATTTCCCATTATTTAATTTTATTTGAATATTTTTTGATGTTTCTTGTGAGAGTATTTCTGATTGTATTTCAATTATAGTATTTCCTATCGTTGGAAGACCTGCTTTTTTATATAAACTATTACGCCCCATAAAAACCAAATCCGTACTCACTCCAATAAATAGTTCTTGTTTTGAAGATATTGAAAAAGCATTTTCATATCGTTGTTTTATTAATTGTTTTGAACTCAAGTTTGATGAATTACCAACCAAAATACTAGTTGAAGGGATTAAAAATGTATCTGCTCCAAACTTTATTAAGTTTACATCCTGACTAACCATCAATTGTGATCCTATACTAATACCTGCTTTAGTGGCTAATACCGAAGTAGAACCAGTACTTACCACATAAGGTAATGCTGGAGCTAAAATTGCACCACCTGTTGCTATGGCTAAGTTTCTTTCAAAACTTTCCACAGACTTAGCTGCTGGGCTATTCTCAATAGCTTGACTTAAACGCAGTCTTGCGGCTCTTATATTTTCATCTGCTTTGTTTCGTGTGAGTGTTACCTCTTTAATGTCTGTCTGCTTTAGCCACTCTAAATTTTTAGCGTTTTCTTTAGATGGTGTTGCTACATAAGTAGTGTTGTTTACACTATAAGTTTGCTCCGCTCTCTCTGGCTTAGGACATTTAGGACAATCCTCCGCCTCCATCCCCGTTGGATCTACCAGCATCACAGGATTATTATTAGTATAAGCATACGGTTGCATTGTTTTTTCTACTAACGGGTCTACATTTAACCATAAACTTACCCTTGCATCATAATACCTTGCCCCGTAATAATACAATCCTGTTTCTTGGTCTAACTCTTTGCCGTTAAACAAATACGGCATATTAATTTCTGATAATTTTAATGTACGCTATGCTTTTTGTTCTTTGCTAATTTAAACAACTTTTCTCGTTTGCTACAAAAATTTTTCCACCAGGCTGAGGGAGTTTACCTGTTCTGTTTTTCCATTTTCTCTTTTGCCCATTCTGGCAATTCTTTCCAACCTTCGGCAGGAGCAGATTTAATACTATCTGGAATAGGAATGTCTTGAAAGATATCTGATTCACTATTATCTTCCAATGAAAACTGTATTAAATATCTTTTATTCTCAAGTGGTTTTTTATGACTATTATATATATCAGTTCCTTCATATTTTATACTATTAATAGTGTATGAATAGTTTACTTTTTTATAAGAAATTACTGGCCAATAAATTTTATCAACATACCCAATAGTATAGTTTCCTTTTTTCACAAATGAATGATTGTAAATTCCGTACGAAAAATATATAATAAATGGAATAACTAATAAAAGTAAATTCCACTTACTGTCTTTTTCAAGTTGCTCTATTATATTTTTTATCATAAGTCTAAGGTATTTTATTTTGTATTACACTTGTTCCATAATCTGGACTATTGATTATAATTCCTGCTGCTACAGTACCCGCTGTTTGTCCAAATCTTGAAGTCGTTTGCATATAAGTCCCTAATACAACCCCTTTAAACGATGAAGAATTACTTATACGACCTGCTACAGCCCCTCCTAACATCCCAAATACTGTTTGTACAGCAAACTCTCTCCCCTTTATACCTCCATTTAAAATAGTACTTTTTCTACCCTTAGATAAAATAATAGAATTTGATATAAAAGTGTTTCCTATATAGTTCATTCCTCCACCAGCTAATATCGACTGAGTAAAATTAACATCTCTTAGTGCTTTTTCTACATTTAGTCCATTAGTAGTAAGGTTTGCACCAAATTGTATCCCTGCATCCACCAGAAACCTTCCCGCAATAGCTCTACTCGCCATACTTCCTGACATAGTAAATCCTCCAACTCCTCCTGTCGCAAGTGTCATTCCTGTACCGTAAAAGAAATTACGCTCAAAACTTTCCACAGACTTAGCTGCTGGACTATTCTCAATAGCCTGACTTAAACGCAGTCTTGCTGCTCTTATATTTTCATCTGCTTTGTTTCGTGTGAGTGTTACCTCTTTAATATCTGTCTGCTTTAGCCACTCCAAATTTTTAGCATTTTCTTTAGATGGTGTTGCTACATAAGTAGTGTTGTTTACACTATATGTTTGTTCTGCTCTATTGGGCTTGGGACATTTAGGACAATCCTCCGCATCCATCCCTGTTGGGTCTACCAGCATCACAGGGTTATTATTGGTGTAAGCATACGGTTGCATTGTTTTTTCTACTAACGGGTCTACATTTAACCACAAACTTACCCTTGCATCATAATACCTTGCCCCGTAGTAGTATAAACCTGTTTCTTGGTCTAGTTTCTTACCGTTAAAGAGGTACGGCATATTAGACTCTGATAATTTTAATGTACGCTACGCTTTTTGTTCTTTGCTAATTTAAACAACTTTTCTCTCTCGATCCAAAAATTTTTCCGCCGGGCAGGATTTTTTTTCCGTCAGCCTCGAAGAAAATTTCCGTCGGGCAAGAAATTTTACGCAAGGCTGACGCAATAAACAGAGTATAAACCAAGTAAAGACACTATCCCTTAAAGTGTGTAAGTTAAAAAGAGATGCTTAGGTTTTTAGAGTCTTAGTCTTTGGTCAAATATAAGCATAAATTGGTTTAA
>NZ_KB894241.1 GCF_000374405.1 Riemerella columbina DSM 16469
GAATGGTAGAAAGAGTAAACGGAACTATTAAAAACCATACGATTCTTAAAAATCAATATCTAAATGTATCTGAATTATATCAAGATTTTGCTCAATTCTTCTCCTACTACAACCTCTACAGAAGACACGGTTCACTTAGGAAGGAACTTAAGGTTAAAACTCCGATACAAGCCATCGAAAAGTGGTTCGAATTAAAACCTGAAATTTTTAGAATAAATCCTAAAATATTTGAACAAAAAATTATATCTTTACAAAACAATTTTGACCAACTTCATCTATAACCTTGTGAAACTTGACAAATAAGTATTAAAAGAATGAGAAAAAGAGCCGTATTTGACTTAAACTATCTCGAACAATTATTAAAGTTTTAATGCGTTTGGCCTGGACCTCATGGTTTAGGCATTACATTTTACGACAAAAGTATTTATTTTGATGAACCACATATACGATATGCAAATTGGTTTGAAAATTCTAACGAGTTGTTTCGTAATGAGTGGCGCAAATATTACAAGTCAATCGTTGAAGCATTTGGAGGTAACAAAATTGCATATTTATCTGGTTGTAGTCTTTTAGATAATATATTATATTATCATCACTCATTTAAAAAAGTAGAGAAAAAATTAAAGAAGAACTATGTTGAGCCATTAGAGAATTTTAGTGATGTTTTAAAGTATATGTATGAATATTTTGGTGAACCAAAAGAAAACTATTTTATAGACGATTTTTCAATTCCAATGAATACCCACTATCTATTAGAAAAACTGCTTCCTGAACCAGCGGAATACGATAATATGGGGACTTTTGATGTTAATAAATGTAAAGAAGACTATCATTATTTATTTGATGTTCTTTTTACGGAAGAGTATATGATGCATAAAAAAGAAAATAACCGTATTTATTTTTGTCATTTAGCGTACAGAGATGATTTGTTTGTAATGAGAACAGGAGAGATTGGTAAAGAAGATACTAGTGAAATAGTGATTGATAGTGAAATGCCATTCAAGTTTAAGAAAATTTATTACGAAATAAAGGAACAAGGTTTTACCTCAACCTTATTAAAGAATTATGATATTGAACTTGATGAAAGCGATGATGATTATGAGAATTATTGGAGTTTTATAGATAAATTAAGACATGAAATAATTCTAAGAGGTATTGGACTCTCTGATGTTGAATCTTCGGAAAACTTTTATGTGGTGAAGAAAAAATTATTTTTAAAGGTTTTGGTTGATTTATTAGAAAAAGAAAGTAAACCTCCCAAACTTAAAATATACGATTGGATTAAGGATAAACACATATTTTATAATTGCTAATTACTTATCCACTCCCACCGCGTGAGGGCAGAGGGCATTGTTGGAGTTCCTTTTTTTGTTACATTTCGACACTACGCTCAATGAGACAAAAAAAGAACGACTGCCCGCAGACCGATGCTCTGCCTTTCCTAAAAAAAGGCAGAGGGGCACGCCCAAAAAAATGGTATCATTTTATTCTTTGTTTTCTGATGGTTCTTCGGTTTCATCGCCGTATTCGGTTTTGAGTTCGTGAGCATTGATGCCAATTTCATTGAGGTATTTGGAAAAAATGTGGGTGGATCCGTGTGTGACATAGACTTCTTGGGCTTCGGTAGCTCTGACGGCTTGGATGAGTCCGTCCCAGTCGGCGTGGTCGCTGATGGCAAAACCTGCATCTACGGATTTCCAACGGCGATTGCCTCGAATTTGCATCCAACCAGAGCATATGGCAGTGGTGCCGTTGGGGATTTTTTTAATCATATTTGAGCCGATGAGGGCGGGTGGTACTACAACGATTTGCCCTTGCATTTCTTTGCGATTTTGCCAGTCGATACGCTGGTAATCGGGTAATTGTAAGTCGGATGCCGCTATGGCTTGGTTGGTATGGTCAATGGAATTGTGTACGAAAATTTTGCCGAATCCTTCGACTAATTTCATGATGCGTTGGGCTTTTCCTAAGGAATAACTAATGAGAATACTGGTTTTTTGGTTTTGTTGGTTCTTTTCAATCCAATCGTGTAGAGTTTGTCGATACACTTCGTTTTTTTTCCATTCGTAAATGGGTAATCCAAAGGTAGATTCGGTAATAAATATATCGCATTTTACGGGTTCGAAAGGGGTACTCATTCCATCAGCATCGACTTTATAATCGCCGCTGAATACAATGACTTGTCCTTTGTATTCCATACGAATTTGTGAAGAACCTACGAGGTGTCCCGCAGGATGCAAACTGACTTTGACTCCATTGATTATAATAAGTTCGTCATAATCGATACTCGATACATTGATGTCTTTGCCAATGTGGTGTTTGAGAATAGGTAGGATGTAATGATGACAGAGGTATTTTTTCATTCCCCAACGGGCATGATCGGCATGAGCGTGACTAATAATCGCATGATTGATGGGTTTCCACGGATCTAAATAGAATTTGCCTGGAATGCAATAGATGCCCTTGTCGGTAAATTTTATAAACTTCTTCATCGAATGGTATCTCAAATAATTTGACAAAGTCGTTCGACAATACTTCTATTTTTAGGCAATGGTCGCTTAAAAATAGAAACTTCATTTTTACAAATATGACATTTTGACACAAAAAGTCCCATGGCATATTCTTGGTGAATTAGGAAGCGTAAGCATTTAATATTAACAAAAAATTAGAAATAAAGATATGAGTAAAATTATTGGAATTGACTTAGGTACTACAAACTCTTGTGTATCTGTAATGGAAGGTAAAGATCCTGTAGTAATCCCTAACGCAGAAGGGAAAAGAACTACCCCATCTATTATAGCATTTACAGAAGATGGAGAAAGAAAAGTAGGAGACCCTGCCAAAAGACAGGCGGTAACTAACCCTAAAAATACAGTATATTCAATTAAGAGATTTATTGGTACCCATTTTAAAAATGATCAAAAAGAAATCGCTAGAGTACCTTATCAAGTAGTAGAAGGTCCTAATGATTCTGTAAAGGTAAAAATTAACGATAGAGAATATACACCGCAAGAAATCTCTGCGATGATTCTTCAAAAAATGAAGAAAACTGCTGAAGATTATCTAGGACAAGAAGTGACTAGAGCGGTAATTACAGTACCAGCTTACTTTAACGATGAGCAAAGACAAGCCACTAAAGATGCTGGTGAAATTGCTGGTCTTAAAGTGGAAAGAATCATCAACGAGCCTACTGCGGCGGCGTTAGCTTATGGTTTAGATAAAAAAGATAAAGACCAAAAAGTAGCAGTATACGACCTTGGTGGTGGTACATTCGATATCTCTATCCTAGAATTAGGGGATGGTGTATTTGAAGTATTATCCACTAACGGAGATACCCACTTAGGTGGTGATGACTTTGATGATGTAATCATCGACTGGTTAGCAGATGAATTTAAAAGCGAAGAAGGTGTAGACCTTAAAGCTGATGCGATTGCCCTTCAAAGATTAAAAGAAGCCGCTGAAAAAGCAAAAATTGAATTATCAGCATCGCCACAAACGGAAATTAACTTACCATACATCACCGCTACTGCATCTGGACCTAAGCACTTAGTAAAAACTTTATCTAGAGCGAAGTTCGAGCAGTTATCAGCGGATTTAGTAAAGCGTTCTATGGAGCCTTGTAAAAAAGCCCTTCAAGATGCTGGGTTATCCACTTCTGATATCGATGAAGTAATCTTAGTAGGTGGTTCTACAAGAATCCCAGTGATCCAAGAAGAAGTAGAAAAATTCTTCGGTAAAAAACCATCTAAAGGGGTAAACCCAGACGAAGTAGTGGCTATTGGTGCAGCTATCCAAGGTGGGGTATTAACTGGCGATGTAAAAGATGTATTGCTTCTAGATGTAACGCCTCTATCATTAGGTATCGAAACTATGGGTAGCGTATTTACAAAATTAATCGAAGCGAATACTACTATTCCAACTAAGAAATCGGAAGTGTTCTCTACCGCTGCGGATAACCAACCAGCCGTAAGCATTAGAGTCGGACAAGGGGAAAGACCAATGTTCAACGATAATAAAGAGATTGGTAGATTTGAACTTACTGATATTCCACCAGCGCCAAGAGGAGTGCCTCAAATTGAAGTAACCTTTGATATTGATGCTAACGGTATCTTAAGCGTATCGGCTAAGGATAAAGGAACTGGTAAAGAGCAGTCGATTAAAATCCAAGCCTCTTCTGGATTGTCTGATGAGGAAATCGAAAAAATGAAGAAGGAAGCTCAGGAAAACTCTGCGGCAGATGCTAAGAGAAAAGAAGAAGCGGATTTAATCAACAAAGCAGATGGTCAAATCTTCCAAACTGAGAAGCAATTGAAAGAGTTTGGTGATAAGATTTCTGGCGATAAAAAATCGGCTATTGAAACCGCAGCTGCAGAATTAAAAACTGCTTTTGAAGCTAAAGATATGGAAGCGATTAAAACAAAATCTGAAGCCTTAGATGCGGCTTGGATGGCTGCTTCTGAAGAACTTTACAAAGCTCAAGCAGATGCACAGCAAGCAGGTGGCACAGATATGGACGGTAATCCTAATGCTGGCGGTACTGATGGTGCAGATGATGTACAAGACGCAGACTTCGAAGAAGTAAAATAAGTTTACGAAACTTTAAATATCAAATCGCAGTAGGAATTATTCTTACTGCGATTTTATTTTGGATAATTTATGCTACATAATAAAATATTTTTAATGTAAGTTAGATTAGGTTTCCTTTTTTATATATTTATAATCAGGAAAAGTATATTTACGAGGTATTTTATGAAAAAAATTAGAATAAAGAAAAAAATCAGTAATTTTGTTTCACCTAAAACAATAGTATTTTTTAAAGATTTTTATCTCAAACTGAATTAATGAACAAAGAAAGTCAATTAGAAACACAACTAATCAACAAATTAGAGGAATTAAAGTATACCTATCGTCCTGATATAGTAGATAGAAAAAGTCTTGAACAGAACTTTAAATCAAAGTTTGAAGAACTTAATAGAGTGAATCTTTCAGATAGTGAGTTCTTCCGTTTACGAGAAGAAATCATCACGGCAGATGTGTTTAAGGCTTCTAAGATGCTTCGTGAACCCAATTATTTCCAAAGAGAAGATGGTACACCTCTTAACTATACTTTAGTCAATATAAAAGATTGGTGCAAGAATCACTATGAGGTTGTAAATCAACTGCGTATCAATACCGAAAACAGCAATCATCGGTATGATGTGATTTTGCTCGTCAATGGTTTACCTTTGGTTCAGATAGAACTTAAACGCGTAGATATTTCGCCTCGTAAAGCAATGCAACAAATCGTAGATTATAAAAATGATGTAGGCAACGGCTATATCAATTCGTTACTATGCTTTATGCAATTATTCATTGTGAGCAATGGCAATAAAACGATGTATTTTTCTAATAACAAAAATCAGCATTTTGCCTTTAATTCTGATGAGCGTTTTTTGCCAATTTATGAGTTAGCAGATGAAAGCAATAAGAAAATTAACTATTTAGATGATTTCTCTGATAGATTTCTGAAAAAATGTTCCCTTGTCGAAATGATAAGCAAGTATATGGTACTGGTAGAGAGTGAACAGAAAATTCTCATTATGCGTCCGTATCAGATTTATGCGGTTAAAGCTATTGTGGATTGTATTCATCAAAATCGTGGAAACGGTTATATTTGGCATACTACAGGGAGCGGGAAAACTCTTACCTCATTCAAAGCATCTACTTTGCTTAAAAATAATCCTGATATTGAAAAATGTTTGTTTGTCGTAGATAGAAAAGACCTTGATAGACAGACTCGCGAAGAGTTTAATAAATTTCAAGAAGGCAGTGTAGAAGAGAATACAAACACAGAAACCTTAGTGAAGCGTTTACTTTCTACCGACTATGCCGATAAAGTTATTGTAACCACAATTCAGAAATTAGGGTTGGCGTTAGATGGTAATCAAAAGAAAAACTACAAAGAGCGACTAAAACCTCTGAGCGACCAACGCTTGGTATTTATTTTTGATGAATGCCACCGTTCGCAGTTTGGAGATAATCATAAAGCAATCAAAGAATTTTTTCCTAAAGCCCAACTTTTTGGCTTTACGGGAACCCCTATTTTTGAGGATAACGCTACCTATGTCAATAGAGAAGGAGAAGAAGCCTCATACAAAACTACCAAAGATATTTTTGAGAAACAACTACACGCCTATACCATTACTCACGCAATAGATGATGGCAATGTATTGCGTTTTCACATTGATTACTACAAAGGCGAAGGAGAGAAAAAGGCAAAACCTGGAGAACCCGTGGCCAAGCAGGCTGTTGTTCAAACCATATTAGAAAAACATAATGATGCGACCAATTTAAGAAAATTCAATGCGGTATTTGCTACCTCTTCTATCAATGATGCGATTGAATATTTCAACCTATTCAAAGCAATTCAAAAGAAAAAACAAGAGGAAGACAAGCATTATACCCCGCTCAACATTGCGTGTGTATTCTCTCCGCCTACCATACAATCAAAAGATGGAGAAAAAGAAAATCAAAAAAACATCAATGATATAAAGCAAATACAGGAAGATTTACCGCAAGAAAAATTAGATAACCAAACTGAACCCGAAGAAAAGAAAAAGGCTCTAATGGCAATTATTGAGGATTATAATAAGCAGTATAGAACCAACCATAGCATTAACGAGTTTGATTTGTATTATCAAGATATTCAAAAGAGAATCAAAGACCAACAATATAGCAATAAAGATTATCCACACCGAAACAAGATAGACATTGTCATCGTGGTAGATATGCTACTAACGGGCTTTGACTCTAAGTACCTCAATACGCTATATGTAGATAAGAACCTTAAATACCACGGATTGATACAAGCCTTTTCGCGTACCAACCGCGTACTGAACGACACCAAACCATACGGTAATATTTTAGACTTCCGTTCGCAACAGGCAAGTGTAAACGAAGCCATTGCCTTATTCTCTGGCGAAGATAGTGGTAGAGCCAAAGAAATTTGGTTGGTAGAGTCTGCCCCTAAGGTAATTGAAAAATACCAAAGAGCTATTGCAGAGTTAGACGACTTTATGAAAGGGCAAGATTTGCAAACCACCCCCGAAGATGTGTATAACCTGAAAGGAGATAGTGCAAGGATAACTTTTGTAAAAACATTCAAAGAAATACAACGCCTCAAAACACAATTAGACCAATATACCGATTTGGACGAGGAGCAAAAAGAACAGATAGAAACCTTGCTACCTAAGGAAACCCTATTGGAGTTTAGGAGTTCGTATATGGAAACCGCCAAAAAACTCAAAACTAAGCAAGGAAAAGGAGAAGAAGAAACCTCACCCGAGTTAGAAGAACTCGATTTTGAGTTCGTACTCTTTGCTTCTGCCATTATAGATTATGATTACATTATGAATCTGGTAGCGGATAGTACACAGAAAGAACCTACCAAGCAAAAAATGACCAAGGAGCAGATTAAGCGCTTGCTTAGTTCCACCTCCAATATGCCGAATGAAAAAGAAGACTTAACCGAGTTTTTTGATGTATTGGACTGGAGCAGAGGCTATGAAGCCGAGGAACTCAAACAGCGTTTTGAAGACTTTGTAATAGAAAAGAAAAACAAAGCCTTGATGACTATTGCTACAAAACATAACCTCCCTATTACCGACCTAAAAGCCTTTGTAGAGCGCGTGATAGAACGCAAGATATTTGACGGCGAAGAACTAACCGACCTATTAGCTCCATTAGGCTTAGGTTGGAAAGAACGAGGCAAAAAAGAATTAGCCTTAATGGAAGACTTAATACCCGAGCTAAAAAAATTAGTCGGCGAAAACAACGAAATCTCAGGACTAAAAGCGTATGAACAAAACTAAACACACCCATATCCCCGAACTGCGTTTCCCCGAATTTAAAAATGATGGGGCGTGGGAGGAAAAAACTTTGAATAATTTAGCCAAATATCGTAGAGGTAGTTTTCCTCAACCATATGGTTCTCCAGAATGGTACGATGAAGTAAATGGATTTCCTTTTGTTCAAGTTTATGATGTTGATGAAAATCTAAGATTAAAAGCACAAACAAAAAATAAGATAAGTAAAGTTGCAGCAGAGCAGAGCGTATTTATTCCAAAAGAAACAATTATAATTACATTGCAAGGGTCTATCGGAAGGGTTGCAATTACACAATATGATGCTTATGTAGACAGAACACTTTTACTTTTTGAAGAGTTTAATAAACCAATTGACAAAGTTTTTTTTGCATATACTCTACAGCTTTTGTTTAATATTGAGAAACAAAAAGCTCCTGGAGGTATTATTAAAACTATAACTAAAGAAGTACTAAGTGATTTTATTGTAAACTTACCCTCATTAAAAGAACAACAAAAAATAGCGGCTTGTCTTTCTTCGTTAGATGAGTTAATAGAGGGGCATAGCCAAAAATTAGAATTATTAGAAGAGCATAAAAAAGGCTTATTACAAAACCTATTCCCACAAAAAGGCAAAAAACAACCCGCCTACCGCTTCCCCAAATTTAAAAATGACGGCGATTGGGAGGAGAAGAAAGTTGGAGAAATATGTAATGTATTTAGGGGACAATCCTTTTCAAAATCAGATATTACTCCTGAAGGATCTGAATTGTGTATACATTATGGAGAATTGTTTACATTATATAATGAAGTAATTTATTCTATTATTTCTAAAACCAATAAAGTAAATGGAATTAGAGGAGAAGTTGGAGATATTTTAATGCCAAGTTCAGATGTTACTCCTTCTGGGTTAGCAAAGGCATCTGCATTAGAGGTAGAGAATGTTATATTAGGTGGAGATATTAATATTTTAAGACCTAAAATTTTAATCAATTCTATATTTTTAAGTTATTTGATAAATTTTTCTAAACAAGAAATTTTAAAGTATGTTTCAGGAACAACTGTTAAGCATATTTATTCAAGTGAGATAGTTAAATGTAAATTGATATTAACATCTAACCCAAAAGAACAACAAAAAATAGCGGCTTGTCTTTCTTCGTTAGATGAGTTAATCAAAGAACAGAAGCAAAAAATAGAACAACTTAAGCAACATAAAAGGGGCTTAATGCAAAAGTTGTTTGTTAAATAACAAGCGTAGCAAGGGAAAATGTAATTGCAATGGGTAAAAATGCAAATGTAATAGGGGAAAATGCAAATGCAACAGGGAGAAACGCAGTTGTAACGGGGGAAAATATAAATGTAATGGGTAAAAACGCAAATGTAACGGAAAAAAATGCAAATGTAACAGGGGGAAACGCAAATGCAACAGGGGAAAATATAAATGTGATGGGAGAAAATATAAATGTAACAAGGAGTACAAAAATTATTTATAAATAATAGGACATATATATGGCTAAAAAGAAATATAAATATAAGAACTTAAAAGATGTAGCGGTAAGACTGAAAGATGATTTAAACAATACTGATTTTGTACTTCTATATGCATATAATGGCACAGGGAAGACACGGCTTTCTATGGAGTTCAAAGATATTTTTAAAAAGAGAGAGAAAAACCCCCAAGCAGAAACTTTATATTATAATGCTTATACAGAAGACCTTTTTCATTGGAATAATGATCTCGAAAATGATACAGAAAGATATTTAACAATCAACAAAGATTCTCAGTTTTTTGATGGGTTTAAAGAACTAGCGTTAGAAGAAAAGATCTTTAATTTTTTAGAACGATATGCAGATTTTGATTTCATTATAGATTATGATAATTGGAGAGTTCTTTTCAAAAAACAAATTCCAAATCCTGAGTATAAACACGATGATACACAACCTGAATATATAGTTCAGGAGAATATAAAAATATCAAGAGGAGAAGAGAATATTTTTATTTGGTGCGTATTCTTAGCAATAGCAGAATTGGCAATAGATGATGATAAAAACACTGGTCCTTATAACTGGGTAAAATATTTTTACATAGATGACCCTATTTCGTCGCTCGATGATAATAATGCTATTGGAGTTGCGAGCGATTTGGCTAAACTTTTAAAACGAGGTAAAGGTAAAATAAAAACAGTAATATCATCACACCATTCATTATTTTATAATGTAATCTATAATGAGCTAAGAAGTATAGGGCATAAAAGTCATTTTTTACATAAAAATGGGAACGAAGGTTATATTTTACAATCTACTAATGATACGCCATTCTTTCATCATATAGCTTTATTAAGTGAGTTAAAAATAGCCTCCGAAACTAATGTTATTAAAACCTATCATTTCAATACACTAAGGGGAATTTTAGAAAAAACTTCTACATTTTTTGGCTATGATGATTTCTCGGATTGTATAAAAGATATGGAAGACGAGCCTCTTTTTTCTCGTGCATTAAATTTATTAAGCCATGGTAAATATTCCATTTATTCCCCCCAAGAAATGAATCAAGATAACAAAGAATTGTTTAAAAAAATACTGAAGACCTTTTTAGATAAATATGAATTTCAAATACCTGATATATTAGGATAATTTACAAGATAATATGACACAAAAAGCACAACAAGAATTAGGAAAAACCCTTTGGAATATAGCCAATAGCCTAAGAGGCGCAATGAATGCCGATGATTTTCGCGATTATATGCTCTCATTTCTATTTTTAAGATACCTTTCTGATAACTATGAGGAGGCGGCACAAAAAGAATTAGGGAGCGATTATCCTCAATTAGAAAAGGAAGACAACCGCACCCCTTTGGATATTTGGTACAAAGAAAATTCGGAAGATATTGCAATGTTTGAAAAGCAAATGCGTCGCAAGGTACATTATATCATCAAGCCACAGTATCTATGGAGTAGTATTGCCGAGATGGCGCGCCAGCAAAGCAGTGATTTGCTAAGCACCTTAGAAGAAGGCTTTAGATACATCGAAAACGAATCATTTGAAAGTACTTTTCAGGGGTTATTTTCAGACATCAATCTTAATTCTGAGAAATTAGGGAAGAATTACAGCGAAAGAAACGAAAAACTCTGCAAGGTTATCCAAAAGATAGCTGAAGGAATTACCAATTTTTCTACCGATACTGATACCTTGGGCGATGCATACGAGTATTTAATTGGGCAATTTGCTGCGGGTTCCGGTCAAAAAGCGGGAGAATTTTACACTCCTCAACAAGTATCTACCATACTTTCGGAAATCGTAACCTTAGACTGTCAAGACCCCACTACGGGTAAAAAAAAGAAACTGAATAAAGTTTTGGATTTTGCTTGTGGTTCGGGTTCATTATTGCTTAATGTAAGGCGAAGAATCAAAGACAATGGTGGGAACATTCATAAAATCTATGGACAAGAAAAAAATATTACTACCTACAATCTTGCCCGAATGAATATGCTTCTACACGGAATGAAAGATACCGAGTTCGAGATATTTCACGGAGACACTTTGCTCAATCAGTGGGATATACTCAGCGAAATGAATCCCGCTAAAAAAGTAGAGTTTGATGCCATTGTAGCCAATCCACCTTTTAGTTTGCGTTGGGAACCCAACGACACCCTTGCCGATGATTTTCGATTTAAAAACTACGGTTTAGCTCCAAAGTCAGCCGCTGATTTCGCTTTTTTGCTTCACGGCTTTCATTTCTTATCTGCCGAGGGAACGATGGCAATTATTCTTCCGCATGGGGTTTTATTTAGAGGAGGTGCAGAGGAAAGAATTAGAACAAAACTATTAAAGGACAATAATATCGATGCGGTTATTGGCTTGCCTTCCAATTTATTCTATTCCACAGGAATTCCTGTATGTATTTTGGTATTAAAGCGATGTAGAAAGTCTGATGATGTTCTTTTTATCAATGCAAGTGCAGATGGAAATTTCACAAAAGAAAAGAGACAGAATAAATTAGAAGAAGAACATATAGAAAAGGTAGTAGACACTTATCAATACCGAAAAGAACTTGCCCGTTACTCTCGAAGAGTTTCAATGGAAGAAATAGAAAAAAACGACTATAATCTCAATATTTCTCGCTATGTAAGTACTGCGGAGGAGGAGGCTCCCGTAGATTTAAAAGAAGTACACGACCGATTAAAAACCATTGAGGAAAAAATTATAAAAGCACAAAAAGAACACAATCAATTTTTAAAAGAATTAGGTTTAGAAGAAATATAATACAATGGGGAAAACAGTAACCACTTATTTAGTAGATGGCGACCCAAAAGGGACGCAGTATGTTTTTATTAGTAATAAAATTTGTCAGATGTTTGTGGTGCCTCGTTCTGATCTTAAATATCTGAATATTCAGGAGAAACTACAAAAACCTGCATTCTATATTCTGATAGGAGAAGATGAAAATGCCAAACCACAGGCTTACATTGGTGAGACGGAGAACTTTAGAGAACGCGTAAAAGACCACGATAATAAAAAACCTTTTTGGCAAAAAGCCCTGATTTTTGTATCCAAAGATACAGATATTACAAAAGTAGATGTACAATATCTGGAGCATATTGCCATTGCCCAAGCCAAGGAAGCCAATACTTTTATTTTGAAGGAGAATATACAAGTGCCTAAATGTCCTAATCTACCAGAGCATCAAAAAGATACAATGGATGAGTTTTTTGAGGATATTAAATTTTTAACTTCATTTATGGGCTGTACTATTTTTGAAGTTTCGGAGGCAAAAGAAAGACATTTGTTTTATACCAAAGGGAGAGGTTGTAATGCCAAAGGCTTCTATGATGCCTCCGGATTTACAGTACTAAAAGGTAGTTCTATTGCTAATGATTGTGTTCCCTCATTAAGTTGGAGTGAGAAAAGAGCAAGACTCATAGAGGAATACACTTCTAATATTGGAGGAGCTTTGGTATTAACATCAGATAAAACTTTCTCTAGTCCGAGTACGGCGGCTATATTTTGTTTAGGACGAAATACAAATGGTTGGATTATATGGAAGGATAAAGGCGGCAAAACCTTAGATGAGGTTTATCGGCAAAGTTTGGAGTAATAAATCTAACAGATAAAGAAAATATTTTATAATTTCTGATTTTCTGAAAATCATTTATTAAAAAAAGTAAAATAAGGCTTAATGGACATTTTTTAGGCTCAAAACTCTTGAAATCCTTGCTATCATTAACTTTGTATCCAATCAAAGGTTATGAATAAAAAAAATGCTTTCATTGTGGTAAGAAATTTACCAAGAAAAATGAGTTTGTCAATGGTGTTCAACTCTATAAATGCCAACATTGCGATAAACAATTTTTAGGTGGTCATCGCATCAATAATGACCATCTTTGGGTAGAATATACACCCGAGGAAAACAAACTTATTAACAACTTTCTAAGAAGTATAATTGCTCTGTAAAAACGATACAAAGAAGACTTGATAAAGGTTCAAAAGGTAACAAAACAACCTAGAAAAGTTATCATTTTAATGGATACAACCTACTGGGGAAGAAATTTTGGTGTGATGCTTTTTAAGGATGCAATAACCAAAGAAAACCTTTTAAAATACTATGTTCGGCAAGAAACCAATGCATTATACATTCAAGGAATCAATGAATTAAAATCTTTAGGTTTTCAAATAGCAGGCATTGTGTGTGATGGAAGGAAAGGACTTATTCAATCCTTTGAAGATATTTCTGTACAAATGTGTCAGTTCCACCAAGCGGCAATAATTCGTAGATATTTGACTAAAAATCCAAAGTTAGAGGCTGCTAAGGAGTTAATGCAAGTAGTTGATTTAATGAAGCAAACAGACAAAGAATCTTTTGAAGGTGCATTAGAACTATGGTTTGATAAGTGGAAGGATTTTTTAAATGAAAGAACCATAAATCCTATAACTCAAAAATCATTTTACACACATAAAAGGTTACGCAGTGCTTTTCGAAGTTTAAAACGAAACTTACCTTGGCTTTTTACTTGGTATGATTATATAGAACTTAACATTCCTAATACAACGAACGCTATAGATGGACATTTCGCGGATTTAAAAAACAAACTTCGTAATCACAATGGATTATCTATCCATAGGAAAAAGAAATTTATAGATGAGTTTTTAAAGGCATAAGGCTCTCTAAAAATATCAATGGGTTGACATAACATAAGACAGCCCATTGAATAGACATTTTATATTATCCCTAATAGGTTGCTCTCCAGCAGAGCCTATTTCCGTTTAGATAGACCATACAAAGAAAAGTATTTTTTTATTCAAAAAATGTTTGAAAATAGAGCCTAAAAAATGTCCATTAGAGAACATGTTCTAAAAAACAGCCTAATTTTTGTCCATTATACCAATAATTATATCAATTTATTACTAAGAAAAATAATGTATTTTAATGCGTTTGGCCTGCATGAGGTCCAGAAAAGTCGATATATCTATGAAATCTTTTATCTGTTCTATAAAAATTACAGGAATTTGGCACATATTCCCATTTTTTTTGATTGTTTATACTTCTAATTACATTAGGAGCATTTCTATGATATTCACAATCATGTAATTTATGTAGTCTTATAAATTCTAAATTAGGAATTTCTATTTTATTTAATCGGTAGGTTATTTCTTCCGCTATATCAGTAAACACATCGGGTTCAAAAATAAAATTATGGTTACCTATTACATGTAAATCTACTCCCATTTTTAATTATTATTCTTTTTTATCCTACATCCTCAACACTTCCGTGCTCAATTTTTCCGCTTCCGAGTGCGAATGCGTTACCATGACAAAAGTGGTTTTGAGTTGTTGATGAATTTCTTTAACTAAATCTTGCAATTGTGTTCGAGTATTGGGGTCGAGGGCAGAAAAGGGTTCATCCATGAGTACAATTTTAGGATTATGAGCAATCGCACGAACCACGCCCACTCGTTGTCGTTGACCGCCACTTAATTCGTTGGGAAATTTGTCGAGATGTTCCTTTTTGAGTCCAACTAAGGGTAATAATTCGTGGATGCGAGCCTCTTTATTTTCTATCGTTTCCTTTTCTAAATCTAAGCAATATGCCATATTTTGAAACACGGTAAGGTGTGGAAACAGCGAATTTTCTTGTAACATATAGCCCATCGTTCTTCGCAATCGTACTTGATTTTCAGCGGTAATGATTTCTCCATTGATTTTAATTTGACCACTATCGGGTATCAACAACCGATTGATCAGGCGTAAAAGCGTTGATTTTCCGCAACCACTTTCGCCCGTGATACACAAAAAAGTTTCAGGGAAAATGTTGTATGAAAAATCCTTGATAATCGGCGTGTCGGTGTACGAGAAGGTTATGTTTTCTATGGCTATGATGGGGGGGTATTCATGGGTTGAGGTTTTAAAAAGGTGTTGGACAAATTCGTGAGCCACTTGGGCGACAGACTTTCCTTCGATTTCTACTTGATAGTTAAGTTTTCGCATTTGTTCGGTAGAAATTTGTCCGTTGAGTTGTTGTAAATATTCCACCACTTCAGGATATTGTTCAGCCGTCGTTTGGCGTATGACAATTCCTGCCTCATAATCAGGGAAATAGTGGCGGTTCTCTTCCAAAACTTGCAATTGCATCGATTCAATTTGAGCATCGGTGGTAAAGGCATCAATTGCGGAGACACTTCCTTCTTTTATGGCTTCATAACGCAGGTTGATGTCCATTTCTTTTACTTTGGCAAACTGAAAAGGATAGGCTTTTATCAATCCTTTGTAGGCATCGGGGCGTTCGAAAAAGTCAAACTCTGCACCGAAAGTAAAGTTAGGACTTTGTTGGGCTAAATCGGAAAAAGTTTGAATATTTTTCTCTTGGGCAGTCGATTTTTTAATGGCGAGAGTGTAAGTATTGTTAAACCCAATCAACCCTAACCATTGCATTTGAAACGCCGATTGATACCGCTGATTAAGCGTATCAAAAACAATCGGAACGCCCTCTTGATAGGGTTCTTCGAGCACCGAACGCCACGCGGTACCCGTATATTCCACATACAAATCGATTTCGCCGCGTTGCATTGCAGGATGAATATTGGTCGTACCACCTCCGATTCCAAATTTTCGTGTTACGAAAAGGTCGGTTTTGTCTTCGATAATTTGAGCGATGATTTCCGAAAGTATAAATTGTTCGGTGGTCGGTTTAGATGCCACTACAATGGTTTGTGAACTTTTGCCAGACAAGGGGTTCAAATACACAAATGCTGATACTAACAAGGCAACCAACACACCTGTATTGAGCCATAGCATTCGCTTTTGATGAGGAGTGGCATTGTGTGAAAGTACGCGTTGCAATCGGTGTTTTTTCTCAAAACTGCCTACAAAGAAATCGCCTAAAATCGCAAAAAAGGAAATCCCTAACGAACCGACTAAAATCAGTTGGGTATTCATTGTATTGAGTCCTCGAAAGATGGCTTGTCCCAATCCGCCCGCACCAATCAAAGCGGCTAAACCCGTAAGGGAAATGACCATAACGGTGGTTACACGCAAGGCTGATAAAATACTCGGTGAGGCTAACGGAAAATGAACGCCCCAAAATAATTGTCGGGCATTGACTCCCAAGCCTTTGGCGGCTTCGATATAGTTGTCAGGGACTTCTTTTAATCCTGAATAGGTATTGCGAACGATGGGTAATAGTCCGTATAACATAATGACAATCAAAGCATTTTTGAGACCGATACCGACTAAGGGGATCAACAACCCAAACATCGCAATCGATGGAATGGTATATAAAAAGTTGATGATTGGTAAAATGATTTTGCGAGCGGTTGTATAACGATACACCACCCAACCTAGCACCATACCAACAACTGCCACTGCCACCACCGATACAAAGGATAGCAATAAATGTTCTGAAAATAATTGAAAGAAATAGGTACGCCTTTCCCACATAGTGATTTATATTTTTTCGTAAGATACGATAATTTTTTGGTCTTCTAAACCAAATATTAGCAAGAGTAAAATGTTTAACTATTGGGGAATAGTATTGAATTAGTTTAGTGCATTGTATAACAAATACACCTATATTCTTAATTTTTTAAAATTTAATACTTTTCCTCAGTTCAACAGCTATAGACAGACTGATTTTTAAATTGTCAAGTAATTCTTCCAATTTTATACTTACATTCAGTTTGGCTTTATTTAATTCTTTAGAAATTCTTGGTAAGCTAGTAACTGATTGTAAAAAACTTTCCATTCTTTTTATAGAATGAGCCATTCCATCAATAAGTTCAGATAATGATTGTTCGGTTTCTTCAATTTCATTTTTTTCTAAACTTAAGTCATCTCTAGATATGTTTATCAAATTAGACATAGCATCTATTCCTTTTTCGAAATAATCTTTGAATATTGGGATTTCAGGCTTTATTCGATTAGCATAATTATCCATTACCTTTGCTGTGCGGACAAAGTAGTTTTTTAAAGCTTTTCTACTTATTTGATTACCTGATATATTCATCGCTTTCATTTCAGCTGTTTTTTTGTCCATCTGTTCTCCAATCCATTTTGTGGCTTCAGTAATTCTTGATAAAGATGATGTAGATTCCTGAAAATTATTTTCAATCATTTCTTGATAGTCTATAATTCCATATTCTTCATTTAATATTTCAACATTTAATATTTCATTTTGTTTATTTACATTATAATTTAATTGATGAAACTTTCTTAATTCCATTATTCTTTGAGGAATATGAATCCTTAAAAACTTACTCAATTGTTGAAAATTTTGATATTCCCAATAAAGAACTTTTTTGTTTTTTCCAATATCATTTTTAAAGTTTTTAATTTTTAACAGTTGCTCTGGATTAATATCATCAATAGAAACAGGAGTTGTGTTAAAATAAAAAAGTACCTGTAGAGAATTTGGAGTTTCTAAAAACCTATTATATGCATTTAGAAATTCTTCTTCTGTTCCAGAATTTGCATTATTGGTTGGTGTTCCAAATTTTTTCCAAATTAAACCTATGAATAAATCATAATCATGACCTATATCTGCATTTATTATCTCTTGAGGATGACTAATTGCTATTGCTGGAGCTGAATGTGTCTCCCACTTTAATAATTCTAAATGGATATCATGCTGTTTTCCAAATGTGAGATTCAATTCGTCAATAACCTCTTCAATAGAAATTCTTTCATTGTAAAGATCACTTGGTGAAGCTAAAAATATTTTATATTTTGTAATCGTTGAAGGCATATCCCCAAATTATAGCTAATACACAAATGTACAATTTTTTTATAAAATCTTTCTATAAATTAAATTCTTATTTCAAGATATCTAGCCCATTTTAACAATAGAGAAATTATTTGGTGCTACAGATTGGACTGCCCGTAGACCGACGCTCTGTCTTTCCTAAAAAAAAGCAGAGGGGCACGCCCAAAAAAATCATTAAATTTATCTTGAAATTAAAAAAGCGTTCAAAATATCTTTATTCAGAACACTTTTAATATGAAGGTAAATAAGAGATCTTAATTTCCTCTATAGGTAGAGTACCCAAACGGACTCAATGTGATAGGTACATGGTAATGATTTCCATCTTTAATCTCAAAAATGACTTCAATAAATGGATAAAAACTTTTCTGTCCTAATTTCTCAAAATAAGGTTGTGTAAAGTATGTGAGTTTGTAAATCCCTTGATGATTGATGCCTTTACCTTCTTTTAAGAAATCTTTGATACGTCCATTTTGGTCGGTTACTTTTTCATCAATTGTTACCCAATGATTTTGATTATCCATTTTAGAAAGGCGAATACTCACATTAGGTGCGGGTTGTCCTTGAGTAATGTCTAAAATATGGCTCGACAACTGGTACTTTGCTTCTTGAGCAAAAGTCAGGCTTGTGAAAACAAGCATTAACATCATTAAAATTGTTTTTCTCATAGGTATAAAAAATTAAAAATTAGTTACTGATTTATTATTGTTTTTGGGTAATCCAACCCCATTTTTCAAAGATTGTTTCTGCATAGTGGCTTTTTAAAAAATCTAAAAATGAAGATGCCATATGATGAGGTTGTGTATTCTCTGCTAAAGCAATACCAAAATCTCTATATACTGTATGTACTTCATCCAAGTGGATAAACTCAGCAGTATTAGGGTTCCTCTTTTGCCAAATTTCCCATGTAATCCACACATCAATGGTGTTGTTTTCGAGCCATTTTTTTTGTGCTTGTCCACTATTTTCGGCATAGAAAACGATATTTTTTCGTAGGGCTCTTAGAGATTCTATATTCTTATCCCTACCCGCTATATCTTCCCAAACTCCTGTGAGTCCCGCTCCATTTACCACCATAATGTTGATGTTAGGTTGCTGCAAATCACTCCATTGTTGGATATTTTTAGGATTATTTGGGCGAACTATCAAGCCCGATTTGCGTAAATACAACGGACAAACGCTCTCTTTTATTATAGGTAATTCCTTTTCAAACTGGGTCATCATAAATTCGGAACCGCTGTAGATAAGGTCGGCTTGTGTTTTGGCTTGTTCTTTCCATTGGGCAAAGGGACCTTTGATAACTTTTATAGGAATATTTTGCTTTTTTGAAAACAAATCTGCCACTTCTTTTATCGCTGGATATGGTCCACCGGGATCAAAGATATAGAGTGTGTCATTTTGTATAGGTTCTGTTTGTGCAAATCCCGTTCGGACTACAAAACATACTAAAACGAAAAATATATATTTTATAGATTTCATAATTTTTAATATTGAATATCCTTAATTACACCTATAAGTATTATCTTTGCACTAAATTTAGAAGATAATCCGTATTTGTCAAGTTTCACAAGGTTATAGATGAAGTTGGTCAAAATTGTTTTGTAAAGATATAATTTTTTGTTCAAATATTTTAGGATTTATTCTAAAAATTTCAGGTTTTAATTCGAACCACTTTTCGATGGCTTGTATCGGAGTTTTAACCTTAAGTTCCTTCCTAAGTGAACCGTGTCTTCTGTAGAGGTTGTAGTAGGAGAAGAATTGAGCAAAATCTTGATATAATTCAGATACATTTAGATATTGATTTTTAAGAATCGTATGGTTTTTAATAGTTCCGTTTACTCTTTCTACCATTC
>NZ_KB894242.1 GCF_000374405.1 Riemerella columbina DSM 16469
ACAAAAATTAGTATCTATGAAATCATTACACAAAATTTTAATCGTAACTTCCTTGCTAACAATCGGAAGTGTCTATGCACAAACAGAAACCCCAACCATTGAAACGGATAGCATCTATTATGAAAATGATATAATTTCGGAAACTGAAGTATCAAAACCTGTAACACCGGGCAAAATTGAACCTTATTTTTTAGAAGTAGCTTACGACAAAACAACGCATTTGATATTCCCTTCACCCATCACTTATGTAGATTTAGGAAGCGAAAATCTCATTGCTGACAAAGCCCAAAACTCTGAAAATGTACTGCGTGTGAAGGCAACTACCCCCGATTTTCTAACGACTACTAACTTATCAGTGATCACCCAAGATGGTCGCTTTTACAATTTCAATATTTTCTATAATGAAAATCCTACAGTAACAACTATGGATTTTAAACGCATTATGAACGAGTATAATATTGAAGATTTTAGTACAAAAACGGATATTTTATTTACAGATATAGGTCGCCAATCGCCTGCGGTGGCTCAACTCATTATGGAATCTATTTACCAACAAAAACGAAAGTTTATTAAGCATATCGGTTCTAAAAATGCAGGTATTCAGTTCCTACTTAGAGGAATCTATGTCTATCAAGGGAAATTATACTTTGATATTCGTATGAAAAACCGAAGTAGTCTGCCTTATCAAGTAGATTTTATTACTTTTAAAATTGTCGATAAATCGACAGGAAAAAAGGAGGTCGCCCAAGAAATTCCTATTCAACCTTTACGCACCTATAAGGAATTACAAAGAGTAGAGGCAAGAAGTAAAGCCAATGCCGTATATATGTTGGAACAATTAACCTTAGACGATGATAAATTACTCAAAGTGGAAATTTTTGAGAAAAATGATAGTCGCTATCAGTCTTTTACCATTGGTAATGAAGACTTAATTTACGCAAGAGAAATACAACAATTCAACTTAAAATTATAACACGATGAAAAGATTATTGTTAGTGATGTGTGGTTTGCTTGGAGGGATCAGTCTGTTGAACGCTCAACGACTATTCCCTGGGCAACAAGGATTGGAGGCAAGTGTGAACTTGCTTCCAACTTCCTTGAAACTTGATACCAAAGCCTATGATATTCGATTAGGTTATGTTCGCTATACCCGTGAGGGCGATTATTGGCAATTTGGAGTGGCTTATACTCGTAATGTGTATATCTATCGAGAACAGGATTTACCTATAGAAACCTTTACTGCCGAAAGTGGTTATTCGCTAAGCCTTATTGGGAATAGTAGCCGAAATGTATCGCTCAATGTTGGATTGAGTGGCGTGGTAGGCTATGAACTCATCAATCAAGGAAATCACACACTATTCGATGGTGCGGTCATCAATAATAAAGATGCCGTGGTTTATGGTGGATTAGCAAGGCTACGATTAGAGCGTTATCTGGTAGGAGATGTACTTGTCTTCTTACAAGGGCAAACACAAATGCTATGGGGAACACAACGAGAGCAACTGCGTCCACATATCGGATTAGGATTTAGAATTACTTTATAAACTTTTAAAAATCAAAGAAATGAAACATTTTGTAAAAATTAGTGTAGCAATAATAATCTTGCTGGGGCTTATGGCTTGTGAAGACAGACTAGATATACAAACCAGCTTTCCTTTTGAAGTCAAAACAATGCCTGTACCGAACGATATTCAGCAAGGGCAAACGGTAGAAATTCGTTGTCAAATCGTATCAGAGCAAAAGTACAAAGGTGAAACATATACCTTACGATACTTTCAGTTTGAAGGTGATGGAACGCTGCAATTTGCGAATCAAGAGCCTTTCTTACCGAATGATATTTATATAATCCCTAACCGAACTTTTAGATTGTATTATACTTCCCAATCTAACAATACACAAAGTTTTGAGGTTTGGATTGCCGATAGCAAAAGCAAAGAACAAAAACTGAACTTTGAGTTTAATGCTAAGAAAGAAAAGGAGTAAAACATATATGTAAATAGATTTTAAAAATCCCAATATTTTTAAAAATATTGGGATTTTTATTTCATCTATTATTGAAATAATGTAAATTTGTGTCACTAATATTAATCTGTTTAGTTTATGAAATATTTACTTTTAGGTGGACAACCCAATACTGGGAAAACTTCTACAATTAGAAGGTTGTATAATTATCTTATAAAAATCGGTTACAGTAACATTATATACAACCACCCTTTCGATCCAGATAATGTCGTTCGTGATCCTTCAGAGGATACAATGACTACTGACTTTAGAGCGGTTTTGCAAAAGGGTAGTAGTATTATTTTGATTAATTCAGGAAGTGACACTCAGAAAATAATTAAAGACTTTGAGGGTTTTTATCAAAGAAAGGCTGAGGAATACAACATTGATGTGTTAATTTCTTCAGTACGGGACATAGGTAACGAAAGGAGTTGGCTTTTTTCATGTTTAGGAATTACTGAAGATTCACAAGATGTTTTAGAAATACCTTTAGGTAGAGTTACGAGAAGAAATACCATAAACAACGATAATTATGAAGATGCATTAAATTGGTATAGTAATTCAATAGATGTATTAATCCAACATATTCTTTCTCAAAATCCTTTTAATATATGATAGAATCTTTTTTTAATAATAGACAAGAAGTTATTGATGTATGTATTCCATTAATCATAGCAATTTTTGGTCTAGCTTATCCTATAATCTTAAACAAGATATCTAATATGGGGGATAAATATCAATCAAATTATATCCCATTACTTTTTAGTACAGAGTGTTTACAAAAGAAAATAAAATGGATTCGAATAAATATAATTGAACTAATCATCTATTGTTCGCTAGGTTCATTATTTTTTATAGTATTTTCTTTCCCTCCTTTGTTCGGTAAGGATTGTTGGTTTGTAATTAATTCTGCAAACATTTTAACCATTGTTCTTACAATACTACTAGTTATTTTTATTATAAGATGGTTGAATTTAATAATCATTTACAATGAAGACATAAAAAAGTTATTTAATCACATAAAAAAGCGATATAGTGAGTCAAATTCTACTGAAATAAAACAATATTCACTTAAAGCAATAAATGAATTGGCTCTCTATTCAGTAAATAAGCAAGATAGTCGCTTAGAGATCGATATTAGTAAATTTTATATAGAATTGGTGGTTAATTTTAAAAATGAGTACCTAAGAAAAAAAACAGATAATAATAATGAGGGGGTTATATATCCGTTTGATTTATATACAATAACAACAGATTTAACAAAAGAATTTACAAAAACAGAAGACAATAAGTTACAAATAATAGGAGATTATGTATTTACTGGTAAATTATTGTTATCCAACGATTTTCAAAGAGCTAAAATATCAGAGCAAACTTATAGTAGATTGTGGTACAATATTACTCTCATAAGGAATAACCCTAATTTTATCGGTAGATTTTGGGCTAATTCTCATCAATATTTTAGGTTTGAATTAGAACAAATTTATCCCATTTCTCATCGGAATGAGAATAACGAATTAACAATAACAAACGAGGAAGAAATAGAACAGAGAGATTTAGAGCGAAAAAGGTTTTTGGAATTTCATTATGCATTGGGTGGGTTATTACTATATAGTCAAAACTATAGTGGGTTGAAGTATTTATTCACTTATTCGCAGAGTTCACCACCAAACTATGTGCTACTCCCATATACGATGACCGATATTTTTGAATGGTTTGAGTATTTTAGAAATGAAAATAATCATTTAGGAAACTTTATCGGCTTAAATAAATATCGATTTCCTGATTTAGATAATTTAGGTAACCGAGGTCAGGTTACTTTATGGATTTGCAAGTATATTTGTATCCTATTTATAAGACAATATAGCTTACCTCAAACACTAAATTACAGAAACACAACACGGCAACCAAATCTCCCTGATAAAATCTATGATTTATATGAGTGGAAAAAATCTTTGAAGTATTTTGGTCACTGCTTAAAATCAGTTTTAAAAGACAATAGGCTTTTAGAAGCACTTGATTTAAAAGAAATTTATGAGAAAAACGAGAAAGATATCAAATCTTTTTTATCAACCTTAGAAAATAGTATCGACACACAAATAGGAACTTTAAAGTTATCAACTCCATTATCAAAAGATAAGATACGTAAATTCTACGCATCTTCAAGTAATATCATAACAAATGGATTCAATCAGTATTCAGATATAATGAATAAAGAAAATAGTGAAGAAAATGATGAGGATTTAAAATTGTCTTTTTCAGGATCTATAATATTATCTAGAAAATCAGCTTTTATAGATAATGATATTCCTCATATAAACTATGATAGAGCGTTTGCTGATTCAATTGTTAGAGGGACAATACAAAGGTATATACCAAACTCCTTTATTACATCTAGAACTCACAGATACCTTTTAAATAAAGATAATATTTTAGAGGGTATAAATAAGATTATAGGTGATACTGTTCAAGTCTGTATTGTAGCTTTTAATTTGTTTAGTTATAAAGTAAAAGATGCCTTGAATAAGAGTAAGTACAAAGATAAAATTATACACCTACCTTCAACAGATTTCACAAATACTATATTCATATTAAGGAAACAAGATTTACCAAAAATAGAACCTTTAGAGATATCAGAGGCAGAGAAAAAATTGCTTAAACTTGATCAACCATTGGTCAAAGAATGGAATGTATATGGAAAAGTAATAGATATAAATTTACCCGAAAATAAAAATATAAAGGAGCAATATGTAGATTCTTCTATTGAGGATGAGGAGAATTTACAAGTATTATTAGCATTACTGTTTAGAACTAAGATAGTCTTCAAAGCGGATAGAAATATTATTCAAATTAATATTAATTCGGAATTTGAAGAGCAAGGTTCAGAGAACTCCTTATCAGACTTAAAACCATTGTAAAATTTAATTAAAAACGATTATGATTACAACTTTAAGAATTAGTGTAGATACTTTTGGACTTTATTCTGGAATAATAATTTTGTTAGTAGGGATAGCCTTACGCTATTGGATTAACCGTAGAAGATTTTACCGCAGGAATGTTGCAGGAAAAGAAACCTTTTCGAGTTATGAAAAAGCGGTTATTGTGAGGATTTTAGAGAAGTTTGGTATGTTGATTGCTTGGGTGCTTATTTTATTTGGTTTACTAATGGGCATTGTCTTTTATAGAAGTATAAATAAGAAAACGGATAAAAAAGAGCCTGTAAAAATTGAACAAAAAAACAAATAACAAATTATGGCTTGGAGTTTTCTATGGATTTTTAATTATTATTGTTATCTATTCTGCAATCTTTACTACAATGCAAGGGGACAATTTTTCTTCTCACAGCTATTTCTAAATAAATTTTTTGACCAACTCCTGTTAATTTTAAAATTAACATCAGGGGGATTATTAACCAAAATAATGGGACTCTGAGGGAAATCAAGTATAAAGACTCAAAGCCGTATTTCCATTCATTTATGTAAGAAGCCATCTGTTTCTCAGATTTTTCTTTATCTAAATCCTTTAAGAAAAAATCATTATAATCGTTTCTTAATTTATAAAATTTTACTAGATTGAACCAGTCCAACTTTTTTATAGATTTGGAAAAACAATTACAGTTTGGACACCAGTCATCATATATAACAATAAGGGATTTCATTTGTCTTAAAACTTATAATTTACTCCAATGGTAGCATACCCCAATATATTATCATTAATAATTGTAACATTATAACCTGTACTTGAATTCGTTGATACATTTGCGTTATTATCCGTTATTTTGAATAAACTAAATAGTGATTTTCCAAATATTTTGATAGAGGTATTCTTGTTTACTTTGTATTGAGCACTTAAATTCAAATCATAACGCTCCGAATTTTTATTATTAGTAAAAAATTGTTGCCTGTAAGCTTCTAATGAGAAATCATATTTATCCAAAATTTTATCTAAGTATAATGTAGTAGTATTAGAGGAAATTTTATTTATAGTAGATTTTTTAATAATAGAGTTAACAGTATTAAAACTATGTTTTAATGAAAGATTTGTTAAAAATAAATCCTGAAAAACAAAGCCTACAGATAGCCCCAAATTATAACTTTTAGTTATTAGTTTTTCATAATTTTTGTTATAAAAAATATCTCCGTTAGAGAGATTAAGTCCAACATCATACATCCATCTTATTTGGTGATAATTGGGAGAAAAGTAATAACCTTTACTATATCGGTGCTTAAAATAGACAGAATTTCTCTCATCAAATAACAGTCTTTCATAAGTAATCAAACTATTTGAAAGGTCTTTTATAGTTAATTGTGTAAAATCATTTTGTTTATTACCAATTAACATAAAAGAAATACCTTTAGATTTAGCGATATTTGAGATATTGTATTCTATAATTGCAGTCTGATTTTGTGATAAATTATTCTTAAAATCAGAGCTGAATATCAACATATTGTTTTTTGAATATAAAGCATCTAGACTATTTACTATAGGTTCCATTCTCCAGTTATTCTCATAAGAAAAATTAACGGACTTCGTGCTAGAAATACGATAGTTTAATGATGTAGATACTGGAAATATCCACTTTAATTTTTCTTTAAATGAGAAAATACCTGCTCCCACATTGATGAAATAATATATCTTTTTATTTCTTCCTCTTGAAGTTAATCTAAAATCACTGTATTGATAGTTACGCTTCAAACTATTACTATTTTTAATAATATCGTTGGCTGTTTCATTGCTTGTTTTATATTGTAATTTTGCCCCAAGATTAAATATTTTTGAATATTGGTAAGATAACTCTGAAGAAATATTCAAGTTATTATTATTTAGTTCTAATTTTTGATGATTAGAGTTGGTATTAATGTATTGATCTTTACTGTTTTCTAAGTAATGTGTTAGTTCAGTATTTAGTAGCCATTTTTTATTAAAAAGTTTTTTTGAACCAATTGTATTTTCTATTAAAAAACTATAATTTTTATTATCGTTAAGATTATTAAAATAACCATTAGGGAAAATTTTCTTATCAGTTTGCCAATTTATATCATTGTGCAAAAAATCTATTTTTGAGTTCAAAGATAACGAAAAGCTCTCTGTCAAAAGGTATATTCCATTTAAATCCCCATAAAATAAGTTTCCTTTCTGTTCCATTGAAGAATTCTCATTAGAGAGAAGGTTAGAGTTTTGAGTAATTTCAGTTTGGTTTACTATATTCTGTCTGCCAGTTAAATATCCAAGATTCAAATTACTTTTTAATTTTTCTTCCTCTCGTTTTAGTAAAAGGTAAGTATTATTTGATAAATCTTTTTTAACATCGTTTTCTCCTAAAATAATTTGATTCAGATTTTCTCCATAAAAACTTGACGGTTCAGAATATCGTTTGCTTATTTCCGATAAATTCGCTTTTCTTTCATTTATGTTATTTGTATTTTGAATAAGAAAGGCATTAAATTTATCAGAAAAAAACATACTTTTTGCATTTACATCAAAAGCGTGTTTATATCCACCCAACATTTCTAATTCTGCTTTTATTGCTCCTCTAAATTTCTTTTTAACATCTACATTTATAACTGTTTCCTCAAAATTATCAAAATCTATATTAAACTTGTCTTTGTGATTATTGATAACTTGTATATTATCAATCATTTCATTTGTTAGATTGTTGATAGCTAATGAGTTTTGATTAACAAAAACTTCTTTTTTGTTAATTAATATTTTATTTATTGGAACTCCCATATATTTTATACCATCTCCATCGGTAATTTCTATTCCTTCGTTGTCTTTTAAAATATCTTTTAAGGTAGCATTATCTTTAAATTTTAGAGTATCTCTCTTTAAATCAATAATATCCCTCAAAACCGTAGCAGTTATCACCACCTCTTGTAACTCGACAAACTTTTCTTCAAGTTGAACCTTATATTTAGATTTACTAGGAGTTATTTTTGTTTTTTTAGTCTTATAGCCAAGTAATGATGCCTCAAATAAATAACCTTTATTGTCTGGTATGAGTAGATTAAACTCCCCTTTGGAGTTAGTTGTAGTGTGAGATTTAATAGATAAAGTATCGTTTTGTTGATATAATAATATAGACACATCCGATATTGGATAGTCATACATATCAGTTACAATTCCATTTATAGACTGTTGACTATAGCCTTTTAAGAAAATTGTGAAAACAAATATAAAAACAAATATTTTATTCATGAGAGAAATCTTTATAGAATGCTGTAATATTCCAAATAATCATTACGGTTGCAAATGACGAGAGACCAAGAAAGACACCAATGCCTAAGTGCATAAGTATTATACTAATAACAAGCGTTCTTCTAAGAAATTTAAACTTAATAAAAGCAAAAATTGGGTATAATAACTCTATAATTAGAGTTCCTATTGATATAGCCATTAATATATAAGGACTTATATAAAACTCAGTGCTAAGATCTGCCATAGCTCTCCAAATAGCATTTCCATTCCACCAATTAGGATCGGTACACTTTGCCAACCCTGAGGTGAAATAAACAATACACAAATGTACTTTTAAAAATGTAGCTAAAGAAAAGAAGAAATTTGGAACTTTAGGGATATAGTTTTTATTTATAGAATCAATAGAGTATGCTTTTCCTACTGGGAATATTAAACAATAATAAAAAGACATAGTTATAAACTGATCGTATCCATAATTAAAACTTGGGATAGATCTAAAAATCAAAATTTGAAGTAAAATAGCAAGTAGAAAAGAAATACGCGTACAAAAACCTGCAATACACATTAACAAGACTATAATATATACGCTAATTATTATATAGAAAAAGTAAGTTATCTCAATACTATTATTCTCTAGTAAACTATAGATGGGGATTAACATTGAAAAATACTCTGAATCTATTAACCCTAATTGTATAGGTAAAATAGCTTTTTCAGAAAAGAATAAGTTGAAATCATAGATTAATGAAAATAAATCAATAATAGCAAGAAGCACAATCGCTATTCTAAATAAACCACATATTTGATAATAATTAGGTTTATAATTCAAATTTATAAGTTTCATATTTTGCCACATTTTTTAAAAGATTATAATTTTCATTATCCCATATATCATCAGGAATTAGTGTATATAGTTTAACAACATAGTATTTACAATTATTATATTTTTTAGCCTGTTGCAAACCGATATACTTGAAAATCTTTTTTGTTAAATCTTTTTTCATACCAAAGATTTTCGACTTTTTATCATCATCTTTATTTTTTTTGATTTCAGTAATAGAATTAGCAATTTTTGAAGAAAGAACATCAAAACGTTGCAGATTCGCTTTGTTTTTAAAGTCAAAAGTAGACGTTTTGTGAATTAAATCATCATTAGAATCGTAAAGTTCCACAACAAAAAATTTGTACGTGGCGACATTTATACCATAAAACCCATATCCAGTATTTGTTCCAGTAAAAATAGCATAACTATTGTATATAGAATTATGCATAAATTTATTCACAAGTTCGTTAAAATCCTCAGCATTTTCACTCTCAATCCCCTTATAGTCAACATAACTATATATTACTGAATTTAATGATATTATTGCAATAACCAAAAAATGGATGAAAAAATATAACTTATATTTCATAACTAATTATATTACATCATAGATTTCAACTGCTCAATTAAAGAGGCTTTTTTAATTAAAAAGATTGGGAGTTTAACCTCACTTTCATTTTTTCTTTGATTATACTCCTTTTCATATTTAGAAAATTTTTCCTCAAAAAATAGAGTATCATTCGAATATTTTATGCTCGTTAAGGTTATAGTACTAAAGAAATTTTCTACCTGTACAATTAATCCAGGAAGCCCCCAATAGTTCAAAGGACCATAAGAAACAGGAATATCTTTAGTAAACCAAGCAATTACTTTATTTCCCTTTATATTTGATATTGCTTTCTGACAACTAATTCCGTTAATCTTTTTCACTTCGTTTTTTATTTCCCATTCATAACTAAATGATTTATCAGATATTAAATAAACTTCTTTACCAAAAACTTCTTCTTTTGCATAAAAATAATCCCCTTTTTTAAACGCATAAGGCATTTTACTTTCCGCTTCAATCCAAAAATCTTCCTTACCCTTAACTTTTCTAGTCACTAGCGAATCCAAATAAAAAACAGATTGTTTAGTACTCTCATTTAATAGTAAAGTATACTTGAATTCTAGAGTTTTTCTGAGAGCTAAATTGAAATCCTTATTTTTCTGTGTCGAATTTTCCGCCCCAACACTTAGATATTCCTCACTGTAAGGAAATAGTGAATATTGCGCTACGACAATTTTATTTTGTTTATTTTGAGCATGTATAAACCCCAAAAAATAAAAAAACATAATGACTACTAAAAACTTACTCTTTTTCATAATTTTATTTTCAATTTTACCATATTCACTTTATAATTTAATAACAAATAACTACTTGACTGTGTAGTCAAGTAGTTATTGTCGTTTAGCAAATCAATTAGAAATTATCTAAAACTTTATTCATCTCATCTAAATCCGCCTCCATCTTTGCAATAGTGTGGTATTGAACCCATTCCTCTCTCCATTGAGTGAATTTGTCAGAAAATGTTTTGGAAGATTTACGAAAGTTTCTAAACTCCTTAACTGGAGTACTATCCAATTGATTTTCACTAAAAGTTTTTACTTTATCCACTCCTCTAAAAGAGTAAAGTGCTAAACTTCCTGCAGCTAGTACTGCACATAAAACTACTTTTTTCATAATAAAACATTTTTAATTTGTTAAACTTAAAACAAATATACAGAAAAATATTTCAATAAAAAAAGAAATATTGTATTTTTTTTACTTGTAAAATAATTAATTAGGTTTAAAACACTGTTTAACAGGTTGTTAAATTATAAATTAATTCTTTTATTAGTGATTTAAGTACTAAAAAATAATTAAATCTAAGACTTATTTTATAGGAAATCCTTCTTTCCAGCAGCATTGTAAGTTTTGGAAGTAAGTGGCTTTTATTTGAATAATTAACAAACTAATATCTATGCTATAAAAGAAACCTAAACTTCCAAACAAAGCCATAAAGTTCCAAACGAAACCGTCTTTACTTCACTGAATTGCATTCAAAGTATCTTCGCCCCAAAAGATACTAAATTATGGAAGTGGTAGTTATAGATAAAGTCGTTTTTGAACAAATCAATCAAAAGTTAGAGGACTTGGTGCAACGGACGAAGTCGGTTGCAGACAGTTATCAATCAATTTGTAAAAAAGAAAAATGGTTGGACACACAGGAAGTTTGTTTACTTTTGGGCATCAGTAAAAGAGCCTTACAAAACTACAAAGACCGGGGCATACTTCCGTATTCATACATCAATCGAAAAAATTATTATAAGCAAACAGATATAGACCGTTTGTTAGCAGAAAATTATCAAAACACCGAGAAATAATGGATTTATTGACAGAAAAAAACGAACAAATTGCTCGTTATAAAAAGCAAGTAGAACGATTGTCACAATATGTACAATTTATCATAAATAACTTTAGACCTGTGATGAACGGGGAAATCTATTTGACAGGCAAAGAAGTCTGTGAAATACTGCATATTACTACTCGAACACTCCAACAATATAGAGATGATGGCTTTTTACCTTATATTCAAATTGAGGGCAAAATATTATATAAGGAAAGCGATATTTTGAAAGTATTAGAGGATAATTATCACAAATAGCTATATCTACTTAAAAAATATTCTTATTCAAAAACAATCCAATCTTAATTTAGGGCTTCCCACATACTGCCGTTCCATGTATTCACGCCACTTTGCTTCTTTTTCTTTGCCTCAGAAAGAAAAAGAAGTCCGCAAAAAATCTCAAGCGTTTTGCTTATGGAGAGTCGTACTTGTACGGTGTTATAAGCAATAGGCTTGTTTCCTTTGGTTCTGTTCAAAAAAGTATTTAAAGGAATGAGGAGCGTATCGATAAACCTGCATTGCAGAGATTTATCGATTAGCGACGAATGTATGCAAAGTCTTTTTTGAACCGCCTTTGTCCCATTAAAGGGGCAAAGGCTGACTGCGGTAGTCCTTTAAATTCAAAAAGAAACCTCTATGTTTTACAAATCCGTTTCTAAACATATCCCACAAAAGAGAAGTACCCATTTGTGCTAATGTAGAATTTATAAACAAATCCTGCTTGTACAAAGCACCTGCAAGTGAACAACTGGGTGTATCGTCCGTTTTCTCAGACTGCTTTAATAAACTTGCAAATTCATCTGTAATAAAGGGTAGTTTTCTAATGGTTTTATATTTCTTTGACTTCGGTTGCTCGTGTTTGCCTATCGTGGATAAAATGACTTGTCCTGTATATTGGCTGTTACCAAAGTCAAGCCAATATCTCGGTTGGTTGCGTTGAAAACGACTACTATTTTTTGAACAATCTTCAATGATGTCCGCAATTTCAAAACGGGCGTTCAAACTATCTACGCAAGTGATATACAAATTACTTACAATCTCGTGAGAATTGTTTTTCTGACAATCCTTTGTAAATTTAATAGTTTTTGCTTTCCAATTCGTGCCAAAGAATCGGTTTAGCCTATTGATTAGAGCAATGGATTTATACATACCCACCTCGCTCTCGGCAAAAAGTTGTCTGCCTAAATTGGCTTGGCTAATCGTATCATCGTCCCAAAGCATAAGCGAAAATCCTGCGTGTCCCAATTCTATAAGTGCTGTATTCATTCTTGCAAGGGCGGTCAAAACTTGTGAGCCAGTTCCTCCTGCACCAATCAAATGGATAGTTATTGGGTTAGTCGCATTGATAAGGCTATTATCTGTATAGTGTATTTTATCTCTCGTTACCATTATATAATATCATTTAGGGATTTGTTATTTGATTTTAATTCTTCTAATGGGAATTTTTCTTCTGTGTTAATAAGTTGTTTCCAAAGACTTACACAATTACCATTGATAGGGTTGAAATTTTGTAAATGACTAAAATAACTATTGAAGAAATAGGTTTCCCATAATTGCATAAATTCCTCTAATGAAGTTGATTTTTCAATATCTATATCGACTGTTCCCATACATACACTACCTTTTTCATATACATTCATAAAGGGGGCGTAATACAATTTTGTTTTGGCTGTGGGTCTGCGGTTAGACTTTAAAGAGTATATGCTTAAACTTTGTTTAGTTGCTTTCCATAGTAAAGGGGGAACAAAGGCTATTCCGCTTGGTATTCCTAACCTTTCCACAAAATATAGATTTTGTTTTTGTGCTTTGGTGTACCATATCAAACTGCCTTTTTCGCTCGGGTTAATGTGTAAAACATTAGTCGGTAGTATTCCCTTTGGTTTTAAAAAGGTTTTGTTTCTCTCTTCTTTGGTTGTTAAGGCTTTTGATAGTCGTTCGCTTTCTCGCACACTCAAAGGGTGGGCATTCATCATCCTGCCTTGCTCGTCAATATCAAAATGTTCTATATAAGTCTGTGATTTATTTTTATTTTGATAAATAACAAAAGCATTTTTTGGGTAAAAAATAGGCTCTATTTGTTCAGTTAAATCTTGTATGTTATTCATTTTCTGTTGGTTTTTTAGTTGAATAAATGATAGGTGTCTGAAATACTTTCAAATAATCTTCTCTCAAAATCAAAATTGCGTGTATCTTTTTTGTGATTTTTACTAAACTTTCTATAAATAGTGGGTTGGTCAATCTCGATACACTCATTAAATTCGCTATTGAGCATTTCGACTATTTGGTTACTTATACAATCATTGGCTGTCGGTACAAAACCGATATATTTATCCATTGTGATGGTTTCATATTCTTCGTCTTCTTGGGGTTGGTAATTGCTATACCTAAAAATGTTTTCATTCGGATAATCTTTATACAATTGATATACTTTTTCGGCTAATTGTTTATATTCTAAATCAAAGGGGTTTCGGACTTTAAAAGTGTTTAATCGGCGTTCAAAAAAATCTAAATTATTAGAATTTTTGATTTTCTTGTACATAAGGTCGCCTAATGTATTACACTCTTTTAGTGTTTGTAAATTTCTTTTTTGTTCTTGGCATTCTTCATCGCTATATGGCTCATCAAACATAATCCATTCGGTCAATATCTCGTATCGGTAACATAAAAAATCATCATTCTTATAATAGGGAACACCAACCCTACAAAAGTAAGCGTAAACAGATAAAAGCAATTTTGCCAAAGGCTTTGTTTTTTTATCTCTAAGCATCCAATATAAAGGCTTTATCGGTATATGATACAATGAATGGTTTGTGCAAAAAGTTTCTTCAATAGATAAATAACTTTCTTCTTCGTTTTTTAATATCCTTAAATTAGAATAAAATTCATTTTGATGTAACTGCTTTTTTGCGTGATGATAGGCTAAATGAACATTGTACGGATAAGGTTCATTTTGGGTGTCTGCTGGAGAAAATCCATAATGCTCGGCAAGTTTAGAAAGGGACTTAAAAAAATCCCTTTCGTTAATACTTATCCCTTTGGTTTCTAACATTTTCGGCATAAAAACATTCCTTAGAATATCATTGGCACTTGGTTTGTGGGTACGCTTTTTTGCTTGTCTTTCTGTACCTCGTTTTGGTCTTTGGCTCTCTTGATAAAGTCCAAAAACTCCGCTAGTTGTCGGCACAATATTTCGTTGCGTTTCGTGTTCTTCTTTGGTAGGTGTAAATTTCCCTTGATGATATGTTGTGGTTGCATAATTCATTTTATTTAATTGTTCCGTTACTGATATACTTTTCATCTATATAAAGTTGGATTTCTCCTTTTACAAATCCCTGCTTTAAGGCTACATACTCGATATAATCATCATACGCTTTGCCTTGAAAATTCTCGCCTATAAGGTTTTTAAAAAATACCTTAATTGATGTTATATCGCCTTTTAATATCCATTTTCCATTTTGGTGGATTTCTGCTCTGTCTTTTGTTTCCATAACTTAATGTTTAGCCTTTCGTTCCCATTACGCTCTCGAATACATATTGTACACTATCTTCCTCAATTTTAGGGGGTGATACTTTGGCGGTCGTCAATATCGGATATTGGTTTGAGTAAAAATTTAATACCGCATCGACACTCCATTGTGGATTGGGGTCTGTAAGTGTAATTTCTTGTCCGTTATCTTTGAGTTTAAATACTCGTTTTAATTCTGTTGCTAATAACATAATATTGATTTTTAAAGATTAATTATTCAGTTGAGAATAAACTCGGTTGAAAAATTGCAGAAAGTTCGGTTCTACGCTTTCTAATCTTGTCAGCGAATTCGGGATAATCCTCGACACTTGGCAACTTTGTCCACGCTTCTCTCGGTTTATCTTGCTTAGCAAGTTCTTCCACCTTTTCCATAAGTTCATTGTACTTCTTATCACGCTTTTCTTTCTCTTTCTTTTCCTTATCTGCTTTTTCCTTTTCCATTGCTGATTGCTTTTTGGCTTTTTCTTGTGCTTTTAGATAGTTTTCCATATCGACCATAAGTTTTGATGATGTTTCAATCGGTTGTACTATGGTAGCAAAAAACTGCTCGTCCAATTCTTCGGCTGTTCCCTTTAGGGTTAGTGGTGGGATAAGGTTTTTCGCCTTATCACCGCACGCATCATTGTTTAATAATATGGATATTACTATGTTTTCAGCATCTTTTCTAATTGTTAGATTGAGTGTTCCCTCAATTTCTAATTCTACTATTTGTTTAAAAAAATTTGTGTTCATTGTTTCTAACTTTTAAATTACATTGTATTCTTCAATTATATACTCTGTTTCTTCATCAAATCCTTGTGTTTGCCTTTTGTTTTCAAGCATATACAAATCGTGCTTTGATAATTCTTTTCCGTATCTCTCTTTGCTAATTTCGGCAATCAGTTCAATGGCTGTTTTAAGTTTTTTCGTAACATATTCTATTGTTTTACTTTCATTGCTGTGCCATTTGTCGGTTGTAAAGATGATATATACCTTTTTCATACTTCTGAGGTTTTTAAATGGGTTATTTTATCTATTGGATACCCTTTGTTTGTAAATTGGTAGTTTTCTTCAGCAAACATTTGTATTATATACTCATCAGCGGTTAGCCTTTCGTATTCTTCTTGTAGTTCCTCGTATAGATATTGGTTTAAATCATTTAAAATACTCTCTGTCCATTTTAATAATTTCTCAATTTGATGTTCAATATGTGGGTATTCCTTGTTATTATCTCTAAAAGTGTATTTCCAATCAAAGTGCATATAATGGTATCGGGGTTTATTATAGGTCTTAAAATAAATGTCTATATATCCGTTTTTAATAAGTTCAAGCACTCTTTTATCCATATCCAAAGTATCAAAGTCAAATACTTGATTAGGTGCGTGTATCTTCCATTTTTCATCTTTAACGGCTTGTATAAACTTTCTTATATCAAGTATATTACACGCAAAACTACTTCCGTCACCTTGACTATAAAATCCACTAAAAAAAATTTCAGACGGATTTACATCTATTTCTAATTTTGAGCATATCTCCACAAAATCGAAGTAAGTGTTTTGCCACCACCAGTGGCTCTCGACCTCTTTGTATCGGTACTTGTCTAATACTTTTTCTTGTACTTTTTGGTCTAACTCCTCGTATTTGTAAACTTGTATTGTGATAGTATTCATTATCTTATTTTTTAATTAGTTAAAATTTCTTTTAAGTCTATTTCGGCTGTCCAAAATTCTTCGCTCGTATGCTTTCCGTTGGCTTTATAGGAGAAAAATCCCAATCTTTCAAACGAAATTTTATAACAATTTAAAGTGCTTTGAGGTACTGAAAATTGTTCTTGTTCTTCCTGCTCTAACTCTACAAAAGTCCAATCCGCATCGCCTAATAAACTTTCTAAATTTGGGGTCGGTTCTTCGCTTAACTTTAATTGTGTGGTCTTGTAAAAATCCACAAAAGTATCTCGGTAACTTACCGATAAAAAATAGTCGTCATCCTTTATACTCTCTAACATTTTAAGGCGTTTGGCTTGTTGCTCTTTCCACCTTTGCGAAATAGTAATAATCGCAAAGTCGCAACTATCCCATTCGCTGTCTGTGTGGGCTTTTACTAAAATATGCTCTGTTGGTTTGTCTGTTTTTTTCATAACTTTAAAATTATTCGTATGAGTAGGGATTTGTTTTTATTGATTTCCACTTCTCTATATTATTGTTAATAAATTCCTTTACATTCATATCCATACGCCAGTCGTTTTCATCAAAGTCTATCTGCCACCATTGTAGCGATTGGGTTAAATCATCGGCAAATACTTCTTGTCTAAACTTGCAGTAATAATCATATTGATTGGCTCTACGGATATGTACTACATCTCTATTGCGTTTTATTTCTGCTTTGGCTCGTTGATATTCCTTACCATTTGCAAAAACTATAAAACTTGCCCCTTGACTACCTGCTAACTCCCAATAGTAGATAGTTCCTTTACTTGTTTTTTCGTACATTTTATGTCGTATTATTTTATGTTATTTATTCTATCATCTAAAAGAATATCTAAGATTTCCCATTCACTTTGATATACCTCGCTTGCAAAAGTGTAAGTACATTCATCTTCATTAAATTCATACTTTTCAAAATCCTCGTTCTCTAAATCATACTCTATAATTACATTATTTGTACAAACTGCTTTTCCATATATTAAGCATCCTAATTCTTCATATTCGTGTACAAAATCTGTGATACCCACCTTTTTGGCTATCTGACGGACTTCATTAAGGTTTGGTTTCCATTTGGTATCGTAACTATATACGCCCTCGCTTTGTTGGTCTATACTAAAAAAGTAAGTATTTCCGTCTTTGATAAAATTAGGTAGTTGTCCGCACTCCTCTTGCTGTTCCTTGTCAATCATCTTTTGGAAGATAGCATCTACCTCTTGGATTTGTTCTTCTGTACCCTCAAAAGTCAGTATATTATTGCACCAATTTGCCATTGTATCTTGGTTTTTTAAAGGCGATTATGGATATAACCGCCTTTTGGTTAGTATTTAATTTTCCGTTATCCTCTGTTAGTTATAGCAAAACATATCTTCTCCGTGTTCTGCGAAAACATTACAAAGGTCAAAGGCTTTTTGTCCTCTGCTTTGTGCAGTTCCGCCCATAACTAAGGATTTCAATTTGCTCTCGTCATCTCTGTAATTACATACATTTTGATAGTACCCCGTTACTGCGTTGTATGCACCAAACAAAGTCCCTTTTGTGGTTTCCATTTGTTGGCTATCGCTAACCATTGCGTACATAAAAGCATCATCAACGGTATTTTTAAAGACGGTCGATAGTTCATCAGTATTGCCTTTCTTCAAGTGTTCTAATGTTTCTTTATTAGGACACAAAGCCAATTCAATCAGTTTTTTTACCTCTCGGTCGTTTACTCGGATTTTTGCCCACTCGTTAAATGTTCCCTCTAATCGGTTACTTAATTTGTTGGCTAATCCCATAACTTTGTGTGCGTTGGCTAACCGCTGTTTTGCACCTGAAGTGTGTCGGATACGAACCACATTATTCATATTGCGAAATGCAACATTCAAAGTGTTTTGACACACTATTCGGATAGGCGTAAAGGCGGCTGTGATACTCCCACTTCCGTCGTGGCTCGTAGTTAAGAAAATGTACTTTTCCGTTACATCATCGCCATTACCCACTCGGATATAACTTGGTAATTTGGCGGTTATAAAAATCCTTTCGCCTTTGCCTAAAGCCCCTGCGGTTTCGTACAAAATTCCATTGCCACCTCCGACAATTTCATCAAAAAAGGCAAATGCCTCGTGATTTTGCACAACTTGATAGTCTTTACCCACTACGCCTAAAATCTCATTGTTATCATCTCGCATCGTGGCAAAGGCGTTCGGCACTTCGATTTCGCTGTCGTAAAACTCTATTCCCTGCTCGGTGGTTTTCAAACCCTTACCCTTAGTGTATAAAGGCTCTTTGCTGACTTCAAAGTCTAATCCTGCGTGTCTTATCGCATCTGCACTTGTTGGGTGTTCGCTTACGATTTGTCCCAATCCGTGCCAAGCCTTTTCCTTTACGCTGAAAAAACTATACTTTCCCGTTCTGCTGTTGTAATTAATGTTATGTGCCATTGTTCTAAAATTTTAAATGTTCCTAAATTGTCTTTTGTTACTCTGTTAATTAAAATGGTAAATCATCTTCGGTNTCCTCAATCGGTTGTGGTGTTATCACTCCCTTTCCGTTGGTTGTTTCTGTGTTCTGTCTTTGTCCACTTGCGTGTAACTTAATTTTTAAGGTATGAAAATTAAGTCCTGCTTTGGGTTCTCCGTCTTTGCTAAGCCACGCCCTTGCACTTACTCGCCCAGTAAGTTCCACTAAAGCCCCTTTGGTTAAAATC
>NZ_KB894243.1 GCF_000374405.1 Riemerella columbina DSM 16469
GTGAAGTCTTGGAGAGATAATTGGGAAGAATTGACCGTATTTTTCGACTTTCCTTTAGAAATCCGTAAAATTATATATACCACTAATTTAATCGAAAATCTTAATGGAAAAATCCGTAAATACACCAAAAATAAGATGTCTTTCCCTACCGATGAGGCAGTTATGAAGTCGGTATATCTCTCTATAAGAGAAGCCACTAAGAAATGGTCGATGCCTATTAAGAATTGGGGGTTGGTTTTGAACCAATTTATGCTTATTTTTGACCAAAGACTCAGACTCTAAAAACCTAAGACTCTCTTTTTAACTTACACACTTTATGGGATAGTGTCTTTCAAAAACCTCTTTTTAACTTACACAGTTTATGAGATACTACCGAAATTTTAATCGTACTCTATATTTCGTGGTTTCTTGTTGGTTATTTTTCGTTTTACCCTGTTGGTTTCTATATCTGCTGGATTAAATGTTTCTGAAAAAAAAACACGAGCAAGACGCTCGTGCTGGTGGGGAAGGTGGCTTTTGATTGGCTCTGTGCGTTCGGTTTTATAATATTCTGTTTTCTTTTTCAGCTTTTTTGTCTTTATAATTACCTATTAAAAAGCCAATAGCCATTCCAATCGGCATACCTATTAGTAGACCTAATCCAATTTTTCCAATTGCTACTCCGATAGATAATCCTAATAGCATTCCTAAAGTCGTTCCCTTTGACATATATCGTTTCTTAAATTTACTTTTTTTAAAAAGATTATATTTTTCCTCAACAAAGGCTTCTAAATTAGTTATATCTTTTAATTGTTTCGTGTTATAACTTATTCTTTTTCCTTCTATTTTGTTTGGTATTTCATTAACTACGCATTCTACTTTCAACTTTAATTCCTCATTTTCCTTAATAGTTCCGTTCTCAATTTTAACAAGTAAATTATATAAGTACTGATAATTTATATTTTCCTTTTCTTGAATTGAAAAATTTTTAGTTTTGCTTTTTAAATTTTCTTTTATTTCTTCTGTCCAATTTATCATAAAACTCTTTTAATATAATCATTCTCCTGTTTTTTCAGTCTTTTAAACTTAACCCCGCCTTTTACAAATACTATGTTATCTGATGTTTCTTTATTCACTAATATTAATGTGTGGCAATTTTTCTTTGAATTTCTGTAAATCTGAATTTTTGAATTCCTTGGTGTAAATTAATTCACGATTTTTTGAATCCAAAAGCATTGTACCAAAATATTTTATTTTCCCTTTTTCAATACTAAATTCAAGGTTTTCTTTAATAGGATATCCAACTAATTCTTGTATATATCCAGAATTGAAGAAATATGTATACTCATTGAATTTGTAATTTCCAGGCTTTTCTTTCAAAACGAAGAAAAAGTAAACATATTTATCGTCTTTATTTTTTTCAAAATCTGCAATAGTTTGAGGTGCTATTGCTCCAGTTCCAATTTGAAAAGAAAATTTTTGTTTATTATTTTTATCTTGTTCAATAAGTGTTTTTATTTCTTCATTAGTATAATAAATGTTAGAACCTGATGAATAGGTTCTTTTAAGTATTCCAATTACACCAGCAATTGCTCCTTCATTTTCATTTAATCCAAAGTTTTCAGAAGTCAAATTCTTAGATGGTACAGTTGCACAAGAGATTAAAGTCAAAGTAGTAAAAATCGTTAAAATTAAATTTTTCATAGATTATATATTATAAATTTATTTGAAATGGTAGATTGTCCCGGAATTTTGCAAAACCGCTTGATATACGAAGTCGCTTTGCGACGAGCTCATCAGGCGGTGTAAGCCGCCGGGACGATGTAGCGAAAGGAGCGAAGCCGATTTCACTACATCACACAAATATACGAATGTTCTATAAACCACAAAACTTTGTATAGGAATGTAGATATTCAAGGTGTCAGCGTGGAAAACCAACTGAGAAAGAACGATGCGATAATTATTCTTTGTGTTTGTCTTAGTAGTGCTACGCGTGAGGGCGGAGGACATTGTTGGAGTTCCTTTTTTTGTCACATTTCGACTACGCTCAATGTGACAAAAAAAGAACGACTGCCCGTAGACCGACGCTCTGCCTTTTCCTAAAAAAAGGCAGAGGGGCACGCCCAAATAAAATTAAAAAATTCAATGATTTAAAATTCAATGATTACGGATTCAAGATTTAAGATTGTGAGGGTGTAAAAGGTAGTCCGTATTTATTTCTAATCGTACTCCATATTTCGTAGTTTTTTGTTGGTAAGGGCTAAAATGGCGGTTACAAGTAAAGTCATACTTCCTCCAAAAACAACTGAACACACTACGCCTAAAAGTTTTGCAGCAACACCACTTTCAAATTGTCCCATTTCGTTACTCGACATAATAAAAATGGAATTGACACTCAGCACTCGACCTCGGATATGGTCTGGGGTTTTAAGCTGGACAATAGTCCCTCGAATCACTACGGAAATACCGTCTAACATTCCGGAAAGCATCAAAAGGAAAAACGATAACCAATAGAGTTTAGACAACCCAAACCCAATGATACACGCACCGAATCCTGCCACAGCCACCAATAATATTTTCCCTTGATTTTTTTTGAGTGGAATAAAGGATAGTGTGATAATGATACACATAGAACCAATGTCTGATGCTGCATTCAAAAGCCCGAAACCTTCCGCTCCAACCTTTAGAATATCGCTGGCATAGACGGGAATCATTGCAATGGCACCGCCAAATAGTACGGCAAACATATCAAGGCACAAAGCACCTAAAATTTCTTTCGTTTTGTAGATATAAGCAATCCCTTCTCGCATACTTGCCCAAACTTTCACTTCTTTTTTGTTGTGTTCGGAAGGTTGAGGATTCAATTGCCAAAAGAATAATGAGGCCAAAACCATTAGTCCTGCAATGACGACTAAAGTCCATTTAATCGTGATTAGAGCAATCAAAAAACCACCTACCGCATGACCACAAACCGATGAGGTTAGGAATGTGGCTTGGTTGAGCGTAATGGCATTGGCAAGATTTTCTTTCTTTACCATTTTGGGAATCATAGAGGGGACTAATGGCCCGATAAAGGCTCTGCAAATCCCTGTAAAAAATATAATGCCATAGATTACATAAGTGGTTTGGTAGCCATTAAGATTCAAATCCGAACGAAAAAATGCCAACCCAATCAACCCACTTACGAGTACCACATAAATATAATTGCAGATGAGTAGCATTTTCTTTTTCTCATTCATATCAATTACGTGCCCTGCATAGAGGGCGGTAGATACAGCGGGGATGACTTCGGACAATCCGATAATCCCAATAGATAAAGGGTTTTTAGTCAATTGATAGACCCACCAACCCAATAAAGTCGCCATCATTCGGAAGGCTAAAATCAGAAAGAAACGCCCTGATAACAGGTGTCGGTATTCGATGTTTTTAAGGGTTTTTAAAGGCTCTAAATTCATAGGTTAGTTAAGATTGACTTGTGAAATTAATCTTGCAAATTTAGGGATTTATTAATCGAGGGAGGAGGTGGTTGAGATTATTTTTTCAGTTTATAAGTTATATTTTGCCATTTCTTCAATTCATTAAAGTAAGTTATATTTGTAAAGTCATTAAATATTAAGGAAATGAATGGTTTTAAATCTATATTTATTTTTTGCTTATTGCTGATTTATCAATGTTCGTTTACACAGAGTGAAGGTACGCCAATGTCAGATGTAATAGACGAAGTACCGACTAAGCCGATAATCCAAGATACGCTGAGCCAAGATACAATTTCTATCATTGGTGTGGGTGATATGATGATAGGAACTAATTTTCCCTCTAATGACTATCTACCACCCAACGATGGTAAAGATATGTTTAATGCTGTGTCGGAATTTTTACAAGATGCTACGCTAACATTTGGAAACCTTGAAGGGGGATTGTTGACGGGAAAAGGTCAGGTAAAGCAATGTCGAAATCCAGAGGTTTGTTATGCTTTTAAAAGTCCAGACCATTATGTACATCATTATAAAAAAGCAGGATTTGATGTGGTGAGTATTGCCAATAATCATGTGGGGGATTTTGGGGATATCGGCAGAAAAAATACCGTAAAAGTACTGTCAGAGGCAGGGATTCATTTTGCAGGATTGAGCGATTATCCTTATGCCATTTTTGAAAAAGATGGGATTAAGTTTGGATTTTGTGCGTTTGCACCCAATGCGGGCACTCAAAAAATTAATGATTATAAAAATGCAGAAGCCATAGTCAAACATTTAGATTCTTTGTGTCAGGTCGTTATAGTATCATTCCACGGTGGGGCAGAAGGGGCTAAGCGCAATCATATCACCAGGAAAAAAGAAGTTTTTTTAGGTGAAGATAGAGGGGATCCGTATGAATTTGCAAGGGTGGTCATTGATGCTGGAGCAGATATAGTGTTTGGGCATGGACCACATTTAACACGAGCAATAGATTTATATAGCAATAGATTTATTGCTTATAGTCTAGGGAACTTTGCGACCTATGGAAGATTTAATTTAAAAGGAGCTATGGGAGTCGCGCCGATGATTAAAGTCTATACCGATAAAAATGGCGAATTTATATCCGCAAAAATTACACCCATCAAACAAATAGGCGAAGGAATCCCGATATTAGATGAGTCCAAAGAAGCTATTAAACAAATCCAATATCTTACCAATGCAGATATTCCCGAAGCACCGATTAAGATTAGTGATGATGGTATGGTGACTAGAAAGTAGGTTGATATTTATATTTGAAAGTAATGCACCGCCTTATCTTGTCGTACTACTCCATTAATTTTGTAACTAAAAAATCATGAAAAAACTGTTTTTAGACGATATCCGAACTGTTGAAATGGTTTATCAAAAGGCATCTTATAAAGAGTTTGATATAGTAAGGTCTTACAAAGAGTTTGTAACCTATATTCAAGAATATGGGTTGCCTGATTTTATTAGTTTTGATAACGATTTGGGATTGGACGAAGGTGGAAATATAGCACCTGATGGTTTAGCTGCGACAAAATGGTTGGTATATGAATCTGGGTTGGATTTAAGAAATCTAGACTATCATGTGCATTCTGCCAACCCTGTAGCATCAGAGCAAATTCGAGGGCTTTTAGGAAACTATTTAAAATACTTAAAATCCGAAAATTAACATTTTTTTAATGGCTAATGTATTTGGATTTTTGGCATAAAAATTCATATCTTTGCAATTCATTTTGAGAGAGATACATCTATAACTGAAACAAAATTTATTTAATGCTCTAATCCTTAGTGGATTAGGGGTTTTGTTTTTTTGTGTGTCTCTTGGGATGAAAAACAAAATAAAAATATTTTGCACTACGCCGTGAAAAGATATACCGGAGTTGCAGTTAGGAAGTTATTTTTAAAATAAATTGGCGCAGCCAAGGTTTACGATAACACTCAGTTTCTAACCTCAACGCCATTGTTCTAAATTGACTTTCTGATATTTTTAATGAATAACAAAATATTTTTAACTACAATCTTCTAAAGTTTTATGAGTAAATCAAAGACGACGAGCAAAACTCAGGGAAATCAAAGAATTAATTTCTCGTCTGCGAAGGGAAGAGTGGAAATGCCAGATTTTCTGGATATCCAATTAGAATCCTTTAAGGAATTCTTCCAACTAGACACACTTCCAGAGCAAAGAGTAAAAGAAGGTCTCTACAAAACCTTCCAAGAAAATTTTCCAATCACAGATTCCAGAAATCAGTTTGTACTAGAGTTTTTAGACTATCTAGTGGATTCACCACGCTACTCTATTGATGAGTGTGTGGAGCGTGGATTGACTTATTCTGTGCCGTTAAAGGCGAGATTAAAACTCTACTGTACAGATCCAGAATATGATGATTTCCAAACGGTAATCCAAGATGTGTATTTAGGGACGGTACCTTATATGACGCCATCAGGATCGTTTATTATCAATGGTGCGGAGCGTGTGGTAGTAACTCAGTTACACCGTTCGCCAGGGGTGTTCTTCGGGCAAACTTACCATGCTAACGGAACTAAATTATACTATTCGAGAATTATTCCTTTTAAAGGTTCTTGGATGGAGTTTACTACCGATATCAATAGCGTAATGTATGCGTATATCGACCGTAAGAAAAAGTTGCCACTTACCACGCTTCTAAGAGCGATTGGCTACGAATCAGATAAAGAAATTCTTCAAATCTTCGACTTAGCAGAAGAGGTAAAAGTTTCTAAGGCGGCACTGAAAAAAGTGGAAGGTAGAACGCTTGCGGCTAGAGTATTGAATACTTGGTTTGAAGATTTCGTAGATGAAGATACAGGGGAAGTAGTTTCTGTTGAAAGAAACGAAATTATCCTAGATAGAGAAACAGTTCTAGAAAAAGAACATTTAGATTTGATTTTAGAATCAGGGGTGAAGACGATTTTAATTCACAACGAAAATACTAAGGAGTTTTCTATCATCCAAAATACATTACAAAAAGACCCTACCAACTCAGAAAAAGAGGCCGTAGAATATATTTATCGTCAGTTAAGAAATGCAGATCCACCAGATGAGGAGACAGCAAGAGGAATTATCGATAAATTATTCTTCTCAGAGCAGAGATACTCTCTGGGCGAAGTAGGTCGTTACAGATTAAATAAAAAATTAGGGTTAAATGTTGACGAAGATATCCAAGTTCTTACTAAAGAAGATATCATTAGCATTGTAAAACACTTAATAGAATTAGCTAACTCTAAAGCTGAGGTAGATGATATCGACCACCTTTCTAACAGAAGAATTAGAACGGTTGGGGAGCAGTTAGCAGGACAGTTTGGAGTAGGACTTTCAAGAATTGCGAGAACCATTCGTGAGAGAATGAATGTTCGTGATAATGAATTATTTAGCCCAACAGACTTAGTGAACGCTAAGACTTTAACTTCGGTAATTAATTCATTCTTTGGAACCAACCAGCTTTCTCAGTTTATGGATCAGACTAACCCATTGTCTGAGGTAACGCATAAGAGAAGACTTTCCGCTTTAGGACCTGGTGGTTTATCAAGGGAGCGTGCAGGGTTTGAGGTTCGAGATGTTCACCATACCCACTACGGAAGAATTTGTCCAATTGAAACACCAGAAGGACCAAACATTGGTTTGATTTCATCTTTAGGTATTTATGCTAAGATTAATAATCTAGGATTTATTGAAACCCCTTACCGTAAGGTAGAGAATGGTAAAGTTGATTTCAAAGCGGCACCAGTATATTTAAATGCAGAAGACGAAGAATCTAAAATCATTGCTCAGGCGAATGTGGAGTTGGCAGATGATGGTAAATTTGAAACCGACAGAATCATTGCGCGTCTAGATGGTGACTACCCAGTAGTAGAGCCAGATCAGGTAGATTTAATTGATATTGCACCAAACCAGATTTCTGGTATTTCGGCATCGTTGATTCCATTCTTGGAGCATGATGATGCGAACCGTGCATTGATGGGATCTAACATGATGCGTCAGGCAGTACCATTATTAAAACCTCAAGCACCAATTGTAGGAACAGGCTTAGAAAAACAAGTAGCTAGAGATTCTAGAGTATTAATTAATGCTGAAGGTTCGGGGGTGGTAGAATATGTAGATGCAGAAAAAATTGTCATTAAATACGATAGAACCGAAGATGAAGATATTGTAAACTTTGATTCTGCTACGAAAACTTATAACTTAATTAAGTTTAGAAAAACCAACCAATCCACTACGATTACTTTGAAACCTATCGTAAGAGCTGGGGACAAGGTAGAGAAAGGTCAAGTACTTTGTGATGGTTACGCTACTGAAAAAGGCGAATTGGCATTAGGTAGAAACTTAGTGGTAGCCTTTATGCCTTGGAAAGGGTACAACTTTGAGGATGCGATTGTAATCAACGAAAAAGTAGTACGCGAGGACTGGTTTACTTCTATCCATGTGGACGAATATTCACTAGAGGTAAGAGATACCAAACTAGGAATGGAGGAATTGACAGCGGATATTCCAAATATTTCTGAGGATGCCACCAAAGACTTAGACGAAAACGGTATGATCCGTATCGGTGCTGAGGTAAAACCTGGTGATATCTTGATTGGTAAAATTACACCTAAAGGTGAGTCTGATCCTACACCAGAAGAGAAATTATTAAGAGCCATCTTTGGGGATAAAGCAGGAGATGTAAAAGATGCTTCATTAAAAGCCAATTCTTCGCTTAGAGGTGTGGTAATTGATAAAAAATTATTCTCTAGAAATATCAAGGATAAGAAGAAAAGAACCGAAGAGAAAATCAAGCTCGAAGAGATTGAAAATGATTATAAAGCTAAGTTCAAAGACTTAAGAAGTGTACTTTTAGATAAGCTAAACTCTATCGTAAACGGTAAAACTTCTCAAGGTGTTAAAAATGACTTAGGAGAGGAAATCATTGGTAAAGGTTCTAAATTCACAATGAAACTATTGTCTTCTGTGGAGGATTACATGAATGTAAACGGCTCCGACTGGACAGTAGATGCAGATAAAAATGAGTTGATTAAGCAATTAATCCACAACTATAAAATTAAATACAACGATTTACAAAGCTTCAAAAACCGTGAGAAATATGCTATTTCTATCGGGGATGAATTGCCATCAGGTATCATTAAATTAGCTAAAGTTTATATTGCTAAGAAGCGTAAATTGAATGTAGGAGATAAAATGGCAGGTCGTCACGGTAACAAAGGTATCGTATCGCGCATCGTAAGAGAAGAAGATATGCCATTCTTAGAAGATGGAACGCCAGTAGATATCGTACTAAATCCACTAGGGGTACCATCTCGTATGAACATTGGACAGATTTACGAAACCGTATTAGGTTGGGCAGGTAAGCAATTAGGATTGAAGTTTGCTACGCCAATCTTTGATGGTGCTAAACTTGACCAAATTACCGAATATACAGAAAAAGCAGGATTGCCAATCTACGGTAACACTCACCTTTATGATGGTGGTACAGGAGAGCGTTTCACGCAGCCAGCTACTGTTGGGGTAATCTATATGTTGAAATTAGGACACATGGTGGATGATAAGATGCACGCGCGTTCTATTGGACCTTACTCATTGATTACGCAGCAGCCATTAGGTGGTAAAGCACAATTTGGTGGTCAGCGTTTCGGAGAGATGGAGGTATGGGCATTAGAAGCCTTTGGTGCGTCTAATATCCTTAGAGAAATCTTAACTGTGAAGTCTGATGATGTGATTGGTAGAGCCAAAACTTATGAAGCCATTGCGAAAGGTGAAGCAATGCCAGAGCCTGGTATTCCAGAATCTTTCAATGTATTGTTACATGAGTTACAAGGTCTAGGATTAGATGTAAGGCTTGAAGAATAATTTTAAATTTTAAATTATAATATTGAGCCTAAAATAAGGTTCAAAACATAATCTAAAATCTAAAATACATAATCTAAAATTTCAAAAATGTCAAACAAAAATAAAACAAGTAGATTTAATAAAATCTCAATAGGTTTAGCTTCACCAGAATCGATTCTTCAAGAATCTAGAGGGGAAGTTTTAAAGCCAGAAACGATTAACTATCGTACCCATAAGCCAGAGAGAGACGGTTTATTCTGTGAAAAAATCTTTGGTCCTATCAAGGATTATGAGTGTGCGTGTGGTAAATATAAGCGTATCCGTTACAAAGGTATCGTCTGCGACCGTTGTGGGGTAGAGGTTACTGAGAAAAAGGTGCGTAGAGAGCGTGTAGGGCATATCAATTTGGTAGTGCCAGTAGCACATATTTGGTATTTCCGTTCGTTGCCAAACAAAATTGGTTACTTATTAGGATTACCATCTAAAAAATTGGATATGATTATCTACTATGAGAGATATGTCGTAATCCAACAGGGTATCGCTAAGAAAGCCGATGGTTCTGATTTTGAAGAAATGGAATTCTTAACAGAAGAAGAATACTTAGATATCTTAGAAACTTTACCAGTAGAAAATCAATATCTTGACGATTCTGACCCTAATAAGTTTATCGCTAAAATGGGTGCAGAAGCCGTAGAAGAATTATTAAGAAGAATAGATTTAGATGCTTTATCTTATGATTTAAGACACAAAGCACACAACGAAACTTCTAAACAGAGAAGAACCGAAGCATTAAAAAGATTATCTGTTGTTGAAGCCTTGAGAGATGCTAATACCAGAATGATTAACCGCCCAGAATGGATGGTGATGCGTGTGCTTCCTGTAATTCCACCAGAATTGAGACCACTAGTCCCATTAGATGGTGGGCGTTTCGCAACTTCGGATTTGAATGATTTATATAGAAGAGTAATCATCAGAAACAATCGTCTGAAGAGACTTCTCGAAATCAAAGCGCCAGAAGTAATCTTAAGAAACGAAAAGCGTATGTTGCAGGAGTCGGTGGATTCATTATTTGATAACACTAGAAAATCTTCAGCAGTAAAATCTGAAAGCAACAGACCATTAAAATCTCTTTCTGACTCTCTTAAAGGTAAGCAAGGGCGTTTCCGTCAGAACTTATTGGGTAAAAGGGTGGACTACTCTGCGCGTTCGGTAATTGTTGTTGGACCTACTTTGGAACTTCACGAATGTGGTATTCCTAAAGATATGGCAGCGGAACTTTACAAACCATTTATCATTAGAAAACTAATTGAAAGAGGTATTGTAAAAACCGTAAAATCTGCGAAGAGAATTATCGATAGAAAAGAACCTGTGGTGTATGATATCCTTGAAAATGTAATGAAAGGACACCCAGTATTGCTTAACCGTGCGCCTACGCTTCACCGTTTAGGTATCCAAGCCTTCCAACCAAAAATGATTGAAGGGAAAGCCATCCAACTGCACCCATTGGTAACTACGGCATTCAACGCCGACTTCGATGGTGACCAGATGGCGGTACACTTACCACTAGGGCCAGAAGCGATTTTAGAAGCTCAGTTATTAATGTTAGGTTCGCAAAATATCCTTAACCCTGCCAATGGTTCCCCAATTACGGTACCATCTCAGGACATGGTATTAGGACTTTACTTTATGACTAAGGAAGGGCATTCTACCGAAGACTATAAAGTGAAAGGGGAAGGTCTCGTATTCTATTCACCAGAAGAAGCAGAAATTGCTTACAACGAAGGTAGAGTTTCTTTAAATGCTAAAGTAAAGTGTAGATTACCAATTAAGGAAAATGGTGAACTCGTTACTAAACTAATTGAGACTACGGTAGGTAGAATTTTATTCAACCAAATTGTACCAGAAGAAATTGGTTATATCAATGAATTATTGACTAAAAAATCATTAAGAAATATCATTGGTAGAATCTTAGCGGAAACGGATTTCCCAACTACGGTGAAGTTCTTAGATAGAATGAAAGATTTAGGTTATACCAATGCCTTCAAAGGTGGACTTTCATTTAGTCTTGCCGATATCGTAGTGCCTGAAGAAAAGAAAACTATGATTAGCAACGCCGTAGAAAGTGTAGATGATATTAAGGCTAACTATAATATGGGTCTTATTACCGATACAGAGCGTTATAACCAAGTAATTGATGTTTGGACGAATACAAACGCTAATCTAACAGAAATGATTATGAACAGGATGAAAACTGACCAAGGTGGATTCAACTCTGTTTATATGATGCTAGATTCTGGAGCGAGGGGCTCTAAAGAGCAGATTCGTCAGTTATCTGGTATGCGTGGATTGATGGCAAAACCTCAAAAAGCGGGTTCAGTAGGAGCAGAGATTATCGAAAACCCTATTGTAGCCAACTTTAAGGAAGGTCTTTCCATCTTGGAGTACTTTATCTCTACCCACGGTGCGCGTAAAGGTCTAGCGGATACCGCCCTTAAAACTGCCGATGCAGGTTACTTAACGAGAAGATTGGTAGATGTAGCACAAGATGTTATCATTACGGAAGATGATTGTGGTACATTAAGAGGAGTGGAAGTAACGCCATTGAGAAAAAATGATGATATTGTAGAAAAATTATCTGAAAGAATCTTAGGTAGAATTTCACTTCACGATATTTATGACCCAGAAACCGATGAAATCATTGTAGAAGCAGACGAGCTAATTAACGAAGAATTGGCTAAGAAGATAGAAGAGGCAGGTATTGAAGCGGTAGAAGTGCGTTCACCATTAACTTGTGAATCTAAACGAGGAATTTGTGCGAAGTGCTACGGTAGAAACTTAGCGACTGGTAAGATGATCCATATGGGAGAAGCCGTAGGGGTAATCGCCGCACAGTCGATTGGTGAGCCTGGTACACAGCTGACTTTGAGAACCTTCCACCAAGGGGGTACTGCAGGGAACGTTTCAGAAAATCCATCTATCGTGGCTAAGAGAGATGGTATTGTAGAAATGGACGAAGTAAGAACCGTAACTTCCGAAGATGAAGAAGGAAACAAGGCAGAGATTGTAGTGTCTCGTTCTACGGAATTCCGTTTGGTAGCAGATAATGCTAACAGAGCACAAATCATGGTTGCCAATGTGCCTTATGGTTCCATACTTGCCGTAAAACCTGGTGATAAGGTGAAAAAAGGAGACTTAATTGCGAAATGGGATCCATATAACGCCGTAATTATTGCCGAAACTTCTGGTAAGGTAGAATACGAAGATATCATCAAAGGGGTATCCTTCCAATTAGAGATTGACGAACAAACAGGTTTCGAAGAGAAAGTAATCTCGGAATCTAGAAATAAAAAAGCCGTTCCTACGCTAAGAGTTGTAGACTCCAAAGGTGTAGAGCAAAAATCTTATAACTTACCAGTGGGTGCCCACTTAATGGTAAACGATGGTGAGAAGATTAAGGCGGGTAAAATCTTAATTAAGATCCCTAGAAAATCTGCAAAAGCAGGGGATATCACGGGTGGTCTTCCAAGAGTTACCGAATTATTTGAAGCGAGAAATCCTTCTAACCCAGCGGTAGTAACAGAAATCGACGGGGTAGTATCTTATGGTAAAATCAAGAGAGGTAACCGAGAACTTATTGTAGAGTCTAAAACTGGAGAAATTAAAAAGTATCTGGTAAAACTTTCTAACCAAATCTTAGTTCAAGAAAATGACTTTGTGAAAGCAGGTTCGCCATTATCCGATGGTTCCGTAACGCCGAACGATATTCTTGCCATCAAAGGACCTACGGCGGTACAAGAATACTTAGTGAACGAAATTCAGGAAGTATACCGTTTACAGGGGGTGAAAATCGATGACAAACACTTTGAAATTATCGTAAGACAGATGATGACCAAAGTTGAAATTGTTGATGGTGGTGATACGCAATTCTTAGAGGGAAGCTTAGAGCATAAGTTAGATTTTATCCAAGAAAACGAAAGAGTATTTGGTATGAAGGTCGTTACCGATCCCGGGGATTCTCAAGAATTGAAAGCGGGACAAATGATTACCGCTAGAGAATTGAGAGACGAAAACTCTAAGTTGAAGCGTGAAGACCTAAAACTAGTAGAGGTTCGTGAAGCGCTTACGGCTACGGCACATCCAGTACTACAAGGTATTACGAGAGCCGCATTGCAAACGAAATCCTTTATGTCGGCAGCATCGTTCCAGGAAACGACTAAGGTGCTTAACGAAGCTGCTGTATCTGGTAAAGTCGATGTGTTGAATGGTCTTAAAGAAAATGTAATCGTAGGGCATAGAATTCCTGCTGGTACGGGACTTAAAGATTATCAAAGCTTTATCGTAGGTTCTAATAAAGAATTTGAAGATTTAAACTAAAAAATAATAAACAATAGTTTGAAAGGTTAGAGAATATTTGTACCTTTAGCCTTTCAAACTTTAATAAAAACAAAAATTATGGACAACAATCAAAACCAAAACCAAGATCCAAACAACATTAATATCGAACTTAATGAAGTAGTTGCAGCAGGTGTATATGCTAACTTAGCACTAGTAAACCACTCACCATCTGAGTTTGTATTGGATTTCATCCAAATGATGCCAGGGGTACAACAAGCAAAAGTAAGATCTAGAGTGATTTTAGCACCATTACACGCTAAAAGAGTTCTCAATGCATTGCAACAAAATATTGCTAACTACGAGCAACAGTTTGGAGAAATAAAAGAAGTAGAACCATTTGTATTAGGAGGAAACAATACGCCACAGGCTTAATCGTTCTTTTTAATAAAAAAGTAAAATCTTATTGCATAGTTTGTAATAAGATTTTTTTTATTTTTGGTAAAATTAATTTCTATGAAAAAACAAGTACTACTTTTGAGTGTTTTTACTTTTGAATATCCTTAATTACACCTATAAGTATTATCTTTGCACTAAATTTAGAAGATAATCCGTATGAACTTATTTACTTTTACAGCTGAGTTTGGAGATGAGCAGAGTTGTCGCAAGCATTTCAAAGAAGAGCGTGACAAGCATGNAGTGGTTTGCAAAAAATGCTCTAACACAACACATTATTGGAAGAGAGACAAAGAATGTTATGAGTGTAAATCTTGTGGTTTTCGCACCTCTTTACGCAGTGGCACTATTATGGAAAATTCAAATCTTCCTTTTC
>NZ_KB894244.1 GCF_000374405.1 Riemerella columbina DSM 16469
GACTGCATAGCCATTTGCTTTTCTTTACGCTTTTGTTCTAATAACGCTTGTTCATAGGCTTCTCCCTTATCTTCAGGTAATGAAATTTCCGTAGGCTCTGGTATAAGATCTTGCTCTACTTTTAATTTATCCTCAGAGTCATTTCCCATAAAGAACAATAGNTACATACATCCTAAGAAAACCAAACCCATCAAAGCAAAAATGAACCATTTTTTGAGTTGTTTTCGGTTTTCTTCTCTTTGAGCTTCGCTCTGTTCTTCTTGTGCCTGTTGCTCTTCATCTGTAAGTAGCACACTGAATTTCTCTGGCTCTTCTTGATTTGTTTTATTCTCTTCCATAAGATTTTATTTTTAATGGTGATTAAATTAGCGTTCGACGGTTTGTACATCTTCTTTTTTTATGATTCGAAATTGCTCAATGATAAACCCTTGGGGATTGTTATCCGAACGAACGGAATTAACCAATTGACAAGCAGTTACTAATTTTCGTTCGGTAATATTACTGGCTCTGGTGATATATTGCTTAGCATAGGTTTGTACTTGATAGGGATACTTATCAAAGTCACATACGATACTATCGACTTGTATTCTTTGACGAATATTTCCCGAGATGATTCGGTTGTAATAGCCTTTTTCGGCTAAATCATTGTAATAGTTGAAAGCGGTTTTGTCGGCTAAGAAAAATGCTCGTTTCATATTACTTTTAATGGCAGCCTTATCGGGAGCAATATTGAAAAAGAGTTCGTGGAATCTTCGGATATGTTCTCGAGCCTCTACGGGACGGTTCTTTTCGGCATCTTGCGAGAGGGCTAAAATGAGAGATTTCCCGTTATCCAGAACATAGATTTTCTTCCGTTGTTGTTCCATAAAATAATAGGCGTAACCAATGGAGAAAAGCGTGATGATTAAACACAGACCGGCAAAAATAATTGTGTACATTCGGATTTGTTTAAATCCATTTTCAATATTTCTTAAAATTTTAAATTCCATAATTTGATTCTATTTTATATAATCTTTAATAAGCTGAGACGAAAACACTCCATTAACTATCGCTGTCTTTGTCTCCACCACTTCTGTTAAATAGTTTTCCTGCCACATATCCGGCAGCGGCTCCGGCTCCTGCGGAAGCAATATTTCCGGCTTTTTGCGCCGTTTGGTTGATATTTCTACCAAAGTTGCCCATACCTCCCGCTTGAACTACCCAACCAGCCACCGATGGAATGGTGAAATATCCTACGATACCGATAATCATAAAGATAATATAGACGGTATTAGAAGTGTCAGGAATAAAATTGGGATCGGATAGTTGCTCAATATCATTGGCAAGTATTAAGGTTTGCATTTTGGCAAGTAACGCACTAAACAAGTCTGATATAGGCAACCATAAATAAATACTGATATATCTTGTAAACCATTGGCTCATGGTAGATTGAAAACCATCCCAGACGGAAAAGGCAAAGGCGATCGGTCCGAGGATAGAGAGGACGACCAGAAAAAAGGTGCGTATTGTATCAATCACCAAAGCGGCCGCTTGAAAAAGAATTTCTAATAATTCTCGAAACATATTTTTTATTTGCTGACCTAATTTATACATACCTCGTTCAGCATACATGGCTCCCGTAGTAGCTAAATCTTTGGGAGACCAGCCCAATTCGTCTATTTTTTTATCGAATTCTTCATCATCGACCAAGTACGAGGTTTCCGGATTTCGGAGCATAGCTTCTTTCTCCAGTAAATCTTTCTGCTCCTGTAGCTTATTCAGATTTAAAGTTTGTCCCTCTAAAATACTATGCGTACCCGTTACAACGGGACTCAAAACCGTATTAAGCGTACCCAGTACAATGGTAGGAAAAAACATAATGGCTAATCCGATGGCAAAAGGACGAAGCATCGGATAAACATCAATAGATTCGGCTCGTGCCAGGGACTGCCAAACACGCATGGCTATGTAAAACAACGCTCCCAATCCTGCAATCCCACGAGCCACGGAACTCATCTGAGAAGCTAAAGGCATCATCTCATCATAGAGATTGCGAAGCATCTCGTGTAGGTTGGTAAAATCAACGGCTAATAATATCATTGGTATAGAATTATGTTGTGAATAAATGGGAAATGATTACCAATACCTAGACTCGGTTCCGTATAAATCCAATACGCGTTTGGTATCATTTTTCTTTTTCGCTCTTAGATAACTTACTGATATGTTTTTCTTCGTGTAATAACGAATAAGGCTATGATATTCCTTAACATCTCTATATACTTGGTCAATGATATCCATTCGTTCCTTATCATTCATAGACAATGAAGACGCATTGATGATTTTCTTTAAATCATTCAGTAAGCCTGAACTCTCTTCCAATAACTGAGAATACCCAAAAGCAATGGCTTCTAATTCATCAGGACTAAAATTGGGGTCTTGGGTCATCTTTTTAAAGTTGGTTACATAGATTTCAGAAATATCACCTACCATTAAGACGGTTTCTTTTACCTTTCTTGCATCTTTGACAATCGTCTTTACTTTCTTCAAAGCATCGTAGTATTTCTTTCCTTGCTTGTACACTTTTTCTACTTCCTTGAAGTTTTTAAGTGTATTGGCAGCGGTCGAAGAAGTCTGTACGATTTCTTGTGCCGTATTCACAATACTTTGTGCGAGGTTTCCAGGGTCGCTTACTACCCATTGAGCGTTTGCAGGTACACTGGTGCCTATTCCTAGTACAACCAATGCAGTCATAATAAATCGTTTCATTTGTTTAAAATTTAGGGTTCTATTAATAAAGTTCTTCTCTTCTCTCTTGTGCTTTTTGGCGAATGGCTAACTCTAAGTTGCCATCGAGTTTCTTAGCCAATTGCATTACTTCGTGTTTCTCGGACTCTTCGGTCGTATAGGCTAAATATTCTTCGGGGCTTACCTCAGTGGCATAGACCGCCGAATGCGTACCACCTAAGCCTATCCACACTTCTTTATACAATCGGTTGGGGTCATTGTTCTGGTTGATCGAAAGGATTTGTGATTTTTCTTTTTCCGTAAGTCCGAGCATTCTTTGAATATCCTCAAACTTGTTCATATACTTTCTTTGGTCGAGTAGTATCTTACAATCAGAGTTATTGATAATACTTTCCTTAACAATGATGGAATGAATAATATCATCTACTTCTTGTGTTACAATTACCGCTTCACCAAAGTATTTACGAACGGTTTTAAATAGGTATTTTATGTACTCTGCCATTCCTTCTTTAGCGATGGCTTTCCACGCTTCCTCTATCAATATCATTTTGCGAATACCTTTCAGTCTTCGCATTTTATTGATAAATACCTCCATAATGATAATCGTAACCACAGGAAATAATATCGGATGGTCCTTAATGGCATCTATTTCAAAAACGATAAATCGTTTATTGAGTAAATCCATTTCTTTGTCCGAGTTTAAAAGATAGTCGTACTCACCACCTTTGTAATACGGTTCTAAAACATTCAAAAAGTTCAACAAGTCAAAATCCTTTTCTCTGACATTCTTTTTTTCTAAGACCAGTCGATAATCTTTTTTTACAAACTCATAAAACCCATTGAAACAAGGTTGATGCTCGGGATCATCTTTAATATATTGTATATAGAGATTCACCGCATTAGACAAAGCGACTTCTTCTGAACGCCTTGCGGGTTCGTCTTCGCGTTTCCAAAGGGTCATAATGAGGGTTTTGATACTTTCCCTTTTTTCTATATCGAACACATTATCATCGGTATAGAAAGGATTAAAAGCAATCGGATTATCTTCGGTATAAGTGAAATAAACCCCGTCTTCGCCTTTGGTTTTAGTATTGATGAGTTTACAAATACCTTGGTAAGAATTCCCCGTATCTACCATGAGTACATGAGTACCTTGTTCGTAATATTGTCGAACCATATGATTGGTAAAAAAGGACTTACCACTTCCTGAAGGACCGAGAACAAATTTGTTTCGGTTGGTGATAATGCCTTTTTTCATTGGTAAATCCGAAATATCCAAATGGATAGGTTTGCCTGTAAGCCTATCCGACATTTTGATACCAAATGGACTAGGCGAACTATGGTAATTCGTTTCTTGCGTAAAGAAACACAAAGCCGGTTCTATAAAAGTGTAAAAACTCTCTTCGCTTGGAAAATCTGCAGCATTCCCAGGAATACCTGCCCAATACAAAGTGGCAACATCCACGGTATTATGATGGGGTTTACATTCGATAATTATCAATCCACTGCTTATTGATTTGATTGGCACGGCTGTACCGTCCCAATGAGTGCATATTGCGGGCAGACTTTTCAAACCGCTGCAAATTCTTTTCCGAATTATCGATAAAAAGATACTGATTATAAATGTGGTTGCAACTTAACAATAAGCCAACCGGACTGGCAAAAGACAGCCGGCAGTCGCTTCGGTCGGTGGATAATCCTTCATAGCGGATGTCGGAGGAAACCTTAACCGGTAAATCTTCCGTATCGGATAAAGTATGTAAGCATAGGCGTTGGTTACCGATGCGCATTTCCTCTGCCGATAGACAAATATCTTGTAAATTTTGATGAGTGTCCGGAGTCAAACTAAAATAGCGTTCCCATAGACCTTTGGAATTTTTATCGCCGATATAGTCTTTTTCGGTCAGTCGAGTGAGTTGTAAAAAGCCACTATCATTTAAGATGCGTTCAAATTGTGCGACCGCTTCTAAAAAGCGAGTAAAATGTTCTTTTTTGGTGACTTGCTTTGGAAGAAAATGCCCTTTGCAAAGAGATGAAAAGTTACTTTGCGTTCGCATTCTCTTTTCAGTAGTTTGTGTAATGAATAGATAACAACGGTGATTTAGAAATGGGCGTTCGTTAAAGTGTCTTTCGTAGGAACGCGTAAGAAAACTTAGCTCCTCTTTTTGAATCTCGGGCTGGTAGTTTTCTTTAGTAAACCAATCCTGTTTATGAACGACACAAAAGTCGGGTAATACTTTGACGGCTTTATGCCATATTGAGTGTAGATTGTCGTAATCATTAGAAGAAATTGTAAATAATTCTGGGAGAGCAATCTCAAAGCCGATACTAATATCGGCTTCTTTGGATAGCACACAAGCCTCTTCAATGGCTAACAAAGGAAATTTACTTTCCAAGGTTGCTGTTTTGGATTTATTTCTCATAAGTTGGAGAATTAGTAGGTTGGATAAATCGATGTACAGTTTTTCGGTGGATAAGATATTTAGGATGTCTTCTATTGGCGGCTATTTTCATTAAGCCGTGTTCGCCATATTTTCGATTCAGCGAAAAAGTCTGCCAAATGACTAAACTCGCCAATAGGACACCTAAACCAATCGTGATATAAGGACTTACGCCCACTATATATAGTATCATCGTGAGTAAAAGGATGCCCAATAACCCGCCTGCGAAAATAAACAGGTATTGGGCTTTGAGTCCTTTAAACTCTACCGTTCTACCGATGCCTTTATTGATGGCAAAACTCTTTTTCTTTCTTTCCATAGGACTATCGTTTATAAAAAGAAAGACCTTAGAATGGTAGCGGCTACAATCAAAAAGATACAAGCACCAAACCACGAAGCGGCGGTTTTACTTGTATCAGGATCGCCATTAGAGAATTTATTGTACACTTTAACTCCTCCTATCAATCCTACGACTGCACCAATGGCATAGATTAACTTGGTAGCAGGGTCGAAATAAGAGGTTACCATTTGTGTGGCTTCGTTAATTCCGTTTACGCCGTTACCTTGGGCAAATAAAGCGGTTGACACAAAGATACAAGCCACTAATAAGACTGTTTTAAATACATTTTGTTTTGCCATGTCTATACTTTTTTAAAGTTATAGGGCAAATGTATAGGCACGCTCTTAACGAATGATATTCTTGGCTTGTTTTGGAATTTTGTGGCAGGGAATGGCATAAAAAATAAAAATCTCTTGTAAGAGAATAAATAATTTTTTATTTTTGCGTATATTTATACTAAATTAAAATAACTGCTTAAAATTAATTTAAAAATGAAGAGAAAAAAAAAACCCATCTTTTTATTGGCTTTCTGTTCATATTTTACAATGTATGCACAGCAAGTAGAGCAAGATACTTTAAAAGTACATGAACTAGATGAAATCATCATTACAGCCACACAAAAATATGGTGAAAAGCAAAGTGTGGATATTGCTAAGATGCCATTAAAAAATATCGAAAATCCACAAATCTATAGTGTAGTTCCCAAAGAAATAATCAAAAGTCAAATTCTATTAACTAACCGAGAAATCGTAAATAATTCTGTTGGTGTTGTGGCTTTTAACAATCCTACAGGTGCCGTTACGGCTTGGATTAGAGGTTTTGAAACTAGAAATGCGGTTAGAAATGGTATGGCAACTCAATTTAGAGCCGAATCAGACCCTATTAATATTGAGCGTATGGAAGTAGTAAAAGGACCTTCAGGTACGCTGTATGGTGCAAATGCGGTTTCTTTTGGCGGATTAATCAATAAAGTGACAAAAATTCCTCATAATATCAATAGAACAGAAGTAGGTCTTTATACTGGAAGTTATGATTTGATGCGTTTAACACTTGATGCCAACCAAGGCCTTAATAAAGAAGAAACGGCGTTATTTCGCTTAAATGCTGCCTACAATTATCAACATAGTTTTCAAAATATCGGAAACTATAGAAATATTACCGTAGCACCAAGTTTCTTATATAAAGTAAATGACCGATTGGAAGTTCTAGCAGAAACCGAATTTGCGTCAATTAATAATACACAAATGCCTTACCCTAATCTATCGGGAGGTTATTTCAAGAATTTTAAAGAGATACCTATTGGCTATGACCAATATATAGGAGGTGATGATGTAGGTTCAAAGAGTAATATTGCCAATCTATTTGTGAAAGCCACTTATCGTATGTCGGATAGATGGACTTCAACGACTAATATTAACTCAAGCACTGGTTTTGTAGATTATAGTTATCAACTTTACCCTAGATGGACTTCGCCAACAACCATCGAAAGAAATGTAGGGCTTTATAGTGCAAGGAAATTATCATTTATACAATTCCAACAAAATTTTAATGGTAATTTTAACTTTGGTAGCGTTAAAAACAAAGTGTTAGTAGGGCTTGATTATACAAGAACCAACGCTGAACTAAACTTTCAATGGGCAAAATATGATGATATTGATGTAACCAAAGATTTTGCACCTATTATTAAGGCTAAAATAGATGGTATTTTAGCACAAGGTAATGCCGGACATTGGAATGATACTCAGCATAACACAAGTGCGTATGTTTCTGATGTGATAAACTTTACAGATAATTTAAGTGTTTTACTTAGTGGACGATACGACCATTATAGAAGTGAACCAAGCGTAGCATCTAATGCTAAGCAAGATGATGGGTATGAACAAAATTTCTTCTCACCCAAAGTAGGTGTTGTCTATCAATTGTTTAAAGATAAAGTCTCTATTTTTGGAAACTATATGAATGGGTTTATCAATCAAGGTATTGTAAGCCAACCTGATGGAACGCAATTAAGACTTAAGCCGAAAAAAGCCTATCAAAAGGAAATTGGTATGAAAACCCAATTGATCGGCAAAAAACTCTTCTCAACGGTTAGTTTTTACCAAATTGATGTAAATGATGCGACTTGGACAGATGCTCAGAATTTTACACAACAGAGTGGAAAACAAGAAAGTAAAGGTTTTGAGGTAGAACTGATTGCACAATTAAATAATTGGAGTATCATAGGAGGAGTGGCTTATAATGAAAATAAATTTACAGCTGGTGAACCGAGCCTTATTGGAAAACGCGTACAAGGTGCCCCTAAGAATATATATAATTTTTGGGTGGATTACAAGTTTGATACAGGATTATTCAATAATATCAAAGTAGGATTTGGCGGAAATTATGTAAGTGATGTGTTCTGGGATGCGGCTAATACTATCATTCTTCCCAATTATACAGTGTTAAACTCAAGTATTTTGTACGATACTCCTAAATGGACATTTGGTTTAAAATTCAACAACATAACCAATCAACAGTATTGGAATAGTGATGCACAACCACAAATGCCAAGAAATATAGCAGGAAATTTATTGTTTAGATTTTAAATATTTTTCATAGAGCGACTTTTGTCGCTCTTTAACTTTAACCTTTTTTAATTATGAGTTTTAGAATAAGAAATCTTAATACTTGGATTATTCTTCATAAATGTAAGGAATTAGGAATAGACTGTGAATTAACAGTCCCAGAAAAAGAAGATTTTTTAACGTTGAAAAAAGGAGAAACTAAGATAATTATCAACAGAGCTATTTCTCCATATTTAAAACATATACCTGGTGCAATTACAGAGGATAAAATTACATGTAATTTTCTTTTATTACAAGCTGGATTCCCTGTTCCTAACTTTATATTTAGTGATTCATTTAATTGTAAAGAAAAAAAATTTTTAGAAGAAAATAAACCTATTGTTGTAAAGCCTTTTGACACCAATAAAGGAGTGGGGATTTATATGGATATTAGTAATGAAGAAAAACTAAATCTTGCTATTGAACAATGTAAATTAATGAGTTCAAAGGTTATTTTACAAAAACAAGCTTTAGGAAAGGATTATAGGTTTTTAGTTATTAATCAGTCAATAGAGGGAGTGCTTTGGAATGAACTTCCTTACATAATTGGTAATGGTCAAGACTCAATCATAGAGCTAATTAAAAAAGAAAATATAAAGAGAGTTTCTGAAAGAATTGATGTTTATGGTAAGCAAACTGAAATGTTAGTAGAGATTCCAATAGAATATGTTAAAAATTACTTAACTAAAGAGGGATATTCTCTTACCGAAATATTACCAGAAAATAAAAAACTTTATGTGACAAATTGTGGCAATGGTTGGTCTGGAGCAATTTCTCATGATGTAACAGATAAAGTGCATAAATCAATATGTGATAAAATATTAGAAGTTACCAATTTTTTAGAAATTGATGTAGCAGGTTTGGATGTAAGATGTATTGATATACAAAAACCTGTAGAAGAGGCTGGGTTGAGTATTATTGAAGTTAATACACGTCCAAGTTTGATTGATCACGAAATACCTATGACTGGTAGTGCAAGACCAGTCACTGAAAAATACCTAAAATATTTGTTTAAAATGTAAAATGGAAGATTATACACGATCGTTAGCAGAAAGAGAAATCATTATCAGGCTAATAAATGTACTGAAAAATGAGAGTAATAATGATGTTATTTTCAAGACAGAAAATAATGTTCAGTGTTTCATACACCCTAAAAATCATAGTAAAGTTTTAATCTCTAATGATTACGAATCTCAGACCGATTCAGAATCTTTAAAAGCCTTAGAGATAGATAGTAAAGGGAACATAAAAAAGATGTCTTATGATACACTTCTGACTTACATTTTAGATATTTGGAAGGTTTTAGATAAAAATAGAGAGAAGACACTATATGAAGTGAAAAATTCCTTTAATAATCTTTGTGAGTCTTTTGAATGGGAGCAAAGCAATTTAGAATTAATAGAAGTTGAAACTAAAAAAATATTAGGTAAATGTCTTACTCCTATTGAAAAACAAGAATGTTTGAGAATATCCGAAAGTCTACCTTTCAAAGGACATCCATTACATCCATGCACAAAAACAAAGTTTGGAATATCGAAGGCTGACATAATTAAATATGCTCCTGAATTTCGAAATTGTGTAAATATTCCGCTAGTTGCCTTAAAAAAGGACAGTATTAAACAACAGGGTAATTTATCTTTATGGGAAAATTATCTTAATAAAAAACATAATATAAAAGTAAATGATGATGAGATTATATTTCCCGTACATCCATGGCATCTGGAAAATGTTATATATAAATATTTTGATAAAGATTTAAAAAAGGGACAATTAAAAGAATTGTCAAGTATTTCTTCCTATCCAACATTATCTTTTAGGACTATGATGGTGGAAGATTATAAAAATAATTTAGGAATTTACATTAAGCTACCTATAGCAGTACAAGCTACTAGCGTGTTCAGGTTACTTTCCAAAAGAGATATTTATAATGGTATAACAATTTCTAATTTTATACAGAAAGAATACACTAACTTAAAGTCCATTACAACACAAAAAGCTTCTATAATTTCTGATATTTTTGGTGCACACTCTATTAAAAGTGAAAATATTTTACATGAGTCCCCTCCTCTCTTATCTTTCGTTCTAAGAGAGTCTCCATTAGCCCTATGTTCTGAATCTGAGAAAATATTGACAGCTTCAAGTTTAACTCACAGAACACCACTTAGAAAAAATCCACTTTTAAAATTATTTCACAAGCAGTCAAATCTCAGCAATATAGAATTCATAGAAAAAATTTTTGAAATTTTATTATTTTTTCCCATAGAATTATTTTTGAAATATGGAATTGCAATTGATCCACATGGTCAAAATTGTTTGTTGAAATTTTCAGATAATGGGCACCCATTATCTCTTGTATATAGAGATTTAGGAAGTGTCCAAATGACTCATAATAGCTTTACTAAAACAATGGAAAGTTCTCTTATTGATTTGAATAAAACTATCATATCTTATCAGGAGTGTATGGAAGAGTTTATTCACTCACTATATAACAATCTAATAAGAGATTTTATTAATTGTTTTTCAGAGTACACCTTAACTAATAAAAATACCCTCTGGTCCTTAGTTAAGGAAGTTTCGCTAAATATAATTAAAAATATTGATTGTGATGAACAAGAAAAAAATAAATTTATTAAGGTGATTCTTAATCAAAAAATTCCTATCAAATCATTGCTTAGAATGAGAGTAGAAAACAGAGTTATTTTTAATCTTATAGATAATCCTTTTTATAATAAATGAAAAAAAACTTTTACTATAAATTTCTAAGTTGTACATTTCTAGGGGCTTTAGGAGAATATATGGTTCTAACCATTCTAAGTTGGTATATACTTGAAACATATAATGATTTTTCTATATTAGGTAAAGTGTTGTCTTTTAGGATATTACCTCGTTTTTTTATGGGGTTTCTTGGAGGATATTTAGCAGATAGATATAATAGAAGAAAAATGATGATTTTTCTTTATAGTTTCATAATGCTAACATCATTTGCTCAAACACTCTTAGTATCCATTTATGATAAACCAGCATGGTATTTATTGGCAAGTTTACTTTTCCTGAGGAGTATTTTTGATGGTGCAGAACCTAGTGTAAGGAATGCTATCTTACCACAAATAGTAGACAGAGGTACCTTAGCTAAAGCAGTTGGATATTATTCTACAGGCTTAAATTTAGCAGCTATAATTGCTCCTATAATTGCTACTTTCCTAATGTCAAAATTAAATTTTTCAACAGTTTTTTGGATTGATTGGTTTTTTCAAATTCCTGCATTTTTTATTCTATTTTACTTACCTAAAGTGAATATTTCAGATGTTAAAGAGGAAGGTTTTTTCAGATCATATAAAGGTGCATGGAAGTATTTGAAAGGTAACAAAAACCTCTTAAAATGTATGTTGGTTAGTATCACTATGATGTTTTTCCTTTTTCCATTTGGAGCTATGTTATCCATATTAGTTAAAGACGGACTTGGTTTAGGCATTAGTTCTTATGGATACTTGTCTGGTGTAGATGCTGCTGGAGCTGTTTTGGCAGGAGTTATTCTACATCATATTTTCTCAAATCCATTAAAAAAAATGAAAATCTGGTATTTAACTGCTTTACTTTCAGGAGTAATACTAATCATTTTATGTTTAAAACCAAGCATGGTAGTTATATATATACTAATTTTTTTATTTGGATTATTATCTCAGTTATTTAGAAGTTTTAGTCGTGTGGTCTTTCAAGAAAATACTCCTGATAAATTAAGAGGTAAAATAATGTCTATTATTATTTCTGATAGCGGTTTTATATCTTTAGGACTACTTTTATATACATTTATTGCTGAAAAGAAATCAATTTTCTTTAGTGTAACTTTAATGGGGGGAATTACAATTGTTATTGCAACATATTTGATGTTAAGGAATATAAGCAAAAAACATTTATACGAAGGAACATAATGAAAAAAGGTTTAAGAAAAATACATCGATATATTGGTTTAATTGTTGGTATCATAACCTTTATTAGTTCCATAACAGGCGCATTACTTGTATTTAAAGATGATATTCAAGAAATTACAAGAAATAATTTTATTTATCATAAATACAAAAGTAATGACCAAAATACTTTTCTGAAAATATCTCAAATTCTTGATGTAGTAAAAGAACAAAATGAGAATGATTATCCAATAGGATGGATAACCGTTCCTATAGATAAAAGTAGATCATATGAGATTCATTATTATGATAGGGATTATTCTGCTTGGAATTATTATGATGAATTTAAAGTCTACAAAACAATTTATATTAATCCATATACTGGAGAAATAATTAAAGTAATTAATGAAAAAAAAGATTTTTTCTTTATCCTTTTGAGATTACATTTTGCTTTACTGTTAGGTACAAATATTGGAAGTTTTATTGTAAGTATTTCAACAATACTTTTTCTGATTATGCTAAGTACTGGTATAGTGTTATGGTTACCCAAAAGGTATAAAAATCTGAAGAAAAAGATATGGTTCAGATGGGAAAAGTCCACTAACTGGAAGAGAAAAAATTATGACTTACATAATATTTTTGGAGTATATATCTTTTTACCGGCATTTATTATAGCATTCACTGGGTTATTTTTCGCTTACGATATTCTTCCTAAGACTGCTTTTTATATTGCAACAAAGGGTAAGATTAAACAAAGCGATTATGAAAATACTAAGAATACATTCGATGTTAATACGAAACATATACTTCCTCGTATGGAGGTAATTGATAAAATCAGCTCACAAGTTGATAGTTTATATCCCTATGCCTCTCATTATAATTTGATTCCCCAAGTTATTCTAAATAATAAGAATGAAACTATTTCCATAAAAGTTTTTGGAGAGCGAAATAAAACTTATATTCAGCATGAAATATTTTTTAATAATAAGAACGGAGAAATTTTAAAGAATTGTCCCTACTCAAAAAAGATAATAGCAGAAAAAATAGTCTTAAGTAATTATGATATACATACGGGAAGTATTTTAGGGCTTTCAACAAAAATTATCGCCTTTATAGTTAGTTTGTTATGTGCTATATTACCAATAACAGGATACATAATTTATTATAAAAGAAAATAAAATTATTGATCAGCCCAATCGTCTGGATAAATAAATGGTTTATGGACTCTAAAGTCTTCATAAGAATCTATAAATTTATTCATACTATTAACTCGTTTTTTGTCTTTTTTATCTTCACTAATTATATCGCGATAATTACTCCAGCTAAAAGAATGTAAGACATCTAATAGAAAGTTTTCTGAAAGAAAGATTACACTGGCTACCAATTGGGTAATACCTTCTTCTGACTTAGTATTCCAACTATATTTTGGAGAGAATCGTAAAATATTTGCTAATTTCAATCTATTTTTTGTAAACTGAACTTTTGTATCAAAATCGATAGAATGTAAATTTATTAGATTATGACTGTCTAATTCAGGGCATAAATACCACTTAAATTCATCATAAATTGCGTAGTTAACAGGATTTGTAAATGGCTGAAATAAAAGATATAAAGCTCGAGATGCATCAAAATTCTGGTGATATAAATTTTCTGGCAAGGTAGTATCTCATAAACTGTGTAAGTTAAAAAGAGGTTTTGAAAACTAGTTTTCAAAACCTCTTTTTAACTTAATTTGCAATTTTAAACATGATTTAGATATGATTGACAAGAATGAACTTTTAAACAGTAAGGAATTTTACAAGTCCTTCAAGAATGGAGAAGACCTAAACTCTTTCTTCAAAGAACTACACAAGAAAGCCATAGAGCATATGCTTTCGGCAGAACTTGACGCTCATTTAGACAATGAAAAACACGAGAAAACCAAAGATGGTAACTACCGCAACGGGTATG
>NZ_KB894245.1 GCF_000374405.1 Riemerella columbina DSM 16469
TTAAGAGAAATTCTATTTTTCCACTTAGAAACGGTTTGTTGCGATGTGTTAAATTGCTGGGCTAACTCAAAATTAGTAGCCTTAGATTTTTGAATTTGCTGACGAATGTTTATATTCGTAGTGGCGTTTGAATGATAAATTTGCATAATTATTTTTATTTGCGTGAAACAAAAATAACCAACTTTTTTATCAGTTCCTCATAGGATTTACTTTGAAGGCTAGCCTTCAAAGTAAATCCTATGAGGATAGAATGCCATCAATAATGTTATGAAACTTTACACTTATTCTTTTATTTTGCAGTTGTTTCTCTTGTAATAGTTTCAATATTACTTTTAACAGTATAGAGAAGTTTTCTGCCACATTATTGTTACGTTTTCTACTTTTATCTTCTTGCATGATGACATCTAAACTCCAATGAAGTTTATTCTCAATCATCCAATGATTCCTACTGATTTGCAAAAACCGCTCTGCCGTAATATCCTTACTTGTAATATAATACCTTGTCTCTGTTCGTGTACTTTGCTTACTCTTCAAATAAGTTTCCGTCTCTATTTTTACGATTTTCCTCAGTCCTTTCCAATGAAATTCTGTGGAAAGATGCGATAAATCATCCATCACCTTACAAATTCTTTTCTCTACCCTTGAACCATTAATTTCTTCTGTGATAAATTCACTATCTGTTTTTTCATTAAACACCAAAAAAGCAGTTTCTATATCTTCATAAAGTGTTTTTTGATTTTTCTTTAACGCCAAAAAATAATCTGCCTTTTGGTCAATAATTTTCTCTACAATTTCTTTTTGACAGCCCATAGCATCGATACTTATGATCGCATCCTTTAAGTCTAACACTTCCAAAAGTATAGGAATAGCTCTCACCTCATTACTCTTATCATCCGTCTTATGTTGTCCCAAGATACAGCGCTCTTCTACTAAATAAGCATTAAGAAGATGGAGCATATTTCCAAATGCATCTACCGTATTTCGGCTACTTTTACCATCGATTGCCACCTGAAATCCTGCTTCCAATTTGATATCAAGTAGTTCTTGAACCCAACGGATGAAAAGGTTTTGAAATTTTTTAGGATTAAACAAGGAGAAAAATCGATTGAAGGTATCATGAGAGGGAATACCATTTTCTAAATTCAAATACTTAGAGAAATAATCTTTTCTTAACAGAGCAAAATCTTCTATTTCTTCCCAATCTGAGGCATCACAAATAACGGCGATGATGGTAATAAATACGATATTCTCCACAGGGTGACGCTTTCTTCTATCCAAACGAAAATCATCAATACTTTTTGCAAATGCAATTAATTTTTCCATATCTATCTAATTACCAGACAAATATACGAAAAATACAAATAAAACACAAGTGTAATTAAATGAAAATCAAATAATTAGACTTAATAGACATTTTTTAGGCTCAAAACTCTTGAAATCCTTGATATCATTAACTTTATATCCAATCAAAGGTTATGAATAAAAAAATGCTTTCATTGTGGTAAGAAATTTACCAAGAAAAATGAGTTTGTCAATGATGTTCAACTCTATAAATGCCAACATTGCGATAAACAATTTTTAGGTGGTCATCGCATCAATAATGACCATCTTTGGGTAGAATACACCCGAGGAAAACAAACTTATTAACAACTTTCTAAGAAGTATAATTGCTCTGTAAAAACGATACAAAGAAGACTTGACAAGGTAAAGGTTCAAAAGGTAACAAAACAACCTAGAAAAGTTATCATTTTAATGGATACAACCTACTGGGGAAGAAATTTTGGTGTGATGCTTTTTAAGGATGCAATAACCAAAGAAAACCTTTTAAAATACTATGTTCGGCAAGAAACCAATGCATTATANATTCAAGGAATCAATGAATTAAAATCTTTAGGTTTTCAAATAGCAGGCATTGTGTGTGATGGAAGGAAAGGACNTATTCAATCCTTTGAAGATATTTCTGTACAAATGTGTCAGTTCCACCAAAAAGAAAAGTATTTTTTTATTCAAAAAATGTTTGAAAATAGAGCCTAAAAAATGTCCATTAGAGAACATGTTCTAAAAAACAGCCTAATTTTTGTCCATTATACCTAAAATAAGTTTATAAAACTTGACATAACTAATCGCAGTAGGAAAATTCTTACTGCGATTTTTTTATTGCTCTACCCTACTCTGTTACTTTTTCTAAATCATGCCAAAACTGAGGATAAGATTTTTCTACTACTTCGGGATGCTCAATATTTATAGGAGCTACCAACGCATACGGAGCAAAACACATCGCCATACGATGGTCATTATAAGTTTTAATAGTGGGTATGGTATCAACAGTTTTAAAATCAAGACTTTCAATACTGTTTTCGGTAATACGAGTGGTAACTCCAATTTTTAATAATTCATTTTGAAGCGCGATTAATCGGTCGGTTTCTTTAACTTTCAGAGTTGCTAATCCCGTAATTTTAAAAGGTATTTTTAATGCTGATGCCGTTACGCAAAGGGGTTGGGCAATATCTGGACAATCATTCATACCAACCGTGATAGATTGAGGAAGCTCAAAACTATTGATTGGCTTTAAACTAATTTCGTAATCATCTGAAAATTCGGTAATGATTCCAAAATAAGTTTGATACAATTCCGCTAAAATCGCATCCCCTTGTAAAGAGTCTTTTTTAAAGGTTTTTAGGGTTAAAACTTGCCTTCCAATCGCCACTAAAGCATAAAAATAAGATGCCGAACTCCAATCGCTTTCTACAAAGAATGGGTTCTGGTTTTTGAAGTTTTTACAAGGCTTAACGATAATGGTATTCTCAATAAAAGTATTTTCAATCCCTAAATCAGTAAGGATTTTTAGAGTCATTTCCAAATAAGGTCTGGAAGTAATATTGCCTTCTAAATTTAAAGTTAATCCCTCATTTAAACAGGCACCAATCAATAATAACGAACTGACAAACTGAGAAGAAACCTGTGCAGAAATAGAAACTTCTGATTGAGTAAAATCTCGTCCTAAAATTTTCAACGGCGGATAACCTTCTTTTTCTAAATAATGAATTTCAGCACCGAGTTGTCTTAGAGCTTCAACCAATGGGGCAATCGGGCGTTGCTTCATCCGTTCAGAACCTGTTAAAACGGTAGTTTTGCCTTGTTGAATCGCAAAATAAGAAGTTAAAAAGCGCATAGCAGTTCCTGCGTGGTGAATATCTATTATTTCCTCATCAGAGTTTAATGCGCGCTGCAATAATTGCGTATCTTGAGCGTTGGATAAGTTTTCTATGGTTAAACCTCCAAACAAATGTTTTAAAATCAATAATCGGTTGGATTCGCTTTTAGAGCCAGAAATTATGATGCTTGGGTGTTGAATGTTCAACTTTAATTTTGGAAGTGGTTTCATTGTTAAGATTTTAACTTATCGTTATTGGCGTGTCGTTCAGCATCGCGTTGGGTTTTGAGTTTCATTTTTGCATCAAAAGCGCTTTGTAAATCTGTCCCCGTTTGGTTGGCAAGGCATAGCGTAACGAATAGAACATCCGCAAGCTCTTCGCCTAAATCCTTTTGTTTATCAGATTCTTTTTCACTTTGTTCACCGTATCTTCTTGCCATGATTCTTGCAACTTCCCCGACTTCCTCGGTAAGAATTGCCATATTTGTTAATTCGTCAAAATAGCGAACCCCTATGGTGTTTATCCATTCATCTACCTGACGCTGAAGTCTTGTAATTTCCTTATCCATAATTGCAAATTTAATGGAAATTTTTAAACTTTTTTATGCCAATACAAATAAATCTGCCGCAATACCATCTGCCATAAACCAATGCTCATAAGGAATTTTTAATCGTTCATCCTTTAACTCTAAAATTCCGAGTTCTAATTTTTCGTTCATTTTTTTATAAAAAGGCGTGGTAATGTCTTCTGGAAATGTTTTTATTTTAGAATAATCTACACCAAATACAGTCCTTAAACCAATCATAATCAATTCATTAAATCTATCGTATTCCGATAGTTGTTCTCGCTCTAAAGGCAGTTGATTTTCAGAAATCGCTTTGATGTAATGGGTATTATTCGCAATATTCCAAGAGCGTTCCAAATGTCCATTATACGAGTGTGCCGAAGGTCCAATACCTAAATATGGCTGATATTGCCAATACGCCGTATTGTGTTTTGAATGAAACCCTGCTTTAGCAAAATTTGAAATTTCGTAATGGATAAAGCCATGTTTTTGAAGTGTTTCCGAAAGGTAATGAAACGCTTCATTTTGAAATTGCTCTTTAGGTGGTGCTATTTTATAAGTGTCCACCCAATGTTGCAAAGCGGTTTTAGGCTCTACGGTAAGAGCGTAAGAGGAAATATGAGGTACTTGCAAATCTATGGCTTTATGCACATTTTGCTTCCAAATTTCCATTCCAGAAGTTGGTGCGCCATAAATTAAATCAATACTGATATTTTCCAAACCCATATCTTGTGCTCTTTTAATCGAAGCGTCTGCTTGGGAAGCATTATGCGCCCGATTCATCAATTTTAAATCTTCATCAAAAAAACTTTGAATACCTATACTCAATCTATTGATAGGGGTTTTAGACAGAGCCTTTAGATAAGACGCTGAAAGGTCATCGGGATTGGCTTCTAGAGTGATTTCAATCTCTTTATTTAAATCATAATATTTTAAAACGATATCGATTAATTCTTGAATATCATCTACGGGAAGGACAGACGGCGTACCACCCCCAAAATATAAACTATGGAGTGTACGATTGGGAAGTTCGTTTTTTCGCAATTCAATTTCCTTTTTTATTGCTGAAAGCATTGCCTCTTTTTGTTTTAAAGAAGTAGAGAAATGGAAATTGCAGTAGCTACATTTTTGTTTGCAGAAAGGAATATGGATATAAATCACGGTGTGGTTTAGCGGTAACGGAAGCCTCTAGGATTGATAAAATTATCAAACGAATAGCCTAAACTTAGCATAAAACTATTGCCCGAGAACTCTGCTATTTTAGATAAATTAAAATTATAGGTTGCTCCAAATGATAAGCCATTAAATTTAGTTTTAATGACTGGTGATAATAATAACTGCTGACTTCCCACCGCTGATTTTGAAGTACGATAGCTAACGCCTCCAGCAAAATAGTTGTCCTCGTTTTTAACTTTAGCCAAAAGGTTTAAATCTATAATTCTAGCCGAATTGGTGTTCAGATTAACCAGCACCGAAGGTTCTAAGGACAACCCATCGGTAAAGTTCCAATCATAGCCTGTATGGATATAAAATTTTGTGGGCGAAGGCTCTATCCCATTAACAATCACTCTACTACCACTCAAAGGAATATTTGCCACGGAAACACTAGCAAAAAAGTTTTGATAAATCGCCTGCAATCCAATGTTAGAATAAACGAGAAAAGTACCATTTGTATTTTCTTGAAGTAAAGGGTCGCCGCTATCTTTAGGATTGAGTAAAGACAAATCGATATTAGAATTATAAAAATCAACACTAGTCCCAAATGAAAATTGGTCTTTTCTATCACCATCGTCACTTAGCGGAATAAAATACGATGCTCCTACGGCAATACCATTGGCAGACCACGCTCCATTTTGGTCTCTAAAAAAATAGGCTCCGCCCCCTACGCGGTCGAAAATATTAGCATGAATCCCTACCGACTGTACATTAGGTGATTGGTCAAATTTAGACCATTGCTTTTGATAATTGGCATTTAGTTCTACTTGGTCAGTAGCCCCTAATAATGCAGGATTAAATAGATATGCACCATCTAACAAATACTGCTGATTATAAGGTATGGTTTCCTGTGCTGGCATCAACTCCACCAACAACCATAGGAAGATAAAACTAAAATACTGCTTCATAAGATAGGAATCGGGATAGAGACTGTTTTAAATAAAAAACTTTGCTGAATGGGTCAGCAAAGTTTTTAGTGATGATTATTTTTCTTCTTTTGCTTCTGCTACCTCTTCAGTTGGCTTTACAAGGCTTTCAGGCGTTATGTAACCTGCTTTTTGCAAGATATTATACCACTGCGCCAATTTACGAATGTCAGAAATATATACTCTTTCTGTATCATAATCTGGAAGGGCTTTAGACATAAATTCTTTCATCTCTTCTTCTGGAGCTTTGTGGTTCACCGTTGCCTTGTAGTCTTCATTTTTTGCAATATTTTCCATTACTTCAAATAAAGGTACTTCTCTATCGAAACTGAACATGGCGATATTATCTAGCAAACTCACTTGGCTAGAATTAGAGATGCTTACCTTTTTTTTAGTGGTTATGTCTTCAACAATAAATCCGTTTCTCAATTGAGAGATTAGTTTGTAAAGTCCTGGTTTTTTAGAAATTGAAATTATTTTTTCTAGTTGCATAGTCTATTGATTTTATTCTTTTGTTATTAACGATAATAATGATATTTTATTTTGGAAATCTCATTTTATAGTTCACATGGATATCCCCATTGGATATTTTGTTGAGCTTCCCTTTTACGAGTTTCTTTTTCAGCGCACTGAGTTTGTCGGTAAACAGCACCCCTTCAATATGGTCATACTCATGCTGAATCACTCTGGCACGGATATCCGAAAAAGTTTCGGTATGTTTTTTAAAGTTTTCATCATAATATTCTATGATGATGGTGTCTTTTCTGTTAACATCTTCTCGAACTTCTGGGATAGAAAGGCAGCCTTCATTAAACTTCCATTCCTCACCAGATTCTTCTAAAATTTTAGCATTGATGAATACTTTTCTAAAAGTCTTTAGTTCTTCGGCAATATCTGTATAATCTTCATCTTCTGCCAAAGGCGTTACATCAATAATAAAAAGACGAATATCCAAACCAATCTGTGGGGCAGCAAGTCCTATACCATGAGCCGCTTCCATGGTTTCAAACATATTGTCTATTAACTCAGATAAACCAGGATAATCTGGCGTTATCTCTTGTCCTTTTTTTCTTAAAATTGGGTCGCCATAGGCGCGTATAGGTAAAATCATCTTTTTAAATCTAAAAAGTTTTGTAAAATTATAGTGGCACTTACCTTATCGATAAGCCCTTTCTGTTGTCTTTGTTTTTTGGTTTTCCCACTTTGGCTAATGACGAACGATGCCATTTTCGAGGTAAACCTTTCGTCCATTCTTTGGATATTTACAGTCGGAAATTCCTGTTTGTACACTTCCAAGAAGGCTAAAATATCCTGCTCTACTTCCGAGATATTTCCCTTTAAATCAATGGGATGTCCTACTACAATAGTCTCTACTTGGTTTTGTTTTTGATAAGTTTTCAAAAACGCCATCAATTCCGAAGTGGCTACGGTAGTGAGTCCACTGGCAATCATTTGTAGATCGTCCGTAGCGGCAATCCCTGTTCGGGCTTTGCCATAGTCTATTGCTAATATTTGTCCCATGCTTTAAAGATGCAAATTTAATAAATTTTTGAGAAAAAGCAGTTTTTAATTTGCAGGATGAATCTATATCAATCAAAAATGCTAAATTTGCAACAACTATGGAAAGTAACAGACAAAGAAAAGTAGCACAGATAATACAAGAGGATTTCTCGGAACTTTTTAGAAAGCAAGCCGCAGAAAGTCCTAAACAGTTTTTAATTTCTGTATCAGAGGTTAAAGTAACCGCAGATTTAGGCATTGCCAAAATTTACCTTTCAATTTTCCCGAAAGACTATCGTACCGCGATTATGAAGGAAATTGAAGCCAACAAATCTCAATACCGACATTTTTTGGGTAAGAAAATGGCAAACCAAGTGCGTGTGATTCCACAATTGAGTTTTTATCTTGACACCACGCTGGACGATGTAGAGCGTATAGAGCGAGAATTAAAAGGCGAAGGCGACAATCCTAAACTATAACATTGAATTTTACAGCGTTTCATATTGCTAAACGGTATTTGCTATCCAAGAAAGGCAGTCAGGCAGTGAGTTTTATCACAGGCTTAGCGGCGATGGCAATGATGGTAGCGGTGGCAGCGATGTTTATTATTATTTCCGTTTTTTCTGGATTAGAAGAGATGAACAAAGCCTTGGTAGACGATTTACATGCCGACCTTACCATTAGCAGTCGTACAGGGAAAACCCTTCCCGAGATTAATAAAATCTATCGTACGCTTAAAAATGAGCAGGACATCCAAAGTTTTTCAAAAATTATTGAAGAAAAAGTCTATCTAGACTATAATAATGTGGGGGAAATCGCTTATTTAAGAGGTGTAGACTCTGCGTATACTAAAGTGAATCCCATACAAAACAATGTGTTTTTTGGAGTTTATCCTTCCTTTGAATATAAAAATGAAGTGATTTTAGAAAATGGCATCGACAATCGTCTTTCTATTCCCGTAGGGTCTTCCCAAGACTATGCGCAATTGTTTATGCCAAAGGCAGGTAAAGGTATTATTTCTAAAGAATCGGATATTTTTAATAAAAAAGAAATCTATATCACGGGAGTGTTTAATGGTAAAGACCAACTGAATAATTACATCATTGCCCCAATAGAATTGGCACAAGAATTATTAGAATTGCCAAAGGGCAGTGCTTATCAAATCGTGATAAAACTTCGCCCGTCAGCCAATGTTAATCAGGTGAAAGCAACTTTGGTACAGCAACTCGGTTCAAAAGTAAAAGTCTCTACTAAAGAAGAAGAAAATGCGGCATTTTGGAAAATGATTAATACCGAAAAGCTAATGATTTATCTCATTTTTGCTTTGGTAATTTTCATTACGACCTTTAATTTGGCGGGAGCGATTATTATTTTACAACTAGACAAAAAAGAGCAATCCAAAGCCTTAATATCCTTAGGATTTACCATGAAGAATCTAAGAAAAATCTATTTCTATACAGGTTTATTGATTGTACTTTTTGGTATCATATTCGGTTTGGTATTAGGAAGTATTATTTGCTTTTTACAAATCCAAACAGGTTTCTTTAAAGCCAGTGAATTTTTAGCATTTCCTGTAAAAATAGAGTTGAAAAACTACATTATCGTGATGCTTACCGCTTTGTTTTTTGGTGGTGGCATTTCCTATTTATTTTCAAAAATAAAAAAAGATTATATGATGGATTCTTAAATTTATATGTTTAATTTTGTATAAATATAGTCACTAAAGTGAATAACGAAAAATATTTCATTATGAAAAAGATAAATTTATTATTAACACTAGTCGTTGGGATGATGCTATCGGCTCAAATACCAAATGGCTACTATGACGGCACCGATGGACTCACAGGGCTAGCATTAAAGTCCAAACTTCATAACATTATTAAAAATCATAGAGACAGGGGGTACAGCGGACTTTATACCACCTATGAAAATTCAGATACAGACAACTATTATGAAAAAGATGGTACGGTACTAGATATGTATTCTGAAAATCCAAATGGTAAAGACGCCTATGAATATACACATTTTAATAATAAATGTGGAAACTATAGCAAAGAAGGAGATTGCTACAACAGAGAACACCTAGTGCCACAAAGTTTATTTAATAAAAAAGCACCTATGGTAAGCGATGCACATTTTATTGTCCCTACCGATGGTAAAGTAAATGGGATGCGTGGTAATTATCCTTTTGGAATTGTTAATAATCCTTCTTGGACTTCTAAAAATGGTTCTAAAGTAGGAAAAAATACCACCTCTGGCTACTCAGGTGTTGTATTTGAGCCTATAGATGAATTTAAAGGGGATATTGCAAGAATGCTATTCTATTTTGTAACAAGATACGAAGATAAACTTTCTCAATTTGATACTGGTCATATATTATCTACAAAAAAAATTGGCTTAGAAAACTGGGAACTTCAAGTGCTTTTAAAGTGGAGCGAAGATGATCCCATAAGCCAAAGAGAAATAGACAGAAATAACGCTATTTACGATCGCCAAAAGAATAGAAATCCATACATCGACCATCCAGAATGGGTAGAAAAGGTTTGGGGAAAATCTCAATTAGCGACTTCAGAGGTTAAAATCAATAAAAATAAATTGTCTGTTTATCCTAACCCAGTAAAAGATGGAATAGTGTTTATCCAAAATTGGAAAGCATATAAAACCATTGACATTATCAATATGAATGGTCAGAAAGTATTATCCACGACTTCTAAAGAAACTATTAATGTGCGTGGTCTTGCAAAAGGCATCTATATCCTAAAAGCAGGACAAAACTACACTAAACTAATCGTGGAATAGTAATCCACAATTCATTTGCCAACAACGCATAGGATATTTATCTTATGCGTTGTTTTATTTTGTCATAACAATAGCATATCTAAAATTTTTCTATTTTTACAATCCAAAACCAAACTCAAAAAATGATAGACGAACAGATTAAACATAAAATAGAAGCGCTCAGAGAAACGCTTCATCAGCATAACTATAATTACTATATTCTAGATAACCCACAAATTTCTGATTTCGAGTTTGATAATTTACTAAAAGAACTCCAAGATTTAGAATGGGCACACCCAGAGTTTTTTGATGCCAACTCCCCTACCCAGCGTGTAGGCGGTGGCATTACCAAAAACTTCCCTACCGAAACGCACGAATACAGAATGTATTCCTTAAGTAACTCCTACGATTTTGGTGACTTAGCAGATTGGCAGAAACGATTAGAAAAAACTTTAGAAACCCGAGAAATTGAATATGTAGCTGAGCTAAAATACGATGGTGCATCGATCTCTATCCTCTACGAAAACGGATTGCTAAAACAAGCGATAACACGCGGTGATGGCTTTCAAGGGGATGAAATAACCGCCAATGTAAAAACCATTTCCGATATTCCCTTAAAATTACACGGCAACTATCCATCAAAATTTTATATTCGTGGTGAAATTTTCCTTACTAAAAAACATTTTGCTCAAATCAATTTATCTCGAGAAGAGGAAGGTCTAGACCCATTTATGAATCCTAGAAATACCGCCTCTGGAAGTCTTAAAATGCAGGATAGCAGCGAAGTAAGAAAACGAAAACTGTCTGCGGTATTGTATCAAATTGTTGGGACAGAACTCCCTGCCAACAGCCATTGGCAATTGCTTAACGCAACTCAATCTTGGGGTTTTAGCGTTTCTAAGCAAGCCAAACTTTGCAAAAATCTAGACGAAGTAAAAGCCTACATCCACTATTGGGATAAGGCTAGAAAAGATTTAGATTTTGAAATTGATGGGATTGTCATTAAAGTAAACAATTTAAAACAGCAAGAGCAATTAGGCTATACTGCAAAATCCCCAAGATGGGCAATGGCTTACAAATTCAAAGCTGAAAAAGTAGAAACCCTGTTGGAATCCATCAGCTATCAAGTGGGTAGGACGGGAGCGATAACACCTGTTGCCAATTTAGCCCCTGTTTTGCTGGCTGGCACTACGGTAAAAAGAGCTTCTCTTCATAACGAAGACATCATCAAAAAACTCGACTTACACCAGCACGATACCGTATATGTAGAAAAAGGCGGCGAAATTATTCCTAAAATCATTGGGGTTAATCTAAAAAAGCGTGAACCCAATAGCCAAGAGGTAGAATACATTACCCATTGTCCAGAATGCGGCACAGAATTGATAAAAATAGAAGACCAAGCCATCCATTATTGTCCTAATGAAACCCATTGTCCACCTCAAGTAATTGGTAAAATGATTCACTATGTGTCTCGTAAAGCATTGAATATTGAGAATTTAGGAGCGGAAACCATTGAGCAATTTTATAAGGCAGGGCTTATAGAAAATGTAGCCGATTTTTATACTTTAACCAAAGAACAATTGCTACCACTAGAGCGATTGGCAGAAAAATCGGTACAGAATATTTTGGACGGTATTGAAAAATCTAAGTCCATAGGATTTGAAAAGGTGTTGTATGGCTTAGGCATCAAACATGTAGGTGAAACGGTAGCAAAAAAATTAGTTAAAAACTATCCTTCTATCGATTTGTTAAAACAAGCCAATGTAGAAGATTTAGTAGCCGTAGAAGATATTGGGGTAAAAATCGCCGAAAGTGTAGTGGATTATTTGGCTACGCCTGAACATATCGCAATGTTGGATAGATTAAAATCTTATGGAGTACAATTAGAAAGTCAGCCCAAAGAAGAAGTATTAGAAAGTGAGGCTTTAGTGGGTAAAACTTTCCTATTTACAGGAAAACTATCCCTATTCACTCGAGAACAAGCCGAAACTATGGTTGAGAAACACGGAGGCAAAAATATTTCTGCCGTTTCCAAAAATCTTAATTATTTAGTGGTGGGTGAAAAGGCGGGCAGCAAACTCAAAAAAGCGGAAGCCTTAGGTACTGTAACCATTCTAGATGAGCAACAATTTTTGGATATGATAGAGGTGTAAATAAATTATAAACGAAGAATTTTAGTTTATAAATCCATACTAATTGTTAAATTATTGAAATATAAAATATTATAATTATTTTTTTAATTTCAAGTAACGAATTAGTAACTCAACACAGCGAAGATACAACATATTTACTTTTTGAACAAACTCTTTCTATATTTACTATCACTCTGGNAGAACTGACGAAGACCATAAATATTTTTTAAGGTCTTCTTTTAATTTTCAAGAGGGATTAGAAAATCACGCTTTTGATTTAGATCGACGATTTTCAACCTACTACGACTATTTGACCGCTCGGATTATTGGTAGAGAATTATTTTATGAGTATCTCCACTTTCGTACAACCACACAATTTGATAAAATAGCCAATGAAAACCATCGCTCAATTCATTGGACAGAAAGCAAAGCTGCCCTGGTTGAACTCATCTATGCACTACACGCTACAAAAGCCATCTCAAGTGGACAAATTAGTTTAAATAAAATCGCTGTAACTTGTCAAGCTTTATTTAAGATTGAATTACAAGATATTCATCATACTTTCCACCGTATGAAAAGTCGTTCAGGTTCAAGAACCTTATTTTTGAATCAATTAGTCAATTCCTTAGAAACTTATATGGATAAGAATATCTAAGAATTGANCAGCCTGCTAAGGGGCTGAATCAACTTTACCCATAAACACCCATCATTAGCAAACCACACTCACACTACTTACTTTACTAATTTCAAAATGATTATTAGTCGCTTTAAGCGTCTTTTTTTTGCTCTAAATTTATGATTATTAAGGCATAAACATAAATGCGTTAAAATGTGCTAATTTTCTATCTATCCATTGGCAAAACTTGGCGTTATCATCGCCTCAGTCTTCTGAACTTTGTCCCCAGATAAACGATAAAATCAGAAGTAATGAAATTAATCACTATTGAAGA
>NZ_KB894246.1 GCF_000374405.1 Riemerella columbina DSM 16469
CATTTCTTCCCTTTTAAAATAACCCATGTATTAACAGATAACGGCTTAGAATTTACCAATAAACTATTGGCATCTAAAAAAGGTGACGCCTGTCAAAAACCCTCTAAATTAGATGAAGTATGTGCTAAAAATGACATCGAACATCGCCTTACCAAACCTGCCCCACCTAAGACTAATGGAATGGTAGAAAGAGTAAACGGAACTATTAAAAACCATACGATTCTTAAAAATCAATATCTAAATGTATCTGAATTATATCAAGATTTTGCTCAATTCTTCTCCTACTACAACCTCTACAGAAGACACGGTTCACTTAGGAAGGAACTTAAGGTTAAAACCCCGATACAAGCTATCGAAAAGTGGTTCGAATTAAAACCTGAAATTTTTAGAATAAATCCTAAAATATTTGAACAAAAAATTATATCTTTACAAAACAATTTTGACCAACTTCATCTATAACCTTGTGAAACTTGACAGATACCTTTATACGGGTAAAGATTATTTTGACTGCCTAAATACTCCAATTGTTCAGGATCGATTTTAAGCTGTAACTCTTCAAACAACTCTCTTGCACAAGTGTCTTCTGCGGTTTCGTTAGGATCACAAAATCCACCACTCAAATCTAAATAGCCTTTTTTGGGGTTTTGATTTCTTCGGGTCAATAAGAGTTCATCTTGATAAGTTACCAATACCGCTACCGCAGCCGCACAATTATGATACAATACAAAATCGCATTGGATACAATAGAATTTTCGGTTATTTCCAAATTTAAGATTGGACGTGCCACAGTGTGGACAATAGTTTAATTCCATAATTCATTGATTTCTTGGATGATATTTTATAATGGTATCTCTAAGCTCTTCATTTTCTAGATGCGTATAAATTTCCGTAGTGGTAATACTCGAATGTCCTAACATTTCTTGTATATATCGTAAATCCGCACCATTTCTTAGCAAATGCGTTGCAAACGAATGTCTAAAAGTATGGGGTGAAATTGTTTTTTTAAGGTCAGCTTTTTGGGCTAAATCTTTAATGATAAGAAACACCATCACTCTCGTCATCCCTGCTCCGCGTTGGTTGAGAAATAAAATATCTGACGCCTTTGGCTTTATCTTGAGTTGTGCCCTAGACCCATGAATATAATTCTGAATTAGTTCTGCCGTATAATCAGCCAAAGGTACCAGTCGCATTTTATCGCCTTTCCCCTGAACCACCATATAGTTTTCTTTAAAGTTGATATTGGATATCAGCAGACCCGTCAGTTCCGACACACGTAATCCGCAACCATAAAGCGTTTCTATAATCGTTAAATTCCGTTCCCCCAACGGCGAGGATAAATCTACCGCTTGTATCAGTTGATTGATTTCTTCTAGGCTCAAAGTATCGGGGAGATACAATCCGAGTTTTGGCATTTCTAATAATCGGGCTGGATTGTCCGTTCTAAAATCTTCCTCATTTAAAAATTTAAAAAACGATTTAATAGACGAAATCAGTCGGGCTTGTGTGCGTTCACTTAAATTCAATTTTAAATTTTGATACAAATACTCTTGCAAATCTGAAAACGCAATAACATCAGGGGCTTTACCACTGAGTTCATTTATCGCAAAGCATTGGCACTTTTTTATATCTCGAGTATAGGCTTCTATAGTATTATCCGAAAGATTTCGTTCAAATTTCAACGCTATTTTATACGCATCTATCGCCTCATCCCATTCCATTAGTCCAATAATTCCTCTTTAATCTGTAACAACTCTACGCCTGCTTTTTCTAAAAAATCCAAACCTTCGCGGTCAGAATAGTGGTCGATGTAGACCAATCGCTTAATTCCTGCTTGGTAAATCAATTTACTGCATTCTTTACAAGGTGATAAGGTCAGGTAAAGGGTTGCCCCTTCGGCAGATTGTGTGCTGCTTGCCATTTTTAAAATCGCGTTGGCTTCGGCGTGTAGGACATACCATTTGGTTTTACCTTCGGCATCTTCGCAACAGTTTTCTAATCCAGACGGCGTTCCATTATAACCATCCGAAATTATAGTGCGGTCTTTTACAATGAGTGCCCCCACTTGCTTGCGCTTGCAGTAAGAAAGTTTTGCCCATTCTTTTGCCATTCGCAAATAGGCAATATCAAATTTATTATACTCCATACCTTAATTAAAATTGAGGTTTTCTCTTTTCTAAAAATGCAGCAACCCCCTCTTTTTTGTCTTCCATTTCAAATAATTCGCCAAAGGCTTTTATTTCTTTTTCGTAACCTTCTGGCGTATTGGATGCATTAACAGCCTCTATCGCTTTACTGATTCCTTGTGGTGAGTTCCTAGCAATAGTTGTTGCTAATTTTTTCGCTTGTTCCAAAAGTTCTGACTGGGGAAACACTTCATTGACCAAACCTATGGATTGTGCTTTTTCGGCGCTAATCATCTTAGCAGAAAAAATCATTTCATTCGCTAAACCTTTTCCTACCAATTGAGGCAATCTCTGCGTTCCTCCATACCCTGGGATTAAACCTAAAGTCACTTCTGGAAGCCCTAATTTAGCATTATCCGAAGCATAGCGGATATGACACGCCATCGCCAATTCTAATCCACCCCCTAAGGCAAAACCATTCACTGCGGCAATGACAGGTTTACTTAGATTTTCCACTTTATTGAATAATTTCTGTTGACCATTTCTAGCCAATTGCTCTGCTTTTTCGGTATTAAAATCGCTAAATTCTTTAATATCTGCTCCTGCCACAAAAGATTTTTCGCCACTCCCCGTCAGCACAATCACACGAACCTCTGGACTCTGTTCTAAATCACCCAAGGCTTGTCCCAACGCCTCAATGGTTTCGGCATTCAATGCGTTAAGGCTTTGAGGACGGTTAATGGTGATAGTGGCAATACGGTCTTCGATTTCTATGATTAAATTAGGATACTCCATGGTTTTAAATTAAAATTAATGATGCAATTTAATGATTTTTTTTAACTTGAATAACGGAAAACAAAGACCATCCTAATTTAAACCATGACATACTATTCATCAAATAATATTTATTGTATTTTATAATTTTAAATTAAAATGATTATTAGATATCAACTTCGGACATTATTAATTCAGGTATCATTATCAATTTTGGATATTAAAAATATTTTTATAAATTTAACGAACTTAAAAATCAAATCGTATGTCTAAAAATAAAAAAGATTTTGGGATTGCTAAATCCTTAAAAAAACTTAAAATCAAAAAAAACAACAACGGTGTTTCCTTTGGCAGCAAATACTTTGCGTCTGGCGAAACCATAGAAAGTCACTCCCCTACCGATGGTAAATTAATTGCTTCTGTAAAAATGGGTAGCGATAAAGACTACCAAAAAGTCATTACAAAAGCCAAAAAAGCATTTGAAGAGTTCAGATTGATGCCAGCACCCAAAAGAGGCGAACTGGTTCGGCAGTTTGGTGTGAAACTTAGAAAATATAAAAAAGATTTAGGCAAACTCGTATCCTATGAAATGGGAAAATCTTTGCAAGAAGGACTCGGCGAAGTCCAAGAAATGATAGACATCTGCGATTTTGCAGTAGGATTGTCTCGCCAGCTCCACGGTTTTACTATGCATTCGGAAAGAGCGGGACACCGTATGTACGAGCAGTATCATCCTTTGGGTATCGTCGGAATTATTTCTGCATTTAATTTTCCTGTCGCCGTTTGGAGTTGGAACACGGCTTTAGCTTGGATTTGTGGTAATGTTACCATTTGGAAACCTTCAGAGAAAACACCGCTTTGCGCTATTGCATGTCAAAACATCATCGCAGAAGTTTTAGAAGAAAACAATATGCCAGAAAGTATTTCTTCACTCATCGTGGGCGACCATCAGATTGGGGAATTACTGGTTAACGATACCAATATTCCTTTAGTATCTTTTACGGGTTCTACAAAAGTCGGTCGCATAGTGAGTCAAAATGTAGCTAAAAGATTTGGTAAATCTATTTTGGAACTGGGTGGTAATAATGCCATCATCATTTCAGAGCATGCCGATTTAGATATGAGCATCATAGGAGCCGTATTTGGTGCGGTAGGTACCGCAGGACAACGATGTACTTCAACCAGAAGACTCATCATCCACGAATCCGTTTACGACGAAGTAAAAGACAGATTGGTAAAAGCCTATGGGCAATTAAAAATTGGAACGCCTCTAGATGAGAAAAACCATATTGGTCCGTTGATTGACCAAAACGCCGTATCACAATATTTAAACGCAATAGAACAATGCAAAGCAGAAGGTGGCAACTTTGTGGTAGAAGGCGGTGTATTAGAAGGTAAAAAATATGCTTCTGGATGCTATGTAAAACCGTGTATTGCAGAAGTAGAAAATCATTATACCATTGTTCAGAATGAGACTTTTGCACCCATTCTTTACCTTATGAAATACTCCGACTTAAACGAAGCTATTGCCATGCAAAACGATGTTCCACAAGGTTTAAGTTCCGCTATCATGACTCAAAACTTAAGAGAAGCAGAACTATTCCTATCTCATGCAGGTTCGGATTGTGGTATCGCTAATGTCAACATTGGAACTTCAGGGGCTGAGATTGGTGGCGCTTTTGGTGGCGAAAAAGAAACTGGCGGCGGTAGAGAATCTGGCTCAGATGTATGGAAATACTATATGAGACGCCAAACCAATACCATTAACTATACTGTAGATTTACCTTTAGCACAAGGCATTAAGTTTGATATTTAAAAATCCTAATCTAAAAATATAAAGTAAAAATGAAAGATACAACCCAATCACATGAAAACCCCGTAAAAGCCATACTATCCAAGCATATCCTCGCCGACGGCTTTGATTTCGTCATGGATATAGAACAATCACACGGCTCATGGATACACGATAAACTTTCTGGTGAAGAATTTTTGGATATGTTTTCTATGTTTGCTTCGGCTTCTGTTGGTTATAACCATCCTTATATCGTAAAACATACCGAATGGCTAGGAAAAATGGCAGTCAACAAACCGACTTTAGCCGATGTTTATTCCGAAGAATATGCTCAGTTTATGAAAGTATTTGAAAGGGTTGCCATTCCCGAAGCATTGCAATATTGCTTCTTTATTTCGGGTGGAACGCTTGCCGTTGAGAATGCTTTAAAAGCCGCTTTCGATTGGAAAACTAGAAAAAATTTCGCTAAAGGCTTACAAAAAGAAGCAGGTATCTGTATCCATTTTAAACAAGCCTTCCACGGTAGAAGTGGCTATACTTTGAGCTTAACTAATACTGCCGACCCTCGTAAATATGAATATTTTCCAAAATTTGACTGGCCAAGAATCATCAATCCTAAGCTAACCTTTCCAATTAATGAAGCTAATTTAGAGGATACCATTAAAAATGAACGCCTAGCCCTACTGCATATTGAAGAAGCTATCCTCGCCAATCCTGATGAGGTGGCTTGCGTCATCATTGAGCCTATCCAAGCCGAAGGTGGCGACAATCATTTCCGCGATGAGTTTTTTGTAGAACTAAGGAAGTTATGCGATGCCAATGAAGTCTTATTAATCTTTGATGAAGTACAAACTGGCATTGGGTTGACGGGAAAAATGTGGGCATTTGAGCACTTTAACATAACGCCAGACATCATTTCTTTTGGTAAAAAAACCCAAGTTTGTGGTATACTTGCCAATAAAGAAAAAATGGATGAAGTTCCAAATAATGTATTTAAAGAAAGTTCTCGTATCAACTCTACTTTTGGTGGCAACTTTATTGATATGATGAGGCTAAAACTCATTTTAGAAATTATCGAAAACGAAAACTTGATAGAACATGCCACTAAAGCAGGTGACCACTTATTAAAAGGACTACAAAACCTTTCTAATAAATACCCTAATTTAATTTCCAATCCTAGAGGTAGAGGGCTGATGTGTGCTTTTGACCTTCCTTCTACGGAACTAAGGAATTTATTTAGAGAAAAACTTTACCAAGAACGCGTCATTGTGCTAGGCTGTGGGACAAAATCAATTCGTTTTAGACCTCACCTGAATGTTCCTCTAGAGGTAATAGACCAACTTTTGGAAAAGCTAGACCGCGTGGCACACCAATTTTAATCTTAAAAACTAATATCCTCTCTAAAGGTAGTGTTGCCCATACGCTGCCTTTAGTTTTTCTTTATAAAAAAATAATCATTAAATTTGCCTTCTAAACGAGGTTTTTATGCAACATCTTACGCTACTTTTTACTAAAGACGGACTACAATACCAAAGCACCCAAGGCAAAAATGTGGTGGATGAAGCCTCATTTTTTGTCGATGAAACCTCGCCGAAGGAGTTTATCCTAAACCAACTAAACACCATACTAGCACTGCCGAATACTTCGTCAGTGAATGTTATTTCTGCGCTCAACCATTTTACAATGATGCCAGAAGGATTTTCTCAACATGAATTAGCCTATGACCTCATTAGTTATAATGCTCCAGTAGATAGACATACCGAAGAAGTCATGTTATCTCTAAATAAAAAATATCAGGTGCAGTTTTATTATACACTACCAAAACACTATTACCAAAGTATAAAACAAGCCTTTCCTAATACACATTTTAACTTTTCAGGCGAGCAATTTCTCAATAGACTTTCTACTCAAGGAAAAAAGGAAATTCATATTAATTTATACCACCACCAATGCGAGTTTTTTGCCTTAAACCAAGGTAAAGTGGTACTTTATAACAATCTGGATATCAACTCCGAGGTGGATTTCCTCTATTTCATTATGTTCACCTTAAGCAAAATAGGATTTGGTCTAGCAGAAACCCGATTCTTTGTCTATGGGGAAACTACAGAAAACGATACCTTTATTTCAGAACTAAATAAGTTTGTCGGACAGATGAAAGTGGTTTTTGATAATCTACATAAGAAGAATTTCATTATGATGAAATAACCTCTAACCCATTAAAACACCATTATGTATCGTATTATATCAGGAAAATGGAAAGCCAAAAGAATTGCGGCGCCAAAAAACTTTGAGGTTCGCCCCACTACAGATTTTGCTAAGGAAGCCCTATTTAGTATTCTGGCCCACCGTATGGATTTTCCATTCATTACGGCATTAGATTTATTTGCGGGGATTGGTTCTATTACTCTGGAACTCGCTTCCAGAGATTGCCCAGACATTACCGCTGTGGAAATGAACGCCAAGCACGCGGGTTTTATTAATACCACTGCCCAAGAATTAGATTTTGGCTTGCAAGTGAATATCCAAAGAAGTGATGTGTTTGAATGGCTAAAAAAACACAGGAATTTAGGTAAGACCTACGATTTAATTTTTGCAGACCCACCATTCGATTTGCCAGAGCAGAAATATCAAGATTTGATTTCCCTAGTTTTAGAAGGCAATCTTTTAAAAGACAATGGTATTTTTGTTTTAGAGCATCAAAGCAGAATGAAACTAGAGCATCCAAACATCCAAGACACGAGAAAGTATGGTAATGTAAGTTTTTCTTTTATAGAACCATAGAACTACAACACTTTTAACTCTAAACTGATTTTCTTTCCAAAGAATTTTTTAGAAATTCTCTCAAAGTTTTTGGTTAAATCCGAAAGATAGAATTGCGTTTCTGGCGTTTCCTCACTTTTATTCAGTAAATGATGCTGCTCCAGCGTATGCTTTATATAGCTCGCCACAATACTCGGCGAATCTATCACACGAACTCTATTGCCGTAATATTGTTTAATCTCATCTATCAGCAAAGGATAATGTGTACATCCTAAGATTAAGGTTTCGATATTTTTCAGTTTGTTGTTACTTAGATAATGGTACAACATGGCATGGGTAATCGGATGCTTTTTAAAGCCTTCCTCTATGGCAGGCACTAAAAGTGGTGTCGCTAGTTCATCTACCTTGATAAATTTGTTGAACTTGCGAATACTTTTTCTATAAACTCCAGAATTAACGGTAGCCTTAGTCGCTATGACCCCAACATTGGTATGGATTTCATAAGCCGCTTTTTCTGCCACAGGATTGATTACATCAAACACCAAGGCTTCTTTACCCACCAATTGTTTTACCTCTTTTAAAGCATTGGCTGTTGCGCTATTACACGCAATCACCACTGCCTTACACTGGCATTCTAGTAGAAATTCTGTAATACGCTCGGAAAAACGAACAATCGCTTCTTTGGACTTATCGCCATAGGGTAAGTGCTTGGTGTCGCCAAAATAAATCAGGTTTTCATTAGGCATCTGCCTTTTAATTTCTTTGGCTACGGTAAGCCCACCCACCCCAGAATCAAAAATACCAATCGGTTGCTTAGGCGAAAGATGTTGATATGGTTTTTGTTTCGTGCTCAAAATAAAAATTTATCTGACAAAGGTAATAATTTTTTGAATTTAAAGAACTAATCTACCGTCATCATGGCATTATTTTTAAGCCTTTTTTGGTAAACCGGCAGGTATTTTTCCAAGAAAACTTTTACCGCTTCAAATTGATTGTTTTCTACTAAAGGCGCCAATCGTTCTGAACTGTATACAAACTGAAGAAAATCGTCTATATAATGTTTGGGAATTTTCAATGAAAGAAAATAATTATCGTCATAATAATTCCGTATCGCCGAAGTCGTTGCTAGCATTTTTTCGTAGGCATAGAGGCGTTCTTTTTTCTTTTGCTCCCCAGTAATCAGGTCGTAAATTGTTTCTAGATTAAATGTTAAGCCCCCATCTGCCAATGCCATATGTGGCTGTTCTGGCGGTGTACCATCACCTTTAGGTTCGGGTAGCCCCAAGATTTTCTTTATCGCTAATGCTGATTTTTTATTTTCTAATGCCAAGACATCTTTTTGAAGATTGCCACTAGGCTTAAATCGGCTCAATTGAACTTCTGGGATATTATGGTAAGCCCGTGGTAATGGAATAATATTATTAGGATTTTTAAGTAATTTTTGTGAAACAATTACATCGCTACGCTCTGTAACAATAGAGGTAAAACGAACCACATCGCCCAATTGAACCTCAATCGAAAACGCACCTTTATAATCACTCAACACAGTTTTTTGAGTTCTAAGATTGGTAATATAAATAGTATTAAGTTGAGGTTCTGAGCCATCATCCATCACAAAAACACCGCTAAAAGTTTGAGCCTTTAGTACCGTACTTAGCATTGTAACAATGGTTGTTATTACAAACCTCATAGCGGTGAATCTATTGAACCACAAAGATAACTACCTCCACAAAAAATGCCTGTTAAGACTTTCACAAATCTTAATTCAATAAATAAAAAACTTGTTAAAATTATCTAAGCTTGGGCGTATCTAGAGCAATCACTAAGTTTTTATGAATACTCTTTTTAGAAACATACTGAGCGCCACATAGGATACCACTAAATTCGTAATCGCCTTTTTCAACCACAATGCTATTTTCCCCTTTGGACGGCACTGGAAGTTGATAGAATTTTGCGCCTTGAATCTTCATCACAAGATTACAATCCGAGTTATTTCTTACCAACACAATAGTTTTGGTATTACTAGGATCATTATCGAATAGTTGATTTAAAAGGTTAAGGGTTCTTTGGCTGTGCTTAGATTCGTATTCTGCCATCAACTTACGAAACTCATCATCCGAAACGGAATAGACTTTTACTGCCTTACTTTCATCCGTGATTTTAGGCAATGGTCTACCTTCCATAGCAGGGCCAGCATCTCTTTTAGTCCACGCTTTATTTTTAAGGGTAATAAGTTTCTGCTTAAGCATAGACCTTCTTGGGTCTTCGGGATGGGCTTTTTTAAGGAAATTTTCAATTTCTTTAATATCTTGGCTATTCATGATATTAGTTTGTGGTTGTTGGCTACCACAGTTCACGAGCATCATTAAAAGACCAATTACAGAGATTATATTTTTCATCGATTGTTTTTTACGATGCAAAAATAGGATAAGAAATAGGTTTACACAAATTCTACAATCTAAAATCTCGTCAGAATGCCCCAATGGATTTTCATATCTTTAAACTTAACCACTTCCCCAAAAAGACTGCCGCTAGAAATATGAAAACTCATGATTCCAATCGGCAACTGTATCCTAAATCCAGTTCCAAAACTATAAAGATAGATAGGTGCTTCAGTACCACTAGGCATCAACTGTCCCAATTGCACAAAGCCATCTACAAAAGCCTGACGATTCAATATATAGCGGTACTCTGCACCAAGGTAGCCCCACTGCTTTCCTAATAAGCTATGTTCATTAAAACCTCTCAAGGAATTCCAGCCTCCAAATCTTAACAGTTCATTAAACGATAATATTTTAGAAGTAGATATCCCCGACAGTTCCCCTTTTAAATTCAAGATATGTTTTGGGGTGAAATAAAAATTATGCTCTGCTAAAAGATAATATTGCCATTGTTGCGACTTGGAATTTTCATCGGGATATTCGGCAGAGAGCCATCCTAAGTCTGCACTTATTTTGGTATCATACATCATTAGTTCTAATGTGGAAAGCCGCTCCAATTGATACCATAACCCTAACCCTTTTTTATTAAAATTCTCGTTCCTTATTTGTTTTTGCAATGAAGACGACAGCTCAAAATAACCTTTAGTTCCTAACTTATGTTCGTTTTTCCACAGATAGTAGAGACTCGGTTGCACTTTAACGGTGGCAAATGTAGAATCTTGGCGGTAAATATCCATCTTTAACTGCGCACCTATATTCGTTTTCGCAATATAAGGCAACTCAAAATCAAGGTTAAAATTTTGTCCCTGATTGGGATTTTTTTGCCAAAAGAAATGGATACTTTCAAAGGCATTAAAGATATTTTTAAAAGTAAAATTGAGACTTCCATTAAGGCTCAACTTATCCGACTGGTTATTTCCAAAGCCTAAAACCCCATCAAACGAATTGGTTTTTCGTTTTTGTAAAAATAGAAACACTTGGGTAGAATCTGCTGTAAATAATGTTTGTAGTGGTCGTTCTAGACTTACATAAGTGTGATTTTGAAACCGTTTTGATATTTTATTAAGCCATAGCGATTGATAGATTTTTCCTACAAATTCTTGCTTTATATTGTCTACAAATTTTCTCGGTAATTTGGTATAACCTTTTATTTTAATATCATTAATCACTCTTTTTTGCGTGGTTACTAAACTGATATAAACTTCTGGTATTCCCTCATTGAAACGCTTCAGTTTCGTTTTCACTCTATTAAATGTAAAACCTTCGTTGATATAATGTTGATTAAGGGCTTGTTTTAAAGAATCTAAATTTTGGGTAAATAATGGTGATTTTAATTTTAAATCACTTTCAATTTTAGGCGATAATTCAACTTGGGCATGGTTATAATTTTTACCTTTATTAAAATAAATTTTCACGCTATCCCCTACCGTTTTTACTTCTGAAACTTGGGCTAAATAGTAATGTTGCTCTACTAAAGAATCTAAAAATTTAGCCGCCGATAAAGAATCTTTTTTATAAAATGTTTGCCGAGTATCTTGGTCTATCAATATAAAATGGTTCTGCTGAGCCGAAATCATCCAGTTCCACAATAAACATAATATGAAGACCCCACGCTGCATGATGAATTATATCTGATTGTATTTTCGCATCAATTTTTCGTAGAAGTTTTGAGGTAATATCCATTTGAGCGGCACTCCTATTTTTTGTCCCAACTTCCCAAAATAATAATGCGCTTTCCAAGAGCGTTTCTGCAATAGTTTATCAATGTATTCTGCCACCGCTTTTGGCTCAATCCCTTCATCTACATGAGCGTTCATCACTTGGTGGACTTTTTTAAAAATCGATTCATAAGGCGAAGACACTTTAGATTGCACCCTATGGTCAGCAATATTGGTTTTAATATCCCCTAAGTGCAAAGCACAAACCTTGATATTCCAATCGGACACTTCGTATCTCATCGCTTCGGTAACTTTATCCAATGCCGATTTAGACGCTGAATAAAATCCTCTAAACGGCAGCCCCATTTCTGAACCGATACTCGAAATATTAATGATATCGCCTTGTTTCTGCGTCCTCATAGCGGGCAAAACTGCCGACATCATTTGTACTGCACCGACTAAGTTTAGATTAAACAGTTTTAAAATATCATCTTTGGTGGCATCTTCTACGGCACCTACCATCCCCATTCCTGCATTATTAATTAATACATCTATGCGTTGTTCTTTATCTAAAATTTGCTGAATAGCCTCTGTGATTTGCTGATGATCCGTAACATCTACCGACATGGAAGTAAAACTATCCGTGGGCACCACTTTTCGGCTCAATCCATACACCCGATACTGCTTTTGACCAAAATATTCTGCTAAGGCTCTACCAATCCCAGCAGAAGCCCCAGTTACTACTATGACTTTAGAAGATAATTTCATAATATAAAAATCTATTGCAAGAATAAGCATTTTACATCAAATAGAAAAGACTGACATAAAGCCAGTCTTTAAATATTTGTTCTAAAGAAGTTTTACATGTGCAATTTTGACACTATCCCTTAAAGTGTGTAAGTTAAAAAGAGAGACTCAGGTTTTAGAGTCTGAGTCTTTGGTCAAAAATAAGCATAAATTGGTTTAAAACCGACCCCCAATTTCTAATAGGCATCGACCATTTCTTAGTGGCTTCTCTTATAGAGAGATATACTGACTTCATAACCGCCTCATCGGTAGGGAAAGACATCTTATTTTTGGTGTATTTTAGTTCACAGTATTTATTATTTTATAGGTGTTCATGAATGCTTTGCATTTCGGATTTTTCCATTAAGATTTTCGATTAAATTAGTGGTATAAATAATTTTACGGATTTCTAAAGGAAAGTCGAAAAATACAGTCAATTCCTCCCAATGATCTCTCCAAGACTTCACGGCATAAGAGTATTTACCCTCCCATTTTTTAGCAAAATCATCTAAAGCTAGTTTTGTGGCCACCAGCTGTAAAATCCTTTCTGTCCTTCCAAACCACATATTTACAAGCATTCCTAATTTGTTCATTTGTCTTTATTTTTTTTCAAAGGTATTCACGAATGCTTTGCATTTGATGTACTACGCATATTTGAGTTTGTGACTGTGGGAATACCGAACGAATGGTTTGAGTAAATCCATTTAAATTGTCGGTAGCGGTAATGAGTATATCTTCCACACCACGAGCCTTTAACCTGAGTTCGATTAATATTTTAAGGGAAATAAGTTGTATAAAAAGAGAAACAGTTGTATTTTTAAGTTTTT
>NZ_KB894247.1 GCF_000374405.1 Riemerella columbina DSM 16469
TAGATAAGCCTTTGCAGGCTTTTGGGGGTATGGTGGTTAGTTTGTACCTTTTTTAGCGAACCCATAGGGTTACATTATGTTACCCTATAGGGTTATCGCCATACTTAGCCTTACCCACCTATTTTTTACTTACAAACTTAAGCGGGCTGGCGGCAAACCGCTGTGAACGCACGCTTAATCCTTGAGGCAGCGGACGCTAAAGCTGCGTGCACGATCGTAGTTGCTGCCCGCGCTGCTAATGCTGCTGTTGAACCACAGGTTCCACGAGTCGTCGCTATTGTCCTGCTCACTGCTCCAGTCGCGGCCGTAGCGGCTCTGACCGTAGAGCGTCCCACTGCCGCTGTAACGGCTACCACTAGCAGGCAGACGAAGACCCGTCTCGTTCCACATTGCAGAGCTATTTGAGCTATTTGTACCATTAGACTTACCTGTAATAGCATCATGCAACGCCACCTGCTCCGTATGCGTAGGGACATGATAACCAGACGGACACGGGTTGGTGGAACCATTAGTCTGCCATAAATTCCACTGAGATGAATCTGAATTTAACGAAGAATTAACCCATGAATAAGGCGAACTAGCATTTGCGATAAACTCATTAGTCCCTGCATTAGTCCAAGAATTAGAGATAGAACCTGTACCAGTGTATTTTGGCGTACCATTAGTTGCTTTAGACCAATTGATGAGTTCATGACCATCTGGATTACGCTGCCACTGGAAAAGTGAACCATAAGCTCGCCAGTCCTTTTTAATCTGGTCTGCCGTAGGGTTCGCTAGCGGAGCTCCTGTAGTAGTGTAGTCTAAAGCACCTGCTTGGCGGGTAGGGTCAAATACTGTAGCGCCCACCCTCGCATATTCTGCTCCAAGATTATTACTCAACCATAGGTTTCCGTCGGGTCCTTTTATTGGTATGTATAAGAAATCATGTTCTTTTACTGAAGCTCCGTAGCCTACACAATCGCTGGTAGTGGTATCAAAACAGCGGTCTGGGATAGCTGTTATGTCTTGTACTTTTAGACTAGTGGTAGATACTCCGCCGTTTAGGCTAATGCTATATGCGTTGGCACCGCTTATTAGATTTCGGTAAACGCCATCTTTAGCATATAGCTCTGGCATATAGACTGCGCCACTCACATTTTTTAGTTTTGCTTGTATCGTTCCTGTAGCGCCTGTAAAGTTGCCTGCAGGGTAGTACAGTTTAAAATCTTGGGTGTATCCAGCGGTGTTTTTCAGTGGGAGTGTTTGCTCAAAAGCCGTGTAAGCACCATTGGTAGGCTGGGCATTGGTATAGGGTATACTGATGCTTATTTCTTCATTAGGCGCTACGCCTTCATTGGTATAGCCTAAATCTTTTACACGATAATCTTTGCCTTTGTGCTGAAAAACAATGAATCTATAATCCTGTATTGCTCCCAAAGTAGCTGTGGCAGATGATGGTGGGTTGCTCACTTCGCCCACATCATTTATTTTACCATTGCATGTCCACTGGTGTATGCCTCCTATATACCCCATATACATTTCTATACAGTTTTTATCGGTGTTATAGATTAGCATCCCTTTGGATACATTTTGAAATTTAGAACGCTCTTCGGTAGAGAAATTAGGGAAGGTAACTCCCTGTGGTCTAGTCTCTGGCAAATCATCGTTGCGAGAGACTTGTAGCGTGGCATCTGGTGTGCTGGTATTGATGCCCACTCTACCATTGTACTGTGCGTGGATTGCCATCGGCAAAACCATCGCTAAGAATAGATTCTTTTTCATAATATACAAATTTTGAATTATAAATTTTAAATTTTAAGTTTTGAGTTTTAAATTTTGAGTGATGAGTTAATGCATACGGCTTTCTGCTTACTGCCTAAAGCAAATATTGAGTGATTGCCTACGGCTTGTTGCTTAGCCATAAAACCTCTAAGTTCTAAGCTCTCGCCTCTAAGCTCTTTTTTCGAAAAAAAGTTGTATAATACGCGCGCTACGCGGGAATTAATCTGTGTGTGTGTGTGTGTGTGTGTGTGTGTGTGTGTGTGTGTGTGTGTGTGTGTGTGTTTACACTTTTTTCTGAAACTACCAAATTATTTAGTAGTTTTTTTTGAGAAATTTTTATGTTGCTGGTATTGCGTGCCATAATGGCGACAAAGGTACAATAATTTTTTTATTGTGCAAGAAAATTTAGAAATTAGATTTTAGAAGGTGAGAGTTTTGTGTTACATACTGCCTATGGCTTATTGCCTACTGCTAAAATCTAACATCTAAGAAATTATTTCTCTATCTTTGCATCATTAGCGCTTTGGGTAAAATCTCAATAGCGTCTTTTTCGTTGATAAGAAATTGTAGTACAATGAATTTAAAGCCTATCCAAGACACTTTACTCCCACAGTTGCTAAAACAACAATTTGGGAACTCCATTTTTGAAAATCTAACTACCCATCAACATATTTCGGTAAAAGGAGCGGCAGGTTCTACCCCAAGTTTAATCGCCACAGAAGCGTTTTTATCTCTCAACACCACACTAGTTTTTTTAACGCATGATAAAGAAGATGCCCACTATGCCACTACCGAATTAGAAGAACTACTCGGCGAAGACCGTGTTTTATACTATCCCGCTACCCATCTAGAACCTTATCAAATTGAAAAAACGCAAAATGCCAACTTGGTGCTTAGAACCGAAGTGCTTAACCAGCTAAGTGCCAGCAACCAGCCTAAATGTATTGTGGCACATTATTCAGCATTAACGGAAAAAGTCTTAAAAAAAGAAGATTTCAAAGCTATTTCGCATCATATAAAAGTCGGGGACCAACTGGATTTTGATTTTACGGAAGAACTGCTTAACCGATTTAATTTCCAACTGACCGATTTTGTCTCAGAACCTGGGGAATTTGCCGTGAGAGGCGGTATTGTAGATGTATTTTCCTATGCTAACGACCACCCCTACCGTATCACTTTTTTTGGTAATGAAGTGGAAAGCATCAAAACTTTTGATATTGAAACTCAACTTTCTATTGAAAAAGTGGACAGCCTACAACTCGTATCCAATATGAGCTACAAGGTGGAAGGCACCAAAGTTTCTTTGTTTGAACTATTGCCAAAAGACAGCCTTATCGTAAGTAAAAATGCTTATTTAGGGCTTAATTATATTCGAGATTTTTATACCAAAGCAGAAGAACGATTTAGCCAGTTTGAAGATGGCATCAAACATCAAAAACCACAAGATTTATTCATTTCCGATAAGGAATTTTTTAAGGATTATCAAGCGTTTAGAACCATAGATTTTACCCCGCAATCGTTGCAGTTGCCCAAAGCCCCTCATTTGGAATTGCAACAGCAACCTCAGCCGAGTTTCAACAAAAATTTTGAACTGCTGATAGAAGATTTAGAGGAAAAACAACAGCAAGGCTATGACCTTTGGATATCTTTCGCCACAGAAAAACAAAGAGACCGACTCCAAAGTATTTTTGAAGATTTAGGGAAAAATATCGCGTTTAAGTCTTTTAAATCCGAACTCCACGAAGGATTTGTAGACCAACAAGAAAAGGTTTTAGTCTATACCGACCATCAGATTTTTGACCGCTATCAGCGTTATCAGCCTAAAAATGCGTTTGCAAAATCCGAGCAACTGACTTTAAAAGATTTAATGTCGCTAAAGGTAGGCGATTATATCACCCATATTGATTATGGTATTGGAAAGTTTCTTGGTTTAGTGAAGGTGAACAATGGCGATAAAGTGCAAGAATGTTTTAAACTGACTTATAAAAACGGGGATTTGCTCTATGTCAGCATCCACGCATTGCATAAAATTTCTAAATACAATGGTCCCGAAGGCAGGGAAATCACACTTTCTAAAATTGGTTCACCATCATGGAAAAACCTTAAAAATAAAACGAAAGCAAAAGTTAAGCAAATTGCTTTTGACTTGATAAAACTATACGCCAAAAGGAAAATGGCAAAAGGTTTTGCGTATATGCCAGACACCTACCTACAAAATGAATTAGAAGCGAGTTTTATTTATGAAGACACGCCAGACCAAGAAAAAGCTACCATAGATGTTAAAAAAGATATGGAAGCAGAAACTATTATGGACCGACTTGTGTGTGGTGATGTAGGATTTGGTAAAACCGAAGTCGCCATACGCGCCGCCTTCAAAGCTGCTACCGATGGTAAGCAAGTAGCAGTCCTCGTCCCCACGACTATTTTAGCGTTTCAGCATTACCGCAGTTTTCAGGAACGGTTAAAAGATTTTCCCGTTACGGTGTCTTACCTCAACCGTTTTAGAACGGCAAAGCAAAAGCGAGAAACTTTAGAACAATTAGAAGCAGGAAAGATTGATATCATCATTGGGACACACCAATTGGCATCAAATAAAGTTAAGTTTAAAGATTTGGGACTTCTCATCATTGATGAAGAGCATAAATTTGGGGTTTCGGTAAAAGATAAACTCAAAACCATGAAAGCCAATATCGATACGCTAACCCTTACCGCAACGCCTATCCCAAGAACACTTCAGTTTTCGCTAATGGCGGCTAGAGACTTATCTGTGATTAAAACACCGCCGCCCAACCGACAGCCTGTGGAAACGCAGTTGGTCAGTTTTAATGAAGAAATTTTAAGAGATGCCATTTCTTACGAACTCCAGAGAGATGGACAAGTCTATTTTATTAATAATAGAATCGAAAATTTAAAGGAAATTGCAGGGCTAATTCAGCGTTTAGTACCCGATGCCAGAGTGATTACAGGGCATGGACAAATGGAGGGCAAACAACTCGAAAAAAACATCCTCGATTTTATGGAGGGCAAATACGATGTTTTGGTGTCCACGACTATTGTGGAAAGTGGTGTAGATGTCCCGAATGCGAATACCATTTTTATTAATGATGCTCAGAGGTTTGGTATGGCAGACCTCCACCAGATGCGTGGGCGTGTGGGTAGAAGTAACCGAAAAGCGTTTTGCTACCTCATCACACCACCATTTGATATGATGACCACCGATGCCCGAAAACGCTTAGAAGCAATTGAACAGTTTTCTGATTTAGGCAGCGGATTCCAAATTGCGATGAAAGATTTAGAAATTCGTGGTGCGGGGGATTTACTCGGGGCAGAGCAAAGTGGTTTTATCAATGAAATGGGCTTTGAGGCGTACCAAAAAATCATGCAAGAAGCCTTAGACGAACTCCAAAACGACCCAGAATTTGAAACATTATTTGAAAATGAAGCCAACCGTAAAAAGCTATTCAAATCTCAAAAAGAAGTCAATATCGATACGGATTTAGAACTGATGCTACCAGATGACTATGTGAGCAGTATTGAGGAACGCCTAAGTTTATATCAAAAACTAGCGGACATCAGCGAGGCTAAAGCCTTAGCCCAATTTAAATCCGAATTGGAAGACCGTTTTGGTGCCTTGCCAACACAAGCGCAAAATCTTCTGAAATCGGTAGAGCTTAAATGGTTAGCCGCAGCGATTGGGTTTGATAAAATTGTGATGAAAAATGGGGTATTCTTGGGCTATTTCCCAAGTAATCCGCAAGATAAATTTTACCAAAGCAATCAATTTAAACATATCATCAGCTATCTAACACAGCACCCGAAAGATGCGTTGTTAAAAGAAAAAATAACACCAGACGGTCAGCAGTTGATGATGCGTAAAGACCATATCACCAACATCCACGAAGTGAATGATTTGCTCAACAAAATACTTACCGCCCATGAAAGCTAATATTCCAATAGACACCTTAGCGAAAGGCATTCTCAGTGGCGATAAGCGACTTCTGAGCAAAGCCATTACTTTAGTTGAAAGTAAAAAGCCCGAACACCGAAGCCAAGCCGAAGCCTTGCTCAATACATTATTGCCTTATACTGGGCATTCGGTGCGTGTTGGGATTACTGGCGTTCCTGGTGCTGGGAAATCCACCTTTATCGAAAGTTTTGGGTGCCATGCCATTACCCAAGGTAAAAAAGTGGCGGTGCTGGCGATAGACCCAAGCTCTTCGCTGAGCAAAGGAAGTATTTTGGGCGATAAAACCCGTATGGAAGATTTGGCTAAAGACCCCAGCGCCTTTATCCGTCCTTCGCCGAGTTCTGGATTTTTGGGGGGCGTTGCCAATACTACTTTTGAGACCATGCTCCTTTGCGAAGCGGCCGGCTATAACTATATCTTAATAGAAACCGTAGGTGTGGGACAGTCCGAAGTTTTGGTTTCAGACATTACCGATGTTTTTTTATTTTTAAAAATTATTGGTGGCGGCGATGAACTCCAAGGCATCAAACGCGGTATTATGGAAATGGTGGATTTAATTTTCATTAATAAAGTAGAAGACCATAATCTAAAACGAGCTAAAAATACCAAATTAGAGCTATCCAGAGCTTTACGATTTTTACCCTCTAAAGAACCGCATTGGAAAGTTCCCGTATTATTGGGTTCTGCACTTCACCATCAAGGGATTTCGGAAGTCTTTAATAAGGTTCAGGATTTTATTAACCTAAAAAAAGAACATCAGCGTTTCGAATGGGTTCGACAGCAACAAGCCGAAAAACGCTTTGAATATTGGGTGCAAGAATATATCCTTGCCCAAGCCAAACAATCTCATACTTTGGAGCAAATCTACCAAAATCATAAATCCAGAGTCGCTCAACTAAAAGCTAATCCTAGTACAGAAGCTAAAGCCTTTGTGGAAGCCCTTTTAAATAAAAAAGATTGAAGCCCATCGACTCCAATCTTTCTTCAATATTTTATGGTATGGTTATTTTTGATTTTTAAACCATTGGATACCACATTCTAAAAACTGTTTAAAATCTTTTTTGTCCATATAGCCAGACACGGGTTTATTTATCACTTTGCCCTCTGGCGTTACTAAAACATAATGCGGCTGAGAGTTATTATTAAAATTCACTTGTTGGAACAGACTCCAGCGGTCACCAATGGTCTTTACCTTCTTCTTTTGTCCGCCTCCCATATCAATTTTAGTTTGCTCATGTTCTGGCAGTTCTTCCTTATCATCCACATAAAGCGAGGCTAAAATCACTTCGTTTTGAAGAATAGGTAAAATATCAGGTTCGCTCCAAACAAACTCTTCCATTTTACGGCAGTTTTCGCAACCATAACCCGTAAAGTCTATCAAAACAGGTTTTTGCTCTTTCTGTGCTAAAGCAATGGCATCAAAATAATTATGCTCTGGATGCATCCCTAAAATACCATCGTCTTCATTGTGGAAATAACTTACATTAATCGGTGGCAAAATACCACTTAACAACTGAAGTTTTGGTCTGTCCGAAGGAATTAAACCTTGAACCAAATACACAACAAAACCAATTCCTAATGCGCCTAATACTTTTCTTGTAGTAGAGATTTTAGCATTTTTATCATCGTGTGGAAATCTGATTTTTCCAAATAAATACAAAACTAAACCAATGGTAATGATAATCCATAATCCTACAAACAATTCTCTTTTTAATAGGAAAGTTTTGGACACCAAGTCGGCTTTGGATAAAAACTTCAAGGCTAAAGCCAATTCTATAAACCCAAGCACCACTTTTACGGTATTCATCCAGCCACCAGACTTCGGCAACGACTGCAAAGCTTGTGGGAATAACGCTAATAATCCAAAGACAATCGCCCATGCCAATCCAAATCCTGCTAATGCAAAAGTCAGCATCATGGGTACATCACTAGACCCCGTGACGGCACTTCCTAATAAACTCCCTAAAATAGGACCTGTACAAGAAAAGGATACAATAACTAGTGTTAATGCCATAAAGAAAATCCCGATATAGCCGCCTGCATCTTCTGCTTTAGAGGATTTGTTTGCCACCCAACTCGGTAAAGTGATTTCGTAGTAACCAAAGAAACTTAGCGCAAAGAATAAGAAAATCACAAAGAAAAATAAGTTGAGCCACACATTCGTTGATATATCATTAAAGATATTCCCCGAAATTCCATCTATAATATGGAACGGCACACTCAGCAATACAAAAATTACCAAAATGAATAAGCCGTAAATGATAGCATCTCGCTTTCCTTTCGCTTTATTCGCAGCACCTTTGGTAAAGAAAGACACCGTTAAAGGAATCATCGGGAATACGCAAGGCGTAAGCAAGGCAATTAGCCCACCAACAAAACCTAAAACCAAAATCCACCAATTGTTAGAACTTTCCTCTTGGGTGGCAACCCCGCAATCCGTCAATGGATTTTTAGGGTCTAAAGTGCTAATTTTTAAATTTTGCTGGTCGAGCGTACTATTAGAATTCGGTACTGCTACGGCTTCCGTAGTCGCTGTGCTATCTGGAACCATTATCGTTTCTGATGGGCTTTCCGTTGGTTCCTCAACCGATGGTTCTGGTTCATTTGTAGTTGGTATTTCTGCCGCTTTAGTCGCTACTTTTTGTTCAAATTCTAAAGTATTAGGAGCTAGACATACCCTATCGTTACAAGTCTGATAAGTAATTTCCGCCGCAACATTAGCAGGCTTTTGAGGGTTTTTAAGTTTAAATTTCTGTTTAAAACTTACCGTGTTAGAATAATAGACAATCCTTGCACCAAAGGCTTCGGAAAACTCATCGTGCTTTTTTCCCACTTCTACAATTTTCCCCATGGGTTGGATATTGTCACCCGACAATTTCATTTCCGTAGGGATACCACTATCCTCTGGTAAATCTTTGGAATAGATATGCCAACCATTTTCTAGTGTGGCTAGCAAAACCGCCTCGTATTGGTTATCCCCAAGTTCATTGATTTTTAATTTAAACTTTACGGGGTCTTTGATTTGAGCCAATACCACTACACTAAATAGAGTGGCAATCACCATAAAAAAATACTTCAATTTCGTCATGATTTATAATCTTATTATTATCAAATTTTTATCCTTAGGGTTGGCAGCGTACCGTCCATCTTGTCTTAATGGGGCTACACCTAGAATAGTATCCGAGGCATCGCACAACAACCACATTTTTGATTTCGCTAAAATAGACAATTTTTCATCTTTAAAAAACTTAGCCACCTTTTTTTTGCCTTTCATTCCAATCGGCTGGAATTGGTCGCCTCCTTTTTGCTTTCTTAGTTTTAACGGAAATTGCAATTGAGTTTCATCAAAATACCACTCAAAGGATTTATCAAAATCCACGGAAATATAATCTTTAAGGTCTATTTCTTTCGAATATGGTACATCAATTAAAACTTCATCTTCATGTGTCAGCTCATTTGAAATTGGGGTTAAAATCAACTCATCTCGATTGATAAGTAATTGATAATCGTTTCCGTAAAAAACACTACCTGTCTCGGCTTCAAAAATTTTATAATGTTCTGCTTTAGCCTTAAATCCTAAGCGTTTTAAAATTTCATATTGGGCAAATTCCGATAGTTGAGCCAATTTATCTTTAGAAATCACCCACGCTTCCGAAGTTTTTTTAATGGTAATTTGCTGAAGTTTTTGGGTTATTTCTTCATCTATAAAATCCGAAGCCTCACGAAGATAATTTAGGCTATTACCAAAATGTTCCAAAAAATTAGGATTAGTTTCTAATAATTGGGGGCTGATAGTATTCCGAATAAAATTCCTTAAATAATCATTTTTAGTATTAGAGCCATCTTCACGAAATGGAATCTGGTGTGTATCAGCATAAGTGTAAATTTCCGCTTTACTAAAATGGAGCAGCGGTCTTATGATTTGCTTTCGATGCTCAGGGATTCCCGCTAAACCTTTAATCCCACTTCCCCGAGATAGGTTGATGATAAAGGTTTCCAATTGGTCATTAAGGTGGTGTGCAGTTGCCAAATAGTCCAGTTGTTGTTCTGCCATCACTGTCTTAAAAAAGCGATACCTTAGTTCCCTAGCCCATAGCTGGATAGAGCCTTGGGGCTTTTGGTCTTTTTCAGTAACATTATATATATGAAAAGGCGTTTGGTTTTGCTCACAATAGTTTCGGACTAGCACTTCATCGTCGTTAGAATCTTGCCCTCTTAGATGGTAGTTGATATGGGCTACTTCCAAATGGGCTACTCTCGATTTCAAAAGATGGAACAACACCATAGAATCTACGCCACCACTTACCGCTACCAAAATTTTTTTACTTTGATATTGTGGCAAAATTTCACTCAATTGGTCTTCAAATATCTGTTCCGAAAGCATACGCAAAGATAAGGTTTTTTGTAAAATGGACGCCCCTAGTATAGCAGTATTCCCTACCACAAAAACTCCTCTCCGTCGTATTACCCTACAACACACCAGCACAGCATAATACAACACAGTGTTGCATTACCCTGCAACACACTAGCGTAAAAAACCCTCAGCGTGTTGTTATTCTAAACATGGGCTGGGGGTTTTAATATTACACTATAAATTAAACTTTAAGATATGACCACTGTAGTAGATAAAGTTTCTGTTCTCGTGTCTTTTAGTAAAACGCTCCCTCTAGTAAACTGCGTGGTTACGCTCACTTCATAATTACCATTAGGTAAATCTGCTGGGATGAGGATGAGTAAACGCGAAGGTTCGTTAAGTACAATATTCTCCATTGGCAGCTTGGTTTCTTGGCTGTTGTCTAAGTTTTTAAACACCACACCATTTTTAGGGTCGCTGCCCTCTACCTTAATATAAGTCCCTTTGATTTCAGCGTTTTTACCTTTGGTCAGTGTACCGTCTGTATTGCCTGTGGCTTTATCGGTAATGTTAAACAGACTCATTGGGCTGGCTTGTTCGCCGAGGATTTCTACTTTGGTTTCTGCAGCAGCTTTTCTTAGCTCTGTGCCTTGGTTTACATTCACATACACCGAATGCTTTTCTTTATCAAAAGATTTATCATAGAACACGCCCTTTATGGCTGGACGCATATACACCAAGCCTGTGTTTACGCTGTAGCCATTGAGTACCAATTCCGAGGCTTTACGGTTAAAGCGTGTGATGATATCCACAGCGGTTTCGGTTTGGATTTCCATGCCCTCTTTTTGTAGGGCTTCTACCACTTCTTTAATGCCGATGCTACCGTTGGAAAGTGGTACAGCNATAAAATCATTTTTATCATCTTTGGTGAGGAGGTTGGGGCGAAGCCATGCTTTTAAGTTGTTCATATTTTTTAGATTTTAGAAGTTAGAGATTAGTTGGCTGTAAGTGTAAGCCGTAGGCAGGAGGCTTTAGGCTTATATCTACATTAGTACATTCTACAATAGTACATTTTACATTAGTACATTTTAGTAGGGTAGAAATCTTGCAACACCATATAGGGAGCGGGTTTGCGGAAGATTTTAGGCATAATGTCTTAGTTTTTTTACTATTTTTAAAATATTAGTTAGGTTATTTTATTAATTATAAAAGCCTACAAAGTCTTTATAGATAAGCCTTTGCAGGCTTTTGGGGGTATGGTGGTTAGTTTGTACCTTTTTTAGCGAACCCATAGGGTTACATTATGTTACCCTATAGGGTTACCGCCATACTTAGCCTTACCCACCTGTTTTTTACTTACAAACTTAAGCGGGCTGGCGGCAAACCGCCGAGACCGCACGCTTAATCCTTGAGGCAGCGGACGCCAAAGCCGTTTCCACGAGAGTTGCTGCGGCCCGCGTTGCTATTGACGCTGTAGAACCACAGGTTCCACGAGGTGTCGCTTTCGTACTGCTTACTGCTCCACAGCTTACCGCTAGTGCTTTGACTGTAGAGCGTCCCAGAGCTGCTGCTACGGTAACCACTAGCAGCCAGACGAAGACCAGTCTCGTTCCATATCGCAGAGCTATTCGCGTAACTTGTACCATTATACTTACCTGTAATAGCATCATGCAAAGCCATCTGCTCCGTATGCGTAGGAACATGATAACCCGAAGGACACGGGTTGGTGGAACCATTAGTCTGCCATAAATCTTTTTGAGTGGAAGCATTGTTTAGGGTGTTATTTACCCAACCATAAGGAGATCTATCATGAGGTATAAATTTATTAGTCCCTGCATTAGTCCAAGAATTAGAGATAGAACCTGTACCAGTGTATTTCGGTGTACCACTATTTGAGCCTGACCAATTAATCAACTCATGACCATCTGGATTACGCTGCCACTGGAATAGGGAACCATAAGCCTTCCAGTCTGTTTTGCTGGTGGCTTGCTGAACTGGATTAAAATATCGAGAACCTACTCTGGCATATTCGGCACCTAAGTTATTGTTAAGCCATGTCTTACCATCAGGACCTTTGATAGGGATGTAGATAAACTCATGCTCTTTTNCTTTNGCNCCATACCCCACACAATCAAATGTGGTCTTACCAAAACAACGATCTGGAACCCCACCAATACCTTTTAAGACCACTTGATACGGTTGCCCGTTAAGGGTGTAAGGAATGGTGGCAATTTCGTACTCTTGCCCCGGTGGTAACATTTTTACAAGATATTCATTATCCGAACCGCCTACGGTAATGGTCGCATCTAAATAACCATTCACCCCAAAATTACCCTGAGGAATATTTAGCGTAAGAGTATTGGTATCAT
>NZ_KB894248.1 GCF_000374405.1 Riemerella columbina DSM 16469
TCGTCCCATACCATTAGCCTAAAATCCTTAAAACCTTGGTAGGCAATCGGGTTACCGTTGCCGTCGTATTCGTAAGCTCTTGGCTTTGGTGTGGTAGAGTCTTTAAGTTCGCTTAAAGCGTAGGGGTGGGACTTATTGCCATAAACATAATCCAGCACATAACCTTTATCCTTTCCGTTTTGCTTATGCGTTAAGGCTTTTTGTACAATACCATTCAGTTTATTGTACTGCATTTGGAGCTGGTACTCCGCAGAGGTAGCCTCCCCTGTATATTGTCCTTTGGCTTGGGTTAGACGATTAAGTTCATCATATTGATACTGATAACTACTAGCTCCACCCAAAGCATAATTTATGATTGGAACTTGGTTTGCTACTTGCAAAATGTTCCCCACTAAATCGTAAGTATAACGGTTATTTTGAAACACATAAGTCCCTGACTGTGCCTTTAGGTTGGCTAATCTACGCATTGTAGCATCATAGGTATAAGAAGTCTCTGTACCGTTGCCATAAAGGCGGTAAACTTTCTGCTCAAACTCATCGTAGCCTTGTTGTTTTAGGTAGGTGTATTCGTAATTGCCTTTTTTACCTGTAAGGCTCGTGAGCTGACCTGCTCGGTTATAGCCAAAGTCTAAGACTTCCCCATCGGGGTAGGTCATATGTTGGATACGGTTCCAAGTGTCGTATTCATACTCCGTAATATAGGTCTGCACCTCCGTTGGCGTGATGCGGATAGAGCGGATTTCCTTAGTTACCTCGCCCATATTGCCATAGAAATATTCCGTACCGCCGCTGGCATCTTCTACCAACCACAGTCTGCCTCGGCGTAGAGGGCTTTCACTTTGTTTGCCGTAGTGGTAGCGGACATTGTTTTCTGGGTGTTTAGGGTATTGTATTTCTTGTAAGCGGTTATAGCTATACTGGTACTCAATAGCGGCATCAGGCATCTGCTCGCGGATTTGGGCGGTCTGACGGCGGATGAGGTTGCCTGCTTGGTCGTATGCCAGGGTGGTAGTCCCTGCATCGGGGTGCGTCAGTTGGGTGCGTCTGCCCAGTAGGTCGTAGGTGCTTAGGGTTTGGTGCCCTTCCGCATCGGTTACTTTTAATACCTCGCCTAAGGCGTTGTACTCGTATTGGGTTTCTATCCCTGTGGGCTGTACTTGCCTTAGCGTTCTGCCCAAAACATCGGTATAACTTTGGGACGCTCTGCCTAAGGCATCGGTTACGGTCGTTTTTAATGTCTTTGTCCCTGAAAGTTCGGCAATATCATAAGCCGTCTGCACCGTACTGCCATCGGGCAAGGTTTGCAAAATAGGGCGGTCTTTAGGGTCGTAGGCTGTAGTGGTAGGGGCTAGCGTAGCAACTTGGGTGCTAAACGCCTCGCTTGGGATTTCGGTAGTGGGGTAATAGCTTTCTATTACTCTGCCCAACGCATCATAGATTTGCTTACCCGACACAATCAAACGCTCGGCATCGGCTTGGGCTTTCCCTTGGAATAGGGCTGCCGTTTTCTTCACTTGTAGGGTACGCCCTACCCCATCCATATAGGTATAGGTGATGATGTCTGCCCCATGCTCGGCATCATAGTTTCGGGTTTTCGCATACGGCACTTTAGCCTCTGGGTGGTATTCGTACGCAATGGTATATGGTACGCCTGCAGCGGCTTCCTTAGGGGCTAAAATATGGGTGGTTCTACCTTTTGCATCAAAGGTGTATTGGATGGTAGAGCCGTTGCGGTCGGTGGTTACCAATGGGGCATTAAAGCGGTAATCGTACGCCATGGTATTTTGATACCCAAACTGATCGGTTATTTTGGTGATATGGCTGTGGGTTTCATCATCGTACTCGTATTGGAGTGTGGCACGCTCGCCTTTGTGGTTTTCGGCTCCTGTTACTTTGGAAAGATTGCCATAGTCATCGTAGGCTAAATCGGTTGTGGCGTATTTAGAAGCCTCCATATAGTTTCGGATTTGTACAACCTCGCCAGTGGCGGTGTTGATGCTGGCTTCTCTTTTTCTTACCAAACCTTTTTCATCATAGACGGCAAGGCTCTTGGCTATACCACCATAGTACGGGGTTTGGCTTTCGTAATAACTGATGTTGGCTTTAATTGCCGAGTTGGCATTGCCATTACCAAAGTCTTGATAAGTGATGATATTTCCCTTAGCATCATAAGTTTGTGCGGTTTTGTGTTCTAAATAGCCGCTGCCTTCATACTGGCGTTCGGTGGTTTCTACTGGAGCAATAAATACTGAAGTGGCATCGGTATTCGGCAGTGCCAAAGCGATAGGGTCTATATCGGCATTGGTCTTCGCATCTTTAATTTGATAATGGGTGTTTTGCTCGGTTAATTTGTTGCCGTTTTGGTCTAAGGTATAGGAGTTTTTAGGCAAAGATTTTCGGAAATAATCTCGGTTGTAGAAGTTCTGAACGGTAGTTCTTAGCACGGTGCCGTCTTTAGGATTGAGTTGCTTTTGTTCTACTTCGGCAAAGCCATAGAAGGTACGCTCTCTACGGTCGTAATACGGTTTTTTATAAGAAAACTCGGTATGGGTGTAGTCTTCGCCATCGCCTTTGTGTCCATCAAAAGTCTTCACGGATTTTAAGACCCAACGGCTGTAAGGGTTTTCATAGGTAGGAGCTATCCACTCGTAATCCACTTCAAAAGTACTGCCCGTAGCATTTTTTACGCTCTTAAGTTTATTGGTACGGCGGATATTGGAGAGTGCCACACGGAGGTCGTCCTCGCCATCAGACAAGATATAGTCCAAATTGCCATCGCCATCCATATCCATAAAGGCTGCTTCCATACGGCTAGTACTTTTCCCCGCAAATGCCCCAGCGGTAATGCCTACTTTGATGAATGCCCATTTAAAGTAAACTGAAAACTTGGCACTTCCGCCATAACTTATCGCTCGGTTTACAGCTATGGGATTATCAGACACTTTAGGAATGACCAATGGTATGCTATCCCATGTCTTGCCTAAATTTTGAAAGATTAATGTTCTATCGTTTTCATAGACTATACGGTCTGCTAAACCATCCCCATTCATATCCAAAAACTGAATGTGGCTCTGGGTTTTAGAGTTGGTATAGTTAAGCCCACCAGTAAATGAACCTGCATAAGCAGAGTAACCTAAACCTGCACTAAAATCCTGAGATTCGCCAGATAGCAAGCCCCCAAAATTTTGCCACTCTTCCTGTGGCAAAAAGCCGTAACCTGTGTTATAACTAATGTAACCTTCATTGGTAATTCTATCGGCAAGCCCATCTCCATTAATGTCTGTATAGGTATATTCTGAATGGTCTTCTGCGGAGGATACACTACCGCTAACGGAAACGCTATTTTTTGCTTTATCGGCATCATCTTTAGAGCGAGTAATAGTCATTTTCTGCTGGTCATTTTTAGAGATCTTAAAAGTCATAGAAGATTTAGGATCTCCGTGCTGGAATGAGCCACTAAATGAGCCTCCCATGGTTTCTACTTTAGCCCTACTAAAGTCTCCTGCTAAATCTATTTTTCGACCATCTAATCCTCCCCTAGGTTCGGTAAACTGTACACTACCACCACGAACAAAATCTGGGAAACGATCACCATTAAAATCGCTCATGGTTTGTGTTACTTTAGAGTATCCTGTGGCATAAGACCCACCTACGATAGCAGCCCCTCCAGAGAAAGCATTGCTTCGGCTTTCGGATATCATTACCAAGGCTCCACTTTCTGCACCTTGAAGTTGTGGTAAAGTAGTGTCTAAGTATTTCTCCAAATCATTCTCCCCCAAACGAGATGGCGAGAAATAATGATCGGAAACATAAATATCCTCTTCCAGACCTCTGTGTAATTTCTGTGGATAACTGACTAAACCTCTAATGAAATAAGCATTGGAAATTTCCATTCCTGGCTGCTCCTGCTCTGGGTTCCGTTTATTTGGGTCAGTATCTGGAACATCGTCTTTATTATCCGAATAAGGCCCAGTAAAATCCCTTAATAAGATTTCGTTTATTTCATCTCCCGCTAGATTACCGTTTAAAATAAATCCTCCCCAGCCTCTAAAACTTTTTCCAAAGAACATATTTTTGTTACCTTCACTGTAAGGAGTATATACCGCATATGCACTATGTAGTTGATTTGTAGTGATAATTTCATATTTCTCTTTAGGATATCTCGGATCATTCTCTGGAATTTTGATAGAGTCTTTAATCTGAAGTACTACATTAACATTTTCATCTATCAGTTTTTTATAGAGGGGTTTATTTGATACTTTTATTTCTATAAACAAAGGCTCATCTTTACTGATGCTATCTAAGGCTATTGGTTCTGATGGTGTAGATATGCCAGACAAATGGATAGTTTTCCGTGCTGCTACTTTTCCCAATTGCTTTGCTGTAATCTGAAGGTTTCCCTCTTGTGGAGTGCTGAATGTTTTATCTAATGAAAGCCTCAGTTTACCTTTTTGTTTCGGCATAACTAATTTAGGGATATAGTGTACATCTAATTTTTCATTAAGTTGAAAATTGACATTAATTGCCCGAACTTCCTCTTCATTTTCCTCATTGATAAATCTGATTTTTGGACTAAAATTTAGTTTCTGCCAATTAATTTCTGTAGGTGATTCTACACTTATATTAATTCCCTCTCCTGCTCGGAAATTACCTAGGTTAATGGTACTTAAATCCAACTCTACCTCCTCCTCTGCTTGAAAAGTACGCTCATATAGCAATATAGGCTGAATATCAAATCCTGTTTTATAAATTTTTACCTTTACTAAATCTGTAGTAATACCTTTGGAAAATAAACCTTCGAACTTAGGTTGCGCTGAGAGCATGAATATATGTCCTTCTTCCGAAGCATACAGCGCATCTACCACTGGGTTATAATGTTTTAAGCCTAATCCATTGTAGTCTTTTTCATCACCTATCTCTGTATATTCAATGTTTTGTGTCCAAAGAGTCTTGTCAAAGTTGCCATCGTATTTAGAGCTTACTCTGAAATATAACACTTCACCTTGTTTTACTTCTAAAGAGTCTGTATGATGTTTTATAGTATAATCTTCTGCAGCAATATCCTCTTTCATATAAAGACTATCTCTATATTGGAAATAAAGGCATACCCCATCAGCTTTCTCTGTCCCATCATTTTTCTTATAATTCAAACGAACTTCGGAATTATCCTGCTGTAGTTGATAGGTATGTTTAACTAATATTTTTCCTGTATGTGGCACTCGCCAAGTTTTAACCACATCATGTAATGGATTGTGCTTCTCCAGCTCTTCTTTTGTATTTTCTGTATTCCCCTCTAAAGTTAGTTTATTATTACTTGCTATAATAGGTGCAGGGGTTCCACTACTTGTGGTATAGAAAGTAGGTACTCCATCCATCAATCGATTGTAATATACGCGTCCTCCATTAGCAAAATCCACTAAGCCATCACCATTAAAGTCCATAAAATAGGACAGTGTTTTACTTGTAGAATTTTGACGGTCATAACCTATCGTTGAACCATATCCTTGTAAATCTACCCCAAAACTATATGAAGAATTTTCAGTAATTCCTAAATTGGAAATATTAATTTCTTTTAGTTCATCTGAAAACCTATCTAAACCTTTAGAAGATAAATTTTTACGGTAATAAACTTTTCCCTTTTTCGCATACACTTTATCCGGTAAGTTATCACCATCTAAATCCTGTAAAAAAACTTGGGTTTCCGTTTTCCCCGAACTAATACCACCATTGCCTCCAATGGTATTAATTTTATAAGATCCTAAGGAAGGCCCTACACCTAAACGAAAACTAACTCCCTTGCTCGTAGAACTTGAAGTCCCCGCTAAAGTTGGATGCCCTGAAAATCCATTAATACCTACAAAAGTATATTTAATATTGTCTTTTGGGACTTCCCACTTCTTAAATGCACCAAACGGCTGATATTTACCCGCACTATCCCGAACATCATCATAATATTCTATGGTATTGGCGTAAAACAACTGCCCTTCGGCATCGTAGGTTTTAATTTCTTGAAGTAAAGGTTTTCTAAATGCCCCTTCTTTATAGATGAGTTCATAGGCTCTTACTAACTGGTTTTTATACTTAACCTCAACCTTTCTTAACAAACGGTTGTGTTCTTGCTTAAATCCTAACCTCGCCGATATTTGAATGTCTTTCCTCTGCGGTTCTCCTAAATCTTTATCGGTGATGAAATGCACAGAATACACGCCCTTACTATTATCTTTACCTGTATAATAAATACTTTTAGGGTAAAGTACACCCCCGTCCTTAGTATATTCATAATGAATGGTATTCCCTCTTAAATCGCGCTGCTCTCTTAGCGCCCAATAGCCTATTGCACCTTGCGGGGTACTCAACTGGCTATTCTCTGTGCCACCATAATAAGATATTAGACCACTTTTGGACTTCACCACCCAATGGTAATCACTCGGGCTATTCCCCAGCCGCTGGATACTCTGAAACACCCCCTCTCGCCTTGGGTAAAAGTATTGGTCTGCTACTCGGTCTTTCCATTCTTCTCTATGGGCATTAGGCAACAATTCCTCTCCTGATAATATATAAGATTCAGTTTCCTTTTGTTCATCATATCTTGGTGCTCCCCAGCGGGTATCTACACTTAATGATGGTAATACCAAATTCCAGCCTGTCCCAGCCCATGAGGCTCCTCCTTCGTCCTCATATTGGATCTGCAACGACGGCTGTAATCCTGCTCTGCCCTTAGGTAACTCTATACTAAACCCCATAGTAGCCGTACCTTCGGCATTGGCTGTCGGCATCTGGATGGGTTGTATCCCAAGTAAAGGGGTGGCTACTTTTAGTCCACTAATCGTGGTAGGCGTATAGCCCGAAGTATCTGGAGATTCTGGCAACTTAATAATCCCTGCAATAAGGTCTGAAGCATAAAATGTTTTTGCCCTTACCGCAGATGCACCAAGCATTATGCTATCTTTTGGTAATTTTTGCCAAACTGCCTGTGCTTTATTATAACTAAATATATGAATATCTTTTTCGGTATAGCCTTCTGGAAGTTTTGTTTTATCATAATTGATGGTTACCACCAAGGCTTGTTTCAGTTTCAAATCTTGTGGCAATACACGATAACCTGCTGTTGTTTTGGTAAGATTAACTATATCATTGGGTACCTCTGGCAATCTACTAGCTTTTAGTGCTACTACCCTAACACCTATAGAACGGACAACACTCCCCGCTGGGAAATACCCCGAAAACCCTTTATAGGATAAAGTGGTTGCCATAGTTGGCGACAGTATTGCCGTTGCTTGGTCGGTATGTTCTTTAATCGTAGTTTCCCCTTTATGATTTGAGGCTATGGGTACTTCTTTAGTTGCTATCCGCCATCCCATAGCAGACTTTAGCGATTGCCACCACTGCCATTGTGGAATACTAGCCGCCGTAACAAAACTTATAACGCCTAATAGTAGAATGTATACGAGATATTTTTTCTGTGTTCTCATCATTTAACAATCAATTTATGTGTGGCCGTTCCAAAAGTAGTTTTAATCTGTATTACATAAACTCCCGACTGGTGAATATAGCCCTCATATTGGTATTGCGAAAGGTTATAAAATGTCTCTTGATGCAATCGCTGCCCTGCCATATTGTAAATACTAAGTGTACCGCTCGTTGTTTTTGGAAACGATGCTAATAATTGGTAATGTCCATCCAAACTTGGGTTAGGATATAATACCATCTTTGCTTCCTGGGTTTGTGCCGTACCTAATACACTGAACTTCGACAATGATTGACAACCTTTGGCATTGCGTATCCGTACTTGATAATCTCCTGTTTGATTCACTAATAACTTCTTATCAGTAGAAACCAATTGTCCATCATGATACCATTCAACATTATATGTACCTTTCGGCAAATACTGCTCTATATCCATCACTAGACTGCCCTTTAAAATATATTCTTCATTAAATTCTGGCTGTGGCATATCTTGATCTGAAAGATAAAACTCTTGGGTGTATATTTGATTATTTTTATCCTTTATTTGATACCTATATTTCCCAGAAGATAATGCCATATGACGACTCCCTTGTGCTTTATTTTCTGTCCAATGGTAAATTCTTTTAGCATCATCTAAAGAAATTAATTCTAAATCATAAGGTGCTGTACCTCCTACCATATGCCATTGTACACGCCCTGATTGAGGTTTAGAACATTGGGATTCTGTAATATCCAAATGAGCAAACATCTCAGGAGCTTCCCAAATCGTATAGCCAATTTGTGCATTTTTAAACTGATACCAATCTTCAAATTCAATCGGGTTTTTATCTTCAATAGATTGAAGCCTAAAATATTGTGTCGATTGAGGCTGATATTTAAAACCTTTAGCCGTATCTACAACCAACCAATAATAGCGTTTAGAATCTTCCGATGAAGTATTGTTATCCTTTAAAATCTTTTGAGGATTAAAATGCCAACTCAGTTTTAAATTTTCTCGCTGTGGCTTGTCTAATACCCATTTTCTTTCTAAGCCTTTAGGTTGACCTTCTTGTTGTTGTTTTATTTTTAAGGGTTTACCATTATCACTCCAAAATACAAAATAATTATCTGGGACAGAATTTGCATTAATAGGCTCTAAAAACATTGATACGACTTGTTCATCGTTGGCATTTTGACTTTTAGGTTGATTAATTTGTCCCAAAAGATCGCTACCTACTGCGGTAATGTTTTGGTTATAAGATTGATGAGATTGATAATCCCAAATTTTATCCCCTTGACTGTTATAATAATTTTTATATTCTAATTGGCTTAAAGAAATCCCATACTTTATCCCTAAATAAGACGCCACCTGCTGCATTTCCATAGGCGATAGTACACGGTCATAAACCAAAACCTCTGCTATAGTTCCATTAAACGATTGTGGCGGAAGCCCCTCCAATACTTGACCTAAGCTCCATACCAATGGGTTCTTATTTTTTCCATAAGTTTTACGATGCTGATAATAATGAATTTTATATTCTGCTGGCATCAATGATTTTGGATAAGCTCTATACTTTTTAGTTTCTAAATCCGCGAGCCTAAGTGTAGTCGCCGCTAATTTAGGCATAGCTCCTTGTGATAACGACCACAGCATCTGCTCTTTATCTCGCTGAGTAGTTCCATATACTATAAATAATGATAACTGCTCGGCTTGTGATGCTTTAATATAAGTGCTAAAATCTAAATCTGGAGTATATTGAAATAAAGGATGCTGATTTAGATACTCTATTTGAAGTGCCTTGGTTGCCTTATATGTTGTTTTGTGAATATGGTCTGTTATAGCATACCGATTAGCATCTGTGCTATCCGTAGATTTTATCCAAAGGTAAGGCTCTGCAATTCCTGCTGGATAATTTTTGGTCTGAGCTTTTAACCTATGATTTCCTACTGCTAAGCAAAATATTAATAATAAAATATGCTTCATCAGCCGATGGTTTTAAAAGTTATTATAACTATCAAAGTTAAAACGATAGCCAATCTGTAAAGAAATGGCATTCACTTTATTATTGGTATTTTTAAACCGATGCCCATTGGCTTCTGTCTCTAGTGCATCTGACAATCCTAAATGATATCTTGCACCAATGTTTAATCCATTTTCAAATTCATAACCTAATGCAAAAGTAGTATGAAAATAATCTTTCCCTTCAAAAGCTTTTTTGAGTGTGCCCTGCACCACTGCATCTGGTTCAAAATATGCCCCACTCTGTTTGGCTAATGTTTCTCCATTAGACTGGTAAACCATAGCATCTTTGGTTAGGTTATAGGTGAAATAAGGTCCCGCCCCTAAGTAAAAGCCATCTGTAAAATAATATTTCAATAAGAAGCCTGCATTTAGATGATTGTATGCCATTGCTATGGTATAATTAAGCCCTTTTACATCTTGATATTCTAACTCTGCCTTCTGCCTAGTATAGTAAAGTTCTGGCTGAATGCTAAATTTTTCGGAAGGATACTTCCAATTGAGAAAAAAACCTGCCATAGCACCAATATTGGCTTTTTCTTTGGTTTCGTAACCTCGGTAGATACCTTGAGGAATAACAGCATTTTCAAGTTGGTTCATCTTAGAATAGATACCCCCTGCCATAGCACCATAGGTAATCTCTCTTGCTAAATTTTGTGCGGCAACACCTAAAGAGAACATACTGCTTATAAGTAAAATAATAGATTTCATGATATGTTTTTTTTACCAGTTACTGAAATTATACCCTAGTGCTAATGTAATTGTAGAAGTTCTGTTTGTATTTTCTAAAAACTGAAATGAGGTGCTTCTATTCCCCACAGCATCCCCAACTCCCATATAATATCTTGCTTCAAAATGGAATGCTTCTGCTAGTTCATACCCTACGGAACAGCTTAAATTAAAATCATCTTTCCCCACAATTCCTTCTCTATAAAACTGACGATAATTGGTATCGTATCGTCCATCAAACTCATTAGAGGTATATTCTAAGGCACTAGGATTTAAATTTTTTGCATAAAATGCACCCACACCTACGGTTAGGCCTTTATAAGGGTAAACTTTGAATGATGCGCCTAACACCAAATAGGAATAATTAAAATCCACAGTATATTCTTGATTGGTTATCGTATTATGATAGAGTACTTGGGATTTTGTTTTTCTGTAAAGTAATTCTGGTTGTAGTGCCACTCTAGAATGGGGTAGCTTATAGTTAGCAAATACACCGCCTTCTACACCAAAACCACCTTTATGGTCCATCGTAAACTGAGTTTTATTGTAATCTCTACCAATAATCATTTCTGGTAAGTTGGTCATATTAGAATGTAAAGCGCCCACCTTTAATCCATAAGTGAATGTATCCATATATTGTGCCTGGACTAACGATATACATTCAATAGCCCCTATTAATATCAACTTGTCTAGAACTTTCATAACACAAGAATTAGAATTATTTGGTAACAAATATAAACTATTTTATTTTTCCAATCGTCATCATGTTCTATATCAATAGAGTTTTTTCTTTATCTACCCTTTAGACAGTAAAGTTGATGTACTTCTCTTTAATTTTTCTATTAAAATAAATACCCCAAAAACAGACATTTTACTGTATCAGCCTTGGGGAATTAAATTTCCATCTTGGGGAAACCTCCCCCGAGTATAAAATAACGCTCCCCGACATTGTGGAAACATTTTTCTACAACGGGGAAGATATTTACAACTATAAAAAACATATTTTTGAGCTTAAAAAAACATTCCCCCACATAGATTTACTTTCCCCCAAGTATAAAAACTTTATTTTTGACTATAAAAAATACTTCCCTCAGATTATAGCGAACAGTTGGTATTTATAAAATATTATTGAATATCCGTTTTTATACCTAATTTCCTGCTATAGCAGCTATAATCACCCTATCGAATAATCGTTCTCCAAAATATCGCCTGTTTAGCTTGTATACAAATTCATTTAAGTATAATTGAAGATATTTGCCTTTGATTTTGTGGTAATTACCTAACAAGTTTCGTTTCGCATTACTTATAAATATATGAACCCATCGCAATGTCTCCTTTGTGGTTGCTTTGCTTGATTTTTCAGTCACATATATTTCAACATAATTAGATATATCAACATAGGAA
>NZ_KB894249.1 GCF_000374405.1 Riemerella columbina DSM 16469
CATTATAAAAACTCGTTTTTTCATTATAAAAACTCGTTTTTCAACCGTGTAAATAACTAATTATCAATATTTTAAGTACCCCTTAAAATAATAAAATAATAAAATAATAAATTATAAAATAACGTTTTGTTTTTTGTCAATTAGTGGATAACTTTTTTCAGATTTGCTTTCGGATGAAAAAATATGCAGAGTGGAAGAAAAACGAAAAAACAAAAAAAATAAAAAGAAACTTAAAACGGCGGTTCCTTGTTATGCATAATAGATTTGATAATCAGTTATTTATTATGTATGAAGAGATTTTTATTATGTTGTCAATCTGAATGGTAGTTATATTATAGTGTGACCTTTTGTTTTTAAAAGTCAAAATATATCATTACTTTTGTAGATTTAAAGCTATAATATAAATTGATGAAAGGTTTTAAATCATTACAATTACAACAAATGAATGATAAGATAGAAAAATTTTCTGTCTTAAAAGGTGTTAATGTACCTCCTGTTGGGTGGGTAAAAGCGATTAGAAAAGCATTAGGTATTTCATTACAACAATTAGGAAACAAGCGTTCCATATCCAAACAATCGGTCTTGGATATTGAGAGAAGAGAGCAAGAAGGAACGATTTCTCTTAATGCGCTAAGGGAAATAGGTAAAGCAATGGATATGGAATTGGTTTATGGTTTTGTACCCAAAGATGGAAATCTGAATGCGTATATTGAAAGAAAAGCAAGAGAATTAGCGATTGAAATTGTGATGCGTTCAGCTAATACAATGAAACTGGAAGAACAAGAAAATACAAGAGATAGAATTTTAAAGGCTATAGAAGAAAGAACAGAGGAGTTAATTAAAGATCAACCAAAAATATTATGGGATTAGATTTTCAATACATAGATGGACAAACACCATTAGATGAAGAAGAAAAAGAGGGCTTACTAATCCCTACAGTAACAACGAGAGAGGAACTTGATGAGTTTGAGCAAAAAAATATAGAGGAGGCTATATTGTGGGTTTTAACCAAAAAATTAAAAAAAGAAACCATTTTTACGGAAAAATTCATTAGAGACTTACATAAAAAAATGTATGGGTCTGTTTGGAAATGGGCAGGAAACTTTAGACAGAGCAATAAAAATATAGGAATAGATTATTGGAAAATTTCTACGGAATTAAAAATGTTATTAGATGATGCTTTGTTTTGGATAGAAAATAAAAATTTTCCTGAAGATGAATTGGCTATTATATTTAAACATCGATTAGTGAGCATCCATTGCTTTCCTAATGGAAATGGAAGACATAGTAGATTGATGGCTGATATTATTATAAGTAAAGTTTTTGGACAAAGAGTTTTTAGTTGGGGAGGCGATAATTTGTCTTACGAAACTAACGCAAGAGAAATTTATCTGAAAGCAATAAAGTTAGCTGATAAGGGAAATTATTCAGCATTGATTAAATTTTCGAGAACTTAAAATTAAAAGGGAGAATTTTAAAATTCTCCCTTTTAATTTGGGCTAAAATAAGAGAACATATTTTCAATTTAGAGAATATCAAAAACTATTTATATATTTGTGCTGTTGATTGGTTATCTCATCGGTCAAGAAGTGATAAATGCAATACAAAACCTTACATGATTTTCTATTGTCTTTCTCATTCTTGCCCTGCGACCGGAGGAGCAGGGGGAAATACATACGCTAAAAATATAATTATGGAAGAAAATATTTTTGAGTTATTAGACGACGAATTTTGGGAAGATATAAGCGAAGATGTAGCAAAACAATCTTTAGCAGAAAAAAGAAAAGAGTGGGGAGCTTTAGGAGGTCGTCCCTCTGTCTTGAATGAAAATAGAACTCTGAATAAAACTATTCGTTATGCTCCAAGCGAATGGACTGAAGTAGAAAGAATGGCGAAAGCATTTGGATTAAGTTACTCTGAATATATCCGTAGGTGTAGCTTACATAAAAGAATGCCCGATCCTGAACGAAATGTCACGCTGACAAAATCAGCTACGAATTTTAAGCGGTTGAGTAATGCATTGCGTATGGGTATTTTTAATGATGAAGAAAGAGCTCGGTTTTTAAATGAACTGGAAGAAGTTATTTTTTTAATTAAAAAAGAATTAAAAGATGGTAACTAAAGCTAAATCGGTTAAGGGAAGTCTTTCTGCAGCTCATTATAAAGAAAAAGGAGAGAAAAACGCAGTTTTCCTTTGTCAAAATAAGATGGATGCTATTGATTACCGAGAGCGGTATGAGGAGATGAAATTATTAACGACGCTTTACAAAGGTAGAGGCGGACAAAAACCTTTTATTGAACAAGTGATATCTCCATCAGTTTCATTAACAGATGATGAGTTGCGTGAACTTGCCCTGGAATATGCTCAAAAAATGGGCTTTGAAAATCATCAATGGTACGCTGTTGCCCATAGGAATACAGCGCATCCACATATTCATTTGATTGCTAATAGAGTGGGATTTGATGGCAAGTTAATGTCGGATAGTTTTATTGGAGATAGGAGTGGGAAAGTAGCCGAACAAATAGCCAAGAAAAGAGGCTGGAAACAGATAAGAGGTGATCAAAATAAGGCGCTTAGAACAGCTATTTCTAAAATGGTATATTCTATTTTTGAGCGTTCTACCTCTTGGGAAGAAGCTAAAGAAAAAGCCAAAGAATTGAGATTTTATTTTAAAACACAAGAGCGAAACGGAGAGGTTATTGGGCTTAGAATTATGCCTTATTTAAAGGAGGAAGAAGAAAAGAGTAAAATTAAAGAGTATAATCAAAATTATTATGGTTATACATTGACAACGCTACAAGATGATATTTCTAATTCTGAAAATGGATATAAGTTATCAGAATTAGATAGAAAACTGAAAGTGAAAGATTTAAATAAGTTATTGATAAATAACCAAATAAAAAAAGGCAATGAACGAAGAAAACAAGAAACAGCAGAACAAAGGAACAATATTGAAAGAAGCGTTAGAAAAAGTTATTTCAGACGCTAAAGAAAGTTACAAGCAATCAGCAGAGCAGAATAGGGATATTTTAGAGTTTTTGAAAAAAAATATAGATTACATTAATCAATCAGGAAATAAAATTAGTGAAGTAGTTAATCATTTAGTTATTTTCAATAATAAAACTCTGATAGATGCAGATAAAGAAGTTGAGCGTATTAGAGTTGGGTTAAATGAATTTAAGGGAGAATTTATAGGGGAAACAGAAAGAAAGGTAAAGGATGTCATTTCTGAAATCCCTTCTGAAATAGTTCTTGAAACAAGATTGCATTCTCTTGATAGAGATTCAATAGATAATTTAAATAAAAGATTAAATATACCCAAGTATAGTGTGTATATGTTTGTTGCAGGCGTTGTAATGATGATTATTAGTGGATTATTTATGTATTTTTCCTTTAAAAGCAACTCTAAATCTGTACAACAAATTAGAACGGAATATGTAAAGGAACTAAATGAGGAAGGAATTTTATTAGTTAGAAAAGAAGAACAAGATTTAAGCAAAGAAATTTTTGAGTGGATGAATATAAACCCTAAAACTAAAATATGGTTTGAAAAATGGAGAAAAAAGAGAAAATAAAGGAACTTTTATTTACATAATGAGAGTTGATAAGCCTAATAACTACACTTTTGTGTAGCAATTTGCATTTGATGTCGGTGTAATTTTGCATAAAAAATGCAAAGATATAGTAGAAATAGGCTCTATATAAGCCAAAAGGAACAAGAAAAAATAAAGCAAACACGGATACTAATAGGAGGGTGTGGTTTGGGGAGTAATATAGCAGAGTGTATCCTTCGGTTAGGTTTTGAAAATATGACCATTGTAGATGGTGATAGCGTGGAACTTTCTAACCTCAATAGACAAAATTATCTCAATGAGGATATTGATAAATTGAAAGTTCATCAACTCTATGAAAGACTTATAAAGATCAATCCGAAAGCAAATATCAAGGTAGTTTCAGAGTTTATCACGAGAGAAAATTTAGAAGAGATTTTGGAGGGGCACAGCATTGCTGTTAATGTCTTAGATTTTAATAGCGATATTCCGCTTCTTTTTGATAAAAAATGTCGAGAAAAAGGAATATTTGTGATTCATCCATACAATTTGGGTTGGGGCGGATTGGTAACGATTATTAAGCCTAATGGTATTGCATTGGATATTTTGAGTAGGAATAAAGAAAACTTCAATGAACTGGAGGTGGTGGAATATGTGGCAACTTATTCGCGTTTTTGGAACCATCCGAAGCAGTGGTTGGAAGACATCATTACAAAATATAAAGAAGAAACAGAACCACAATCTCCGCCACAACTTGCTATTGCTTCTTGGATTGTAGCTGGAATGTGTGCCAATGTGATGTATAATATTGTTACAGGGAAACCATATAAAACCTTTCCAGAGTTTTATTTTCTGGCGCTCTGATGGTTAAATAAGTTTATTGATTTTGGCATAAGATAGTGCTTCCGAAATGCTCTGTACATTAAATTTATCAAATATTTTTCTTCTGTGAAACTTTACGGTATCGGTGCTTACAAATATTTTTTCGGCAATTTCGTTGATGGTAAAGCCTCTGGCAGATAGTTCTAAAATATTGAATTCCCTTTCAGATAATTTTACTTTTTGGTTCTTTTCCCATACATTAGTTTCAAGGTTTAATTTCCAAAAATACTCACTATCTTGTTTGTTAATGGTGATATTGCCTTCCGTCTGGTTGGGTGAAAGAGCTACGATGCACATCGCTTTCCATATTTTACCCTTTTCGTTAAGAAAAATAGGGGTGAGTTTGTGGTTAATCAGCACAGGCTTGTTTCTTTCATTGATGAGATGGAAGTCGTAGGAAATCGTGTATAGTTTTCTTTCTTCAATGGGAATTCTCTCATAGAATGAAAATCCAGCTTCGTTGATTTTCATCAAAAGTTCTAAATCCTCTTTTTTCACATTCCTAAAATAGAAAGCATATCCCAGCTCCTTCACTTCTTGAGAGGAAAGTCCGCAGAGAAATAACGGATTATTGGAAACATATTCAAAAGACTGATTTTGATAATCTATCACATAAATACTTTTGTAGGAAAGCCTTGCAAAGGCATCTACTGCAGATATATAGTCTTTCATCTGCTCCAAATCTTTATCCGATAAGTGATGAAGGGTATTTCTTTCATCAAAAAAATGATTGATTGATTCCATATATAAAAACTACACTTTTGTTTAAAAAAAACATAAATGATTACAAATATAAACAAAAGTGTAGTAATTACTATTAGCGATAATAATAATTTTATCAAAAAAATAATATCAATGGAATATATTAAATACGATTTTTTTGATAAAAGATTTATAGATTTTGTAGTGAGAGAAAATTATAAGTATCATCATTTCTCTTGTGATCATGATATAATGAAGACCGAAATAAATGAAATACATAATGAAGAACAATCTTATGAGGGAAAGAAAACATTTGTTTTCACAGATGATAAAGGAAACATCAATGGAACTATTCGTGTGCTTAAATGGAATTATAAAGATATATTACCGATTCAAAAGATATTTAAGATTAATCCTGTTGATTTAATGTTAGATGATGTATATGGTGTTTATCATATAGGAAGATTTGCAATAAAAAAAGAGGGAAATCATAGTATTATAACATTTAAGACCCTAATGATGCTGGCTATAAATGAAGTATTAAAAGAAAAAAAATCATTTGTTTTAGCAGAATGTGATACTAAACTACTAAAACTACTTAATAGATTGGGAATAGAAACTATTAAATTGTCAGAAGCTGTTAGTTATTTAGGATCAGAAACCATACCTGTTTTGTTATTACAAGAGGGTTTGAAAAAATTTTATAATAATAATATAAAATTATTGAATAAACTACACTATAGTGTGGTTTTAGAGGATAATATTAATCACTACACTATAGTGTAGTGATATTGTATAAATACGATATTAAATTTGCAATGTAAAAATGAAAAATAATATTCAGTAGCTACGAATTGAGAGGTTTTTACCCTCAAAGAAAAAAAGTAAATAGTGAGATTATGTGAACACGAAAAAATAGACATAAGGTCGCCAGACGCCCAAGACCATATGGAGCATAATAAATATAAATTTTAAACAAAAAAGAAAAGAAAAATGAAAAAATTATTTTTTCCTATCGTGATGGTAGTAGGTTTGACAGCAATGTCATTTACAAGTGTAAAAGCAGAAACAAAAGAAGTTAAAGAAGTTTCTATGGATGAGTTTATGAAAATAGATTCAGAAGGTAAGAGCATAGCAACAAAGCGTTTATGTTTAGATGTGTTTACAGAACATATCTACAACAATAGTATAGATATGGAAATATCTTCTAAAATGGATAATATATTATCTAACTATTAATGATTAACTATACTGAGTGGTAAAAACATAAACCACTCAGTATTAAAAGTTAAAGATTATGAAAAAGTATCAAAGAATAAAATCAAGTATAATAGTTGGTTTGATATTTATAATTATGTGTTCTTTTTCTATTATGACAGAGTTTGAGGCTCATTATTCTTTTTACAAAAAGGAAAAACCAGAAATAGCAAATAAATTACAGAAATTTTGCAATTTTAAACCTATTAGTATGTTTGGAAAGTACACTGGTTTTGATACGGGCTATGGCTTCTTTGGTCCAAATGTAGCAAGTGATTTTATTTTTGATATCCATATTTATGATGAAAAAGGGAATAGCATAAAAACCTTGAATAGAATCCCCACTCAATCTAAAGAAGGAAAGTTAAGATTATCGTGTATCAATAATATGTTTTTGGATAAACTGGGCAAGGTAGATGAAAGGTATGATAGATATTTAGATATTGTGATGGAACAGATAACAAAAAAGATAAAAGAAAGCTATCCTATAAATTACAAGATAGAAATGAAAATGTATTTGTATGAATATCCATCTATCAAAAAATTCAGTAAGGGAGATGATATACCAAAAAAAATAATGATAAAAAAATATGAGGTATGATGTTAAGGATTAATAAAATTCAAGATTTCTTTTTTCAAGAATTAAAAAATCAGCAATGGGCAGTTTTTTTCAGACAATCAGTAGGAGTATTATTGATATTACACCTGTTAGCTGTTCTGCCAGACTTTAATAATCTGTATTCTACAAAAGGATATATTCCGAGCGATATAATGGATGTTTTTATTCCCAATTATTTGATAACATTATCCAAAGTAATTATATATCTTCAAGGTTTTGGAATAGAAGAATATTATACTTTAATGATGTTCAAAATATTATACATTACATTAGGAGGTTTATTAATAGCGGGAATAAGACCAAGAGTAGTAGCATTTGTATTACTTATAATGCAGGTAGCAATGATAAAAGGAAGCGGTTTTTATGCTTATGGAGTAGATTTTTTTATGAGTATGTCTTTGTTTTACTTGATTTTAATTCCTTCAAATAATATAGAGAAAACACCATACAGAAGGTTATTTCAGATACACTTAAGTGTTTTATATTTCTTTTCTGGATTGGGAAAAGTAACAGGTTTTAATTGGTGGAATGGAGAAAGTATTTGGAAAGCAATAAATTTACCGATTGCTAATCAAGATTTTCAATTTGATTTTTCACTACTAGGCCATAATCCAATACTATTGATAATTATAGGTTGGGCAACAATAGTTATAGAAATGGCTTACCCTATTTTTATATGGATAAAAAAAACAAGGAATTTGTGGTTATTTTTAACAATAACAATGCATTTGGGAATTGCAGTATTTTTGAATTTATATTTTTTTTCTGCAATGATGATAATTTGGAATTTAACTAATTTTTACAATTTTAAAACAATAAAACAATAAAATTATGAGATGTTTATTAGTATTTGTATGCGTTACAATGTTCAGTGTATTTGGGTTTGCTCAATCACAGGAGGCGTTAGGAAGAGAGTGTATTTACAATCTTTTTCAGACACAAGATTATAAGAAAGTAACTACTTATTTTAATGATGAGTTTAAAAAAGAACTTACAGAAAGTAAACTTTCACAGACGGATTTATTAGTACAAAAATTAGGGGAATATAAAGGTATTATAGAAGTAAATAAAGATGATAAAGGACTTTATTACTACTATGTAAGATTTGAAAACCAATCTTTAGATGCTATTATAGAATTTGATAAGAATAAAAAAATTAGTGGTTTGGTATTGAGTTCTAAACATAGAGATTTCAAATTAAAAAAATAGAATATGTTAATATCTAAAAATTAAAAAAATGAACAGAAAAATCATATTTGCTATTTTGGTGTTTGCAGGAGTATTTACTTTTGGACAGTCAAGTACAGAAACATTACAAAAAGAAAAGAAAATAGAAGATGTGGTAATAGTATCACAGAAGAGTCATAAAATTGTAAAAAAAGATGGCAAATATGAAGTTTCTGTAGTAGGTAAAGATTTTCAGGACACTCCAAGTGCTTGGGAAGGCATGAAACAAATCCCATTGTTGAGCGTTTCTGAGGGAGCGCCTATAAAAGTTCAGGGAAAAGTAACGATAGTAGAAGTCAATGGTATTCAGTTACAAATGGATAGTGCAGATTTGGAAAGCTATCTCAAAACCTTGGATCCTAAAAGTATCAAAAAAATAACTATTGATACTACACCAGATTCTTCATATGGATCCGAGATATATGCTGTTGTTAATATTGTTCTTAGCCAAAGAGAGGGGAATTACCAAATAGGTGTAAACACAACCAATGGTATAAGAACTAAACTCTATAATTCTACGGGAATTAATTATGGAATAAGTAAATCAAGATTTAGAATTTATACGAGTTATAATTTTGGATATACTCCCATACACACACGGTCAGAAGTACAGTATAGTATTGCAGGAGCTCCTTTGTCATCTGCTAATTATGTAGATGAAAACATTGCAAGAAACCATAAGTTTTTCATTAATGGAACATTAGATTTAGGAGAAAAGAGCCTGATAGATTTTTCAGGGACTTATACAATATCTAACGCTAATAAAGTAGGGTTAACTCAAAATAATACTTTTAATAGAGGGATAAATGTAGATTCAGATAGTCAATTTTTGCAATTATCTCAGACTTTTAAATATGAATTTAATGATAATAATACATTAAAAATAGGGAGTCATCAAGTATTTAGTAAAGGGGATTATGAAACTATAGGAGTATTTAATTCTTCGCAAACAGATGAACAAAGAGTAAATACAATGACTCCCATTATCATTGCCTTTACGGATTATAATAGCCAGAATAAACTTGGAAAGACTAATGTTGGGGTTAAATTTCATAATATTAATGTAGAAAACAAAAATCAAAGAATAAACAATTCACTTGTTTTAGATGCACCGTTTACTTACAATGAAAAGGTTTTAGCATCGTATATCAACCATTCTTTTTCATTGTCTAATGGTAAGTCATTGCGCTTGGGATTACGCTCGGAAACATCATATATTGATTATACTTTCATAGAGGGATTAAAGTCATATCATAATAAGAAAGATTATACTAATTTACTTTATGATGTTAGTTATAATTGGTCATCAGGAGACTGGGATAATAATCTAACATTTAGAAAGCAAATATTTAGACCAAATTATAACTATCTGAATCCTTTTCAAAGGATAAGTACAGATATTACATATACTTCAGGTGACTCTGAAATTGCTCCAACTAAATTCTTTACATTGAGTTATCAGACATTGAAAAATAAGTGGGTCTATTTTGCTTTAGCAGGATATTTCAAAGATTTTACAAGTTCTTTTTATGATTTGGATCATAATAAGATTAACTCTACTTATAAAAATTTTGAAAATTTGTATTTAGGACAATTAGGAGCAGAGTATAATAATTCATTTTTTAATAGAAAATGGACAACTAAAGTATCTACAACACTACAATATGTAAAACTAAATGATAAAGAATATGAAAAGGATATCGCAAAATCATCAGTTTCTTTCATATTTGCGACCAATAATGTTATTGCACTTTCAAAAACAATGAAATTAAATATAAATTACGAACTTACCCCAACCTATAGAGATGGTTTATTAAAACACTATACGACTCAAAGGTTAGATTTAACACTGTCTAAAAAAATAAATCCAAATCTTAATATCATATTATTTGCTTATGATATTTTTAAAACAGATAGATTATGGGAAGAGACAACAGTTCCTAACTATTTTTATTCAAATAAGAGCTACGGTGATAAGAGAGCGGTTGGGATTATATTAAAGTGGAATATTACGGGTAAATCATATAATAGAGGAAATATTGAAAAAATGAATGATGATACAATAGATAGATTAAAATAATGGAAAAGTATATAATATATGATGAGAAGTGTGTGTTTTGTACCAAGTTTTCGATGTGGAGTACCCAACAAAATCCAAGCATAATAGCTATTTCAGTCAGAAGTAGGGATGCAAAGTCTATTTTAAGAGAGAAAGGCATTCGTTTTATTGATTTACAAACTATATACTATCTGGATCATAGAGGCGTTTTTAATAGGTCAAAAGCTGTATTCCAAATATTTAGATGTTTTAAATTTCCATATAGGTTGATAAGTCTTGGAGGCATTCTACCAAAGACATTCACAGACTATATCTACAATATTTTTGCAAAATATAGATATATGGTTAAAATATAAAATATTCATTTGAATTATGGTAGTATCTCATAAACTGTGTAAGTTAAAAAGAGGTTTTGAAAACTAGTTTTCAAAACCTCTTTTTAACTTAATTTGCAATTTTAAACATGATT
>NZ_KB894250.1 GCF_000374405.1 Riemerella columbina DSM 16469
CAAGAAAAGGAAGATTTGAATTTTCCATAATAGTGCCACTGCGTAAAGAGGTGCGAAAACCACAAGATTTACACTCATAACATTCTTTGTCTCTCTTCCAATAATGTGTTGTATTTGAGCATTTTTTGCAAACCACTCCATGCTTGTCACGCTCTTCTTTGAAATGCTTNCGACAACTCTGCTCATCTCCAAACTCAGCTGTAAAAGTAAATAAGTTCATACGGATTATCTTCTAAATTTAGTGCAAAGATAATACTTATAGGTGTAATTAAGGATATTCAATAAAAATATTATTAATCATGGATATTCAGAATCAATAATTCTAAGTATTTAAATCTACATTAATCATCCAATTGATACCAAACTTATCTGTGAGCATTCCAAAATAATCTCCCCAAAATGCTTTTTCTAAAGGCATCTTAACTTTACCATCTGATGAAAGAGCTTCAAAAATTCGATAAGCATCTTCTTTGTTGTCTGTTTGTACGCTTATTGAAAAGTTATTTCCGATATTTGGTGTTGACTGTCCAAAGGATTCAAATGTGTCACTCCCCATTAATAAGGTTTCTTTGCTAATCGGTAAACTAATGTGCATAATTTTATCCTTATCATTTTCAGAGATTGGAGGCGTATCCGCTTCTTGCAAAGGCATTTCAGTAAACTTTTTTATATTGGAAAATTCTCCACCAAAAACTGATTGATAAAAACGAAAAGCCTCTAAGCAATTACCACCAAAGGTTAGATAAATATTTACAGTTGTCATTTTATTATTTTTCACAATTTATAATGTTACAAAAATAATAAATATTGATTAAGTGAAAAATATTTTATGATAGATTCAACTTTAGATGAATTATAAATGAAGTTAAAAGTGATGAGTGGTAAGGAGCGACTTATTGCTTATTGCCTACGGCTAAAATTTAGCCTTTAAGTTCTAATTTCTATCAAATTATTTCTCTATCTTTGTCCTTATTTAATCAAATTATGAAATTAAACTGGGAAGCATTAAATATTAATATTAAAACCTTTTATAGCTTAGAAGACATCTTAGCCGAAGAAGTCAAACAGCTTGGGGGTAGAGAGGTTCAGGTCAAAAATCGTGCAGTCAACTGTGTGGGGGACTTAGGTTTTCTGTATAAAATTAACTACTCACTAAGAACGGCAGTCAAAATTTTAGTTCCTATTCTAGAATTTAAAGCCTATAACGAAGATAAATTCTACGAAAAATTAAGACGCTTCCCTTGGGACGATGTGATGGGTATTGACCAAAGTTTCGCGATTGACGCCACCGTCTATTCCGAACGCTTTACCCACTCCCGCTTTATGACGCTTAAGATGAAGGATGCCATAGCAGATTTCTTTCAGCAAAAATACCGTAAGCGTCCCGATGTACAGCCGAAAAATCCAGATGTTAAATTCCACCTTCATATAGACAAAGACCATGTCATTATTTCTTTGGATTCTTCTGGCGACCCTCTATTTAAAAGAGGTTATAGAGTAGAACAAGGCGTTGCTCCAATTAATGAAGTCTTAGCTTCGGGAATGTTGCATTTAGCAGGTTGGGATGGTAAAGGTAATTTCCTAGACCCTATGTGTGGCAGCGGAACACTCCTGATAGAAGCGGCGATGATGGCGATGAATCTACCCGCTCAAATCTTTAGAACTTCATTTGGGTTTCAGAATTGGCGAAACTACGATGCCGATTTATTTCAAACCATAAAAGAATTTAGAATCAACCGAATAAAAGCATTTGATGGTAAAATTATAGGGTACGATAAAGATCCCAAAGCCTTATTCGCTGCTAAAGCCAATATTGCTAAAGCTGAACTAGAAGAGGTGATAGAAGTGAAAAAACAAAACTTTTTTGAATCCGAAAAAGAGCATTTTCCGTTGCTTATTGTCTTTAATCCACCCTACGACGAGCGAATTTCCATTAGCGATGATGATTTTTATCAAAAAATTGGAGATACCTTTAAACAACATTATCCTAATACTTTAGCGTGGCTGATTACCGCAGATTTGGTAGCGGCTAAAAAGATAGGACTTCGCCCAAGTAGAAAAATAAAATTATTCAACGGAAAATTAGAAACTCGTTTTCTACAATACGAAATGTACGAAGGAAGTAAAAAAGCCAAATTCAACGACTAATCTATGCCAACGCTATCCATCATCATTGCCATATACAACCGAAAAGACGAACTTTTTGAACTATTAAATTCACTCTCAAAGCAGACGGATAAGGACTTTGAAGTGATTATCGTGGACGATGGTTCTAAAATCAATCTAAAACCTACGGTAGAACTTTTTGAGAGACAATTGAAAATTCAGTTTTTTAGAAAAGATAATTCGGGACCCGGCTTAACACGAAATTATGGTGCCAGAAGAGCTCACGGCGAATGGCTGATTTTTGTGGATAGTGATGTGATCGTAGAGGCTAATTATATTTCGAATATTAAAAAGAATATCGCCACCATTCCCTGCGATGCCTTTGGTGGCGCCGATAAAGCCCATAAAGGTTTTAACCTGATGCAAAAAGCCATTTCCTATGCGATGACTTCGGTATTTACTACGGGGGGCATTCGGGGGAATAAAAAAGCGGTTTCAAAATTCCAGCCTAGAAGTTTTAATATGGGCGTAAAAAAATCAGTATTTGATGCGGTAGGAGGTTTTTCGGAAATGCGTATTGGCGAAGACCCAGACCTTTCGATGACGCTTTGGGAACACGGCTATACTACGGCATTTTTTGATGATATTGGTGTGTACCACAAACGCCGCACCGATTTTGGAAAATTTTCTAAACAAGTCTATCAGTTTGGCATTGCCCGTCCTATCCTCAACCAAAGGCACCCTCAATATACAAAATTGACTTTTTGGTTTCCTTCTTTATTTTTAATTGGGTATGTCATTGGGAATCTACATTATTTTATTTGGCATAATGGGATTCTTTTAGGATTGTACGGACTCTATACTTTAATCGTTTGGATGCACGCCTTATGGAAAACTAAAAACATCAGTATTGCGACTATGGCGGTGATGGCAGCCTACATCCAACTATTTTCCTATGGCTATGGATTTCTAAAGTCTTGGATTAGCCTTAACATTCTTAAAATAAAACCTGAACAAGCATTTCCGAGTCATTTTCATAAATATTAACTAAGAAAAAAACTTAACTCAGTTCAAAAACGGTAATTTCAGGATTTATCCCTACTCTACCTGGATAAGCCAATACACCGAAACCTCTATTGACATAAAGATATTTGTCTTCACTTTCGTATAAATCTGCCCATTTTTTGTAGCGGTATTGTACTGGCGACCAGCGCACATTTTTAAGGTCTAAACCAAATTGCATCCCATGAGTATGCCCAGATAATGTTAACTGTATGTCTTTTGGATGGTGCTTTACAATATGGTCAAAATGAGTAGGATCATGGCTCATTAGGATTTTAGTGGCTTCTTTTGGAACTCCTGCTACGGCTTTATCTAAATCTCCAAACTGTGGAAAAGGCTTTTCACCCCAATTTTCTACGCCCAAAATGTATAAATTTTGTCCGTTTTTGGTAATGATACGGTGTTCATTCCTTAGCATTTCAAAGCCTGCTTCTTTTTGAAATGTAATTAATCTTGGAATATTTTGAGCCTTTTCTTCTTTAGACTTCCATTGACCATAGTCGCCGTAATCGTGGTTACCCAATACCGAAAACTTTCCATCTTTAGCTTTAATCTGTTTAAAAAGAGGAATAAAAGGTTGAAATTCGTCGGCGTAATTATTCACCATATCACCAGTAAACAGGACTAAATCGGGTTGTTGCTCATTAATTAAATCAATTGCCGATTGTAATTTTTCAGGATGAAGAAAACTCCCACTATGGACATCAGAAATTTGCACAATTTTATAACCTTTAAATGCAGCAGGTAGATTCTTCAACTTTAATCTTACCCTTCTGGCTCTATGCCTATACTTTCCAAAGATGATACCATCTGCGACTGCCATAGACAATACACCTGCTAAGCCAACACCTACTAAAGATAAAAACTTTCGGCGTTCTGGAAAATGCGTATTAGAATGTACCGCCCATCTAAAACCCCATTGTATAAACCTAAAAAAATCATTGATTAACAAAAAAACGAAAATCAATAACTTAGGCAGAATGAAAATTAAAAATACGCTAATAATCCACTGAATACGAATTTGAGAACGGTTTGCCGCGTTATAATTCAGCATTTCATAAGCGATAACAGCATAGGCTAACAAACTTACACCAATATAAAGACCGCGAACCCAATGGTTTTGTGTGACGGTTCGGATGGCTTGATAGACATAAAATTCTAATACGAAAAATAACCCTAAAAGGATGATAAAGTTTTTAACCATAATATAAAACTAACCTAAATGTTACCTATTAAATAATAACATCTAATTGCTAACTTACAAAAACCTATAACTAAACATTCTCATTATTCTAACTCAATAGGATTATAAATAAGTTTTTTTCGCTTTTTATCTTGAATATTAATAAAACGAGTCTTTAAACTTTCCATATAGTTTAATTTTGTAGGATAAAAATCTTCTCTATTTATGAAAGAAATTTTATCAATATATCTAATAGGTTTCTTATATTTTTTTAATGATTTTAAACTAAAAGCAAAATTATTTTTCGTATCATAAATTTCAAATATTAGTCCTGGTAAACCTTTGAATTTATATGGACCTTCGCTAATAAGAAATTCTGTTGTAAACCAAGCTATGTAATTTCTACCTCTAAAATTGAGTGTAGCCTTTTGACATTGATAATCATTAATCATTCTAAACTCATTGAGAAGTTTCCAATCAAAATTTGGATTATCTTTATAGCCTACAAAGGAATTTCCTAATTTCTCATAAAAAATAGAAGCCTCTGGAGTTTTAATAATTGTAAACTTAAATTTTGTTTTTTTAATAGTTGAAAAGTCAATCCTATTAATTGGATTTGCATTATTCCTATAAATTACAGAATCTATTTTTTGAGAATTAAGATTTTGTACAATGGAAATTTTATCAGAAATATACAAAGCCATATTATCTTCAGCGTAGTTATTAGATAAAGAATCTACTCTAAATCTAAAATTATAAATTGCTAAGTAATCTGGAGTAAATTCTTTTTGTTGCCCATAGATATTAAATGACAGTAAAAGAAAGAATAATTTTAAACTTAATGAATAGTTCTTATTAAGAATCATTTTTTATTTTAATAAATCTTTTTTAATGATGTGAAAAAACAAAATTAACTATATACTTCTACTCAAACTTAAGTAAGAACATAAAACTTCTCCCTTGTATGGTGTTCATAGTAGATGCCCAATAAGGCGAGGTATTAGGATTATCACTTACCAATTCATTACCCATAGTAAAAGTACCACGAAATGCTGGTGTTAGTTTAAATCGGCTAAAGTAAAACTGAATCCCAATCTCTGCTGAATAAGCAAAGTTGTGCGTCGTAGTTCTGAAAGTCCCGTTGGCATTATCATCTTCGTTGCCAGAGTTGGATTGTAAATTAACGAGCCAATTGACACCTGCGGCAGCATACGGTCTAGAATTATACCAGCGGTCAATATGAAATTCTAGTAGCAATGGTACATCAATAGTCGTCGCTTTTATTTTTCTTACTTTGTCTTCTTCTGTAAGGACTTTCGGGGTAAACGGATTTTTCGGGTCGGTGGCATAGAGGTCATTATGCTGGGTATCAAAATATAAATCTCTCTCGATAAACTGCATCCCAGGCTCTAGTCTTAAATCAAAATTTTTATTGATTCGCATTCTCCCAATCAGCCCTGCACCAAAACTATAAGTGGGTTTAGAAACCACTAAGTTTTTATTATGGTCGATGCCATATTTATCGTCTAGCACTATTTTATAATCATTTTGGCTTCCATTTAGAAAAAATCCATAACTAAACTTTCTCTCATCAAAGCCTTCCATACGATCCATACGGTCTTTAATACGAAACTGTGCCGAAGAAAGTATCGTTATATTAAGTGCCAAAAGGGAAAATATCTTTTTCATAACTGCTGTTTTTATTATAACAGAATTCTGTGGTTTTTATTTTGTAGCCTTATAAATCGTGGCAATACCAAAACTTTGCTTTTTATATTCCACTTCTTTAAACCCTACTTTTAACAAAATAGATTTCATTTCTTCGCCGTAAGGAAAAGCGTTTACAGAATCTGGCAAATAAGTATAAGCTCTGCTGTCTTTAGACACCAACTTGCCAATACGCGGTAAAATATGCTTAAAATAAAACATATAAAACGGCGCCAGTATCCCTTCAACTTTGGAAAATTCTAAAATGTAGATAGAATGTCCATTTTTTACAACCCTTCTAAATTCCGCTAAGCCTTTTTCTAGATTCTCAAAATTTCTAACGCCAAAAGAAGATGTCACACTATCAAAGCGATTATCTTCAAAGGGTAGATTTTCTGCATCGCCCTTTAGCATTTTAATTTTATCCGAAAGGTTGAGTTTCTTTACTTTTTCAATACCAATATTAAGCATTTGCTGAGAAAGGTCTAGCCCCACGATATTCGCTTGGGTACTTTTTTCTATTGCAATGGCTAAATCTCCCGTTCCCGTAGCTACATCTAGAATGTCTTTAGGTTGGTCTTTTTTTAACCAATTGACTAAATTCTTACGCCATAACAAATCTACTTTCATAGATAAGGTACGATTAAGAAAATCGTATTTTGGTGCAATATTATCGAACATATCTTCTACCTCCGTTTTCTTAGTCGCTTCGGTATTATATGGTTTTACTTCTGTCTTCAAAATGTTAAAATTTATAAATTAAAATTTGTAGTATTCGCTATAATAGTTAATGAAATCTTGCTTTCTAAAAATTTTAGTTCTAGACTCTACTTTCTGAATATTTTTCACCACCGCATCGTAGTCTTCATCTACATTAAAATAGAAATCATCGATATAAAGATTGTTAAATTTCTTTAAATCGCCGTAGTAATCTTTATCATCAATTTTTGTAGTACCATGGGCTAAAAGTAAGGAATCTTTATTCGGAATATATCCGTAATACTGTCTATGCACATAGTAGTCGGCGTGTGCCACATTTAGCAGTCCACGGATTTTATCTACTTGAAAAATAGAATCGTATAATGGCTTTTTATTAGCATCTAATACTTCTATTTCATTTTTTCCTTTCTTTAAATCTACCTTTACGGTCTGTCCAGCAGCCACCACTTGTTCATTACCTTTGTTGATTTTAAAGTAGTAAGTATTAGGCGTAGGATTGTCTACCACATAATAGTTACGCTTTGCCAAAAAGAAATAATAAATCGCAAATGCACCAATAACAGTAATAAACGAAAATATAAAACCTTTAACGGGAGCAGATAATTCCATAATTAAATAATTGTAGGACAAAGGTAATATAAATGCCTGAGTTGGACAAAAGGGATAAGAAACAAGTTTGTAATATCATATTCCCTACATAGCAATGTCGGACACCTCGACATTATAATGTTCTGGTGTCCGACATGAGTATCTCTGGGTGTCCGACATTTAGACAATTACCACTGGGGTACTTAGCACCTCTGTACGCGGTTCTTTTAACAAGACATTCCCACTACTCCGCTGCGTGGTTACGCTCACTTCATAGTTGCCATTAGGCAAATCTGCAGGAACTAATATCAATAATCTTGAAGGCTCATTAAGGACGATGTTTTCCATAGGCAGCTTGGTTTCTTGGCTGTTGTCTAAGTTTTTAAAGACAATACCATTTTTAGGGTCGCTGCCCTCTACCTTAATATAAGTCCCTTTGATTTCGGCGTTTTTACCTTTGGTCAGTGTACCGTCTGTATTGCCTGTGGCTTTATCGGTAATACTGAACAAGCTCATTGGGCTGGCTTGTTCGCCGAGGATTTCTACTTTGGTTTCTGCAGCAGCCTTTCTTAGCTCTGTGCCTTGGTTCATGCTTACATAGACCGAATGTTTTTCTTTATTAAAAGTTTTGTCGTAAAACACGCCTTTTATGGCAGGACGCATATACACTAAACCCGTGTTTACGCTATACCCATTGAGTACCAGCTCCGATGCCTTGCGGTTAAATCGCGTGATAATGTCTACCGCCGTTTCGGTTTGGATTTCCATGCCCTCTTTTTGTAGGGCTTCTATTACTTCTTTAATGCCGATGCTACCGTTGGAAAGTGGTACAGCNATAAAATCATTTTTATCATCTTTGGTGAGGAGGTTGGGGCGAAGCCATGCTTTTAAGTTGTTCATATTTTTTAGATTTTAGAAGTTAGAGATTAGTTGGCTGTAAGTGTAAGCCGTAGGCAGGAGGCATTAGGCTTATATCTACATCGATACATTTTACATTAGTACATTCTACATCGGTACATTCTACATTAGTACATTCTACATCGGTACATTCTACATTAGTACATTCTACATCGGTACATTAGTACATTAGTACATTCTACATTAGTACATTTTACATTAGTACATTTTACATTAGTACATTTTAGTAGGATAGAAATCTTGCAACATCATATAGGGAGCGGGTTTGCGGAAGATTTTAGGCATAATGTCTTAGTTTTTTTACTATTTTTAAAATATTAGTTAGTTTATTTTATTAATTATAAAAGCCTACAAAGTCTTTATAGATAAGCCTTTGCAGGCTTTTGGGGGTATGGTGGTTAGTTTGTACCTTTTTTAGCGAACCCATAGGGTTACATTATGTTACCCTATAGGGTTACCGCCATACTTAGCCTTACCCGCCTGTTTTTTACTTACAAGCTTAAGCGGGCTGGTGGCAAACCGCTGTGAACGCACGCTTAATCCTCGATGCATCGGACTGACATCCCAGAATCCTGCCAGTGTGTTGATATACTACTTCCTTTTTTGTCGAAGAAGACATGCCAACTAAGCTTATCACGTGTTCGCGTACTACTCCATAACCACGCTTGAGAATATGATTCTACCCTGGCTACCCGGTACCCTCCACGCGAACCAGCCAGCGGCAGTCCAAGAGTTGACTCGTCATACATTACGGAGCCCCTAAGTATTTGGCTGCCGTTTGGTTCACCTGTAATAGCCTCATACAACGCCATCTGCTCCGTATATGTAGGAACATGATAACCAGACGGACATGGGTTGGTGGAACCATTTTTCTGCCATAAATTCCACTGAGATGAATCTGAATTTAACGAAGAATTAACCCATGAAGAACCCGAAATGTATTCTTGTATAAATTTATTAGTCCTTGCATTAGTCCAAGAATCTGAGGTATAACCTGTACTAGTGTATCTCGGCGTACCACTGGTTGAGCTTGACCAATCAATCAACTCATGACCATCAGGGTTACGCTGCCACTGGAAAAGAGAACCATAAGCCTTCCAGTCCGTTTTGCTGGTGGCTTGCTGAACTGGGTTAAAATACGGAGAACCCACTCTCGCATACTCTGCCCCTAAGTTATTATTAAGCCATGTTCTGCCGTCTGGTCCTTCTATTGGCACATAAATAAACTCATGCTCTTTTACATTAGCACCATAGCCCACACATTCTAATGTTGTTTTGCCAAAACAACGGTCTGGGATACCCCCTATACCTTTTAATACGACATCGTAACGTATACCATTCATATCAATAGGGAAAGTAGCAATGACATATTGTTCCCCTGGTGCCATTTGCTTTACTAAATACTCTTGGTCGCTACCGCTCACCGTAATCGTTGCCTCTAACTCACCAGTTACGCCAAAGTTACCCGCAGGGATAGAAAGGCTTAAATCGTTTACATCGCCACCTTGCCCTGCTGCGGTCTTAATGTTGTTAATGTTTACAGCATTATATGAGCCTTTCCCATTGGTATATGGGATTTTTATCGTTACTTTTTCTGCTCCGTTGTTTATTTTCCCTGGAACAACGGTATTGGTAGGCTGGTAATACAAAGATACCGTGTAATTGTCTTTGTTCGCAACACTTGCAGAACCTAAACCTACTTGGGCTTGCAGGTCGGCAGTTAAGCCTAAATGGTTAAAGTTTGCCATCAGCACACCCTCTTCTGGGGTGCCTGTAAGGGTGTAGCTTAGCGTGGTTTTGCTCCCTGCTTGTAGGCTGATACTTTTATTTTCTCCGCCTTTGATACCAATGCTGGCTCTGCCGTTCTGCAAGCTCACAGCACTGGCAAAATTCACATTGCTAATGGGAGAAAAACCATTGTTTTGCAACTCAAACTTCACCTTGTTGGCATCGGTAAAAGGTACTCCTGCCACATAAACGCCCTCAAAGCCCGCTGGCACTATCGCCACACTCTGGGCTTTGGCAGAACCTACATCGGGCAANCACGCCCACTGGTGTACGCCACTCACTACACCTCTATAAATTTCAATACAGTTTTTGTCTGTATTATAAATCATCGTGCCTACTTCTGGGTTACTAAACGCCAAACGCTCGGCAGAAGTAAACTTCGGAAAAATAACGCCTTGGGGCTGAGTTGTGGGGATAAGGGAATTTTTCCGCACCTCTAAAGTCGCTTTAGGGTCATTGGTATTGATCCCGACTTGTGCGTGGATTGCCATCGGCAAAACCATCGCTAAGAATAGATTCTTTTTCATAATATACAAATTTTGAATTATAAATTTTAAATTTTAAGTTTTGAGTTTTAAATTTTGAGTGATGAGTTAATGC
>NZ_KB894251.1 GCF_000374405.1 Riemerella columbina DSM 16469
AAGGTAAGATCAATAATACCTCCAATAAACTCATTGTAAAAATTCCTTACACCAATGGTAGTGGTTCTTATACCAAGGTAACCTCTCAAGCAGTAACCACCGCTGCAGGGCAGGGTGATGATACCAATACTCTTACGCTAAATATTCCTCAGGGTAATTTTGGGGTGAATGGTTATTTAGATGCGACCATTACCGTAGGCGGTTCGGATAATGAATATCTTGTAAAAATGTTACCACCGGGGCAAGAGTACGAAATTGCGACCATTCCATACACACTCAATGGGCAACCGTATCAAGTGGTCTTAAAAGGTATAGGTGGGGTTCCAGATCGTTGTTTTGGTAAGACCACATTTGATTGTGTAGGCTATGGCGCGAAAGTAAAAGAGCATGAGTTTATCTACATCCCTATCAAAGGACCTGATGGAAGAACATGGTTAAATAATAATTTGGGGGCAGAATATGCCAGAGTAGGTTCTCGATATTTTAATCCAGTTCAGCAAGCCACCAGCAAAACGGACTGGAAAGCATATGGTTCACTTTTCCAGTGGCAGCGTAATCCAGATGGACATGAACTCATCAATTGGTCTAACGCAACTAGTGGTACGCCGAAATATAATAGCCCTACATCAACTTTATCCAGCTCTTGGACAAATCCAAATACTAACCAGTTTATAAATAGTACTTCTTCGTCTAACTATAGTTGGGTAAACAATACCGTTAACCAAAATAGTGAAAAGACTTTATGGCAAACGGGTGGTGCTACCAACCCGTGTCCGTCTGGTTATCATGTTCCTACGCATACGGAGCAGATGGCGTTGCATGATGCTATTACAGGTAGGTCTAATGGTACAAATTCCTCAAATAGCTCTGCAATGTGGAACGAGACTGGTCTTCGTCTGCCTGCTAGTGGTGACCGTAACAGCAGCTATGGGACGCTCTACTTTCACAGCAGCTACGGCAACTTCTGGAGCAGTGAGCAGGGCAATAGCAACTACTCGTGGAACCTGTGGTTCAACAGCAGCAATAGCGACGCGGGCGACAACGACAGTCGTGCAGTCGGCTTTAGCGTCCGCTGCCTCAAGGATTAAGCGTGCGTTCACATCTGTTTTCCGCCAGCCCGCTTAAGCTTGTAAGTAAAAAACAGGTGGGTAAGGCTAAGTATGGCGGTAACCCTATAGGGTAACATAATGTAACCCTATGGGTTCGCTAAAAAAGGTACAAACTAACCACCATACCCCCAAAAGCCTGCAAAGGCTTATCTATAAAGACTTTGTAGGCTTTTATAATTAATAAAATAATCTAACTAATATTTTAAAAATAGTAAAAAAACTAAGACATTATGCCTAAAATCTTCCGCAAACCCGCTCCCTATATGGTGTTGCAAGATAGTAACCCTATAAGCAATAAGCCTAACCCCTTTGGCTTACCATGACAAATTCGACCTCTAAGTCTGTGGCGTAAAGAAGTTTGAAACGAAAGGCGTTAAAAAAGTTTTACTGTTTGAGCGAGGTACGAGCGAGTTCTAAAACTTTTAGCCTTTAGTGAAAAACTTTAGCCTAAAGACTTACAGTCTTGATTTTTGGTTCTTTTTATCAAGAAAAAGAACAATAAATAATCATGGTATGGAGTAATTTATAATAAAGCAATATAAAAATAGGCTTAAAGGCACGAGCGTCGTGCTCACACCAGTAAAGGGGCTTCTACCAAGTGTTAATATAACAATACATAAATATAATATACGGTATAAGCCGAAAGCCCTCTGCCTACGGCTTACAGCTAACTAAAAACATATAAAATTATGGCATTAGACAATTTAATCAGTATCCGCTTTACGGATCAAGAATTGCAAACACTAAACACTGCAATTCAGCAAATCAATCAAGTATTGCAGGGCAAGGTCATCAACCTAAGCCCAGAAGAACGCCAACAATACGGTAGCATTGCCGACCGCAACAAAGTCTTAGTAGACAAGTGCAAACACTATATGGAGCAAGACACCGAAACCTTGCCCCGTACCATAGACAAAACCGAGTTTGACGCGGACTACCACGCCAGGCAGCAATTAGATATCCCGCTAAAAGCATTGTCTCGTATTGTAGAAAAAATGAGTGATACCAAAATCTTGTTAGACCATGATAACTTCCATAGTGCCATTGCGTATTATAGATACATTAAATACCTGTCCTCTCAAAACGAGCCAGGGACTACCAGTATCTATCAAGATCTTAAGAAGCATTATCAAAGCGCTAGTTCTAAGGTAAAAGACGAGGCATCAGGTGGTTCAGAAGCACCTTCGGGTACTTCTTAATAAGGTGTAGGGTATTTGTAAACCGCCCAATAGGTGGTTATTTAATAGTTCTCGGGTGGTCTTTGACCACCCGAGAACTCGTTTTTTAGGGGATGTAGATACTTATGATAGTGCTTGTAGGTGGTTCAGAACCACCCTATCCCACCTTAATAACCACCCCTCGTTACCTTTTATAATAGGTGTAGGTAATTTATTAATGTATTGATGTAGAATGTACTAATGTAAGATGTACTAATTTAGAGATTAGAGGCTAGAAATTAGACAAGAACAGCAATAAGCAGTAGGCTTTAAGCTGTAAGCTACTCAAAACTTTTAACTCAAAACTTTTAACTCTTCACTTTTAATTTAAAATCTATCATTTAGCATTTATAATTTATTTACCCCTCAATCTTTATTTTGATGATAATACGCTAACATTTTGTAATACAATTTCGCGGCAAGGAATGCCGTAGGTTTGGGCATTGGGCTATCCATCAATTCTACAATATCAAAAGCCACTACATTGCACTTTTCAAATACTTTTCTAAGCAATTCCAAAGTAGGATACCATTGCAAACCGCCTGGTTCTGGCGTCCCTGTTGAGGGTGCTATCGAAGGGTCAAAAGCATCTAAATCAATCGTTATATAGACATTGCCTTCCACTTTGTTCAGCACCTCCTCTATCCAATTGGGGTTGTTATGGATTTCGTGAGCCCAAAAACAACGCCCTTCGGGTACATATTGCATTTCCTCCACATCGCAAGAGCGGATACCTACTTGCACCAAAGTGTGCTTTTCGTTTGCCTCAAACACCGCACAAGCGTGATTGGAAGTAGAGCCGTGATATTCAGGTCGCAAATCGGTATGAGCATCGAGTTGCAGAACGGTCAAATTCTCGTACTTCTCCCCCACCGCACGAATCGAACCAATAGAAACTGAATGTTCTCCACCAAATAAGGTAAAGAGTTTTCCCTCATTCTTTAGTAATTCTTTGGTCTTTTGATAGACTGCTTCGGTCATCGCTTCGGGTGAACTATTTTCGGATACTTCCCCTGCCAAATACACTCCTTCCAAATAAGGCTCAGTTCCCGTTTCGATATCGTACAATTCCATATTTTCAGAAGCATCAAGGAACAATTCAGGTCCTTTGTCAGCACCTTTTCCCCAAGTGGAAGTCCCATCGTAAGGAACGGTTACCAACATCACTTTTGAATTTTCTAAACTTGCGTATTCCTCAGGAATCCCTGCGTAAGTATTTTCCATTTTATTTATTTTTCTTTTAAAAATTAATACCCTACCAGTTTTAAAACTTCTTCTGGATTTTGTTTTTCTCGGAAGAGTTCGTAGGTAAAGTTGCCTTCGTCGTCTTTGGTAATTAAAATATGTCTCGGTTGTGGAATTAAACAATGGTGCGCACCGCCATAACCACTGATACTTTCCTGATAAGCTCCCGTATTGAAAAATCCAATATAAAGCGGTTTGGTATCACTAAAGACGGGTAAATAGATGGCATTGGTATGCTGCTCCGAGTTATAATAATCATCCGAATCACAAGTTAAACCGCCGAGGAATACCCTTTCGTAGCTGTCTTCCCATCGGTTAATCGGTAGCATAATGAAGTGTCTAGAAATCGCCCAAGAATCGGGGAGCGTCGTCATAAAACTGCTGTCTATCATATTCCATTTTTCTCGGTCGTTTTGGCGTTTCTGGCTGATAATTTGGTAGATATTAGCTCCACTTTCCCCTACGGTAAACGAACCAAATTCTGTATAGATATTTGGTTCTTCCACGCCTTCTTCTTCACAGAATTTTTTAATTTGAGAAACGATTTCATTCACCATATACTCATAATCGTAGTCGAAATTGAGTGAGGTTTTGATAGGAAATCCTCCGCCAATATTTAATGAATCTACTTCTGGGGCAATTTTTTTCAAACGCGCATAGACTCTTAAACATTTAAACAATTCGTTCCAATAATAAGCGGTGTCTTTAATCCCTGTATTGATAAAGAAGTGTAGCATTTTAAGCCTTGCATTAGGATGCTCTGCTATTTTTTGGCTATAATAAGGGATAATATCCTTATACCCAATACCGAGTCTTGAGGTATAAAACTCAAACTTTGGCTCTTCCTCAGATGCAATTCTAATCCCGATATTAAAAGTAGAGTCTATGCTCTCCGTTAATTTATCTAATTCTCTATAATTATCTAGAATAGGCGTAATATTTTCAAAACCATCATTGATGAGTGCTGAAATTTTTTCTAAATAGTCATCGGTTTTAAAGCCATTACAAATCACCTCAATGTTTTTTTGAACACTTCCCCTTTCGTATAGTTTTTTCACGATATCCATATCAAATGCCGAAGAAGTTTCTAGACTGATATCATTCTTCAAAGCCTCATCTAAAACGAATGAAAAATGGCTAGATTTAGTACAATAACAATAGCGGTAAGTGTTTTTATACTCGTTTTTCTCTATGGCATCGGCAAACCATTTCTTTGCTCTTTGGATGTTTTGAGAGATTTTTGGTAGATAGCTAATTTTAAGTGGCGTCCCAAACTTTTCTATCACCTCCATTAAGTTAATCCCATGAAAATGCAGACTTTCCGCATCATAAGAAAATTCTTCTTGAGGGAAATACAAAGTTTGGTCTATCAGTTCCGAATATTTTATTTTCATTAATAAAGTTTAATTTTTTTACTATGCAAAAATGCTAAAAAAAGTTGAAGTTTTATTGTGTTAAATAGAAAAACTTCTACATTCACTAATATAGAAGTTTCTCAACTTATTTATTTAGGATTAAAACCTTACTTTGCTTGTAAGTCTTCAATTTTTTCTCTTACATATCTAATGGCTACTGGTGCTACATAGACCAATAATATACCAATCAATTTGTTTTTCCAACTGCTATTATAGAGTTTTTTTCTGGCATAACTGCCCACAAAAGTGACAACTCCTAGCCTTAGTGCATTTTCTACTACACTTTGCTTTAAGTTATCGTTATCTAACCTTAGTACAGGCGTTCTATTTTTATCCGATATTTTCTTTTGTAATCCTCTAGAAACTTGAGACACAATGCTTCCCGTCTTCAATGCCAGATGTTTTTCGCCATCATCCCCAGGTTTTAAGGTAAGAAATTCATCGGTAAATCCTCCCGTCAATTGACTAAAAGAAGTTTTAGGATTTTTAAAAGTAATCAAGTCTTGCAAATCTTGCACTTCATTTTTCAAAAGTGCTTTTTGCTGTCTTAGTTCTGCTAGATTTTTATATTTGGCACCCATAATTTATTTGTTTAATGATTTGATGATGATATTAGCAATACCTTCCTTTACAGAAGTTCTAAAAACTAAAAACAAAATAACAAAGAGGAGGTAGATACCCGCCATAATTAAAAATCCATAGACAATATTCTCTAAACATTGACCGATAAGAATGGCTAATCCTATATTAAGCAAAACAAGAAAAAACAAAGCAAATACCGCCAACGATACACCAAAAACGATAGCACCAGCAGATAAGGATGCTTTTTCAGTAGCCTCCATCTTTAACAAATCTAATCGGCTTTGGGCATAATTTTTTAAAATTTCAATCATAATTAATATTTTAGAGTGTTCTAATTTAAACAAAAAGGAACTATTTTACAAGTTCCTTTTTGTTTTATAAGTTGTAAGAACTGCTTATTTTAAAGCATCTAGTTCAGACTCTACATCTTTAGCAATTTCGCTAACTTTATCCGATGCTTGTTCTTTATATTTTTCATAAGTATCTTTTACATTAGATACCACATTGTCTAAAGTATCTTTAGTTTTTTCAGAAAGATCTTCATATTTTTCTTTGACTTTTTTGCTAGTTTTTTCGTACTTTTTCTTAGCTTCGTCTTTAAGGTCTTCTGATTTTTCCTTAATTTTCTTTCTAGTTTTTTTACCTTCTTCTGGTGCGTAAAGCATTCCAAGAGCAACGCCTACAGCAGCACCTGCTAATAAACCAACTAAAACTCCTACTGAATTGTTATTTCTTTTTGACATAATGTTATTTTTTTGTGTTAATATTAATCTAATCTTCTATGATACATCAATAAGTATACCATAATTTAATTCTTATCATTATTTTTTTAGAGACTCTTCAACGGCTTTCATCTCTTTAAATTTATCTTCTTTTCTTACCGTTTGATAAACACCTTTTAATAGACTTACGATTTCTAAATTTTTAGGTTCTAGTGAATACCATTTTTCTAAGTATGGTAACCCTTTAGCGAATCGCTCTCTTCTTTTTTGAAGGATTTCATTAAACTTATCTAAGTTTTTCGCTTTTCTTGCCGCTTCCGCTTCTTCAATAACTTTACCATCATCTCCTAGCATATAAACATTGTAGAAAATACCTTGTAGTGCAGGGATATAGTTAGGGTCTATTTCTAAAGCTTTTTTAAACGCATTTTCCGCATCAGTCATGGTGGATAGATCTTTACTCAACAATACCCCAAGGTTATACCACCCCACTTTATCATTAGGATTAGTGGCTAATTGTTGCTTTAGGCTTTGTACAAATTGTTCTGTTTTACCAGATTTATAATAAGCCGTACCTTGCAATTCTGATAACTTAGTCGATCTAGGGAATTTCACTAATCCTTTTTCAATAAGTTGAAGAGCTTGGTCGTAGTCTCCCTTATCTATATATAGAGCACCCAGCGTTTCATATAGTTCTTTTTCAACACTTGGGGTTTGCTCTGTTTTGAAGTCGGTAAAATCTGATGCCGCCCCCATTTTCTTAAGCATTTCAAAACTATTTTGGTCTAGATTTTCAACTTGACCTGTCTTTTTGTTTTTAGCCTTATAGACCGTAGTTACACCAGTATAGCCACTATTAATTAAGTTGCTATATACTTCAACAGCTTTGTCTTTATTATCTGCCAAAGCATAGTTAAGACCAGCATAGTACATATATAATTTATCATCAGAACCTGCAGCTTTTAATAAGTTGTAAACCTCTTCGTACTTACTTGCCGCTTGTCCGTAATCTTTTGCTTGATAGGCTTTATAGGCCTGGTCGCCAGCCGTTTTTAATAACGGATTAATGTGATTTCTAGCCTCATTTGATAATTTCGGGGTATATACTTCTTCTTTTAGTTTAGCAACCCCACTTTTATCTGCCGCTGCTTTTCCTACGAAGTAAACTCTATCACGGTTTTCATTTTTGCCCGTATAGATTTTCTCTTTACCTAAATCTGTAATTTTTGCCAAATAAGCCGCACCATTTTTTACATCTCCAGATTTCAATAAAGCTAAACCTTTAGCATAATAATACTGTTCCAAAACAGCAGGTTCCAAAAGGTAAGTTTTATCCCCCATTGCAGCCTCTGCCTGAGCAATTTCTGATTTTGCTTTGGCAATATCTCCAGATTCTATCGCTTTATAAGCATTTTGAACTTCTTTCTTTTGTGCTAAAGCCCAAGTCGCAGAAATAACTGCTAGGCTTAAAAATATTTTTTTCATAATATCCTTTTGTTTTTATATTATTGATTAAACTCTTCCGACTCTTCGTCTTCAATTTGTTTTTTTACTTCTTCATCTCCAAGGTTAATGACATTATCCCCTGTTTGAGGCGTTTCAGAAAACTCAGCATTTTTTACCTCGTCTGCTATGGCTTCTAAGCTTTCCTCGTCTTCTACTTCTTTTTCTGCCTCAATTTTTGCTACCGCAGCAATTTCATCGCTACCTTTAAGGTTGATTAATCTCACCCCTTGGGTATTTCTACCCATCACACGCATATTATCTACGGACATTCTAATGGCAACACCAGATTTATTGATAATCATTAAATCGTTACCATCAACCACCGATTGAATGGCAATAAGGTTACCCGTTTTTTCAGTGATATTTAAGGTAATTACCCCTTTACCACCACGGTTAGTAATTCGATAATCTTCAACCGCAGTTCTCTTACCGTAGCCCTTTTCAGAGACTACCAATACAGACTCGTGTTCTATATCGTTTACAACTATCATACCAATTACCTCATCGCTGTCCTCTAAGGAAATCCCTCTCACCCCGATAGAATTTCTACCTACGGCACGGGCTTTTTCCTCTGGGAAACGGATACATTTACCATTTTTAGTGGCAATCATAATTTCCGAGTTACCATTGGTTAATCTTGCTCCTAATAATTGGTCATCTTCTCTAATTTCTATCGCATTAATCCCATTAGTTCTCGGTCTGGAATAAGCTTCTAGCGAGGTTTTCTTAATGGTACCATTCTTCGTAATCATTACCACATACATTTGCTGTACATAGTCTGCATCTTTTAGGTCGTTGGTACGGATATAGGCTTTAATTTTATCATCTGCTTCGATGTTAATTAAGTTTTGAATCGCTCTACCTTTAGCCGTTTTAGACCCTTCTGGAATTTCAAACACTCTTAACCAATAGCATTTTCCTTTTTCCGTAAAGAATAGCATATATTGGTGGTTGGTAGCCGAAACAATGTATTCTAAGAAGTCCTCATCTCTAGTCGATGCCGCACGGTTTCCTACTCCACCTCTACTCTGAGTTTTGTATTCTGATAATAAAGTTCTTTTGATATATCCAGCGTGAGAAATAGTTAATACCACATCTTCATTCGGGATAAAGTCTTCAATAGACATCTCGCCACCAGAATAGTCAATAGCAGTTCTTCTTTCGTCGCCGTATTTTTCTTTAATTTCTAATAATTCATCTTTGATGATTTCGTAGCGTCTTGCTTCATTATTTAAGATGTCTTCTAAATTGGCAATTAAATCCATAATGGCTTTGTACTCATCACGAATTTTATCCAACTCCATTCCCGTTAGTCGGGCAAGTCTTAAATCTAATATCGCTTGGGCTTGGATTTCTGAAAGTTCAAATTCTTCCATTAAACCTTGCTTAGCTGCTTGAGGGTTTGCCGAGTGACGAATGATAGCAATCGCTTTATCCAAAGTATCTTGGGTGGCAATTACCTTCATAAATCCTTCTAAAATATGTGCACGCTCTTGGGCTTTTCTCAATTCATATTGAGTTCTGCGAATCACCACTTCGTGACGGTGTTCTACGAAATGAACAATAATATCCTTTAAGTTCAGTTGTTGCGGTCTACCCTTCACCAATGCAATATTATTAACACTAAATGAAGTTTGAAGCGCTGTATATTTATAAAGTAGATTCAATACCACATTTGGAATAGCATCATTTTTAAGTTCAAAAACAATACGCATTCCTCTTCTATCGGACTCATCACGAATTTCGTAGATGCCTGGGATTTTATCTTCTTTCACCAATTCCGAAGTTCTAGAAATCATATCTGCCTTATTTACTAAATAAGGTACTTCGGTAACGATAATGGCATTTCTATTACCTACTTCTTCAAAATTGACTTTACCTCTTAGCACAATACGCCCACGCCCAGTATGGAAGGCATCTCTTACGCCATCATAACCATAGATAATCCCCCCTGTTGGGAAATCTGGTGCGATGATGTGTTTCATCAACTCATCTATGGTAATTTCTTTGTTGTCGATATACGCACAGATAGCATCTACCGCTTCCGATAGATTATGTGGCGCCATATTGGTTGCCATACCTACTGCAATCCCCGATGCTCCATTCACGAGTAGATTAGGAATTTTAGTTGGTAAAACCGTAGGTTCTTTTAAACTATCATCAAAGTTATTTTGAAAATCTACCGTTTCTTTATCTAAATCGGCAAGGATTTCATCGGATATTTTTTGAAGTCTTGCTTCGGTATATCTCATGGCTGCTGGTGGATCGCCGTCCATAGAACCAAAGTTACCTTGCCCATCTACTTGCATATAGCGTAAACTCCAAGGCTGTGCCATACGCACCATAGCATCATATACCGAACTATCGCCGTGTGGGTGGTACTTACCAAGTACATCCCCTACAATTCTGGCAGATTTTAAATATTTTTTATTGGAAAAAACTCCTAATCCATACATCCCGTAGAGTACTCTTCTATGTACAGGTTTTAGTCCATCCCTTACATCTGGTAACGCACGAGAGACAATAACCGACATCGAGTAATCGATATAGGAAGATTTCATTTCATCAACAATGTTGATCGGTATCAACCTTTCTCCTTCTTTTTGCATAATTTGTTTATTATCTGAATATCAGTTAACTATTTAATTTGAAAATTCAATTTTATTAAAGGGCTAATTTACAAAAAAATACCGAGTAAATTCATAAAAAATCGTTAAAATATTAGTTAATTAGAATAGCTTCTAACTCAAAATTCTATGATTAAAATTGATAGTTATGGATATATAACCCCTAATCTGACCTTTATATGATACAATTTTTGAATATATTAATAAAAAAAATAAATTATGAATGTAAATGATATTTACCATTACAAATCAGCTTCTGTAGCATTAGAATAACTCGAAAAAGCAGGATTTTCTAAAGACTATAACGAGCATGAAGAAGACATCATCGAGTCCAAAGATGCGTTTAAAATCCTACAAGTTTATAGATACGAAGGTATGACCAACCCGGGTGATGAAAGTACGGTATACGGGATTGAAAACACTACAACCCATGAAAAAGGATTTTATATGGCGGGCAATAGTGCATTTGAAGATAATGAAGCCGCTAAAGTATTATTAGATTTAGAAATCGCTTTAAAACAGCAATTGAATAAGTAAGACAATCCACTTAAACATAAAAGAGAGCAATTAGCTTGCTCTCTTTTTTTATTTATAAATATTCATCTCTTCCTTATAAATAGGGCTATCAATACCTAAAAAATGTAAAATACTATGAAACACATAGTTTTGAGTCAGCGTTTTTTCTGATTTTAATTGTTGGGCAGGGTCGGATACCCATACGATAAACGGAATTTCGTATTGCTCTTTGGGGGCAAGGCTCATCGGCAATCCGTGCATATAGAGGTTTTTCTCGCCGAGGGATTCGCCGTGGTCAGACACAAAAAGCATCGTGCTTTTATAGTCTTTGAGTTGCTTTAAATCTTCAATCAAAGTATGCAAAATATAGTCGGTATAGACAATGGTATTATCATACGCATTGATGAGTTCTTGCTGGGTACAATTGCTCAACTCCACACTGGTACAAACAGGCTGAAAGGTTTCGAACTTCGGTGGGTATTTCTGATTGTAAGCCGGTCCGTGACTGGTGCTGGTGTGGATAATGACTAAAATTTTATTCTTATCACTCGCCTCGATTTGTTCTTTGAGTCCTCTGAGTAAAACTTCGTCATATTCACAACCTTCGCCCTCACAATCCTTTGTTAAATCGCCTTTTTTGATGTATTTCTCGATATGAACAGGTGGCTCGCCCCAGTTGGAAGTTCGCCAAATGACTTCTACGCCCGTACGATTGAGGTAATTGGGTAGAATTTCGTACAAATCGCCCGTATTTTCGTGTTCCAAAATACACTTAACCCCTGCGGTGGTATAGGTAGCACACGATTCGGCATCGAAATGATAGAGGTTTTCTGTTTTAGAAAGTAGCGGATTGGTATTTTTCTCATAGCCATAGAGCGAGAAATTTTGTTTTCGAGCCGATTCGCCAATAACCAACACCACTACCGATTTCTCTTGATTTTTGATGGTGGCATCGGGCAATGGTATCTCTTCTTGATTTTCTTGACTTTTATGGATATAAAACAAAGCGGTATTTACCGAATACGACCACGGCATCGCCAATCCGCCCAATTGTTTGGAGTTTTTATCAATCCAAAGCCAATTGGTAGCGTTTGCAAAGGCTAAAATCAGCATAAATAATACGGATAATGAAGTGGTAATTGCAAACTTTTTGAAAGTAGGTTTGTTAATCTTCGCTCTAAAAATATAAATGCTCGGCAAAATCCCCAAAAACAGCACATATAGTATCAATTTAAAAGAGAAAAAACTACTCGATTCCTCATAATTGGTATTGAATACATTGCCGATCATACTCTCATCGATAATCACTCCGAAAGTATTAACAAAATAGACCGATAGCGCACTAATAATAAAGGTAAGCGACAGCAAAACTTTGCTGACTCTTCGTGAGATATAGAAAAACAGATAGAATATGAAAAAGTTGGCAACCAACATCACGACCACCAAACTGATGATGAGTAACACACCGCTAAAACTATTGTATTCTAAATTTTTAAATACAAATTTGAAAAACAGATAGTGAAAGAATAGAAAATTCAACACACTCATCAAAGCGGCGAATTGCCACAATGAAAACTTATTTTTGGATATAAACTTTGGTAATTGCATACAATGAATAGATTATACTTGCTATTGATAAATAAAAAATAAAGAGCGGTTCTTTTGTGATTTTGATGATTAAAACTACGATACTCCCTGCAAAAAGCGCCATAAAAATGGGGTGGTATTTCTTTTGCCCTACCCAATGCCATAATCGGTATTTTTGGGCTAAGATAATCCCTGATACCCCTGAAAAAAAACCGATAGAACTCCCTATCAACACATCTAATGGATAATGAGCGCCTACGGCAACTCTGGTAAGTGTTCCCTTAAATGCAAGTATAGGAATTAAAAGAAACCATATGATGCGGTACTTCTTTTTTTGGGGCGCAAAGGCAAACAACAGCACCGTAATGATTGTAAAAGTGGTAATAGAATGTCCTGAAGGTAAACTGGCATAGCCGACAATAGTCTTCCCTGCAATATGAAAGGTCGTAGGATCGAACATTTGGGCGGGTCTGGGTACATCAATAAATTCTTTTAAGGGTACGGAAAACGCCACCGAAACCAACAAACCAAAAATCAAGGCTTCCCATACTTTTGGGGCATAAATTACCAGAAGCGATAGGAAACTTAGGAATATTAAAGCATCTCCTATTTGGGTTAAATTGTATTGAAAAACCTCTGAATAGGCTAATTCATCATTCAAATAGAAAAATAAATCCTTTTGAATTTCAACATAGCCCAAGGTACTTAATGCTCTATGACTCAGCAAAAAAACAACGATGAAAAGAACAATAAAAATTGGCAATAATAACCATTGCCAACTTAGTTTAGAAAAATTATTGATGACGCTATGGTTCATAGAATGATGACTATGGTTTACAATTTAAACTATAACATCTTAAGGTTGTTTACCTCTAATTCGGTAAGGATACGCCAATGTCCGCGTTTGATATTTTTTTTGGTTAATCCCGCGAACATCACGCGGTCTAGTGCTTCCACCTCGTAGCCTAAGCGTTGGAAAATTCTACGAATTACACGATTCCACCCAATATGAATCTCTATCCCAATTTCGTTTTTTGGACGCCCCTCGATATAAGAAATGCTATCCACTTGGGCAATGCCTTCTTCCAAACGGATGCCTTCTGCTATGGTCTCCATATCTTCTCTAGATAATTTTTTATCTAAAGTTACTTGGTAAATTTTCTTAATATTGAACGATGGGTGCGTTAGTTTTTTCGTCATATGCCCATCATTTGTTAGTAAAATAACACCTGTGGTTTGCCTATCCAATCGTCCCACAGGGAAAATCCTATAAGGCGACGCATTTGCCGTAAGATCGGTTACGGTTTTTCTGGCTTTGTCGTCTTTAGTAGTAGAAATATAGCCTTTAGGTTTATTTAGTAAAACATAAACGGGTTTTTCTGGTGTTAAATTTTGATTATCAAAAGTTACTTTATCCGTTTTCTGAACTTGATAACCCATTTCGGTAATAACTTTTCCATTAACTTCTACCAAACCTTGTGCAATGAGTTCATCTGCCTCTCTCCTACTACAAATTCCAGAGTTGGCGATATATTTATTAAGCCTAATGGTATCTTTAGGTTGCTGCACCAGCTTGTTAATTCTTCGTTTCTGAACAAATGATTTCACTCTATCTTCCGAAGAAGCATCAAAGGTTCTACCGCGGCGGTCGCCCTTCACATACTTTTCTCTAGAGTCAAAATCTTTGCCCCCAAACTTTGAGCCACGCGTATTGCCTTTTCCTCCTCTTTTTTGATTTGACCTTCCTCTGTCTGAAAAATTTTTGCGATGTCTGCTCATATTTTATTATTTTTTTGCAAAGGTACGATTTTTAAATCTTAAAGTTTGTTTAGCGTTTACTTAAATGAAATAAAAGATTAGAACATCTTATTTTCCTCTGCTTCTTCCATTAATTTAAGATAAGTCATATAACGACTTTCCAAAATATCGCCCTCTTCTACTGCCTTTATCACGGCGCATTTAGGCTCATTAAGGTGCATACAATTATGAAATTTACATTCTGTTTTAGTTCTAAATATTTCAGGGAAATAATGCTGAATTTCTTCTCGGCTTACCTCTATCATCGCAAATTCCCTTACCCCAGGTGTGTCTATCACACTACCGCCGAAATTCCAAAAATGCATCTGTGCAAAAGTAGTGGTATGTTTACCTTTTAAATGAACTTCCGATACCTCCCCCGTTCTTAGGTTAAGTCCAGGTTGTAACGCATTTACCAATGTCGATTTTCCACTACCCGAATGTCCAAAAAATACCGATATTTTATCTTTTAAAATAGATTTTAATTCATCTAAATTCAATTCAGAATAGGCAGAAATCATTAAAGTATCATAACCGATGGCTTCGTATAGCGTGGCTAAGGCTTGAATGTATTCTATATCCTCATCGGAAAGGAGGTCGGCTTTATTAAATAAAATTAATGGCTTGATGTTATACGCTTCACAACACGCTAAAAAGCGGTCTAGAAATCCCAATGAAGTTTCTGGATTTTTGAGGGTAAATAGAAAGCACGCCAAATCAATATTAGACGCGATGATATGGGCTTCTTTGGATAAATTAACCGACTTTCTAATTAAATAATTTTTTCTTGGTTTTATTTTGGTAATCCACGCAATATCATCTGTTTCCAGCTGAAATTCCACCCAATCACCCACTGCCAAAGGGTTGGTTAAGCGTGTTTTTTGAAGTTTAAATTTTCCACGAATCCGAGCCTCATAAAAAGTTCCACTCTGCTTTTCTTGAACCTGATACCAACTTCCCGTAGATTTTGTAATTAACCCTTGTAAAATAGCCTTGTTACTCATAGATTTCAGAAAGTCTAACCGGTTGAATTTTAGATTTTGAGTAGAGCGATTCTACCGATTGGGTTGGTTCTAATTTTGGATATAGATTAGCGCCAATTAATTGGATATCGCCACGCTCCACCGCTAAATGTTCTTCTATAGCGTGTTCGTAAATCTCATTTTGTAGCTCGCCAGATTTCATCATTTCGATATATCCACCCTTCTCTTCCATTTCCATAAACAATTGCCAAGCGTTGGACGCCAATTGTTCAGTCACAGATTCTACAAAATAACTACCGCCCATAGCATCTTCAAATACATTAATGATACTTTCATAGGCCAATACCACATTCTGTTTAAAGGCGATTTCTTGGGATAGTGGTGTACTTTGCTGAACATCATAATCATTGGCAAATACCGCATCGGCACCGCCAATCATTGCGGAAGTCAATTCTAAAGTCGAACGAATCAGATTATTTTCTTTATCGTGAATGGTTTTATTTCGCATAGAAGTTTCCGCAAAAATATAAGGGACTAAATCCTGCTGATATTCTTTAGAAAACTGGTTGAATAATAGTTTAAACGCTCTAATTTTGGCAATTTCAAAAAAATAGTTGCTTCCAACTGCCATTCTAAAAATGATTTTCGGTAAAATATCTTTATCAAAAACCTCCACTAATTCTTTAGCCTTAGCTAGTGCAATTGCTAATTGCTGAACCAAACTTGCTCCAGAATTTTGATGCCATGCCACATCAATTCCTAAAGTTCTTTTAAAATTTTTATTTAATAATTGTTTGCCCGCCTCAATATCTATCTCTCCATCTTCATTAAAAATATCAACCAATGAGATATATTGATTATCCTCTTGAACAGCAATAGACAGAGCCAATGCTAAATCATCAAAAAAAAGCGTTTTCTCACTTAAGACGACTGGGTTTTCAATAAAGAATGCATAAGCGTAGTCCTCTAAACTATCTTGGAATGCGGCAACTAAATGCGTGCTCTCTTCCACTTTGGATAATGGTGCAACCGATGGCGTCTGCGTACTATCATAATAAGGTTTTACCTCTATCCCTTCTAAGTTGGTATTTTCTAAAACCGAATAGATATCCTCGGTTTTGAATTGTTTTTTTACGATGGATTCCCAATCCTCTAAACTGATTTTTTTAAACATAGTCCATACCTATTTTGCTGATGTACTGTCCACTACCAAAATAAAAATTTCTTCGTTTGGGCGTTTCATAAAGTAGTTTTCTCTAGCGAATTTTTCTTTTTCGCCTTTATTGTCCATCAGCTTTTTGTAGAAATCGTTGTTTTTTTCGTACTCTTGTTTATAATACACCAACTGACTTTCATATTTTTTGATTTCTCCATTCAATTCATTAATGACTAGAAAGGAATTATTATCAAAGAAAGTCATCCACACAAAGAAAAATAAAATGGTAATCACATAGCGGTTAAGCACATAAGTCCTAAACCATTTTACTTTTGGGCGGTCTTTTTCGATATTTTTTATTAGGTTTTTCATAATGGCTATGCTAAATCTCTCCCTATTCTTTATGCTTTTTCAATGAATTATTAATCACCGTCGTGAGGAAATCTATCGCCACAGGATTTTGCTTCATATTAGGAATAATGATATCCGCATGATTTTTAGACGGTTCTATAAATTCTTGATGCATCGGCTTAAGTGTAGTTTGATAGCGATATAAAACTTCTTCTAAATCCCTACCCCGCTCTTGGGTATCTCTTTTAATTCGGCGAATGAGACGCTCATCAGAATCTGCATGAACAAAGAGTTTAACATCAAATTCTTTTAACAGCTCTTTATCTGTAAGTACCAAAATTCCCTCAACAATTAAAACCCTTTTAGGCTCTACGGTTACAAAATCGCCTGTTCTGGAATGGGTGACAAAAGAGTAAATTGGTTGTTCTATACTTTCGTTATTTTTAAGGGCTTTTACATGTTTTCTCAGCAAATCAAAATCGATGGACTTGGGATGGTCATAATTTAGCCCTTCTCGTTCTGCCATTGTAAGGTTTTGATTATCATGATAGTAATTATCTTGGGACAATACATTTACTCCCTTATCACTAAGATTTTTAAGAATTTTGTTAACGACAGTGGTCTTACCAGAACCCGTACCACCTGCAATACCAATAACAAGCATAAGTATAGTTTTTACAAAGATAAACAATCTGAAAGAAAAAACAACAAAAAAGCCGTTTCAAAACTTATTGAAACAGCTTTTTTTAATAAGGACAATAATAATTAGCCTTTCAATGCTTTAATTTTTTCTGTAAGTGCAGGAACTACTTGGAAAGCGTCGCCTACCACCCCATAATCTGCTGACTTAAAGAATGGTGCTTCTGGGTCATTATTGATAACAACAATCGTTTTAGAAGAGTTAACTCCTGCTAAATGCTGAATGGCTCCAGAAATACCCACCGCCACATATAGGTTGGGTGCAATAGCCTTACCCGTTTGTCCTACATGCTCAGAATGTGGTCTCCAGCCAATATCAGATACCGGTTTAGAACATGCCGTTGCCGCACCTAGAGTTTGTGCTAAGTCTTCAATCATATCCCAGTTTTCAGGACCTTTCATTCCTCTGCCGGCAGATACTACAATTTCGGCTTCTTTAAGGTCTAGTTTTCCTGAAGATTGTTCGTGGCTGACTACTTTTACATCATCATTCGCAACGCTCATATCTTTCACTTCTTCTGTTCCAGATACTGGATTTTCTTTTGCTCCAAATGCGTTTTGAGATACAGTAACAATTACGCCATTACCTTCCGCTTTCGCCACCATAAAGGCTTTCCCTGAAAAGGCTTTTCTCTTCACCTCAAATGGTGAAACATTTGTAGGCGCCTCTACAGCATTAGTAATTAGTGAATAGTTCTTTACTACTGCTAACATCGGTGCGATAGAAGCGGCGTCTGTAGTATGTGGAAATACAATCACTTGACCGTCTGCCACTTCTGAAAGTGCTTGTGCATAAGCCTTAGCACTAAAAGATTTTAAACCTTCATCTTTAATATTAATTACTTTGTCTGCACCATACTTATAAAGTAAATCCGATGCGTCTGTAGGGTTAATGCTCACTGCGGTTACGCTATCCCCTGATTGTTCTGCTACGGCTTTAGCATAAGCCACTGCCTCGAATGCGGCTTTTTTATATGCTCCGTTAATATTTTCTGTATATACAAATACTGCCATTTTTTTTATTTTTTTAAGTTAGAAATTAATTGATTTAGAAATAGGAAATTAGATGACTTTAGCCTCTTCGTGTAAGGCTTTTACTAATCCATCTAAATCATCTGGTGAGAATAACTTAACTGCGGCTCTCGGTGGTACGCTATCAAACGATACTGCTTCTACCTTCACCTCTGTTGCTACGGGTTCTTGTACATTTAGAGGTTTTGTTCTCGCCGACATAATTCCTCTCATATTAGGAATGATGAGTTCTTTTTCATCCACCATACCTTTCTGACCTGCCACAACTGCTGGTAGAGCCACTTCTACAGTTTCTTTACCACCATCAATTTCTCTAGCCGCTTGTACTTTTCCATCATTTACTTCAAGACCTACGCAAGCGTTTACAAAAGACTTATCTAATAATTGTGCCACCATTCCTGGTACAGCACCACCATTATAGTCAATAGATTCTTTACCACAAAGGACTAAATCGTAGCCACCATTTTGTGCCACATTAGCAATTTCTTTAGCTACAGAAAAACTGTCTTTAGGCTCTGCATTGACTCTAATCGCTTCATCTGCCCCAATGGCTAAAGCCTTACGAATTACCGCCTCAGTTGCGGCATCGCCTACGGTTACTACAGTTACTTTAGCGCCTTGAGATTGCTGAAGTTTTACGGCTTTAGTTAATGCAAATTCATCCAAAGGATTAATTACCCATTGGATTCCATTTTTATCGAATTCTGATTTATCTGCTGTAAAATTGATTTTAGAAGTAGTATCGGGTACACTACTAATACAAACTAATATTTTCATATAGATTTAACTTTTAATAGATTAATTGGTCGCTAATATACTAAAAAAATACTATGCACGCATAACATTTTTAAGATAAATATATTTAAAGCATAATTATTTTGTTTGAGCTGGTCTTACTTCAATTTTGCTAGGTAGAGTTCTTGGATTCATCTTTAAAATATCCAAAACCAAATGACCAATATCTTCTGGTTGAATTTTCCAAGCATCTTTTTCAGAAGGGGTATTATTATTGAAATGACTCGCCACAGAACCTGGCATAATGGTAGATACCTTAATATTATAAGGCCTTAAATCCAACATTGCGGCTTGTGTAAACCCTACTACCCCAAATTTAGAAGCATTGTACCCCGTACCTTTAGCAAAGAAATTAGTTCCCGCCAGACTCGCAATACTTATAAAATACCCTTCTTGCTTTTTAAGAGCTTCCACAGAAGCTTTTAAACTATGAAATACTCCCGTAAGGTTGGTATCTATCATATCTTGCCACTCTTCTAAACTTAGCTCATCTACGGGTTTAAAATATCCTAACCCTGCATTAGCCACCATCACATCTAACTGACCGAAATGCTTGGTGATTTTCTCTACTGCTTCCAATTCGTCTTGATAATTTCTAACATTAGAAGCTACGCCAAGAACGCGTTTTGGATCATCACAAAGCTCTTTTGATGCTTTTTCGGCATCTTCTAAATTTCTACCGCTAATGGCAACTCTCATGCCTGCATCTAGCAATACTTTAGCAATTCCAAAACCAATGCCTTTGGTTCCTCCCGTAATATAAACGACTTTATTATTCATTGTATTTTATTTTTGTGTTAATAAATTTTCAAATTGTTTTCTGTCCTTAAAAGATATAAATAATGAGCCAAATATCAAAATAGGCGTCAGAACAACCCAAGCCCCCAACATATTATGTATTATTACTTGTATTTCAATCATGATATTAAAATAGCTACTTATCAATAATATCAGAAAAGGAATGACTACATAACTGGCAAGAACCAAATACACTATTCTATACCAATACATTTTATTTTTAAATAAAGGATTGCAAAATTTAACCCAATTGATAGTATATTGATAAACGGCTAAACTGAAAAAAGTTATAATTGAGAACACATTAAATATTTCGCCAAAATAACTAGCAAGTATCCATAATAAAGGTATAAGACCGATAAGAACTTGCTGAATTTGATTGTCGTATCGAAGTATTTTTTTCATCGTAATTAATACTTGGAGTTACAATTTATTTCTTCCATTTTTTCTGTTGTTCCGCTTTTATTTTTTGTTCGGTGGCGTTATTTCCTGCTTTGTAAAATTGGGTGCCTTGTAGTTCTTTAGGTAAAAAATCTTGTGCCACAAAATTACCCTCATAAGCGTGGGCATAGCGATAGTCTTTGCCATAATCCATTTCTTTCATAAGTTTGGTTGGAGCATTTCTTAAATGAAGTGGTACAGGCAGATGCGAGGTCTTTTTAGCCACTGCCATAGCTTCATTAATAGCCGCATAGGTAGAATTACTTTTAGGTGACACCGCAAGATAAACCGCACATTCACTTAAAATGATTCGGGCTTCGGGTAAGCCAATCACATTTACCGCTTGGAAACAGCTATTTGCCATGGTTAGTGCTTGAGGGTTTGCCAATCCAATATCTTCTGACGCCAAAATCAATAAGCGCCTGGCAATGAATTTAATATCCTCACCACCATTGAGCATTCTCGCAAGCCAATACACCGCAGCATCAGGGTCGCTACCTCGTATAGATTTGATAAATGCGGAAATAATATCATAATGTTGTTCGCCATTTTTATCATAAACCGCCATATTTTCTTGGAGCACTTGCAATACTTTTTGATTGCTAATATCCCAATGGTTTGAATTTTTATATTGATTAAGCACCCATTCCACCGCATTAATAAGTTTTCTAGCATCGCCGCCAGAATATTGGATAAAGGCTTCTTTTTCTTTAATGCTAAATTGCGTCTGCTCATCTTGGTTAAATCGTTCGAGGGCAATATCAATTAACACTTCCAATTTATCATAGGCTAAGGATTTTAACACTAAAACTTGCGAACGCGAAAGCAATGCCGAAACCACCTCGAAACTTGGATTTTCCGTAGTTGCTCCAATCAGAACAATCCAACCTTTTTCTACCGCATGAAGCAGAGAATCTTGCTGAGATTTATTAAACCGATGAATTTCATCAATAAATAATATAGGGGATTTTCCAGAAAATAAATGTTGTTTTTTAGCATCTTCTATCACTTCTCTCACATCTTTAACCCCGCTAGAAACTGCCGAAAGTTTATAAAATCGCCTATCGGATTGTTCGGAAATGATTTCTGCTAAAGTGGTTTTACCCGTACCTGGCGGTCCCCAAAATATCAATGAATTAAGCGTATCATTCGCAAGCATATTTCTTATAGGACCATTTTTTCCAGTAAGATGCTCTTGTCCAATGACTTCATCAAGGTTTTTGGGTCTAAGGCGTTCAGCTAAAGGGGTGTTTGAATTCAATCTGAAAGGGTTTTAAAATTAAACTTCAAACAAATTTAAACTATTTTTCAATTTTTTAGACTATTTTTGCCTTGTTTTGAAAGCCACTTTAAATAAAATTCTAATTTTTCCATTGGTTATAGGGATTAAATTCTATCAATATGCTCTATCGCCATGGCTTGGAAAAAATTGTAGATTTCAGCCGACTTGCTCACATTATATGTTGCAAGCTCTGAAAACGCATGGATTATTTAAAGGGCTTGGGCTTGGAATCAAACGCATTTTGAGATGCCACCCTTGGGGTGGACAAGGCTATGATCCCGTGCCCCCAAAACATCAAAAAGAAAAATAATTAATTATGAATACATTATTATACATCACTTGGGACCCGCCTAAAGGTATAGATTTAGGATTTTTTACCCTGCATTTTTATAGTTTAATGTTTGTGATTGCCTTTAGTTTAGGCTATTTATTGATGAAAAAAATGTTTGAACTCGATGGTGTGGACGAAAAATACTTAGAACCCCTCCTAACTTGGACGATTGTAGGGACTATTTTCGGTGCGAGGTTAGGCCATGTTATTTTCTATCAACCCGAATTGTTCAAAGAAGATTTTTGGTCGGTATTTTTACCCATCAGAACTAAGCCTCAATTAGAATTTACGGGATTTTCAGGATTGGCGAGCCATGGAGCGACCATCGCTTTAATTTTTACTACGCTATATTACAGCTATAAAATCATTAAGAAAAATCCATTTTGGGTTTACGATAGACTTGGAATTGTAGTGGCTTTGGGTGGTGGTTTTGTAAGGATTGGTAATTTCCTTAATTCTGAAATTGTAGGGAAACCTGCACCAGACCATTCGCCATTTGCTATTCTATTTCCTCAGCAAAGTTTTGAATATGGAGCCATTGTACCACGCTATCCTGCCCAATTATTCGAGGCATTCGGCTACTTCTGTTTGTTTGTATTATTATGGTATTTGTATAGAACAACTAAAAAGAAATATCAGCAAGGCTGGTTATTCGGTTTATTTTTCTTGATACTTTGGGCAATACGCTTTACGGTAGAATTTTGGAAAGAACCCCAAGGTGATGAGTTTATCCACTTTGCGGGATTGAATACAGGACAAATCCTTTCCATTCCGTTTATGATTTCGGGTGCCGTGATTATGTATCTGTCGAAAAACTTTAAACTTCCAGAGCCACAACCTCAATCGAAATAACTTTATAAAATCCTTGCTTCTAGAGTGAGGATTTTTTATTCACCTTAATTTTAAAATCCCTACTTTTGCACCAGAGTATTTCTATCTCTATTAAAGCAAAATATACTTATGGAACTCATACATCGTAATTTACTCATAGGCATCCACGATGCACTACAAGAAACTTTTTTTGAAAACAACAAATACGCCGATAAAGTTATAGAACGGCTGTTAAAAGCCAATAAAAAATGGGGCAGCCAAGACCGCGCCGTAGTTTCAGAGATTTTTTATAATATCATCCGCTGGAAAAAGCGTTTAGAATACTATATGGGCGAAGGCGTAAAACCGAATAATGTTTATAAACTCATCATCGCCTATTTACTATGGAGTGAAACCCATTATAAAAAATTTGAAGAGTTTGAAGGCATTAAAGTTGCCGATATCATCAAAAAATTAAAAAAAGGTACGCTACCCACCAAAGCTATTGAATATTCTATCCCCGAATGGCTAGCCGAAACTTTAGAGAAGGAACTGGGAAACCATTGGAAAAAAGAAATGAAGGCACTTAATGAGCAAGCCGCCACGGTACTCCGTACCAATACCCTAAAAACCACTCCTAAAGAATTGGTAGCAGATTTAAAAGACGAAGGCGTAAAATGTTTTACCATAAAAGGCTATCCTGATGCCGTTCAACTGCAAGAAAAAAAGAATGTATTCCTCACTTCAGCTTTTAAAGATGGGCTTTTTGAAGTGCAAGATGCGGGCTCTCAAAAAATAGGTGAGTTTTTAGAAGTAGAAGAAGGCTTACGCGTGGTAGATGCTTGTGCAGGTGCAGGTGGTAAAACGCTACACTTAGCGGCTCAAATGAACAACAAAGGACAAATTATTGCTTTAGATATCCACGCTTGGAAATTGGCAGAACTTAAACGCAGAGGAAAAAGAGCAGGCGCTCATAATATAGAAACGCGATTAATTTCTGATAATAAAGTTATTAAAAGACTTCACAACAAAGCCGACCGCTTACTTTTAGATGTGCCTTGTTCAGGATTAGGCGTTTTAAAAAGAAATCCAGACAGCAAATGGAAAATTGACGAAGACTTTATCCAACGCATTAGAAAAGAGCAAGAAACTATCCTTAGAGAGTATTCTAAAATCCTTAAAAAAGGCGGTAAAATGGTCTACGCCACTTGCTCTATCTTACCCTCAGAAAATAAACATCAAGTAGCTAAATTCCTCAATGAGCATCCTAATTTTAAACTCATAAAAGAACATCATCAGCTCCCCAGCGATGGCTATGATGGCTTCTATATGGCAAAATTGGAAAGAATGGAATAAAACAATCGGTTACTAAAATTTTAGTAACCGATTTTGTATTTATTTATACTCATCATAGCCGCCTCGGTTGAGTACGGAGTGGTTCTTACCATATAAAAAGTAGAGTAAAATACCAAAAGTCAGCCAGCCAATCGCCATATAAATGGCCGTTACTTCAAGGTTAAAGATTAAATAGACATTGGTTAAAATCCCTAAACTTGCTATAAGTGGCAAAGCTGGAGTCCTAAAATCTCTCTTTAGTTCAGGTCGTTTTACACGAAGTAACCACACCGCAAAACATACCATGGTAAAGGCAAATAAGGTTTCAAAACTCGTCATATGTACCAAAGTGCTAATTGGTGTGGTTGCTGCTACAATTGCTACAATTAAACCAATGATAATGGTATTTTTATACGGGGTTTTTCTAGTAGGATGGATTTCTTTAAACACGCCTGGTAATAACCCATCTTTCGACATTCCTAAAAATATTCTCGACTGTCCCAACATTAAAACCATTAACACAGAAATTAATCCAACTGTGGCTGCAACTGTAATCATAATTACTGCCCAATTCATTCCTGTGGCTTTTTCAAATGCGACTGCTACTGGTGCTGTAAGAGCATCTGGAACCACACCAAAATCTTTATAATTCATCATCCCAGTAAGGACAACCGACATCAAGATATATAATAAAGTACAAATCAGTAAAGAGGCAATAATGGCAAATGGAATATCTTTTTTAGGATTTTTTGCCTCTGCGGCTTGGGTAGACACGGCATCAAAACCGATATAAGCAAAGAATACTGCCGACGCTCCAGCAATAATTCCGTGAATACCATAGGCTTCTCCCATACTTCCATCTGATTGCTTAATTAAAGTTGCCTCAGGAATAAACGGTGTCAAATTATCCATATTGATATAAAACGCCCCTACGATAATCACAAAAATAACAACAGAAGTTTTCATCATCACAATAAAATTATTAGCACCAGCCGCTTCTTTAGTTCCTCTAACTAATACTGCCGTCACCAATAACACGATACATAATGCAGGTAAGTTTATCGCAAAAGACGGCTCTGCTAAGCCATGTAGTAAAGCGTATTTTTTTGCAGAAGCAATATCATTGGTAAGATAATAGGGAATTTCTAATCCGAACAATTTTAGCATTTTATTAAAATACCCTGACCAAGATACGGCTACCGTCATAGAACCCATAGCATATTCTAATACCAATCCCCAGCCAATTAACCAAGCGAAAACCTCCCCTACTGTACCGTAAGCATAGGCATAAGCGGAACCTTCTACAGGGAGCAATGAGGCAAATTCTGCATAACATAACGCTGCAAAAATACATGCAATTCCTGCAATAACAAATGATAACGCTAAGGCAGGACCTGCATGAAAATAAGCACCCGTTCCCGTTAGCACGAAAATACCGCCGCCAATAATAGCTCCAATACCAATGGCTGTAAGGCTCCATTTACCTAAAACTCTTTTAAGCTCACTCTTGTTCATATCTGCTTCATAGGCAGCGAGAGGTTTTTTCTTCCAAATACTCGACATAAGTGTTTTTTATTTTATTAAATTATATTTTTCAAACGATTTTACGAAAATAGAATAATTTTTTGAAAAATTAACATTTAACATACTAAATTTTAAGATTAATTTTACTTTAAATTAAAAATTAAGACTATTAAATCATCAATTATTTAAATTTATTTTAACAAATATTCATCTCTATTTTCAGGATTTTATAGTATCTTTGGCTACATGAATTTATATGACCTATTCCTATTGCCTTACGAGGGCTATGCTGCTTATCAAATTATTTTAGAAGCCATCGCTTGTCTATTCGGATTGATGAGTGTTTACTTCTCAATGAAGAAGAATATATGGGTTTATCCAACGGGCATTGTCAGCACTATAATTTATGTTTATTTACTGTTCAAATTTGGACTTCTAGGTGATATGATGATTAATTTTTACTATACCGTGATGAGTATCTACGGCTGGGCACTTTGGTCTAAAAGTTCTACTGATAACATTCATATAGAGGTTTCAAAAACAACAAAAAAGGAATGGTTAATTAGTTTAGGATTATTTATTTTAAGCATTGTTTTAGTAGGAATAATATATTACTTTAAACCTTATATAGACCAAGGTTTTTCTATGAAAGGCGTCAGTTTAGGTTGGCATCACCTCGATTGGATGAACTATACCGATATTATGACCACGGCTATTTTCCTAGTCGGGATGTGGCTAATGGCAAAAAGAAAAATTGAAAACTGGCTCTTTTGGATTCTTGGGGATTGCATCAGCGTTCCTATGTATCTTTATAAAGGCTTAGGCATCACTTCATTTCAATATGCTGTGTTTACCGTTCTTGCCATTATGGGCTATAGAGCATGGCAGAAGAATACTTCGGCTAAGAAATTATAAATGAAGGTGGAAGTTTTGAGGGATGAGTTTTGAGTTACCTTTTGTTTTGCTTAAAGCTTATAGTTTACCGCTAATTATATGTGGCTTATTGCCTATGGTCTTCGGTAAAAGTTAGTAAGCGCCACCCTAAAACAAGTTCAGGGTCTATTGTTTAGAACGATATGAATTTTGAATTATAGACTATCAATAATGTTATGAAACTTTACAATTTAACTATTATCAGTTGTAGTGTCCAACAGAAAAAATTATCATTAGAACATGAAATTGAAAAATGGAAGAAAGAATTAATTTTAACAGGAGAATTAGGTTCCCCATGCTATGATGACTTCACAAAATGGATAAATGATAATCCAGGAAAATCTTATGGTATTTCAGATGATATAAAGATTTACAAAAAAGACTTTAATAATGATAGAATAGTTGATGCATTTGTTAATATGAAAATTGGAGATCCATGTAATGGGGGCAATCATCTTTCGTCAGACCGTTCTGTATTAATATTTTCAAATAATGGAGAGTACTATCATGATGTAAAATTAACTGATAGAATTGAAAACAAAATAATCAATCAATTAGCAGATAAAAATATTTATTCAGTTACAAATCTTTTAACTTTTTGTGATACATTTGACAAAACTATAAATGGTAATGTTACAATATGGGTTGAGGAAGACGCTCATTGCTGCCCCTCCTATTCCGGTTCATTTAAATATGATCCAAATACACAAGAGTTAAAACTAGAAGTTAGTAAAAGCCAATAAGACTATACTATATAAGTTAGGTACTACTCTTTTTTTTATTTTAGAAAAAAACTATTAAGCCCCTCATACGAGAGGCTTTTAGCATTAAAAAAATAACAAATTAAAAATCGACATCATCGGCGATATTGCCTCCTTGTTCGGCGGCGAATTTTTAATTAGTTATTTTTTAATTTATTTTTGGTTATGTAATATTCTTCTTGCGGCATCGGAAGCTACTAATAGTCCACCTGCCATCATAATGATATCTTTTAACACCAAGCGTCCTGCTCCCGAAAGATAAGGAAAACCATAATTAGGGGTAGGAAAATCGCCGCCTAAATTCGGAACATAAGCCTCTGGCGTGGTAATAAGAAATGAAAGTGTAACGAAGGACATCCCTACAGTGAGAATGCCTCCCCATAGTCCTATTTTGGGATACCAAATTCCTAGTAAAACTAATATTCCAATACTTACGATAACCGTTCCCAAAGCATATGAGAATATATAAGTTCCATTTTCTTGATGCCATTGAATATTTTTGGCAACCATTTGTCCTTCTTTATTTTTGTGTAAGGTGTACTCTGCTACCATTTCCCCTTTTTCATTAGGTTGTTTTTTATCTGCATTATGATAAAAAAACTTCATCAATGGGCTATTAGTAACAAATGGAACTATACCGTCTGCCTCATACTGAAAGGCTTTAAGTCCACCAATCCATGCCATAACGATGAATATGGCAATACGCATAAAATTGAATCCTTGCGATTGTCTTGTAGCTAATAATTTAATGATTTGTTTCATTTTATTAAATATTTAAATTGTTGAGATGCAAAATTACACCAACTTACTTGCAAATAAAATGGACAAAAGAGGAATTATGATGGATTATTTTGCTACTATAGAAACACCTACTTCCGTTCTGTATTTACTTGGTGAAACCCCAGTATGCTTTTTAAAATAGCGACTAAAGTAATGCTCATCATCAAAATTAAGGGCGTGGGCAATTTCTTTAACTGATGAATGGGTAAGGTGCAACTGCCTTTTAGCTTCTAAAATCATACGCTCTTGGATAAGTTGCGAAGGCGTTTTGCCCAACTGTTGCTTGGTCTTTCTGCTAAGGGTGTTGAGTGGAACCAATAGTGTATCAGCATAAAAAGAAGGTGATTTTTCTTGTATAAAATTTTGCTCGATAAGTTCTTGAAAATCGAAAACTGTGTTGTCAATCTTTTTTTTGAGTAAACGCTCATCTATTTGTAATGCTTTTTCTTTGCTAGAAAGGGCTAAAATAAGTTGCAAATAGGTTTTCAATATGGCATCCGAATAATCAGATAGATTCTGTTGCTCGGCTTCCATATGATTTAAAATGGAAATGATGTCTTGATATTTGGATTCTGCAACTTCTATATATGGTGTTTCATAAATGGTGTTAAACAACAATCCATTGCAGGCTACAGCCTCTTTGTGGTACTCTATACAGTAGAAATCCCCATGGAATTGTAATAATTTTTCTGCTTTTAATGGATTTTGAATCGATAGCCTTTGGTAAGGTGAAAGAAACAAAAAAGTATAAGATTGGGTGTTATAATTAGTAAAATCAACTGAAAATGAAGTATTTTCATTTAATAGAAGTAAAGTGTATAGATGGGAGTGATAATCTTCGGTAAGGACACTATTGGTCTGGATATTGAGCATGGTATATTTCTTTCGTATGGATTAAGCAAAGGTTTTGAAACAATTTTCATTCCTCTTAATAAATTATAAGGTACAAATATAGTAGTTTTGGATTATCGGTTTCAACTTTATTAATTTGTCTTACTAATTTTTTATACTTGAATTCTATATTTATTTTAGAAATGTAAAATGACTTTTAAACATAGTTAGATAGTAAGTTGCCCCCTCTATTTAATGTATTTTAGTATAATATTGCCATTTACTTTTAAATCAGTATTTTTGCAACCATTAATTTTAGATTATGGCAAAAGTTCTAAAAATCTACCCCAACAATCCTCAAGAAAAGGCCATTGAAGAAGTAGTAAAAGTATTGAAAAAAGGGGGGCTCATCATCTACCCTTCGGATACGGTGTATGCCTTAGGTTGCGATATTAATAATATCCGAGCGATGGAACAACTGGCTAATATTAAAAAAGTGAAGTTGGATAAGGCTCATTTTTCCATTATTTGTAATGACCTTAGCCATTTGTCTTCATTTACAAAACCGATAGATAATAGTGTCTTCAGATTACTTAAAAGCCATATTCCAGGACCATTTACCTTTATTTTAGAAGCGAACAAAAACCTACCTTTAGCCTATAAAGGACATAAAACAGTGGGCATTAGAGTGCCCGACCATTCTATTCCTCAGTTGATTGTAGAGCAACTCGGTAATCCTATTGCCTCTACTTCTATAAAAGATGAAGACGAGGTTTTAGAATATTCTACCGACCCAGAGCTTATCGCAGAAAAATATGCCCATTTGGTGGATATCGTCATCGATGCAGGCTATGGGGATAATGTAGCATCTACTATTGTAGACTTAAGTTCGGGAACGCCAGAAGTCCTTAGACAAGGCAAAGGTCAACTTTAATCCATAAAAAATTATCATGCTAAAAATAGTATCTTCACCAGCGAAATTGATGACCGTAGAACATCAATCCAAAGATTTAAAACCTACAACACCTCAGTTTATTAAAGAGGCTGAACTGATACAATCTCACCTCAAACAAAAGTCGCCAGAATTTTTATCAGAATTAATGAATATTTCCACAAAACTAGCCGATGAAAACTGGGAACGCAACCAAAATTGGAATGCCCACCCCTCTAAAGATGAATCTGCACCTGCCTTATTCGCCTTTACTGGGGAAGTTTATCGTGGTTTAGATGCGCTAAGTTTAGATGCCAAAGCCATTGATTACCTTCAAAGGCATTTCAGAATGCTATCGGGACTTTATGGATTGCTAAAACCTTCTGACCAAGTGATGCTCTATCGTTTGGAAATGGGGCGTCCATTCAAATTTGAAGATTATAAAAATCTTTATTCATTTTGGAAAGATAGAATCGTAAATGCATTAAATGAAGATTGCAACGAGGATGATATACTTCTAAACCTTGCGAGTAACGAATACTTTAAAGCAGTAGATCAAAAACAGCTGAAGGCTAAAGTCATTAATTTTAAATTTTATGAACTAAAAGATGGTAAACTGAAAACAATTGTAGTGTATACCAAACACGCCAGAGGTTTATTGATTCGTTACTGTGCCGAGCAACAAGTGAAAACTTTAGAGGATGTAAAAGCCTTTAACTATGACGGTTATCTTATTGACGAAGCACAATCTGATGATAACACCTTAGTTTTTGTAAGGTAGATGATTATTGACGCACTGCATCATAAATTTATTTCTGAGCTTAAGGGCTATTCTTCAACGGAAGCCCATGAGCTTTGGAAGATTTTCGGTAAGGAGTATTTAGGTTTAAATGCGATTGAGCTATCTTTAAATAAAAATAAAATTTACCCTCAAGAAGTTGAACAGAGTTTTGACCAATACCTCTCACGGCTGAATCAGGGCGAGCCTTATCAGCATATTATAGGAAAGGTAGCTTTTTTTGGTTTAGACTTTAAAGTCAGTGCCCATACGCTAATTCCCCGACCTGAAACTGAAGAGTTGCTAGAACTTGCTATTGAAAAAATTCGCCAAAAATTCAACCATCAAGGAATCCATATTTTAGATATTGGTTCGGGGAGTGGTGTTATTCCTATTATATTAAAACGCTATTTTCCAAAGGCTCATATTTCTAGTATTGATATTTCTGCCGACGCTCAAAAAATAGCAAAGCAAAATGCTCAGCAACACAAAACGAGTATTCAATGGATTTGTGAGGATTATTTAAACTATACTTTAGATAAAACTTATGATGTTATTATTTCTAACCCACCTTATATTGGTTTAGATGAAGAAAAAGAAATAGAGTCTAGCGTAAAAGATTTTGAACCTAAGATTGCCTTATTTTCACCTACGCAAGATGCCTTAATATTTTATCGAAAAATTGCCCAAGACGCAAAGAATTATCTTAATTCCAAAGGTTTAATTTTCCTTGAAATCAATCAGAAATTAGGGGCAGAAACATTGGCTTTATTTCAAAACTTTTCACATGCTGAACTTATCAAAGATTTATCACAAAATGATAGGTTTGTGGTAGTGGAACAATAGATGTTACCAAATATCTCTAAAGATGTCTAAAGATTTAGGTTCAGAAAATTCAGGAATATGGATTTTACAATATTTCATCAAAATATCTAATAGGCTACGGCGCTGTTGAGTAGAAAGTGGTACTTTCAAAAATGAGTTATCCTCTAAAGTTTTTAAAATTTCAGATAGTTCAATACCAATGCTATTAGGCAGTTCTAAATTGCTAAAATGCCCTTCCATTAAATTAAAATAAATCCCTTCGGAAATAGAAAATCCGTATCCAGATTGCTTGATGATTTTATAGATATAATAGACTAAGGCGTTTTTATTTTCGATATCTAAACAAAAGGCTACCAAATAATTATACAGGCTACTGTCGACTTCTTCGTATGGGTAAACTTTTAATATTAATTCTGCCATTACACTCATCTGAGCATGGTTTATCAAGTGGTGTTCTAACTGTTTGCTAACTTCCGATAGGTTTATATTTTTAATAAATGGCAATGGACTTTTACTAGATTCTGAAATGCTAAAATCTATACCCACCAGTGGATTGAGGTAGCCTTTTTTTTTATTTTTTGATAAATAAATATTTTTGATGAAATAAGAAGTTAAGCCATCTTCACGCTCAAGTATTTTTACAATACAACTGGTTTCGCTGTACCTTACATATGACAGAATAAAGCCTTGCTTGGTTTTCATTAATTGACTACGGCTATTTTTGCAGTGGCTTTATCTGTACCGTCAGCATTAGTCATCAGCACAAAGTAAATTCCAGATGCCACTCTAGACCCGTTATAGTTTTTCAAATTCCATTCGTAGAAGCCATTTCTAGAAACTGCTTGATGAACTAAATTCCCTGCAGCATCGGTAATTCTAATATTTGTTTTTTCTGCCAAGCCTTTAATTTTAACATTACCTTTGTATTGACTATACACCACAGGGTTAGGATAAACCAATACCTCGCCGAAGTTTTCAGTTACATTACTCACATCACCTTTGTAATAGACGATACCTTTCCTTGTTGCAAAATAGACTTTGCCATTTCTATCATCTATTGCAATATGGTAAACCTCATCAGTAGGCAATGGTGAATTGGCTTTAGTAAAATGTTGATAGACTTTTTGTCCATCTTGACTTAGAAAATAGACGCCTCCTCCTTTTATAGACACCCATTTATTATTCCCAGAATCCACAGCAATACTCAGCACCTCAGAATCCTTAAATAATTCTTCTGGAATTCCATTTTGAGTAATCACAATAGGATTTGCCTTAGCATTGGTGATATCCCCAGTGGCATTAGACAACACTCTAAGTCCATAGATATTGCCAATCCATAAGTCGTTATATTTATCCAAAGCTACAGAAGTCACCCCAATAGGCGTTGGTAAGCCTTCATTCTCTCTTAAAATAACATATTGGTCGTCACTAAAGTTGGATAATGTCCCTTTGGTATCATATATCATCAATCCACCATCTGGGTTTCTAGGACCCCCTATAAATAATTTATTTCCACTCGATAAGATACAAGAGGAATGCTGCCTAAAAGGTCCTACCTTAGTAGAAAAAGCGGACGAAGAACCCGATGGAATTGTGTAAATACTAATATATTCAGGATTTTCATCATTCCATGCAACCGTAGAAATAATATTTTCTTTATTATCTACAATAATGTGTTCTGGTGCATTAAACCACTTATCACTTCCCAAATTAAAAATTGAAACTGGTACATCGTTCTTAAATTTATAAGCACCTCGTTCTATTTTTCTCACAAAATTGGTAAAATAAACTTCTTCATTTGAAGGTTTCACTGCTATATCCAGAATATTAAAAGTTTCCTTTGCAGTCTTAAAATAATCTGGATACTGCCATGACTGTCCATCAAAATAGTAAAATCCAATATTATTAGTTGTTACAGGCTCATGATAGTCAGCTTCTTTCATGCCTGAAGCTACCCAAATTTTATCATCTAAAAGCACAATTTTATTAGAAATATTATTGTAGGGACCATCGGGCTTTATCTGTTCTGAAGTACCACCAAAGCTATCATATTTTAAAACTCCTTCTTTATCCGTACCAATAAAAACTTTACCCTGTTGAAGCACCCCTGTTGTATTGATAAAACTAGAATCTGTATCTTGCACTTGAACTAGCGTACCATTGGATGAAAATTCATAGACTTTGTGTACATCTACAACCAGAAATCCACTATCGGTAATTACTAAGTCTGTTATATATTGAAATGGATTAGATAAGGGTTGCAGGTTACTACCCATATACACCTTATTAGCACTTGCTATTAGCATTTGATTGTCATCCGCATCTGCTTGCAATAGATTATTGATATTATGAGATTGCCAGCTGCTATATACTGGAAATTGAATATCCATTGTGTGGTATTTCAGCCCTTCTTTTGTGGTGGCATAGACCATATTATCTTTTATAATGGACTCTTTAACATCCACAAAGGCTCCACCCGATTGAAAAAACGCAGTTTCACCAAATTCTCTTTTATCCAGGTTAAATATTGAAACACCATAGCCCGTGGATATAACCGCCTGATTATCTTTAATAAAGATATGGTTAATTTTTTTATCCCCTTGATAGCTTGCGGCAATAGGAATATCCACTGTTAAAAATACACCTTCTGGCGTTACCACATCCATAGCACCTGTTTCATAGCCTATCAATCCTATTTTTGTAGTAGGATTATAATCAAATGCAGAAATGCCTACTTCGTGAAGCCCATTGACTTTGGATAACTTTTTAATAGCCCCAGAGACATGATCATAAAAAAACAGACCACTCTTAGTCGCAGCGATGATTTGACTACCATCTTGTTTTATTTTAATAATCTGATTGTACGAGAAAATATCTTCCCATTTGCTTTTATGCTGTGCTACCAAGGATAAAGAGGCAAGTATTGCTACTGAGGTGATCCATTTTTTCATGAGAAGAGTTTTTATAATGGGTTATGCTAGAATTTTATCATCTATCACTTGATTATTCCAAGCAATAGATTTTATAGTGTTCTTATGGTCAAAGGTAAAGTCTATTCTTCCCAATAGCAATCCTGCCCAGCCAACTTGATTCACCAAAACTTGCTTTCCTTTTCTATTAGTAAATCGCTGAGGTTCAACTAAAAAGGTATGGGTATGTCCTCCCAAAATCAGGTCGATATTATCGGTTTTTTGGGCTAAATCTATATCGCAGATTTTTTCTTTTTCACCTTTGTAACTGTACCCAATATGCGATAGGCAAATAACCAAATCACACTTTTTATCATTTCGTAAAAAATCAGCGTACTGCTGAGCGACATCTACGGGATGATGCCATACCGTTTCTTTATATTGTTTCTTTCCTACCAAGCCTTCTAGCTCTATACCCACACCAAATAATCCTACACGGATACCCTCTTTATTAAAGATTTTATAAGGCATGGTTTTGCCATCTAAAATGGTATTTTTAAAATCATAATTTGAGCAAATGAAAGGAAATTTTGCATTAGGCAACACATTTAAAAATCCTTCTAAGCCATTATCAAAATCATGATTCCCCATGGTTGAGGCATCATAGCCCATCATCGACATGAGTTTAAATTCCAATTCGCCACCAAACATATTGAAATAAGGGGTACCTTGGAAAATATCTCCACAGTCTAGTAGTAATACATTTTTTTCTTCACTCCTAATTTGCTTTACCAAACTGGCACGCCTAGCAAACCCTCCTTGATTAGGATTTCTAGTATAGTTTTCATCAAAAGGTTCTATACGGCTGTGTTGGTCGTTGGTATGAAGAATGGTTAATTTCTTATCCGAAGATGTCCAAATATCGTTAGTCTTCGCCGATAGCAAATTGGGTGCTAATGTACACGCCACCGCACTACCGCCTAATGTTTTTATAAATTCTTTACGATTCATATTATCTTATTTATTGAAAATCAACCTTACATCATTAGGTGCTGTGATTTCTGGATTTTGTTTAAATTTTGAAATAAATACATCTCTCAATTTTAGCCCTGTGGCAATCAGTTCACCTTTACTAAAAAACTTCATATTATCCCCTCCTAAAGCTAAATAATCCGAAGTGGCAATATAGTAATCTTTATGGCTATCAATAGGTTGGTTGTTAATAAGTCCTCTTGAAATTTTACCTTGAGTGGTCTCAATGACTAAATGCGAAACGGGATTATTCTTTTGGGTTTCGGCATAATAATTAAATAGCCCATCCATATCTTTACCCTTGATTTTCACAATCACCAATTCATTCTCAAAAGGCATCACTTCAAAAATATGTTTAAGCAAAATATCACCTTTTCCAATATTGGTTCTGATTCCTCCAATGTTGATAACAGATGCATCTACCGAAGGAAAACCATTAGCTTTCGCCCAATCATTTCCACCTTCGTAGGTATAGTCTGCTAACAAAGCTCCTAGTGTACTATTATCGCCTTGTTTCGTCAGTTCTGCATTGGTATGCGAGATTTTGGTGTTCATCTGGCGTTCCATTTCCATTTTGTATGGTGCAATAGTCGCCGCCATCACTTCATTATCTTTAAGACTAGAATTGATGCTGATATTCTTCTTAGGGCTTACCTCGGAAACCACCATTGGGGCTTTACAACCTACAAGTAAAGTGGCTAAGACAAACGCATAAGGTTTTAGTTGGTAATTCATAATGTTCTATTAAATTTATCCTATCTCGATACCATTTTCCACTTTGTCGTCTGGGGTGACAAACGATAATTTCCCATCGGGTTTGGTCGTTAGAAGTAACATCCCTTGGCTTTCAATTCCACGAATTTTTCTCGGTGCTAGGTTAAGCAAAATCATCACTTGTTTGCCCACGCATTCTTCTGGAGTAAAACTTTCCGCCACACCAGACACTACGGTACGAACATCTACCCCCGTATCTACCTTAAATTTTAATAATTTGTCGGCTTTTTCTACTTTTTCAGCCTCTAAAATGGTAGCCGTTCTAAGGTCTATTTTGGTAAAATCATCAAATGAAATTTCTTCTTTCATAGGGTTAGCTTTAGGATTTGTTTTTTTATTATTGATTTTCGTTTGTTCTAATTTGGTGATTTGTGCATCTATTACCTCATCTTCAATTTTTGAGAATAATAAAGTGGCTTTGCCAATTCGATGTCCTTTAGAAATCAGTACTGATTCTGTTTCCAATGTATTCCAATCTACTGGTTTTATTTGGAACATTTGCAATAGTTTTTCTGAACTAAATGGCATAAATGGTTCGCATAACTGAGCCAGTGCAACAGCAATTTGAGCGCCGATAAATAAAGTTTGTGCTGTCTTGGTTTCATCGATTTTGATGGTTTTCCAAGGCTCTTCTGTTTGAAGGTATTGGTTACCAAATCTCGCTAAGTTCATCAAAGCAGATAAGGCATTTCTAAACTCAAAATTCTCGAGGTATTGATGAATTTCTTTAGCGGTTTTTTGGATTTCTTTAAGTTCTGGCGCATTGATATTTCCTTCTGGAACAGCACCCTCATAATATTTATGGATAAGGACGGCTACACGATTGATAAAGTTTCCAAAAATCCCTACTAATTCTGAATTGTTTTTGGTCTGAAATTCTTTCCAAGTAAAGTTGTTATCCTTAGTTTCTGGTGCAGAAGACAATAAAGCATAGCGCAATACATCTTGCTGACCTGGGAAATCTTCAATATATTCATGTGCCCAAACTGCCCAATTTCTAGAGGTAGAAATTTTATCATTTTCTAAATTTAAAAATTCAAAAGCAGGAACATTTTGAGGTAGAATATAGTCGCCGTGTGCTTTTAGCATAGACGGGAAAATAATGCAATGGAATACGATATTATCCTTACCGATAAAATGAATTAAGTCAGAATTTTCACTTTGCCAATAGTCTTTCCAGTCTTTACCGTTCTTTTTTGCCCATTCTTTAGTAAATGAAATATAGCCAATCGGTGCATCAAACCAAACATAAAGCACTTTACCTTCTGCATCTGGCACAGGAACAGGCACACCCCAGTTAAGATCTCTCGTCATCGCTCTAGGCTTCAATCCGTCGTTTAACCAAGATTTGACTTGACCATACACATTCGGTTTCCAATCGTCTTTATGCCCTTCGATAATCCAATCGTTTAGGAAACTTTCGTAATCATTCAATGGTAAATACCAGTTTTTAGTTGGCTTTAATATGGGACTATTTCCGCTCAACATAGATTTTGGATTCAGCAATTCCGTAGGCGAAAGTGTAGAGCCACATTTCTCGCATTGGTCGCCATAGGCATTGTCATTACCACAATTAGGACAAGTTCCTACGATATAGCGATCGGCTAAAAATTCGCCAGCTTGTTCATCGTAAAACTGTTCCGAAACCTCTTCGGTAAATTTACCATTAGCATACATGGTAGAGAAAAAATCAGAAGCAGTTTTATAATGTTCTGGACTAGTGGTACGCGAATATTCATCAAAAGAAATCTCTAAATCTTCAAAAGATTTTTTAATGATGGTATGGTATCTGTCCACAATATCCTGAGGGGTAACCCCTTCCTTCTTGGCTCTAATGGTGATGGGAATCCCATGCTCATCGGAACCACAAATAAACGCCACATCTTTTCCAAGTCTTCTTTGAAATCTTGCATATACATCCGCAGGAATATAAACCCCTGCCAAGTGTCCAATATGGACAGGGCCGTTAGCGTAAGGCAATGCTGCGGTAATTAATTTTCTCTCTGCCATTGTTTTAATTTCTATTTAAAGGCAAAGATAAGAATTTTGAAGTTGTTAAGTAGGTAGATTTTACAAAATGTCTTGATGGGTTCAGTGTACTGGTGTAATAGTGTATCAATGTTATAATGTAGGTTGAAGCCGTAGGTTATAGGCAAAAGGCAACGCATCACTTTTAATTCATCCCTCTATTAATAAACATTAGTGTTTTAAGCACTCAGTAACTCAACCCTTATCACTTAAAACTTTTAACTTCCGCCTTAATCTATAATTTAACATTTATAATTAACTTTAAAATCCGAGAAACTTCAACTTTAATTGGATAGCAAAATTATCTTTGAAACTAGCCGTATTATAATGTCCTACGCGATAGAAAAATCCTAAATTAAAGGAAGTGGACAGGAAATTATTCCATTCTACACCAACTTCTTGATAAAGATGATTCAGGGTTTCAAAATCAAAATGATGGTATTCTGGATGCTTCATATCCCCAATAGCGGCGCGATAAACTACATCAAAATTAGAAATATTACGCCCAAAACTTTTAAAATTCCAAGGGATTCCATGGGTGATATAAGCACTGATAAAGCGGTCGGCATAATACTTTCTGCTATCCATCGTGGCAAATCCTAAATAGGAAGTGAGGTTAAAATTAGTACCTCCTTTGGATGCGTTAAGCCCAGGAATTTCAAATTGATGCCAAATCGGCGCCTCACCAAATAGCCATCCACCATTTACTCTAGCGCCAGTTTTTCCCCAAGCATTGTTGAAATAATGGGTATATAGCATATCTAATTTTAAATAATTAAACGCACTTAGTCCCTGTTCAAAGTTTAGGTACAATGCTTTATTACCTTCGTTATAAGTGAATCGACCATTAGGTGTCATCACATTTTTTGCCTCCGGAGCATATTTTAGGCTGAGCATTGCACTTTGATTATTAAATTGATATCCTAAATTCTTGTAATCGTAAGGAAATAAAGCCTCTTCTTTTTGGGTACTCCAAGTGATTCGGGTGCTGATACTGTTACCGAAGTCGGTTTCGTAGCCTACTTTAAACCCATTAAAGCCGAAAAATCTATCGTTATTCATATCTACACCGCTATTCATAATTTTCATTTTGAAGTTCCAAAAGCTCTCATTAAAACGCCCAGCCGAAGTAACATCGTCGTAATACGCCAGTCTGAAAATACTGTTTTTTTGTAAAGAAGTTTTAAAGTCTACACCAATACCATATTTAATAGCTTGGTCTTTAAAACCATATGCAAAATAGACGTCAGGTGAAATATAACGGTTGAATTTTTCATTCAGCTTTGCGCTGGCACCGATGCGAATACCCTCATAGAGATTGTATTTTCCGAATTCAGCGGCATCAAAATCTACCTTTCCCCAGCGAATTTTACCATGTAGCAAAGTGGTAAGAAACTTTAATTTTTTATCTACCTTGTATTTTTGTCCCAGACTATCAATTTTTTCATACGCCATTTGCTCTCGCTCGGAAAGGTTTTCTTTTCTATATTCTTCTATTTTTGAGCCATCCGCGTGGTCTATATCCAAAGTATAACCTTTAAAATCATCGGGATTAATTTGGGGTATGGGAACTTTAAAATCAAAATAATAGGAATCTACAAAAAGATAGTTCCCAAATTTTTTATAATGTTTCTCATCTTTATTCACAAGAAATTTCATATTCCCTGCTTTTATTTTAGCATGTTCTCTTTGTAGAAACCACTTACCATCTCTTAAAGTCCATGTGCTTGTCAGTTGACTGGCACCTTCTTTTTGGCGTTCACTATGGATTTTTTTTATACCAAAAGTTTGCTGGTCTATATAGATATAACCATTGTATTTTCTAGGAGTTTTCTTTTTTCCAGCGGTTCTAAAACGAATAACATAAGTCGGTCGACCCTCGATTTGAATACTATCGGCAAGAAAAAATCGATACAAGGCTCTATTTTCTTTCTTAATTTCTCTAGGTTCACGGTTTCTATTACTGCTGGTAAGTGCCAAAATTTCGTAAGGAATTTCTTTCAACCCCGAAATTCTGTGGTCTAACACTTTTACTTTCTCTCCATATTTTTCGGAATAAAGAAAATTTTGGGCGCGTTCCCAAAGGAAAAACTTACTTTCTGTAATAGTGGTATAAATATCTTCTTCTATTAGTGAGTCTTTAACCTTCTTTTTAGACATCTCAACTTTCGGCAATTGCTTTAACGAATCTTGACGCTGTGCTATAAAATCCTTATAAACTTGGATGCTATCTTTATCAAAATCCAATGAATATTTTTCATAAGACTTAAACGCATAAGACGATAACGACTGTGGACTATTTTGTTTAAAATGTTCATTTACTTGGTCTAAGAGCTTTAACGCTTTAGGGTCACTTTGGTCTATAATGGTAACCGCTTCAATTTCTTTGGTTGGCCTTTCCTGTGCACACAATCCTAAACTAAGGTATAAAGCACATAGCGTAATATATAATCGCATAGATACAATAATTAATCGTCGGACAAATTTATAAAAATAAAATGGACTAATATTAATGTAAAGGTGTACTTTTAGAGTAAGTGTATCGATGGTTTAAGGTAAAATGCACTTGTCTATTGATAGAGTTAATGTATGTAAATACGAATTAAGAATTCATAGATATTGAAAAGATCATATGAGTTATTAGAAAGTTGCAAAACACTAGAAATTAAAGACTTGACCACCAAACCCGTTGAATAAAAAGTTCTTGTTATATTATATAAGGAACCTTAATCTCAGAATAAATCTGTTTACATAATAAAAAAAACCGCCAATATCTTGACGGTTTCTTAATGGTGGTGCCTCCAGGAATCGAACATACTCCGTATCGTATTGAAAATCAATTTTTATTATTTATTATTGGGTCTATTTTGGGTCAAAGTTGAATCTATTAGTTATTCTATGAATTTTTTTAAGTGCTAAAAAAAATTCATTATCCTCACTACATTTAAACTCATCATTACTCATTATATTATCATTATCATTATCGAAGAGTGCATCAAAACTAATTCTTGGGTAGGCTTGTTTAATACTCAAAAAATCATCTTCATTAAACTTCCTTTTACCAGTAATTTTATTGGAAAAAGTAGCCTTACTCATTCCAATTTTATCCGCAAATTCTTGTTGTTCAATACGGTTAATTTTACAAAATTGCAAAATTTTATCTCTGATAATCATACAAGTATGTGATTTTACGCAAAAAACATTAATATTCATTATGTTGATTAGTAAACATTATGTATATTTGCAATGTTAATAAATTAATTTAAACGCTCTGCAATGGCAAAAATAGTTAAAAAAATAAAACAAAAAAGTATTGATTTGAATATTAAAGAAAAATTCAAATTAATAGACGAGTATCTTCCTCAAAACTACACTCCTGAAGTTCTTAAAATTGTGCCTACAGCGAAAGTAGATACAATTCGCTCTGTAAGAAATAGGAAAAGAGGAAATATAGAGATCATAAAAGCTCTATACGAAGTTGCACTAAAAACGAAACAAACTTTAAACTAAAATAATATGAACTCAACAAAACTTTATCCAGGAATGTGTGACGGCAAACTGGAATTTTTCTTTAATCAAAAGGAAAATAAAATGATGGCCATACACAATGGTCAAATTAAAAACTTTGAAGATTTAAAAGAATCTGAAACTGATTTTCTCCTAGAAATTATCGAAAGTGAAGAAGAATTAAAAAATCTCCTCAATAGGCTATACCCTACAAATTTTAAACAACAAAAAGAAAGGTTGGCTAAATGCCGTTTTGGTGGATTGAACTTTGAAGCAGACTTCTGTAATACCACAAAACAAATTAGTTGCGATATGATTGATTGTCCTATTAGAAATTCTTGTGAAGGAAACGGAATTATATGTAAACCTTTGAATTACGATGGCAATAGACTTTCTAATAAAGAAATTGACGCTATAAGGCTATTGGCTACAATTGATAAAAACACAACAATTGCTGAGAAACTTGAAATGCCAATAGGAACTTTTAATGTATTTAGAACCAACCTATATGGGAAACTAAAAATACAAACTAAACAAGAAGCTACCAGAGTAGGTGTTTACTTAGGCATTGTCTAGGTCGGTGGCTTATTTACTATCCCGTAGCCTCTTAGGAGGCTACATTTAAAAATAAAGTTTATGAAAAACATTCCTTACATAATCGACCATAGAGCTGAATTTAAAAGACTAAAACAGGCTAATATTACGACTGCACTGAATAAATTATCTAATCTTTTCAAATATAATGAAGATCAAATAATATCAACCAGCGGACTTATAGAGCTAGGTAAACTTTATAAGGTTTCGTCTTCAGATTTAAAGGAGACTATCCGCAATACAAATACTGAGGAAGATTTATTTCGATTAGCGAAAATCATAGCAAATATGAATAAGTTCAAAATGATTATTGATAAACATGATGTTAGTTGGATTTTAAACAAGAGACTAGACATTATTTATAGAGAAAAATATGGATAAGAAATGGATAAAGCGAAAATACAACGCCTGCTATAGACTCAAGCAAAAAGGAGTTAAGATAAAAACACCTTCTAAAACTATTTATGGAGATAGTTGTATCGCAAAGTACAAAGCTGCACAAATATTACTAAAGGATTTTCATTTTGTAATTCAAACAGAACTATTCATATGAAACCAGAAATTAAAGTATTTGTTGATGCTTATGCTAAAACTAGAATCAAACGAAATATTAAGGTATTTAACTTTAATCCAATCAAAAATGAAAAAACTAATCCTAAAGTTAGCTCTAAAACTAACAAATAAAACAATTCTAAAAAAACACTGGTAATGCCATATATTAGCAAAGAATTTATCGACCGCTTACTGTTCAATACGGATATACTCCATGTGTTCCAGCACCTTGGTATTAAACTAGAAAAAAAGGGAGCGCACTATTGGTGCTTATCCCCTTTCAAAGATGAAAAAACACCAAGTTGCCAAATAAAAGTTTCCACACAGAAGTTTATAGATTATTCTTCGGGCATTTCTGGAAATGCTGTTAGCCTTCTGATGGAAGTCAAAAAAATGACTTACCCTGAAGCCATTGAGGAACTTGCAAGAATGCAAGGGGTTCAACTAGAGTATGAAAGTCAAGCAGATACAGAACAGCACAAAGCAAAACGAGCTAAAGAAAAAAATCTAAGGAAATATTTAATTTCTCTTAACAAAAAATTTATAGAGAATTTAAAGAAACTTTCTAAAGATCATCCAGCGTGGAAAGAAATAGCCAAAAGGGGCTATACAGATGAAGAAGTACAAGAATGGCAAATAGGCTATGCTCCTGGTAACAATTTTATTTATGACTTATTTTCCGCTGCTGGTAATGTCGCAGCAGGAAAACAACTAGGACTAATAAACGATAAGAACAATGATAAAATATGGGATAGACTGACCTATCCTATTTTCGATAAACAAGATCATATTATCGGGTTTGCTCATAGGGATTTATCTGGAGATGGCAAACACGCCAAATGGATGAATCCTCCAGAAACGGATCTATACAAAAAAGATAAAACTCTGTATGGACTAAATGTAGCGAAAACCGCCATTGTTAAGGAAAAGAGAGTATGGCTAATGGAAGGCTATAATGATGTTATTGCCTGGCATAAATATGATATTACAAATACTATTGGGATATGTGGCACCGCATTAACTAAAAATCATATTAGAGAACTTAAAAAGTTAACTAATAAAATTACGCTTTGCTTAGACCCTGATTCCGCAGGTAGAAAGGCTACCCTAAAATATATTCCAGACCTCATAGCTGAAGGCTTTTCGGTAGAAGTCTGCCAACTCCCAAAGGGGGAAGACCCAGACGATTATAGCAGAAAACATTTAGAAAAAATAAACGATGTGGGGTTACTGCACTCCCTGCAACCCTACCTTATTCCAGGGTTTAAAGTGCTATGCCTTGAAAAACTTGAGGGCGACGAACTCGACCGTGCGAACGGAATTAAGGAACTGGCAGAAATGATTTCTAAAATTCCAGACAATACTTTAAAAAACATCTATACGGACCAGCTAATTAAAGAGTCTAAACAAAAACCAGCATTCATCAGAAACTTGATGAAAGAAAAAGAAGCGGAAATTATTAATACAAGTAATGACCTTTATGAATTATATGATTTTCCAAAAGGGCTTACAACACCTCCTGAACAACTGGTTCCTATTATAGAAAAATATCAATTATTTATATCAAACAATCAAATTTATATACAAAACACTTTCGATCTTCCCCCTGCAAAATTTAAAAGTATCAGTAATTTTTCTATTGAGATTCTGCAACATATGAATGATGAAAAGTTTGCTGCCAAACTTTTAAGAATTACTAATATACACGGCGATGAACGGATTTTTGATGTTCGTGCAGACGCTCTTACCACTCCTTTAGATTTTAAAAAACAATGTGCCAATCAAGGGAATTTTCAATGGAATGGCAATCAAAAAGAATTGGATAAATTAACCGCCTACTTATATGACAACATGGGCGTTGGTAGGCGTGTAGATGTATTAGGTTGGAATGCCGAGGGCTTTTACGCCTGGAATAATTCCATCACAATCCCTGGCCAACCTAGTGTGCCAATAGACAAAAATGGAATTTTTCATTACGATGGCCACTCTTATTATGTGCCATCGGCAAATGAAATATATAGAGCTAACCCATATAAGTTTGCACAGCAGAAAAGAATACAGCTGAAATCATGGTCAATTCCAATGGTAGACTATTTAGCCCAATTGAAAAAAGTCCACAGAGACTATGGAATTATAGGAATGCTTTTCGCTTTTGCGTCAGCCCATCAGGATATTATTGTAGATGCAGCCAAAGGCTTTCCGCTGATGTTTCTCTATGGACCGCCGTCCACAGGAAAAGATGAACTCTATGGCTGTATAAAGAAGATGTTTGGCATCGCCAAAACAGACTTCATCAACTTAGAAAACAAACAATCCACAGGAAAAGCGAAACTGCGTTCCTTTGGTGAATTCTCCAATATGGTTGTACACCTTTCCGAGTTCGTAAACGGTGATAAAGAAATTGATGGTATGCTAAAAGGAATTTGGGATAGAGGATCCTACAAAAGAGCTACATTAGATTCCATGGTAAGCACAGACTCCTCCCCTATTCTATGTTCCGCTATCGTTACGGGGAACCAATCTCCAACCGACGATGCAGTTCTTACGAGACTTTTGTATGGGGAGATGACAAAAAACCAGTTTACCAAAGAAGAAAAGCAGAATTTTGAACTATTAGAACAAATGACCACAGACAATATAACCGCATATATGGAAAAATGTATCTGGCACCGTCCTTTGTTTGAGAATAAATTTGCTGAGAAGTTTAATATGTACAAAAAAATCATTTCAGCTCGACCAGCATTCAAAGGAATGATTGATCGTATCATAACGAATTACTCTATTTTGGGGGCTACACACGAGTTATTAAAAGACACAAACGATTTTGTATTTCCATTTTCTACACAGGAAATGCTAGAGGTCTTTGATAATTGGGCTATGAACTTAAAACAAAAACTGGATAACGCCAATGTCCTTTCCAAATTTTGGGATGTTTTTGTGGCATGTTTGTACGGTACAGAACTCAATAGGTTGCAGCGTGGCGTACACTTCGATGTAAAAGGAAACGAATTGTATATAAGATTTACAGAAGTCTATAATAGAATACAAACAGAATGGTTCCCGCGTTTCTCAGAATCGTGTCCAGCAAAAGGCACACTTAGGGAAAAGATGAAGGAATCTAATTGTTTTGTAGATGATATTAAATCATATCGATTTGGAAATAACATAAACACATCAGCTTATATGATAGATTTAGACAAGGTTGAAAACAAAGACTCAATACTTTTTGCCTTAAATATACAGCAAGAAGAACTTGAGAGAAAGGAAACAGGCATGGGCAGTATCTTTTCTCCCCCTGCAACCCCCAATTCTGATGAATCTATAGAAGATAGTTCCAGCGGAGTAAAATTTTGATTTTTTTTACTCTTTTTAAAGGAGGTGTTGCCGAAACAGAAAAAATATTTTCCAACATTTCCAACAAGAGTTAAAATATTATAAAAGAGTAATTTAATTATAAAAAGTATGTTGGAAAGTTGTTGGAAACTGTTGGAAACTGTTGGAAATGATTTTAAACTTCCAACAGTTTCCAACAAAATACAAAGGATAATACAGTTTAATTAATTGAAAATCAACAATGTGGATTTGTTGGAAAAATTTCGCTCAAAAACTACCCACCAAATTTTAAAATAAAAAAAATGTTTCCTAAGCACGATATAGTAAAAGATAGCAATGTGGCCAAAAAAAATATTTTAGGATACGCTCCGAAAATGATTGGGTTAGTACCATTATCAATTTGTGAGTTCTTCTCAGAAATGTATGTAATACAGTTACAGAGCCGTGAAACTAAAGAATATATATATGGAATATATCTCAATAATAAACTGGTTGGGCATTGCTATTTTGGTACAAAATATACTTATACTCATCAATTAAAAATAATCAATGAGTATATGCCTCCAGAATATGACCAAGCAAAAGAATATAGTTTGAAACATTCAAACATATGGTACTCCTATTTTGCACCAGAGCAATATGCCTGGATTTATCAAAAAGTAATAACTAAAATAAATTAAAATTATGTCAATAAAAATTTACGAATACATTTATGATTGCCGCGAAGCCTATGTGAAATTCAAAGTCGATACTAAAAAAATAACACCAGATAAAGCACAAGCCTTATTAGATTTTTTCATTTGGAGTTATGATTTGGATGCTCCACCTTTAGACGAAATTATGAAAAAATATGCTATAAAAGCTATTGAGATAGCCACATTTGAATCATACAATGAGTATGGTGTTAAATGTTGGTTTGAAGAGACTGAAGGCTTTATACCTCTAGATGGAAGTCACGGTATTGAATTAATTAGTGTTACCCCATATGAATTCGACGAAAACAGTTTAAATATTAACATTAAAAATTTTTGATAAAATGAAAATTAATCAACGACTAAAACATGTAGAAGGTGTATTTAACACCTTAGAAGATCAGCTTATCGCTGTTAAATTAGATAAATATAAGCAAGTGGTTATATGTGTAAAATCAAATATGAATATTCCTTTAATGACTGTAAAATTACATTCCGAAGACACCTTTGGAGAAGCCCAAATCGTGTTAGATGATGCATACAATTTAGCAAAAGAAATATGCAGACGATTCAACGAATTTCCAAAAATATTAAAAAAATAAACTCTATGAAGCTTCATAAACTAAAACTAAAGCAGCCCTATTTTGATGATGTTTTTTATGGAAGAAAAAATTTTGAAGTTAGAAAAAATGATAGAAATTTTAAGGAAAATTAGTTTTCAAAATGAAAACTAATCATTAAATTTGTACAATAATTTTTTTATAATGAAATATCCAATCCAGCACCTGTGTGAAATTAAACTTATAAATCAAGATCTACTTTATCCTGGCATTGTTAAAAATGAAATATTAAGTATAGCTTCTGAAGTAGAGGCTATTTATTTTACACCAGGTTCTGGACAATTTGCTTACAAAAGAAAGCAAAACAATAGTGGAGTTTATTATGAATCAGAATTTAGATTTTCGTTTCCTGGAAAACCTGTAATTTCTGAAATAAATAATATTGTTGCAGCTGTTTTAAAAACAAACCAAAATGAATCTATTGTATTTTGTAACAACGATATTTTTCAAAATACACCTCTAAATTTTGAACTATCTGGAGACCTTAAAAAAACAGCAATAAAATACTCTATATTAACCCTACAACCTTTATGATACAACTTTATCCAATTGAAGTACCAGGTTATCTTATACCTTTTCTAATAAAAGAAATGGGTGGTTGTGAAGTGATTTCTAAAGATGAAGAATTCACAAGGTTAATTGTAAAACCAAATTCTGTATTAGGAATGTTTTTAAGGCGAAGAATACTACCAGATTATAAGATAAAGCACTACTGCCTTACAATATATTCAAAGAAAATAAGTAATAAAAAAGCATTTTCCACCGAAATAATGGAGTTTCAAACTTCAGCAGAATACAGAGTGGACCTATCTTTTGATGAGTTAGAGAGTTTTTATAAATTTTTAGATTCTAATTTTAAATCTTGCTTTTACTTTTTTGTAAAAGGCTATTGTACAGGGTCAAATTCCAACGCCAAAATAAAAGAAGCAATATGGAAATTCATAGAACATTACGAACTCTCGGAGTACGGTTACGATGAAAAGATTCTAAGACACTATTATTATTCTTTCAAGTCCAAAGGTGGGCTACATAAGATTTTTAACAATGAGAGGATTGGTGATTTATTCTATGGAAATTAGCTTGGCATGACAGACTAACAGTCTATGATACTTTTGTTTTTATAAAATTATCATATGTCTAACTTTAGATTAAACGCTAAAAAGCCGCATAAAAACGCTGGATTACCAACACCAAAGTCCGAAATGTATCTTCTTTATGTAGAAGATATTATTTCTATGCCACAATCTAATGCAAAAGGGATTGTAACCGAAGGTAATATTATGATTGCTGATGGGCGTAGGTTTCACATACTCTATCTAACGCCCTCCACACAAACACATAATAGAGATACAGAAGGAGATGTAGATAGTAGAGGCTGGAAGAAAAAAATAGTAGGTCACTACCCAGGCGACGAGATTGAGATTAATGAATTTTTAAAAAACAATACCAATCAAGGGTTTGTAATTATAGTAAAATCATGTGGCTCTAGCTATAAGAAAATATACGGCTCAAAGTGTAATCCTTTATTCTTTACTGGAGCCTTTGTAGATGATAGCGATAAAAAAGGCTATGATTTGACCTTTGAACAAGAGTTTGCGGATGCAGACCCAGTTCTATTCTATGATGGAAATATATTAGTTGATGAAGATGCTTTAGATCCTAACGACCCAGAATTTTCGACACTATTTGTAAAAATAGATGGCTCAAATATTTCAGGGGCAAATAAAGAGAAGTTAAAACAAGCATTAGATATTGGAGAATTACCTTCTAATATTGCTTTAGTTGATGAAGGTGATGATGAAGGTAACACCTATACCAAATTACAAGTAGACGATAAATTTCTAAAAAAAACCACTACGGCAATTGCAACCCCCACCTCGGAATTCAAATATATTTATCTAACCAATGAACAAAATGAGACCCGCAGGATGCCTGTTGGTAACATTGGAAGTAATATCGCTAATGCTACACTTACAACTACAGAAGATGCTGGGATAATACAAGCACACAATTATGATTGGCAGCTTGGGAATAATGTTTTTACAATGTATCGTGGAGAGAAACTTGGGCTTACTTATGAAGATTTAAGTATGAGCGTAGGAGGTGGTTTTTCTGTGTTGCAAGGCACTGGCGATAATAATGAAGGCTATGGTCGTACAGGTTTGGAAGTAACTAGTTTAAGCACAAAACTTACATTTTCACAAAATCAAGACGAAGATGACGAGATAAATTCAGCGGTAGAAGTTTCAAAATACGGTGTAAGTATAGACGGCTTTGTTGATGCAGATAACGACGATACTTTTGATAGACAAGTTGTAACAAAGCCTAACGGTATATTAGCGACTAAAAGCATCACACCAGATATCTTAGACACCGTGGCTGCTCGGGATAACTATACCTCGGTACCATTGAAATTTTACAAAGGAGACGGAACAAATACTAAGGATATTCTCTTAGGCGTGTACCCTGATAATACTAATTTATTTTTTGGCAGTATGCCCACCACTTCTGGTAGTTTTAATATTGGGATGGGCTATGGTGCTTTGCAAAAGAATTTTACTGGAGTCCAAAACACTGCAATAGGTGCATATGCATTAAGTAAAAACATGTCTGGGAATTATAACCTGGCCATTGGAACTTCTTCACTTCAAAATTTAGAAAATGATGATACCACTGATGATGAGTATAAAAACAACAATGTAGCTATAGGTGTACATAGTGGATATAGTTTATTAAAATCTGGTAGAAATACTCTATTAGGAAAAGACACTGCAAAAAATGTTAAAACACTATTTTGTTCTACATTTATAGGCTATGGCTCTGGATATGCATTAAATTATACTGGGAGTGAAGATAGGACAACCGTTGGATTTATAAAGTCTAAATCACCTGTATTAGGGAACTCTTGGTATATGGGCAAAAATGTAGGAGGTTTGCAGTACTTTGGAATTGATCCCAATACTTCGGAAACAGACTATTCTACAAGTATGGGAATGAATACCTTGGTAGGGTCTAATATAGCAGATAGTACAACTGCCCCAAGAAGAATGTATGCCTCTACAGTAATAGGAGTAAACCCCTTATGGAACTGTACTACAAACTTCTTTAATAATTTACTGATAGGTGCGGGGAATTATTTTAAATATACAGGACAAGAAATTAATAACTCTATTATAATAGGTAATTTCAATTATTTGCTAAATGCAGATAATATACTATGTATTCATAACTCTGTAAATACACAAGAAGATATCACAGATGGACTTATTTATGGTTCATTCAAAGAAAGGTGGCTTAAAATCAACGGACAGTTGAAATTAGACTTAAATAGAACCTATGATGCTGAAGGTGATGGTATGTTTCAAAAAATGCTCACGGTAAAGCCAGATGGAACTGTGGGGGTGAAAGATATAGAAGACTTTAGCAGTCTGAGCAGAAGTATATCACTTTTGTGGATGGAAATAAATAATTTAAAAAACAGAGTACAACAATTAGAAAATAACAACCCATAAAAATAAATAAAAATGAGCAAAATAGCAATTAAAAGCAACAAAGATTTAATGTTTCCGCCAATGCATCGCGGTGTGGTAACGATGGAAATTGACTTAATTCAAAATAAACCTAAAGAAGAACTTTACGAACTTAGGATTATTGACACCTGTACAATAAATGTCGAAGAAACGAAAGAGGTTAAGAATCCTATTAGTGGCGAAGTAGAGTCCACGGAAATCGTAAATGTAAAAAAAGTATTAGGCACTCCAGTAACAAGGTTAAAGTCCTATACTTATGAGGATTTAGGGCAACTGTCTGCTGTATTAAACCTCAATCACGAAGATTTTGAAACTCAAACGGATTACATTAATGAATTGTTTAGACAAGGTTTATTAATTACCACTCAGCAGGAATGTGAAGCAGGGAAAGGGATGTATTTTTCTGAAACTAAAGATTGGGAAATTGTAAGGGATTAAAAAATAACAATATGAAAGTCCGCTATTTACATAAGATAAAGGGAGTAAAATGGTTTGAGGCTCTGCCTAAATCCAAAGAATACCCACGCCACTATTGCACCCTAATAGATTTAGAAGTGCAGCTATCGGATGGATATATCCTAAAAATTCCACGAGGTTTTATTTGGGATGGTGCAAGTGTGCCGAGTTGGTTGCACTGGCTATCCCCCCCAATAGACGAGGGAGCGTTGGGCGACCTAATCCACGATAAACTCTGGACAGACAAGCAAGCCCAATTTGAATATTTTGGATATAACATCTACAAGGCTAGAAAATTCGCAGACGACGAAAGACTAAAATGGCGAAAAGCCTTAGCACCAAAACGAAAAATTTTTAACTGGATAAGCCATAGAGTTATTAGGCTAATTGGCGGCTTTTTTTATTCCAGACAACTTAAAATTCCAAAATGATATGTTAGCAGAAATTTTAAAAAATAATTATGATGGTTTATATGCCCAACTAATACAAATATCAATGATTTGGATGGCTGTATTGTTGGCTATTTTAGTGGATTTATACTTTGGTGTAAAAAAAGCAAAAGAAATGGGTGAGGCAACGCATTCGGAAGGCTACAGACGAACGATAAGTAAGTTTGTCTACTATTATGCAATGATGTTTTTTGCTCTTACTTTCGATTTCCTTGATGTAGTAACCCCTTTAATAGTACCATTTCCCTTATCTCTAACTCCTATGTTCTCTCTACTTTGTGCGATTGCATTAATATTTACAGAGGCAAAATCTGTTAGGGAAAAGGCAGAGGATAAAGTAAGAAGGCAAGCAGACCGAAGTTTTACAGAATTACTCGAGGTACTACAAAAACGAGAAGATGTAGTGTCAAAAATTTTTGAATATCTAAAAGATGAAAAAGCAAAACAAGATGAAAAGAATAATATTCCTGTTGATTAGTTTTTTAGTGTTGTCTTGTTCTGTGAGAAAGCATAAGACAGTTGATACAGTAGATATAAAACAAGAGACTGAGTTAAAAAGCGATGAAACGATAGAAAAAAAATCAATTTCATTACTTAATAATTTAACCGAGGTTCAAGACAAAAAATTAAACTTTAGCATTGAACCAATCTGCGGTCAACCTGCTGAGTTTGATTTCTGGAAAGATGGAGAGCGATACCAAGGAAAAACAAATAGTAAACTGACTTTTAACAGCGAAAGTTCCAAAAAAAAAGAGGAGAACAATGCTAGCATTAACGAAGACGAAAAGAAGCATACAGAAGACCAGTTTGGATATAAGTACATCTACAAAGACAAAATTGTTGAAATAGATGTTGAACGCAAAATTCCATTTGTCAATTGGCTATGTATAATAGCATTGACAATTGGTATTTGGGAGTTATTAAAATGGGTAATTAAATCAAAATTGAAATTTTTATGGATAAAATAACGCTACAACGGATAGAACTACTTCATCCAAAATTAAGAGAAGAAGCAAAAGCGATTTACAAAGAAATCTGCGAGGCTCTAACTGGAAAGGCGATTTGTAGATTTACACATACATTAAGAACCTTTGCAGAGCAAGATGCTCTATATGCTATTGGCCGAACAAAAAAAGGCAGCCGAGTAACTAATGCACGAGGTGGACAGTCGTACCATAATTATGGCTTAGCGGTCGATATTGTACTTTTAATAGATAAAGACAATAACGGTACACACGAAACAGCCGTATGGGATACCAAAGGCGACTACGACAACGATAGAGTAGCCGACTGGCAAGAAATCGTAGCTATATTTAAAAGATATGGCTGGACATGGGGTGGCGATTGGCGATTTAAAGATTACCCACACTTCCAGAAAACATTTGGAAAGTCTATTGTAGAGTTACAAAATCTACATAGGATTCAGAAAAAAGAATATGTTAATTTTTAAAGAATAAGCCCTCGATTTGAGGGCTTTTTTATTTCATTGCAACACTTCATTTAAAATTAGATTAGCACAACAACTCTTAAGAGTTGTTTTTTTTTGCAATATGAATATACTATCAGAAATCCTAAGAGACACTTGGCTGATGGAAGCCTCCTATCCTAACTACTATAAGCCCATAGTAGAAAATATTTTAGCAGGAAAAATTCCAGAACAAGAAAAACCGTTTGCATATTCCATTTTATCTAAGAAACAAACTTTATCTACTGGAGAAGTAATCGCAAAAGACAAAGTCGCGGTAATCAGCATGGTTGGACCTATGACCAAATATAACGCTGCTTGTAGTTATGGCGCTGAATATTTTGTAAAAGAAATCCAAAAGGCTGAAAATAACGAAGAAATAAAAGGTATAATCCTTTTTATGGATGGTCCTGGCGGAAATGCTAATGCCATTACCCTTTTCCAATCCATAAAAAATAAAATTACCAAACCTGTAATTTCTGTTGTGGATACGGCTTGTTCTCTACATTATTGGATAGCGGCTATGCTATCAGACCACATTATGTTGAACAATGATTTTATGGCAGAAGTCGGCAGTATCGGAGCAATGATAGTATTTGAGAAGCCAGAGAACGAAATTAAAATCATTAGACCTAAAGAAAGTAAGGATAAAAATCAGGCAATAGTAGATGCTTTGGAAGGTGATTTTTCTGCACTTGAGGACAAATTATCAATACTAGCCCAAAGATTTCAAAGAGAAGTTTTAGAATCAAGACCGCAAATCAAAAAAGAAGCCACATTTGGAAAGACCTACTTACCAAAAGAAGCTATAGAAGTGGGTCTAGCAGATAGTATAGGAACTGTTCAAGATGCTTATGAACTAATATTAGCAAAATCAGAATTAATCCGAATTAACCAAAATTAATAAATAAATGAAGTATTTAAAAATGTTAGCGACACTCTTAGGAGTTATGCAAGTCGCTCAAAAAGAAAACGCAGTTGATATTAGTAGTGATCAACAAACAAGACTTAACACTCTCTTAGGAGAAGAACACGCATCGCTATTAATTGAACAGGCGAATAAAGAGTTATCTGATGTCGCTACTGCTAAGCAGGAATTAGACACAGTTAAAAAAACGCTTCAAAAAACGACTCAAGAGGTTGAAAATAAAGAAGCCAACTTAACTGCACTTTCAGAAAAAGTGGAGACACTTATTTCTGAAAACAAGGATTTGAAAGAAAAAGTAGAAAAACTAAGCGGGGAACCTGAAACCAACATCCCTGAAATGGCTAAAAAAGTATTAGAGACAGGTATGGCAGAAAAAGTATTTGCACAAGGGGGACAAATATTCGGATTAGAAGGTAAATTCTGGGATGCTTCATCACCGTGGAATGCTAAGTTATTATCAGGTGCTAAAGGTTCTACAACGGATTTCAGAAGCTCCGTAGCGATTCAACGCATGAATGATGAATTCTTAGACTATGTGAGAACCTATCCAGAGAAGATAGAATCATTATTTAATTCTTACTTTAAATTGCCTGAACATTGGCCTAGAATCTATGGTGTGATGGACAGAATGATGTCTGCAACCATTTCTGTGGCTAATGTAACTCAACCGCGTAAAGCGAGATGGGCTCCGAAAGGAGATATTGTTTTCAAAGCTGAAGAAATGCAAGTGCGTCCTACGCAAATAGACTTGCAGTTCAACTATTGGGAAATGCAAAAAATTGAAACCAACTGGCTAAACGGATTTAATAAAGTTGGTAGTTATGCTTACAAGATGCCATTTATAGTTTTCTTATTGTCAGAATTTTTAAAGAAAGCCAGACAAGAAGATGCTGATGTATTAATACGAGGGGTTTGGGTGCCGACTCCAGAGGATAGAGAAAAAGACAAGCCTGGGCATTATCTACACAGAAATGATGGTTTATTAAAAATTATATTTGATGCCAGATTAGCAAACAAATACAGACCTTTCAATTTAGGCAAATGGACTTTTGCTAACTCGGTTGATTATGTAGATTCATTTATTAAGCAGCTTCCAGAAAACTTAAGAGCCACAGAGCAACTGCAAATGGTTATGTCGCCGTCTAAAATATTAGACTACAAGAGAAGAGCGGAGCAATTATTTGGTGGAAACAACGACTATAAAGGTTATCCAAAATCACCAAAAGATTATGACAATATCACTTTTGTCCCATTACAATGGTTAGAGGGGTCTGATGTTATTATCGTAACAACGATGGATAATATCAAAATTTTGGAATATAAACCAGAAGAAAAATCAATATTTACTATTGAAAAATTCCTTAGAGATGTTTATGCCTTTGCAGATTACAAAATAGGTATTGGTCTTAACCACATTGGTTTAGCGACTGTTCCAGGTGATAAATTAGCATTAGTTAAACAGGTGATTTGGACAAACAATACCCCTCTATTCCGAGCAGATTTCTTTGTAACTTCTTATGATAACAAAACAGGTATCTTAGAAGTGAGACACAACCGTGTGAAACCAGATATTGATTTTACAACTGATATTGTAGAAATTTCAGGCAATGTAGGAGATATATTAGTCATTAGAGGTGATATTTCTTTCGCTGGAGATGTTAAGGTTAAAAAAGGTGATAAATTAGACCTTACAAGAGATTTTAACCTTAAAACTGGTGGGGATTTAACCCTAATCAAAAAAGCTGATGGGACTTACAAAGAGGTTTCTAGGACAGAGTCTCCTGCTTTAGATTCTACTTATAAGGAGTTCGATACAACAACTTTAAACTACGAAGCAGACGAGTATGTATATACTGGTTCTGAAGATACACTTGCTAAAATTGAGGGTGGTACTGAAGGAAATCGATTGAGAATTCAAGCTGAAAATGGCTCTAAACTTACCATTTCTTCTATCGCAGGAAATATTAAGGTGGATTCTACCTATGCATTAGATAGTGCCGATAAGTTTATAGACCTAGTGTATGTAAATGATGTTTGGGTAGAAATTAATAGAGGGTAAAATAACACAATAGGCAGTAGCCCAATTACTGTCTATTTTTTTAAGTTTAAAATCAAGAAACAATGAGACAATTATTAAAAAAATCAAGTAATGCAGGACTACCAACCCCAAAGCGAGGAGAAGCAGTAGTCGCTTTAAATAAAGAAATTCTAAAACACCCCATTGTAGGTGCAGATCTAGTAACCTTAGAAGGGGCTTATGTATTTAAGCCTGGAGCCACTTTTATTAAGTTGTATATGACTCCATCTACTCAAGCTGCAACTTCTGAGGCAGGTGGAAATCCTGATGGAATGGGAAGTAAAAATAAATTTGTCGGAGAACACCCTGGCACAGAAAAAGAAGTAATGTCGTTCTTAAAGAAATATGCTAACGAAGGATTTATAATCTTCTACGGTGGTTGTGGAACTTCAGAATGGAAAGTAATGGGTTCGCAATGTCACCCAATGAAACTTTCCGCTTCTACTAAAGACGATAAGGATAGCAACATCACTACACTCACATTTGAACAGGAAATGCTAAATGATGATAGGGTAATGTTCTATAACGGTCCAATATCATTCACAGATCCTTATAATGCAACGGGTTCTACATTTGCTATCAACAAGGCAAATGGAAATATCATTCAATTAGCATCTGCTTCTACTACTGCTAATGTTACCATCTCTGCTTCAGATTTTGAACATAACGAAACCGTAACATTCCTAGGTGCCGGTGGCAGTGACCCTTATAAGATTAAAAACAGTCCAACTGGTGCGGTAGCAATATTAACTAAAGAGGCTACAGATTGGGTAGCACTCAAAGATGCTGCTATTGATTTCCGAGTGGTAAAGGCTGATAAAACTTACTTAGTAGAAGTGGCTAGAAGGTAGTTTTTTCATAACATTATTTTTAGTTTGGCACGGCAACTCATTTGGGTTGCCGTTTTTTGTATATAATTTCAAAAAATCCCAACATGAAAAATCAAGTCTTAACTATTTTAAAAACAGAGCATAATCCGCAAAAGAGATTTAACTCTCTTTTAGGTGCTTATATTAGCACAGAGGGAAACCCCAACCTTATAAGATCCTATAATGCCAGAGGCTATAACCCTACTCTATTAGAAACACTAGAGTACGATGTAAAACAGCATTTAGGTATTTCAAATACAGATATTGTTAATCATATTATACCAGAACTAGAGGTAGAACAAGTTTTAAAAACAGACTTAGAAATATCAGAACAAGTAAAAGCAAGTCCCGAAGCCAGAAGCGAGTTTGAGAATATCTTAAAAGATATGAACGAAGAAGAAAAGACGGGGCTTAGATTTTCTACAGAATATCCCTTTCTTAGAGAAAAAGATTGTCCTAATGAATTGAAAATTTTAGCTAATGATGCGATTACAGCATTTCATAATTTCAAAAGTAAACACACAGAGTTATTTGAAAAAGTAGCCAATGTTACTGAGCCTAAACTAGACGAAATCCAAATATTTAAAATCGCTAATGAATTGTTAGAAGATTTTGAAGTGAATAGAGAAATCCATGATGAACTTCAATACTATAAAGAACATCAAGATTTTCTAGCAGAACACCCAATTTTTGAAGATTACAAATTAGAAAAAGAGGTGAAGGCTATGTCAGCTGAAGAGTTAGCAAAGACTAAAAATAATCTAAAATCCAATATTTCTAAAAAGAAAAAAGCGATTAAAGAAGCCGATGATGAAGAGCGAAAATCTAAACTTTCTGAAGACTTATCAATACTAGAGAAAAAGCAAAAGTTAGTAGATGAAAGACTCAAAGAAAAATAAATTTTTCACGCTTTCCTCACTTCATAAAGAAAAGAGGGAAGCGTTTCCAGAAGTTACTTCGGTATATTTAAACAAACATATTGACCGCATTGAAAACCTAAATCAACTCGTTAGAATACCCCAAGAGGGAGAGGTGTTTTTTCTACAAACAGAAAAGGCTTTCAATGCGTTTACCTTCATACCATTTATTGCAAAACTTCATTTTATTGAAGAATTATATGCCAGTACATATAGTATCAGCAGGCGTGTAGTAGAAGCATTGCAAGAACTACAGCAAAATGGGAGAATTGGAAAGGTAAGGTTACTTATTTCCGATTCTATGCCCAAAAGAAATCCATTAACAATTGATGTGTTAGAAGGTGTATGCAGACACAATGGAAACTTTAGTGTCAAATACTCCTGGAATCACTCTAAAATATGTCTTATAAAAACTGATGGGTTTCATTTGGTGTTAGAGGGTTCTGGAAATTGGAGTGAAAACGCACAGCTTGAGCAATATGTACTAACAAATTCTGAAGAAGTTTACGAATTCCGAAAAACTATATTTGAATGATTGAAATATTAAAAATGTTCGGACTGGTAGTCTTACAAAATGCCAGTTTCACACTTGTAAGTAGGGCGAGGAATAGCGATAGTATCACTTTTCATACAATAGCAAGTGTACTAAGTAACGGCATTTGGCTTTTGGTTATAAAAAATGTCGTTCAAAATTTTGATAGACCTATACTAATGCTCACTTATTTGTTAGGTTCTGTGGTAGGTAGTGTTTTGATGCACTATATCTCTATGAATTATTTTGAAAAGAAAAAGAAATGATACTATCAGATGATGAATACACGCAAATAGAAAACCTCGCAGGAGCGGGTTACGGACCTGAGAGAATTGCAATGTATCTGGATGTACCACGAAAGGACTTTATGAAAGAATGGAAAAATCCCAACTCTCAAGTCCGATATTATTACGATCGTGGGGTTTTGATTGTAGATGCTAACGCAGGAATGAAATTAGCAGAAAACGCCATGAGTGGTAATATAACAGCCCACCAGCAACTGGAAAAAGTAAGAAGAGGACAGCGTTTAGCAGAATTGAAAAAAAAGTATATCTATGGCGAAGAAGAAATTGACGGACTATAACCTAGACGATTTATATGATTGGATAGAAAACGGGCGTATGGACAATATGCCTGAAGGGTTTGTTCAATATGTCAATATGTTGGATAAAATTAGGGCTATGCGACTCCGCCACGATGTTTTTGGAACTAAAGAGGCTATCCTAAAACATCTTATTTCGTTTGAGCCAGATTTGAAAGGGAACAGACTTAAAGCCGTTCAACTTTACAATGAAAGTATAGAGTATTTCTACTCCGACAATGAAATTTCAAAGGCCGCATGGCGAAATGTTTATGCTGACGATTTAGACAATGCCTATAATTTAGCCATAGCACTAGCGGAAACAACCGCAGATATAGAGAAAGCATCTAAAATTAAAGAAAGAGCCTTTAAGTTTAGAGGGCTAGACAAAGAAGATCCTATCGAAACGCCAGAGGACGCACTCAGAAAGCCGTTTAAGGTTTATACTATGGATATGGACAAACACTTTGAATTACCAAACGAAGACCGTAAGGAAATTGAATTATGGATAGATGAAAATACAAAAGAACTGACTGAAAAAGCGAAAGAAAGGATAAAGCAGGAAGCATTAATTCTTCCTGTAAAAATATTCCAAGATGAAGAAGAAAATCCTCGTAAGAACTGATTTTAACGATGTAGAAGTGCGTTATGCTTCGTGGCTCAAAACATTAGTAGATGTGATGCAGCCACAAAATTTATTCCTCGTATTAGGGCGTGGTACGGGTAAAACTACGGACTATCAAGCTGAAAGGTTGATGGATGTTTGCTACGATATGCCAGGTTGCTATATTGGAATCGTTGGAGATACCTATACTAATTTGCTTAAAAATGTGGTGCCTTCAATAATAGAAGGCTGGAATCGTAAAGGTTGGGTAGAGGGTATTCATTATGTAGTAGACCAACCGCCTCCACAGCATTTTAAAAAGCCTTATAAAGCTCCACAAACTTATAAGCATACTATATCCACTTTTCTAGGAAATTTCTTTAACTATATTTCGATGGATACGCCCAGTTCTGGTGCGGGTAACTCCTACCAACATTTGGTAGGTGATGAAACGAAATATTTAGAAAAGCGGAGAATAGACCGCCTCTTCCCTGCCCTGCGTGGAGACTCCACAATATTTGGACACTCCGCTTATTATTTAGGATTAACATTTACTACGGATTATCCTAATATTATTATGCCTGGGGAGTATGATTGGATTCTGGATAGGGAAAAAGATATGGATAAACAGCAAATGAAATATTTGCTCCAAATTTCTTTAGAACTTAACGAAGCCAAAGCCGATGCTATCCACTACGCCAGAAAACGAAATAAAAGACTCCTCCAGAAAACTCAGCGGAAAATTGCTAAAATTTCTGAGCTTTGGGAACGGCTTAGGAAAAATTCTACATTTTTCTATATGGCGTCGAGTTTCGTTAATGTCGATATTTTAAGATTAGATTATTTTAAAACGGCTTTAGCAGCATTAGGAACAGTAGAATTTAATACCTCTGTGCTTTCGTTACCCCCGCAAGTAGAAGCAGGACAAAAATTCTATGTAGCGTTCGAGGACAAGCATATCTATGATGATGGTATAAACTTTAAATATTATCAGCAGTTTAACACTGGGGACGATGCAGAATTAACCTCATTAGGGTTACAATATATCAACCCTAACGCTAAATTAGAATTAGGTATAGACTTTGGCGACCAATGTTCTATGGTGGTAGCACAATCCAACAAACAGCTAATACGCGTATTAAAAAACTTTTGGACACTGGCTCCAGAGTCTTCGGAAGCGTTATGCTCTAAGTTTTTAGAGTTTTTTAAACATCATAAAACAAAAGAAATAGATTTGTATTATGATCGTTCAGGAAATCAATATCAGCAGTTAGGACGGGACTGGGCAACGGAAATCAAGAACTTTTTAGAAACAGACAAAGATGGAAACAAAACAGGCTGGAAAGTTAATTTAATGAGCCGAAATCAGGGAAATATTGAGCAACAAACAGAATTTATAATGGCTAAAGCAATTATGAATGGGACTTATCAAGGGTTGCCTGGTTTGGCTATCGACCGCTACCAATGTAGAGAATTAATTTCTTCAATGAATGTTGCCACTCAAATCGTAAAGCCAAACAAAAGAGGCGTTAATCAATTATTTAAAAATAAAACTTCGGAAAAACTCCCGCTAAAAAAACGCCCAATGTATTCTACCAATATGTCCGATGCTTTAAAATACCTTATTTGTCGCCGTCCATTCTTAGCAATTATAAAAAAACAACAGATGGAATGGAGCGACCCAGAAACTATGGGTTAATTTTTTAAAAAAAAGTTGTTAAAAAATTTGCTTATGATAGTATTTTTACTATCTTTGCATAGTCAAACAATATCAAAAACAACTAAAATGAAAAGGTTTAAAGTAAAAGAAATTCTAAAAATGCTAAAAGAAGACGGGTGGTATCTTAGCAAACACAACGGCACAAGTCACAGACAGTTCAAACACCCCACTAAAAAAGGAAAAGTCACTGTAAATGGAAAGCCAAGTGATACTTTAAGCCAAGAATTATTAAACAGTATTTTCAAACAAGCAGGGTGGCGATAAGCCCCCTGCACAAATAAAAACAATATGAAACAATTAAAAGTAAACATCGGTTGGGAAGATAAAAATTATTCTGCGGTATGTGATGATAAAGATATTAATGGTATTGTAGTCTGTACTCATAAAGATTTAGACACTCTAAAAAGAAGTTTTGCTGAATCCTTAAAATTCCATATTGAGGGCTGTATAGAAGATGGAGACCAGTTACCAGAATATCTTACGAAAGGAAATTATGAGTTAGTTTTTGACCTTGAAGTTTCTGCCTTATTACATAAGTTAGACGGGTTAATTACACGCTCTGCATTATCTAGAGTAACTGGAATTAATGAAAGACAATTAGGGCATTATATGACTGGTTATAGAAAGCCACGCCCCGATAAAAGAGAGCAAATACTCAATGGTATTCGGACTATTGGAAAAGAATTAGTAAGTGTATAGATATTGTTTGACAGCGTTTCTTTTACACTTTAAGCCTCCCCGATTTTCGGTGGGGCTTTTTTATTTCCCTAAATGCAACGCTTTGAAATGTTTTTATTATTTTTGTGGAAAAACAATTCTATGAAAAAAATTCTATCATTTTTATTACTAGTTCCTATCTATATATTGAGTCAGAATCAAGAAAAGTTAGATTCTTTACTTTATTACATAGATAATGAAGATAAAATATATACAAAAGTAAGTGAATATTGTACTATTGATAGTTATAGCAAATATCCACAGCCTCCAGAAGATGCCATGCTATTTATTAGTGGTTATTCCTCATGCGATAAATATGGTAGTGGTACATCATATTTTCTTAAAGTTATGTATGGAAGTTATGAATATTATTATCCCGTGAACTTTAATAATAAAGTTTATAGGTTAAATGGAGAAAAAACTTTTGTAGACTATATGGATTGGTATGATGAACTTTCTGAAGATGATAAAGAATTGATAAAACAGGAAGCTAAGAATTTATCCGAAGTATTAGTCTTAAAAGAAAAAAAACGACTATTTGAAAAATTAAACAGATATGAAAATTTAGGAATTGCCATACTTGAAGCAGTTCCTACAGATAATTACTCTATGACTGGAGCAAAATTTAGAATTATTAATTTTTCAAACAAAACAATAAAATATATCACTTTTAATTTTTATGGTATAAATTCAGTAGATGACAAGGTTCTATATCGAAGAGGAACATATAATGCTAGTCGGAAAGGTATTGGACCAGTTGAAAAATATGATATTTCAGAATGGAGTTTTGATGATGTATGGCTAACAGATATAGTTCAAACATTAGAATTAACATCAGTGAATATTCAATATACCAATGGTACTTCTAAAACTATAAAAATAACGAAAAATCATTGGCTTAATGAGGATATAATTGACAGGTACTCGGAGCTATCAAAAGAATTAGATCTAAAATAAAAACTATAATTCAAGCCCTATCAGGGGCTTTTTTAGTACCCAATATTTTTATAATAAGCATCCTCACATTGGCTTAATACAAGCTCTAAATCTTGTATTTCCTTATATTGTTGATATACTACAACCCCTAGAACAACTATTATTAGTAGCAAAACGATATAGATAACTTTCTGTTTCATAGCCTTTTTTTCTTCAAATATAATAATTTTATAGAAATTAAATTTATCCAATAAATAAGTGATATATTTAATTTTTTTTATATATTTGCAACGCTACAATATCGTAAGTAATCTTACATTTTAACGGATTTTAATCATCATAGATTAACCCCTATTGGAGAGACCGAAAGGTCTGTATCGTTCTTACGATGTTGTAGCAACTCCTTTGGGGGTTTTTATTTATTAAACATTTTACATTAACTTTTAAATAGTATTGTCATGCTACAAACAATCAATTTAGAAGGTAATCCAGACTTGGATATCTTCCGTTTTGCCAACGCACAGGCTGCAAAGGGTTTCACGACCAAACTACCAAAATTAGAAACGCCTTGCGAGTTCTATCGCAAAAACAAATTCCGCAGATTTAATTACAAATCACTAGGTAACGGGCTTTATCGCCTCTCGGTGCTTGACCAGCAGGGGCATACCCACTCCGCAGTTTCCAGAAACTTCCAACTTGCATATATCAAGTTACAGCGTCAATTTTATGGGCATTATTAACTAAAAAACATGTAAAAATGGAAGAAAAATTAACTCCGTTACAGTTAGTTGCTCAGCAGGAACTGGAGCAATTACGCGCACTATTCTCACAACAAGAGATAGAAGACTGTTTGTTTGAGGTATTCCGAGATGCCTACCTCTATGACTCTGATGTACCATACATTGAGAGAGAAAAAAGGGCGATGCTCCATGCCGCCCTTAGAAAAATTATCAGAACTCAAAGCAAAAACTCTAACTTAAAACCCTAACATTATGTATTACAGAAATATCATAGATATAGAACACAATGGAGATATTATAGAAGCAGGAAGTCTATTCACTAAAAGTGGTAAAATCCTGACTTTAGTGGATGAAGACCGCACAGCAATTCTTCATTTTAATTCAGAAGACTTCGTAGTAGAAGACAACCCCGATATTATTTCAGAATATAAAATTGTAACGCCTTATTTTAACTCCATTTTAATGCTTAAAGAAGCCCTGCAAGAAACACAAAGTGTCGGAAGCTGGAGTATTTCGTATGACGAAGTGGAGTATGCTTTTATTTTCAAATCTACTCTTACAGAAAGGCAAGTAAAAGTTATTATTTGCAATATCCCCTATATTAGATGTTGAAACTTTAAAAACACTTTAAAATGGCTTTAAAATATCTAAAAACAAGTTTGGCTATTGAAAGATGCTATATGAAAATAACCTCTGAAAATCAATTATATTATAAAGGGGTTGCCGTAGTGTTTAATGGTAACGAAACAAAACTAAAAACTATAATTGCAGAACATTGGCACGATATAGGAGCTTATCAGTACATAACCGAAGAAATTTCTAAAAAAGAATATGACGAAGCCTATAATATGGCTATGGAAATGCTGGAACAATTGTAAATTAGTTTGGCACGGCAACTCAAATGAGTTGCCGTTTTTTGCATTATGGAACAACTGGCTAACAAAGAAATTAATATCTATGATGCACTTAGAGCGATGCGAAAATTAAGTTCGCAAAACATTCCTTTTCGCATTGGATTTATTTCATGTGATAGAAGTAAGCAAAAAAGCAGTGGATATATAGAGTTAGACAGAGTTTTGCTTTCGGCTGGACTTCCAAAAAAGAAAAGTCGCTATGCCAATAATCTTATTGCCTATGAAGATACTGAAACAGGCGATAAAAAACATTTTTGGCTTCCATTACTGATGAAGTTTAACGGAATAAAAATCACGCATGATAGAGTTTATAGATGATCATAATGCGATAAGTACAGATGAACAATGTTCGTTTACTTATGAAGTAATAGATAAAAAGAGAGAAAACCATACGCCATGGTCACCTCTTGATGTTTTTGAGAGTCGCCCAATCGTATCAAGGTATGATGATTGGAATGTATTTCCGTATGGAGAAAACAATCAATTACCGCTTATCATTAGGAATATTGTTTATTCCAATTCTATTGCTCCAGGAATACTTAATAAAAAAACGCAACTGAACTGGGGACAAGGTCCTAAACTCTATGAAGAAAAGTTTGTAGATGGGACTTTAGTCAGAGAGTATCAAGATGACGCTGAAGTACAGAAGTGGCTAGACACTTGGGACTATGAAGGCTATTTAGCCAAATGCGTTACAGACTATTCCCATATAGAAAGCTGTTATACAAAAGTTATTTTAACAAAAGGTTGGCGAATAGGGACTAATCAGAAAGTCGCAAAGTTAGAGCATATAGTACCCTATAAGCCACTGGTGGTAGGTAAAAAGTTTACGCCTACACATATTATTCTACACAATCAAGACGAGCCAAACGAATACAATGTATATCCGATGTTTGATGAACAAAATCCGTTCAAATCGGGTATATCCATTAAGTATTCCAATCTATATACCTTTTGTTCGGACTTTTTTAGTATTCCGCATATATTAGGATCTATTCCTTGGATTATCCAGTCGAGTAATGTTCCTAAATTTTTGGCAGCACTAAGTAAGAATGCAATAAATATAAAATATCATATCACTTCACCTAAAGAATTTTGGGATGCTAAACGCGAAGAACTAAAAGAAAAATGCACTTTGGAAGGCAGAGATTATAAAGAATCTATGCTGAAAGCCCTACGAAGAAAAATATTAAGGGAAATTAAGGAAGTGCTATCTGGAATTGAAAATGCGGGGAAATTTTGGCATAGTGAACGAGTGCTGTATGTGGACGGAGCCAACTTATCAGAATTAGGTTGGGAAATCAATGTAATAGACCAGAAGATGCGGGATGTAGTCCAGAGCCACATTGATATTGCCAACAAAGCCGATGCCTCCGTAGCGACGGGAATAGGGATACATTCTGCACTCGGGAATCTATCGCACGGGGGAAAATCCGATAGCGGTTCCGAACAATATTATGCCTTTAATAATTACTTGCTTTCAGGAATAGATTTGCCAGAAATGGTGGTAATGAAAGTGATAAATGCCGCTCTTAAAATCAATTTTCCACACAAAAGGCTAAAAATGGGCTTTTATCACGAAAGCTCTAAAAGACAAGAAGATATTTCTAAAAAAGACCGTAATAAAATTATCAACTATGAACAATGAAATGCCACCTAAAGGCTGTCGATTGATAGCCGTTTTATTAGTAATATTCGCTGTTTTCTGTGCAGGATTAGGTTTTTATACACTATTAAGAATCATTTATGGACTTATTATTCGATAAAAATAACTTTTCCGCTGAGTTTAAGGAGTTACTGGGCTTTGTAGATGCGGATATTCGTTTTGCAAGGCTAAAATCCGCGTTGCAGTCGGCAACAGATGAAATTGTAGATTTAATTAGTGAAACTACATATCAACAATTGCTTTCTCTCAGTCCTGATGCAGAAATGCTTGAGTTGGTTAAATATGCTATTGCCTTAAAGGCTTACATTATTTACGCTCCAACTGCCGACCTATCCGTAACGAATAATGGCCGCCTAATGCGTAGAGATGACCATACGGTCTCTGCTTTTGAATGGCAAATTGAAGCCAATCAAGAGGCACTAGAAAACTTATACTATCGTCATTTAGATAGATTGTTAAAGTATATGCAGAAAAACAATATCACTATCAATTTAAAAAAGTATGATAGTATAGGATTGTTTATTCCAGATTTAAAAACTTTTGAAAAAGTGTATAATATTGGGGGGTCTCATCTACTCTATTTTAAATTATTGCCAGGACTTAGAGAGTTTGAAAAAATAGATTTGTTGAGTAGAATTGGCAAAAATTATTTTGATGACAGAACACTAATCACAACAGAACTTAGAGACCTAATAGAATTAGCAGCCGTTAATTATGCAATGGCTTGGGGTATTCGTAGGCTTAATATTCAACTATTTCCAAAAGGTGTTTTACAGTATTCCAAAACAGGGAGTGCTAATAAAAAGCAAGGGAGTAAATTAGAATACTTAGAAACAGCAATGGTTTTTGATAAAGATACCCTAAAATATCTTCAAAAGATAGAAGACTATATGAGTAAAAATAAACCTAAAAATATCTTCGTTGAGCCAATCAAGCCCATAGAATGGGATTTGGGTTTTAGCGGAGATGATGCCTTTGTGGATTTATGATTATAATTGATTTTCCAAAAGTAAATAAAACGCTATTCTTGCCAGAGAATTTAGCAGAATGCGACAAACGCCAATATGCAGATATGGCAAAATTGCTCTATATGTATAATGCTGGCGAAATTAACTATTTAGACTTTCGTGTCTTAGCGTTATATGCCTTATTAAACTTAAAGTCACCAAAATTTATTCCTAAAGAAATTTCCGAAGAGGATACAAAATGGCAACAGATTTTTATGTTATCAGAGCATATAGACCATTTTTTTGATAGAACAGAAACACCTGAAGGAACACAATTAGAAATAAAATTAGATTTTTATAATAATCACTTACCTTATCTCAAATTATTCACTACCTTTTTTGGACCTAAAGACGGCTTTGAAGATGTAGAATTTGGTCAATATGTGGACGGGCTAGAAGAATATATCTATTTCTCTCAAACTGGAGATATAGAAGCCCTACGGACTTTATTTGGTATTTTTTATTTAGGCAGGAATGAGCGTTATGAGTTAAAAAATGCCAAGAAAAAAGCAAAAGGTATATTCAAGCATGTGGATATTCGTCATTTATATGGATTTTATCTATGGTTTACCTCGATGCAGCAGTATATTTTAGGTGGAGAATTGATGGTAATGGGACAAAATATAAACCTTAGTATCATCTACCAAGAAACAGGGGCTGAGCAAAAATCCAATATTCCAGGAATAGGAATGCACAGCATCGTACACGATATAGCAGAAAGCGGAATATTTGGCTCTTATAACAAAGTAAGAGAAACAAATATGTGGACGATATTGCTAAGACTATACGAAATGAAAAAACGAAGATTAGACGAAATTCAAAACGAAAAAAATGAGTCCAAAACTATTTAATGAGTTACTTCAGGAAATAAAATCCGAAATAGAGGGTATTAACAAGGCATGGATAGTAGTCGATGATAGCCAACTGGGCAACACTTTAGAAAGAAGAGAAAAAAGTGATAACGCCTATTTGGTGGGCGTACTACCAAGTTATGGCACAGATGCTATCAATGCAGATGCTATAAAAGACACTATGGTGTCTCAAATTATGGTACTGGAAAAAACCGACTATTCCGAACTTTCAGAAGAAGAGTTTATAGAAGTTTTTGAAAGAACCTATCAACTGATGCGAAAAGTCAGAAATATTTTAATTAGGAAAATTTCAGACCCTTGCTATATGCCAATGGCAAATATAGATCTTAATGCTCTGGACTTTGACCCCGTGTGGAAAAAATCCCAGTGTAATGGCTGGAGCCTTGATATACAATTATAGTTATGGGACTACTAGACGAGAGAAAATCCGAAAAAGGTATCATAGAGGGACGATTTATTAAAGCCATGCTTGAACAGTATGGTGAAGATGTTTTAAAATCCAGCAAAAGAGTCAGAAGCAGGAATCAGTTTCGTTCTTCAAAATGGGAAAGGTCAAGCATTAGTGTTTCGGATAATGCGGTGGATTATCGTATTCCAGCCCCTATGCGATTTGTAGATATGAAAACACGAAAAAGCAAAGGCTATACCCGAGGAACACGAAAAGTACCAGGAGGCAAACGAAAAAAGAAAAACTACCCTGTACATAACAAGCCCACTATGGTACATAAGAAATTCCTAGTAAAATCCCTTTCCTATGGCTTTACGGAAGAAGTAAAACAACAATTCCGAGCCTTAGCAAATAGAGAAGGGTTGTTGTGAAAATCACTTTGTAAAAGTGCTAAAAAATTAATTCCAATGAAAAAACCGCTTCGCTGGGGTCCCTTACAACCCCAGCGAAGCGGCGTTTTTTTTTTGACAAAAAAAACGCCTTATAATGGCGTTTTTTCTTTTATTTCTTTCATTGCTTGTAAACATATAGTCCGCTTTAATTCTTTCAAAATACTATGTGTTTGCTCTCCTATTTTCAATTGTTTTTCTATCTTCTCAAGTTGTAAGTATTTTTGATTTATTTTATCATCATTATAGGCATTGTTTAAAATTGGGGTAATGATTTTTTTATAATCTTCCAATCTTAAAAATGGAATTACCGAACCAAGCAAAAAGGTTTCTAAAATTCTGCTTTCAAAAACAATAGTTAATATTTCAAAGGCAAAAGATAATTTGGTTCTAATTTCCCAACAATTTGCAATAGGCTTTTTTAAAGGTCTTCCAGCGTGTAATCCGTGAGATTGTATATAAAAAATATTTTCTTCTTTTAGTGGTTGGCTAATATTGCCGTTATATGTTTTGATAGTCATTTTCTGTATATTTAGGATTTTAAAATTCGTATTCTGCGAAGTCTGAAACATCACTATGATAGTTGATAAATTCAGATACAATTTTATCCGCTACTTCTCTATCGGTTAGATTTGATGTATCTATATTCTTTTTGAAATAGTTGTAATCTATCCAATTGAAATATTTAGAAAATCCTTGTTTTTTCAATTCTTGAAAAACAATATCAGAAATTTTTTGTACTTTTGTGGCTGTTGAGTTCATATGTTTGTTTTACTGCTTACTGTGAATTTTAAACAAAGCCCTCCCACTCGTCACAGTGAGAGGGCATTTTTATAGATTAAATTTGAAAATTAAGAATTTGCGTTTCGCTTTCTTCTAACATTTCATCTAATTTTTGAGAACAAATATCTAATAACTCAGATATAATAGTTCCGTTGCTTATCTCAAAACTTTCCTCATTGTCATTCATTACAAAAAGTTTTTCCCTAAGTCCATCACGAGAAACCATAAAGGAACTTAGGGCATCTCTTTTTTGTTTTAAAAACTTATGCTTATCCGCCATTTTTTGGATAATATCTAAATTTTTAATTCTTTGGTCAGCGGACTTTACAGACAGAATTTTTGATAATTCTTCTTTTTTGTCGTTTAAATCCTGTTTTACTGGATTTTTTGTTTCAGTTGCTTTAACACTTTTCTTTTGTTCTGTGGCAGTTGCTACTTTGTTCACAACTTTGCCGTTTTCTTGTAACTTGTTCATTTTGTTTGTTTTACTTATGTAAAAATACAAAAAATTTATGAAATAAACAAGTAAAAAATACACTTTTTTAACTGATAATCAATTATTTAAATTCATTTAAAATAGTATTTTTTGTTTTATAAAAAATCAACTTTTCAACCTTTAAACAGACTAAAAAAATATAAAACACTGATAACCAACACATAAACCTAAAGCGTAATTTTATGCTTTAGGTTTGTGTTTTTCTCCCTCCGACGCCGCCGAGAATCAAAAAAGCAGTTGCCGTATCCTATAATTTTTTAGAAATATGGCAAACAACCCACCAATAAGCAACTGCCTATGAAATAGGCATCCTTAATTAGCTTGGCACAATACACCACCACTATTACAGAATTTCGCATAAAATATTGGTTATGGCTAAAAAAATATCCGACGAAATTCTATCCTTAAAAGTGGTTGTTAATGGCAATGAGGCTCAAAAAAGAATATTAGATTTAGAAAAGGCTAACAATCTACTAAGTGAAAGAATGAATGAGCAAAAAAATATTATGCGTTCACTTTCAAAAAGAAGGAAAAAAGATTCAGAAGAATATAAGAAAGCAGAAAAGGAACTTGAAGCCCTAACTAAACGATATTTAGAAAATAAAAAAGCCATAAATGCAGAAATAAAAGCAATGGACATTATGAGTCTCACTATGCAACAATTGCGTAGCCGAGCTAGAGACTTACAATTTACTTTAAGCCATATGGCTCCAGGAACAAGGGAGTACAGAGCTGCTCAAGAAGAACTTAGGCGATTAAATAACCGTATGGGAGAACTCCGCTCTGGCACTAGAGCCGCCGGCTCATCATTGGGTAACCTAGCAGACAAGTTTAACAGATATTCTGGCGTAGTGGCCGCCTCAGTAGCCACACTAGCGGGAGTCGCTGTATCTATACAATCTACGATTGACCTAAACAATAAATTAGCTGATGCACAAACCGCAGTTGCAAAAACCACAGGACTTACCGATGACGCTGTAAAAGAACTTACAAAATCATTCTCTGAATTTGATACAAGAACCTCAAAAATAGATTTACTAAAAATAGCAGAAGTTGGTGGACGGTTAGGCGTACCAAAGGAAGAAATAAAAGACTTTACTAGAGAAGTAGATAAAGCATATGTAGCCTTAGGTGATTCCTTTTCTGGTGGTGTGGAAGAAGTGGCTAATAAGATTGGAAAAATAAAGGGTTTATTTAGAGAAACTAAGGACCTTGATATGGCAACGGCTATCAATCAGATAGGTTCCTCTATGAATGAATTGGGAGCGGATGGAGCTGCATCAGAGGCAAATATCGCTGAGTTTGCCACCCGTGTAGGAGCATTACCAGACAAACTAAAACCGACAGTTGCTGAAGCCTTAGCCTTAGGTGCAGCGTTTGAAGAAAGCGGTATCGATGCAGAAAGGTCAGCAACTGCATATTCTAATTTTGTAAGGAAAGCCGCGAATGATACTGAGAGTTTTGCGGAAATTATGAACTTACCTATTGCCAAAGTTAAAGAACTTATCAATACAAATCCTACAGAATTTTTTCTAAAATTCTCTGAAGGCATGAAAGGGCTTGATGCCACAGAAGTAGCCGCTATATTAGATAAATTAAAGTTAAATGATCAATATCTAACCTCTATAATTGGAGCCGCTGGGGAAAATACGGATAGATTTAGAAATAGTATTGAGCTATCTAACCAATCTTTACAAGAAGCCACTTCATTACAAGAGGAGTTTAATAAGGTAAATAATAATGCTGCTGCTATTTATGATAAAGTTCGCAAAAAATTTATAGGAATGTTTACTAGTGAAGCTGTGGTTAATACCCTAACATGGCTTATTGAAACCTTTGGTAAATTTATTGGAGCGGTTGAAGATTCTTCAGGTGTTGTAACTGGATTTAGAAACACTTTAATATATCTACTTAAAATAATAGCAGTTATTACAACTGCCACTGTTCTATATAATGCTTCCATTGGAACATATAACGCACTATTATTAGCTGCTAGAAATAGAGTTGCAGGATTATTAATTGTAGAGAAAGCTAGAAATGTCGTCAATTCAATTGCAAAGGCTCTACAATTAGCTTGGAATGCCGTCACCGGGGTTGCTATTTGGCTAACGGCTCAATTTACTAATAACCTAAAATTACAAATTATAGCTCAAGAACGACTTAATGCAGTTACAAGGGCTCACCCATTTGGTATTATATTAACTGTAATTTCTCTTCTCATTACCGCTTACATAAGTTACAAAACAGTTGTAGGAGAAGCAGAAAAAGCACAAAAGAATCTAAATGATATTACCAAAGAGAGCGTTAAAAACGCCGCTGCGGAAGTTTCAGAATTAGACAAACTATATAAAGCCGCTACAAATGTTAAATTATCTATAGAAGAGAGAACTAAAGCCGCAAAAAAATTACAAGAAACTTATCCAAATACTTTCAAAAATATTTCAACCGAAATTATAATGAACGGCAAAGCCGAAAAAAGTTATTATGCTTTGAGAAATGCTATCATTGAAACGGCAAGAGCAAAAGCTGCTGAAGTAGAATTACAAAAAAGAGCCGCTGAAGATTTAGCAAAAGATGAAGAATGGAGACAGCAATATATGAAAGAAGTAATTGAAAATCAAAAACTAAAAAAAAATAAAGGAAAAAAATATACTAAGAGAGTTGATGGTGGAGATGGAAAAATGATGACTATAGAACTGGACTATGACGATTTAATAGCATCATCTAATGAAAGGTTGAAAATATTAGAAAAAGAAAGATACGATAGGAAATTAAATTTCGCTAAAAACAATAAATGGTTAGCCGACAAATCCTCCTATCAAAGTGATTTATTAGGAAATGATGTAGAAGATTTTAAATCCCCTTATAATATCCCTACTAATGATGATAAAAAAACAAAATCGAAGAAAAAAACAGAAGCAGAACGCAAAGCAGAGCGAGAACTGAAACAATATGAAAACCTTAAAAAGAGAATTTTAGAGTCTGCCGAAAAATTTGCTGAACAAGAAGAGCAACTTGAAATCAGAAAACAAGAAAACCTTACTGAGCTACGCTCGGAAGGATATATAAAAGAATTTAATCAAATACAAGTTGAATTTAGAAAAAAGAAAGCTGAACTTGAAAAGCAAAAAGTATCTAAAAATGCATTAGCACAAATTGACGAAATTATAAAAAGAGAGAAAGATGGAGAGAAGAAAAAATTTGAAGCAATAAGAGATGAGTGGCTTTCCCAAAATAAAAAATTAGAACAATTACAAAAACAAGAGGAACAAATATCGGCCTTAAAAATTGAAGCTCTGAAAGAAAAGTATGAGGCAATTAGACTTCGTAAATTAGAAGAAAATTTCAACAGAGAAATATTCCTGCTAAAAACTAAAGAGAATGAAAAAATTGCAGAACTTAAAACCGTAGCAGAGCAAAAAGCATTTTTACAAGACAAAATATCGGATAAAGAATTAAGTAAAATCCACAATTGGGAAAATGGTAAACAAGCGATACAAAAGCACTTTCAAAAAGAAAACTTAAAACTTCAGGCAGATTACCTAAAGCAGCTGGTAAAGCAATTAGAACAATTACCACCTGCCGACCTTACCGATGAGCAAACTAAGGCTCTGGAAGGTATGCGAGCAAAATTAGCAGAAATAGGTGTAGAATTAGCTACCATCAAAAATGGTGAAGAAAAGGATAAATTCTCTTCTTTATCTAGTTTTGGTGGTCAGGCAGATTTATTTGGATTGACACCAGAACAGTGGGAAGCCATGTTTGAGAACACAGACCAACTGGAAGTAAAAATCCAAAAGATTGGAGCGGCCATGCAAGTGGCAAAAAATATCATGTCCACTTACTTCTCTTATATGCAAGCCAACCAAGAGGCAGAACTCCGAAGATATGAAGTGTCTTCAGATAGAAAAAAAAGAAAGCTACAAGCTCAATTAGATGCTGGGATTATTTCTCAAGAGGAATACAAGCATAAAACAATTGCAATAGAAAATGAATTGGCTATAAAAAAATGGCAATTAGAAGTGGACGCTGCAAGACGAGATAAAGCAATGAAAATAGCTGACACTATCTCAAATACTGCAATGGCAATAATGAGTCTTTGGTCCACACAAGCCAAAAACCCAATTTTAGCGGGCATATTAACTGGAGTAGTATCCGCGTTAGGTGCAGTTCAAGTGGCAACAATTGCCAAACAACCTTTACCCGCTCCTCCAAGTACAGTAGGTGCTGAAGATGGATATTATCCTGTAAGACGATTACAAGACGGCAAATTATTCCGAGCTAGAAAAAAAGAAAGTAGAAGCGGTATTTATGATGAACCAACAATGCTTGTTGGAGAACAGGGCAAAAACTTTCCAGAATTGGTTGTGAGTGGAAAAGCAATGAAGCGTATAGACCCAAAAATCCAAAGGGATTTTATGCAGGAAGTTTACAGAGCTGAAGGTTTTGAAAAAGGAAAATATCCAGCCCCTGAAGAAACTTCAAGAGACTATACCAATGAAATCATTTCTCTATTAAGCCGCACCACGCAGGTTTTGGAACGGATAGAACAATACGGTGTGCGTGGAGTATTTGAAAAATCTGCCCGTACTGGCAAGGATATAGAGGAAATGAGAAAAGATTATAAAAGATTAGTAGAAAAAAATAAACACTAAACTATGGCAATATCAACTGATAAAACTAATTATACGGTATATTACAATATGGAAACTGGTATATTTACTGGGGAACATATAATTCATGTTCAAGGTTCACATGGAAGCTCAATTTTTGAAAGTATAGGGTTAGAATTTCCTACACACGAATTTTATCAAATTTTAGATTTAAACAATATTCCAAATGTTGAATCCGCTGAAGATTTTCCTTTTCATGATAGTATTATCAATTGCGTCATAAAAAACAGAAATTTTTTAGGACAAAATCGAAGATGTTATTTTACAATTACCCTAAACATTGTTAATTCAAGTTTTACCGCTACACCAGAGTATCTAAAATTTAGTGTATCCAAATTAAAAGCAGAAACTAAGTCCGCAGAAATTAAGGTGTCTAATCCAAGTGGAAATAGTTTTGATGTTACAGTTCCTCCGTTCTTAACTTACACAAAAACATTAAATTCAATCACTGTAACTACCGTTAATTCTCAGGATTTAGAAGTAAGCAATAGAACAGAAAATATAACTATTACTCAAAATGGTACTACTATCACCATTCCCGTAAACCTCGTAGTTACCGATATGGTATCTTCGGAGTATGGAGAAATAAATTTTTGTTTAGATAAGAAAAAGTTAAACTTTACTAAAAACTCCACAAACGCCTCTATTTTAAAAGTATCAACATCTTATAGTGTATTTACTGGTAATTCGTTCAAACCTGTTCAAAATGATTATTATATCCCTTTTTATGATGGGAAATGCAGTATTGATATAGGAGAAAAGGTACATCAGCATTTACAGCAGTTTGGTAAAAACATTCTAAACTCGTCAGACAGAAACCATTTGGTAACGCATAAGACTATGGTAAATGTACAAGCAACCGAATTAGATTCTGACTTCAAAGAGCTATCTTCCGAACAGGTAGGCTTAATATCATTCTACCCTGGGAAAAAGCCCAAAGGATTTCCATTGCTGACAAATAATTTAGAAAGAAGAGTTTTAGACAATGACAAACTAATTATAAGTTATATTGTTGGTGAAACGAACCCAAAAGATTGGGGATTATTGGTACCGTTCGATCAAAGTATGTCTCCAGACTTAATAGGAGCATATAAAATAACACCAACAGAAATGGCTATTCCTTCAAGAAAGTCTATTGAAAAACTGAAATTATATAAATTTCCAACTCCAAAACGAAAAATCCACGCACAGTGGATTAACCAAAACTTATGTCCAGAATGGGCTACATTTACTGGAGAGTTTGAAATAAATAACACTTATCAATCTGCTATTAGCCAAGGGGTGTTCAATAATTACAAAAAGAAATTTGACAGCAAAAAAGAGCAAATTATAAAAATAAACACTGGTTTTTTACTTAAAGCCGAAAAAACCATGATTTCTGAACTGATAGAAAGTCCTGTTTGCTACCTTGAACTTGAAGACCGATTTTTAAAATGTATTCCTAACACTGAAAAATTAGTAGAGGAAGATAGTACACTACAATTGATAAGTTTTAATCTTGAAATGATAATAATCGACGAAATATGGAAATAAAATTTTTTACAGACAAAGGCATTTTAGATTTATCGGAACAGAAAATATCGATACAGGAAAACAACCCTGCATTAAGTGATAAAATGCTGACTAAATTTATGTTTCCATTTCAAATTTATGTAGATGATGATTTTCTAATAACTTTTGGAGATTACATAAGCTATGAGTCTTGGAATTTAGAAAAAGAAATAAAGGGTAAACTTCTTTTTGAAGGCAAAGTGCATGATGCTAAATTGGAAATTATCAGTATAGAAAATAAACTCCTTGAAGGGCAAATTGATTTTGGCTTTGAGGATCTTCCCAATTTTGATAAAAAATTGAGTGAATTACCTTTAGAATATTTAGAAGTAACAGATATTCATACCTACGCTGCGGATATTTGTAAAAAAACTTACCCCGAAACCAACTATAATTTTCCGCGTATTTTTACGAAAAAGTACGATACCTCACAAAAAATGTGGGACGCCTTTAATGGCTATTATAATAATACCGTAGGAACTGACGATAATTTGGTTATGATAGGCAACAGGTTGCCTTCAGAAAATAATAATTGGGAAATTGATAATATCAATATTATCCATCCATGTCCGCATATTCTTTATTTATTAAAATTAGGCTTTAAAGATGCTGGATTTGAATTGGCAGGAGATATTCTTTTAGATAAAAATTTAGAGAATGCTTGGGTCTTCTCTGGAGGAGAATATTTTAGAAATAAATATATCCTACTCAAAGAGCATATTGTAAAAGAAACCGAATATATAAGTAAAAATTGTAGTGGTAGTCCTACGCACTGCATCTATGACTATGAGAAAGAATTTATTATAGAGCATAAAGATAAGTACAGGTTTGATTTTAATTTCACAGCGAATGAACACGCAGAAATTAAATATTTAAAACTATTTTTAAATGGCAGCGAAACCATTGTCCCTACAAATAGTGAAAAAAAAGAATTTAGTTTAACCCACTTTATAGAAACTACAACAGAAAACACTACCTGCAAAATAAAATTCCAGTTTGACAGAGCCATGCGTTCTGGACCTTCGGGCGGTGGGTTTAGAACTGGAATTGGTGGTACACCTAATGCGTGGGTTCCAGAAAACATTTTGAGTTTGAAAATTAGATCTACTAAAAGTTATGAAAGTAGTAATAATAGCGATATTCAAGAAACTAAGGTAGTCAATAACGAAAACCTAATAGACTTAAGGAGAGCTGTACCTGACCTAACTTTTGGTGAGTTGGTTAATATTATTAAGAACTGGTTTAATTACACTTTAAAATTAAATCAAAACACAATTGAACTCAACAAAGTAATTAGTAGAAAACCTATAACGCCTAAGAGTTTCAATCAGTATGAAATACTATCCCCAAAACGCACATTACTTGCTGAAAAATCTTTTTTAGTAAAGTTTGAAGACTTAGATAATGAGATAAAATTGGATTCTATGTTATTCAATAATAAGGGGAACAAATTAAATGGTAAAGAGGATAAAAACACCAATATCATCGAAATTAAAGGTTATCCTCTACCTATTAAAAAAGCCAAAGCATTTGCACCAGAAACCGCCTATGTGATGAAAGATTCTGACACAATACTATCATTGGTAGGTTATAAAGGATTAAAAGATGGAAAAAATGATGCAATAGAATTAGATGGGGCTTTATTTCCAAATTTATTGGATAGTTGGGATAAATGGTTTGCCAATAGAATTTATGGCGTTCAATATGAATGGAAGTTTTTAGCCAATACATCAAAATTTAGAGAATATTCAATCAATGATTACATCTATGCTTACAATAATATTCATATTATCAGCTCGATGACAAAAGATAAAATAGCAGACAATACTTATGAGGTCAATATAACTACGGAAACTATGCCTTTCATCCCTACTTATAATGAGGAAGAAAATAACTATACCGCTCCAGAAATCGTATGGGAAGACAATACAACAGACGCAAAAATAGGAATTGAAAATACCACATTAGTTAAGTTAAAGAACTTAAATATTGATACCGGTTCTTTGGAATATTATAGTTTCTCTATTAACTATGGTAATGGTTATGAAGAAAAAATTAGGAATACAGAACAATTCACCGCAGAACTAAGAAAAGGGGTAAATAAAATTAGACTTGAAGTAAAACTTAATAATGGAAAAAAACTTCTCTCAAATACGCTTATTTATCGAAAAGCAGAGGCACAAAAGGATACTTGCAATGTATTTATAGCTAGTAAGAATAGATACCATGTTAGCTATTCTGTTACATATATGGATTGTGACGGAACCGAAAAAGAATTAGTTGCTAAAAGTAATAAGGCTTTCTGTGCCAAAACAATTTTAAACAATAATGGTTGTACGATTATTGATACTTCTCAAGAATGCACACCAGGGCAAACATACAGTCTGGAATATACTGTAAAATGGACAGCTGGTTTTAGAGAGGGTGGCTATGTAAAATACATTAATTCATCAGGGACAGAAGTTACCCTAACTATACCACAAAATGACACGAATCCACGCACTATCTGTGCTAGAGAAATCATCGAAAGGAGTGGCAATATATCAATACAACTCACAGGAAATATTTGCAGTTAGTCTTCATCTAAAATAAATATTGTATCATTAGCATCATCTTCGGTTATATGAGTATAGATTAGCGTAGTTTCAAGTTTACTATGCCCTAAAAGTTTTTGTAGATAAACAACATTACCACCTGCTTTTATGTAGGCGGTGGCGAAGGTATGCCTACCAATATGCATTGATAATTTTCTTTTAATCCCCACCATTTTTGCAACCTCTTTTAAATGCTTATTTATAGTTTGCTCTGTATAGAATTTATCCATCAATTCTGGAGTATGCTCAATTATTTTCCTTGCGGTATTGTTGAGTTTTATATTTTGTATTTTTTTACCCTTTACAGTTTTGATAGCGATTGTTTCATCATGTAGATTAATTCTTCTAAGTTGAAGCACATCAGAAACCCTTAAGCCAGTATAACAAGCAATAAGAAAGTACCCCAAACTTAGTTTCCAGTTATTCTTAATAAAATCGGAAAAATAATACCCCTTCAACCGTTTAACTTGTTCTTTAGTTAGCGAAACTCTATTTCCGGTTGTAGAACCAGTCTCAATTTTTTTCAAGCTAAAACCAAACACAATACCCTTTTCCTCAGCATCAAGTAAATATTGCTTTATAATTTTAATATTTGAATTAATTGTTGTCTTATTATTCCCAATTTTAGATAAATACTTTCGATACTCACGAATAAAATCTAAATCAATAGCATTGAAAGGAATTCTTTCTTGATATTTTTTGAGTTTATTATGTATAGACTTATGCTTCTTTATCGTATTATAATTATTCTGTGTTTCGTTGATTCTACTAATCATAAAACTATTAAAATCATAGGAGGGGGTTTTATTAAGAAAGTCTTTCAAAAAAAATTCTAAACTTAAAGTCTTTTTAGAAAGTGTATAGAAAGTCCTAATTTCAGTAGCTTTCGCTACCATATTATCTAAAATTAAATTGATAGGACCTTGCTCAGTCTTTTCTGTTTTTAGTCGTTGTGTTTTGGGATTCCATAATTCAGGCTTACAATAGTAGCCTGTATATATCCTTTTCCGTTTTCCAGAAATACTTACAGAAAATATGATTTGTCTTTCACCATTACTGTTAAGGTAACTATGGAGATAAAATTTTGTCTTCATTGAATTGTAAAGTCGCTTAGAATTGACTTCCAATAGAAATAGGTCTTGTTTCTTCATTTTTATATTCTTTTTTAAGAAACTGACCCAGAGAAAATGTTTTGGGACACAATTTGGGACAAAAGTTAAAAACGGATAGCAAATCTGTCTTTAATATAACCCCTTATACAAGGTGTTAGCGACTTATTTACTATCCGTTTTCTTTAAAAAGTGGTGCCTCCAGGAATCGAACCAGGGACACAAGGATTTTCAGTCCTTTGCTCTACCAACTGAGCTAAGGCACCATAACCACTTATCAGTTGTTTTAAAGTGGTGCAAAGATATAGTCTTTTATAATATCTCGCAAGTACTTCCTCCACTTTTTTATATATTTTTATTTAAAGTATTGGCTTTCAGAATTATTAATTTTCACTTTCTTTTCGCATCTTATCACTCATCTCTTCCAAAACTGGCTTTATGGTACTTTCTGGCAAATCGCTAATTCGGATATACATTAAGCCATCTACCGCATCATTAAAGTTGGGATCTACATTAAAGGATACCACTTTTGCATTTTGTTTAATGTATTTTTTGATCAACACAGGCAATCGCATTTCTGGCTCTAAATCATCGATTAACTTATCCAACTTGCCTAAATCGGCATCCATATCCTCAAAAAATAAATGTTTATCTCGTTCCTTAAGGTTGATTTTAAATTCCTTTTTAGGATGAATATATTGTGCCACTGCGGCATCGTAATAATGGGAACGCATAAAATCAATCATTAATGATTTAGAAAAATCCGAAAACTTATTACTAATGCTCACCCCACCCATTAGGAACTTGTGTTCAGGATTCCTTAGACATACATGGACAATACCACGCCAAAGTAAGAATAAAGGCAATGGCTTTTGCTGGTACTCCGAAGAAATATAGGCACGCCCCATCTCAATCACTTTTCTAAAAAAGGGCTGCAATTCCGAATCAAAATCGAATAGAGAACTGGTATAAAAGCCTTTGATGCCATGTTTTTTCATCACTTCACTACCCAAAGCCATTCTATAAGCCCCTGCTAATTTCTCTGCTTGGCTATCCCATAGAAACAAATGGTGGTAATGTTTATCATATTCGTCCAAATCAAAAGGCAGGTTACTCCCCTCGCCTACTGCACGGAAAGTGAGCTCTCTCTGCCTACCAATCTCGCGCATAATAGAAGGAATTTCTTCATAGGAAGAAAAATAAATTTCGTAATTCCCATTTTCAAACATCATTTTATCCTTAGACTTTAGATAATCAATTTCTTTTTTTAAATCTTCTTTAGGTGTTTCATCAATGATGTTTTGAACAATATTCTCGCTTCCCGTACTGGAAAGTTTTAGGTTAAGATTAGGCAATTTTAGCATATCCACTAGAGACTTGCGCTTATCGTAATAGGATTTCATGAGATAAATTTTCTTTTGTAAAAATTTCCCCAATTCTTCTGGCGTATCATAGTCCTTCATCGTTTTTACCGTTACGGGCTTCCCGATGCGGATGCGGATAGGCTTTTCTCTCTTATTCATCATTTCCGACGGCAACATCAAAGTCTGCAAATCGGGATGTAACTTTGCCATGGTGTAAAACCAACGGCTATTTTTGGCATGAAAATACATAGGCACCACAGGAACTTGGGCTTTTTTTATCAATTTTAAAGCAGGTTTTTCCCAAGGTTTATCCAATATTTCCCCATAATCATTATTTTTATTAGAAACCTCCCCAGCAGGAAAAATACCGAGGCAACCGCCTTGTTCCAAATGGGCTAAAGCCGCACGCATTCCCAATAGACTATTTTTGATATGTTTCCGATTTTCAAAAGGGTTTACTGGAATCACATAAGGCTTCATAGGCTCTATTTTTTCCAATAAAAAATTCCCCATCACTTTAAAATCAGGACGAATTTCGGATAAAATTTTACACATCAATATCCCATCAATAGCACCCAAAGGATGGTTCGCTACCAAAATAAAAGGTCCTGTTTTGGGGATTTTTTGTAAATCTTCTTCAAACACCACATATTTTAAAGCTCTTTCTTTAACGAAAGCATCAAAGAACTCTTTACCATTCAGGTGTTTTAGTTTATCATACAACGCATTAATGTCATTAATTTTAGTAAAATGCATCACCGCAGCGGCTAAGGGCTTCTTTACAAATCCCAACCGATTAAATCCTGCCGCTTGTATTAAATCTTTTTTAGAAATGAGGCTCATGGTCGTTAGTTTTTTTCTCAAGCAGTCACTACTTGTAAGGTGTTTTTAGAAATCTGTTCCAAAAGGATGGTTTTTCCTTCGTAAAAATGGGCTATTTTATTCATATCGGCGTGGCGTACCGTGTAGAGTGCCACATCGGAATGCACTTCTGTTTTAAAGTTTTCTTGCAAAGTTTCGTTTAGTGTTTCCAATTTATGGTATTTGTCCTCTAAACATAATGCTAAAGAAATCGCAGAATTTTGCATCAGCGATACTTTTATTTTGTTTTTAGATAGTAAATCAAAAATATAACTGATATGGTCTTCGGCAATGAATGAAAAATCTCGGGTCGAAATTTTCATTAAATACTGATGTTCTTTTAAAATATAAGATTCTAGTTCTTGATTTTTATCCGAGTTTCCAATTTTAGTTCCAGGTTGCTGAGGCTCCAAAAAAGACTTGACATAAAATGGAATATGCTTTTGTTTTAAAGGCTGAAGCGTTTTGGGATGAATCACCGAAGCACCGAAATAAGCCATTTCGATAGCTTCTTCATAAGAGATGTTAGACAATAGGCGTACCTCTTTAAACTTGCGCGGGTCCCCCGTCATTACACCTGGCACATCCTTCCAAATCACCATTTCTTTAGCATTAAGACTATACGCAAAAATAGCCGCCGAATAGTCCGAACCTTCTCTACCAAGGGTTACCGAAAAATTATTGGCATCAGAGCCTATAAAACCTTGTGTTACATAGCATTGGTTTGGGTCTAACTCAGAAATACGGGCTTCCGTAGCAGACCAGTCCACTAATCCTTCTCTGTAATTGTCATTCGTTTTAATGTAGTCCCTAGCATCTAACCATTGATTATCAAACTTTTGACTCTTTAAATAAGCACTTAAAATCTTAGAAGATATCAGTTCCCCACAGCTCACCACTTGGTCGTATACGAAACTGTATTTCGGGGATTTATTTCGTCTTAAAAAGGCTTCGATATCATCAAAAAACAAGGATATTTCTTCAAAAACAGGATGCTGAGACTCAAATAAATTTTGGGCAATATCTAAGTGTTCTGTTTTTATATTTTGGATGCCCTTTTGATAATCTTCGTCATTAAAATAAGAGGCGACCACTGCTTCCAAAGCATTGGTAGTTTTCCCCATAGCCGAAACTACAATAAGACATTGCTTAAATTGCTGATAATGTAATACATCCACTACATTTTTTATACTCTGTGCATCTCTTACCGAAGCGCCTCCAAATTTAAAAACCCTCATATAGTATCTAGATTGATTTTAAAATAATCCTCAAATGTATTAAATCCATTCGAAAAATGGAAATAAAAATAGAATTACCCCGAAAATTTTATCAAAAAAAATAACAACCCATTTAAAATGAATTGTTATTTAAGAATCATAGAATGTATCTATTTTATTTAATCTTGGACTTAAATTTCTTTTGAAAATTTTCCCAATCGTCTTTAGTTTTAATATTCTTATACGCATCAGAATGGAATAACGACAAATAAGGCTCCACTTCTTTTGCTGTAAAATAACCGATAAGGTTGGTAATATATTGCCCTTCTTCGTCTAAAAATACCATAGTAGGATAAGCAGAAACATTAAAATATTGGGCAAATTCATGCGGATAATTGCGCCCAGAAACATTCGGGCGGTAGTTCGGATTGCTGAACACTCTATCTTTATAATGCACCACTTCATTACCTTCACCATTGAATTTTACGGCATAATAATTATCATTAATAAATTGTGCGATTTCAGGATGCCCATAAGTATTTTTCTCCATCATTTTACAAGGTCCACACCACGGAGCATATACATCTAGCAAAATCTTTTTAGGATGTTCCTTTTGTGCTGCCATAGCCTCATCAAAAGTCATCCACTTTACGGTTTGAGCTAAAGAGAAATTTAAAATTAAAATACTGAAAACCAGAATTATTTTTTTCATTAGTAATGGTATTTTTGTTAATGATATTTCGGGTGCAAGATACTACATTTATATCAACTACACCAAATTTTGTCCAAGGTAAAAACAAATTTGATACCATTGATAAAATTTTAAGTAGTTTTGTAAAAATTAATATTTAGTGCAACTAGAACACGCAGAGATTAAAAATCCCACTCATACCCTCAACCTTATTTTGGTGTTAGAGTATGTACAGTCGCCCCAAAATATTGGGCTAATCATTAGAACCGCCGAAGCTATGGGCGTAAAATCCATTTATATTTTATCCCAAACTTATACACAACTCACCCCTAAAATTAAAACCATTTCTAGAAGTGCAGAACAATCCTTAGATATTCAGTTTTTTAAATCTTGGAAACAACTCACGCCCAGATTACAAGCCTTCAACTTACCATGGATTGCCTTAGAAAAAACCGATAGAAGCATACCATTTAAAACTTTTAACCCACAACAATCGTGTATTATCTTCTGCGGCAACGAAAAAAACGGCATATCCGAAGAAACCCTTAGCCTATGCAATGCCCACCTACACATCGATATGTATGGTAAAAACACTTCTATGAATGTAGCGGTAGCAACGGGAATTTTATTATCGCATATCGTGCCTTAGTTAATAAGATTCTGCTCGTACACCTCATCTGTTAATTTATCTTAAAACTTTGGCAATATCGTTTAATTAGATTATTTTTGAAGATTAAACACAAGTTGTTACAAAAATAGTATGAATTACCATTTTTTTGCACATAAGCAGATAAGAAAAAACCTAAAAGAAATTTTAGAGCAATACGCTTTAGAGGATTTGCTGACAATCCCCGATGGTTTTAATAATAATATGTATTGGAATATCGCCCATTGCGTAGCAACGCAGCAGTTACTACATTATTATCTAAGTGGCAATCCATTTAGAATTGATACCTATTGGGTGGAAAAATACAAAAAGGGAACTTTACCCAATTTTGATGTTAAAGAAACTGAAGTGGAAGACCTTATCTTTCTTTTAGAAGAAACTTCTAAGGTGCTCGTAAAGGATTACGACGACGGCTTTTTTTCCGATTATAGCCCTTACACTACCAGTTTTGGTTTGGATTTAAGTAATATTAATGATGCCATTACCTTTAACAATATCCACGAAAGTATGCACTACGGCTATGTTTTAGCTCAAAAGCGTGCGTTAATGATTGATTAAAATTTATAATGAAAAAATACCCACAAAAACCATTTTATAAAAAAGAAAAAAAAGAGAAATCCGATGATTTTATTTTCGGGTTGCGTCCTGTGATAGAAGCCTTAGAAGCAGGAAAAACTATTGATAAAGTGTTTCTTCAGAATGGCTTGCAAGGTCCTATATATGCAGAACTAAAAGGACTTTTAGCCAAACACAACATCAGGCCGAACTATGTGCCTATTGAAAAACTCAACCGATTCACTAGAAAAAATCATCAAGGGGTAGTGTCATTTATTTCGGATATTCCATTTTATAGTATCGAGAATGTATTACCACAGATTTTTGAAGCAGGGAAAGTCCCATTTTTAATTATGCTCGATAGGCTTACCGATGTGAGAAACTTTGGTGCCATTGCCAGAACGGCAGAGTGTGTAGGTGCTGATGCCATCATTATCCCAGAAAAAGGAGCCGCACCTATCAATTCAGATGCTATAAAAACTTCGGCAGGGGCTTTGTATAATGTAAAAGTGTGCAAAGAAAAAAATCTAGCCCATACCGTAGATTTTCTACAACAATCGGGGGTCATGGTATTGGCAGCCACAGAAAAAGCAGAGCAGATGATTTATGATGTGGACTTTAAAGTGCCTTTTACTTTGGTCATGGGCAACGAAGAGAAAGGGATTTCTAAAGAAGTGCTACACCATTCGGACGAAAAAATAAAACTTCCTATAGAGGGTAAAACCCAATCGCTTAATGTTTCTGTGGCATGTGGTGCTATTCTATACGAAGCTGTAAGACAAAGAATTAAATAATAAAACAATAATGTAAGATATGATTAAAAAAATCACCGCTATCGGTTTATTTGCATTGGCATTAACCGCTTGTAACAAAGATAAAAAACAAACTAAAGTAGTCATCAACGAAGCAACAGGGAAAGTAGAAACTATTGCTGTAGACACCCCACAAGAAGAGGCTGCTAAAATTGAAGAAGTAAAACCTGCCATCTCAGACTCAGCAGGAATCTATACCCTTAAATTCCATCTTGAAAAAGGGAAAACTTACCCTCTAACTTCATTTCAAAAAGATGTAACCACCGTAAAAGACCCTTCTGGAAAGAGTATGAGCGGCACCCAAGAAATGACCGACGAAATATCTTTTACCGTTAATGATTTTAAAGACGGCATATACGATGTGACGGTAAATCTAGTGGGGAAAGTGAATAAAAGTTCGGCACAAGGTAAAACTGTAGTAGTAGACACCAAAAAAACCGCGCCAAAAGAAGACCAGCTAAAAGCCATGTGGACCGTAAACAAAGCTATGTCAGGCAATACACTCGCTATGAAAATGAATGAGGATGGCAAAGTGCTTTCTATTTCTGGATTTGATGCGATATACAAAAAAATTGAAAAGGAAATGGGTAGCATCATCAAAGATGCTAAACAGAAAAAACAATTTATAGACGGCTTCAAACAAGGGTTTAATGAAAAGGTATTCAAAGAGCAATTCTCTAAAAGTCTTAATGTATTACCCCAAAAAGGTGTTAAAATTGGTCAGACTTGGGTAGAATCTGAAAACCTAACACCAGATGGTAAACTGAAAATTACCACTACTTATAAACTAGATAAAGTGGAAAATGGTGTCGCTGAAGTAAGCATCACTGGAGGTATTCCTAAAAAGTCTGAAAGCAAAAAGCAAGAAGGCTACACCCACAGCATCAGCGTACAAGGTAACCAAAGTGGTAAAATCACGCTTGACGCTAATTCTGGCTGGGTAAAGAACGCCAACCAAAAGATGACGACAATACAGAAAGAAACCCTTTCTGATGGTAAACAAAGCCAAACCATGACTCAAACCACCAATTCTAGTATTGTGCTTAATCCTTAATTAAAAATTCTATGAAATATATTTTAGAGTTTATTCTCATAACAATTATTATCTTTTTCGTTTGGAATACACTTAAAAGATTATTTTTTAATAAATTTTATAATTATTTCCCACATCAGAAAAAACAAAACCAACAACAGCGTACCGAGCAACAACGCACCACCAAGAGAAAAAAGGAAACCCTTAATTGGGATGCGGAAACCGTAGAATACGAAGAAATTAAAGATTAATAAAACCCTAGTTCATTATGCTAAAGAATAGGAAACACATAATCTATATTGTAGGCAGCCTTGTGCTGCTTACTTTGTTAGCACTCATCTACACCAATCCCATTTTTTCGGGAAAACAATTGATGCAACCCGATATTGTGCATTACAAAGGAGGAGCTAAAGAATTATTGGACTATCGTGCCAACCACCAAGACGAAACCTATTGGAGTGATGCCATGTTTAGTGGTATGCCAACTTATCAAACAGGGGCACAATTTCGTGGCGACTTGATAAAATATGTGGATAAAGCTCTCAACTTTCTACCTAAACCTGCCAACTATCTATTTTTATTATTCGCAGGGTTTTTCCTATTGGGAATGGTAGTGGTTAGAAACTGGAAATACGCCCTACTAGGCGCTACATTTTTTGGACTATCCACCTATTTTTATATCATCATTGCGGCGGGGCATAATGGAAAAGTCCATACCATTGCCTATTTTGCACCGCTACTGGCAGGGATTTTATTAGTTTATATTCGTAAGAAATATGTCTTTGGGTTTATCTTAACCACCTTATTTATGGGCTTGGAAATTGCCGCCAACCATATCCAAATGACTTACTATTTATTTATCGCCTTAGGATTTTTATTTTTATCAGAATTGGTGCGCGCGATTAAAGGAAAAGTCGCTTGGCAACATTTTGGAATTTCTACTGGTGTACTGGCTTTAGCAATGGCTTTGGGCATCGGAATGAATGCGCAAAGGCTGATGGCAAACTCCGAATATGTAAAAGAAACGGTAAGAGGTAAAAAAATCATTAAGGAAGAAGGTGACACCTCAAAATCTGGAATGGATAAGGAAAGTATCACCATGTGGAGTTATGGCAAGCTGGAAACCCTTAACCTGATGATTCCAAGACTCTATGGTGGTGGAAGCCAAGAGGAAAGTTCAGACGAGTTTAAACAAGCAGTAAGAACCACTTTAGACAGCCAAACCGACGACCCAGACCAAAGAGCCTATATCTACGAAGTCCTTACTACCCAAGTGCCTAAATATTGGGGCGAACAACCTGGCACTTCTGGACCTGCCTATCAAGGGGCGGTGGTTTGTTTTTTAGCCATTCTAGGATTTGTATTTGCGAGAAGACAATACCGCTATTGGATTTTAGGAGCGTCCATTCTGACTATTATGTTGGCTTGGGGTAGACATTTTATGCCATTAACAGATTTCTTTATTGATTATATTCCATTGTACAACAAATTCAGAGCGCCGTCATCTATTTTGGTGGTGGTAGAATTATTATTTCCATTGATTGCCATTTTAGGACTCCACCGATTCTTTACCGATAAAAATTTCCAAGATAAAGACAAACAGAAGTATTTACTCTATACAACTGCGGGAGTGGCTGGCGTATTGTTGATTCTGCTATTTGGAGGACCATCGTTTTTAGATTTTTATCAACATCAGGAACAACAAGCTCTTCCAGAAGTTTTACTCAATTTGGTAAAAGACGAACGCTACCGAATGTTTAGAGTAGATGTTATTAAAGCTTTGGTTTATGTGGTTCTCATTGCAGGGATTTTATTTTTAAGTTTAAAGAAAAAACTATCACAAAATATAGCTTTGATTGCCATTGGTGTGATTAGTCTTTTCGACCTTTGGACGGTAAATAGACGCTATCTTAATGATTCTAATTTCGTAGATAAAACCTTTGCCGAGCAACCATTTCAAACCGAAAATTCGGAATACTTAATGAGTAAGGCAGGTGATAATCCGTATATCTATGGCTTATTATCACAGGTTAATGTCAATAAAACTTTGGAAACTTTAGCCGAAAAAGACAAAGGGCATTATCGTATTTACAACAATGTGCTTTCGCCTTTTAGCGAGACCAATACCTCTTATTATAAATCATCTATCGGTGGGTATAGTGCGGCTAAATTAAGACGCTACGACGATTTAATTAATGAATATTTTATGCAGCAGGATTCTATAAAAATGCCGAAAATCCTGAATATGCTAAATGCTAAATACTTCATCGTGGGCAACCTTAATCAACCACAGTCCTTCTCAAATCCCGAAGCCAATGGCAATGCGTGGTTTGTATCCAATATTGAATGGGCAAACACCCCAAAAGAAGAGCTTCATAAAATTGGAAGTATTGATAATAAAACTACAGCAGTCCTAAGTGTTGAAGATAAAAATCAGCTTCATTCTATGCCTTTAGCAAAAGACAGTACCGCCTATATCGAACTGAAACAATACCAGCCTAACGAATTGGTTTACAAAACTGTATCCAAGACACCACAATTGGCAGTATTTTCAGAAATCTACTATCCACACGGGTGGAAAGTATTTTTAGATGGAAAAGAAGTCCCTTATTTAAAAGCCAACTATCTACTAAGGGCATTACCCATTCCTAAAGGCGAGCATACCGTTAAAATGATATTTGAACCCGAAGTTCTTAAAAAAGGGAAATTGGTTTCTATGATTGCATTTGGAATTTTTATATTACTGAGTTTATTCGGGATTTATAAATTATCGAAACTCCACCTAAATAAAGATGGAAAATAAAAAAAACATCTTAATTGTAACCTATTACTGGCCACCTGCAGGTGGGCCAGGAGTACAGCGGTGGCTGAAATTTGTAAAATATCTACCAGAATTTGGTTGGAATCCTATTGTCTATACGCCTGAAAACCCAAGCTATCCTTTAGTAGACGACACTTTGGTTAATGAAGTAGCCGACGACTTAGATATTATTAAAACTAAAATTTGGGAACCTTATCATATTGCAGAACAGCTCAGTAAAAGAAATAAAAAGTTCAAATCGGGGCAGTTTGATGTGGCTCAAAATCAATCTTGGAAATCCAAACTTTCGATTTGGATTCGTGGTAATTTTTTTATTCCAGATGCACGTGTATTTTGGGTAAATCCATCGGTTAAATATTTAAAACGCTATCTAGAACACCATAAAATAGACACTCTAGTCACTACGGGACCACCGCATTCTATGCATCTGATAGGACTGAAACTGAAAGAAGCCATGCCCCATTTAAAATGGATTGCCGATTTTAGAGACCCTTGGACAGAAATTTCTTACTACAAATACCTAAAACTTACCCGTTTTTCTGATAGAAAACACCATAGGCTAGAGCAGCAAGTATTTAAAAATGCCGATATTACACTAGCCACCAGTTATACCGATGCTGAGAAGTTTAAGGCTAAAGGCGCTAATGCTTTTTGTATTACCAATGGCTTTGATGAAAGACCAAAGGCTCATATCTATTCCAAAAATTCGCATTTTTTGATGAGTTATGTGGGCGTATTAGAGCAATTAAGAAATCCTAAAGTACTATGGGAAGCCTTAAATGAGATTCTCTGTGAAAACCCTGATTTTAGAAAAGACTTTAAACTAAAATGGGTAGGTAAAGTGGACGATACCATCCAAACCGAATGGAAGGCGACGCCACTGGCTCACCATATTGAATGTCTTGGCTATATGCCTCATCAAAGCGCCTACCAAGAAATGCTAAAGTCTGATATGTTGCTGATTACAAACTTTCCGACTCCACAATCTAAAGGCATTATCCCCGGTAAATTATTTGAATATCTATCAACCAACCAACCGATTATATCCTTCGGACCTCAAAATGCCGATGTTGAGTTAATTTTAAAGCAAACCAAAGCAGGACAACATTTTGATTACCAAAATAAAGAGGTTGTAAAACAATATATTTTAGAGGGCTACCACCGTTGGAAATCAGGTTTGCCACATGAAAACAATTCGGACTATATCCAGCAGTTTTCTAGAAAGTATTTAACAAAAACTTTAGTAGAGTTAATCACCGCTAATACATAAAAAACCTCAACCCAAAGGCTGAGGTTTTATAATAATCTAAGGGTAAACCCTTCTATCTTTAAACGCTATTAAGAATTACTTCTTTTTAGCACCTGCAACAGCGTTAGCCAATTCAGAACCAGCTTTAAATTTCGCTACTTTTTTAGCAGGAATTTTGATTGCTTTTTTAGTTGCTGGGTTGATTCCCTGTCTTGCAGCTCTTTCAGTTACAGAGAAAGTTCCGAAACCTACTAAAGATACTTTACCATCTTTCTTTTTAAGTGTTTCTGTAACACACTCCATAAAAGATTCTAATGCTTTTTTAGCTGCCACTTTTGAAATTTCGGCATCTTGAGCCATTTTGTCGATTAATTCAGACTTGTTCATAATATTATAAATTAAAAGTTAAGTTTTATTGATAGCAAATTTAAAACTTTTTTTTACATATACAAATTTTTTTTAAGATTTTTAATTTTAATTTTATAAATTCACAATTAATTATTACAATTTATAAAATGGTTTTCCTACGAAAAATAAAAGGTTTTAAATAATAAATTAATTCTTATTTATTGATAATTAAACAGTTATATTTATTATATATTTTCTATTTTTCATTATCAATTATTAAATTCTACATGGATTGCATTTTGAAGCTCATACTTTCAATCACCTTTAAAATCGCTTCCACCGTATCCATAGAAGTTAAACACGGCACCCCGTTTTCTACCGACATTCTACGAATCTGGAAGCCATCGCGTTCAGATTGTTTTCCTTTCGTCATCGTATTGACCACATATTGCACTTTCCCTTTTTGTATCAAATCAATTAGGTTAACATCTTCCTCACCAATTTTGTACCCTACTTTGCAAGGAACACCATGCGTTTCAAAATACTTAGCCGTTCCCTCCGTTGCCCAAATTCTAAAACCTACTTGGTGGAAACGCTTGGCAAATACAGCGGCTTCTTCTTTATGCTTGTCCGCCACCGTAAATAATATTGAGCCATGTGTTGGCACTTTTCTTCCCGCTGCAATTAATCCTTTGTAAAGTGCTTTTTCTAGCGTAATATCTTTACCCATCACTTCGCCAGTAGATTTCATTTCAGGACCTAAAGAAATATCCACTTTCGTCAGTTTAGAAAATGAGAATACGGGTACTTTTACAAATACGCCTTCTTTTTCTGGCACTAATCCATTATCATAGCCTAAATCTTTTAGTTTTTGTCCCAAAATGACTTTCGTAGCGAGGTTTGCCATAGGTACATCGGTAATCTTTGAGAGAAACGGCACCGTTCTAGAGGAACGCGGATTAACCTCAATAACATAAACTTGGTTTTCGAACAGTACATACTGAATATTCATCAAGCCTTTTACATTTAAGCCTTTCGCTAAGCGTTCAGTATAGTCTACCAAATCGCGAAGACACTTTTCATTGATATTTTGTGGTGGGTATACCGCAATAGAGTCGCCAGAGTGAACCCCTGCGCGCTCTATATGCTCCATAATACCCGGAATTACCACTGTTTCACCATCGGAAATAGCATCTACTTCTACCTCTTTCCCCACCATATATTTGTCAATTAAAACAGGATGCTCCGGACTGGCTTCTACGGCATTTTCCATATAATGAGCCAATTCTTTTTCATTATATACGATTTCCATCGCTCTACCTCCCAATACATAACTCGGGCGTACCAGTACGGGATAGCCAATTTCATCGGCAATTTTTACGGCTTCTTCTTTGGAGGTAGATGTTTTACCCTCGGGCTGCGGGATATTGAGGCTTTGCAAAGCTTTTTCAAATTTATCGCGGTTTTCGGCACGGTCTAAATCTTCCAAAGACGTTCCTAATATTTTGACATTGTGTGCTGCGAGTTTATCGGCGAGGTTAATAGCAGTCTGTCCGCCGAACTGCACTACTACCCCCTTAGGTTTTTCCAGCTCTATGATATTCATCACATCTTCCTCCGTAAGAGGTTCGAAGTAGAGCTTATCCGAAATAGAGAAGTCCGTAGATACGGTTTCTGGGTTGTTATTAATGATAATCGCCTCGTAGCCCATTTCTTTAATTGCCCAAACGGAATGCACCGTAGCATAATCAAACTCCACACCTTGTCCAATTCTGATAGGTCCAGAGCCAAGCACAATAACTTTTTCTTTGTCGGAAACTATGCTTTCATTTTCTTCCTCATAAGTTCCATAGAAGTAAGGCGTTTCGCTTTCAAATTCCGCAGCACAAGTATCCACCATTTTGTATACGGGCATGATGTTATTCTCTTTCCTTAGATTAAAGACTTCACGCTGTGTGATGCCCCAATGGTAAGCGATATTAATATCGGAAAAGCCTAAACGCTTCGCCTCTTTTAAAACTTCTAAATCCATCTTGTTCTCGGTGATGGTGGTTTCAAAATCGACTATTTTTTTAAGTTTCCAAATGAAGAATTTATCTATTTTACTCCATTCCATGATTTTCTGCCAATCAAAACCTCTACGCAATGCCTCGCCGATAATAAACAGTCGCTCATCATCACAAACCTTGATGCGTCTTTCTATATCTTCCTCGGTAAGAGCTTCGGCTTGTTTCTTTTTTAATCCCAAATGGCGAATACCCGTTTCTAAGGAACGAATGGCTTTCTGCAATGATTCCTCAAAATTTCTGCCAATGGCCATCACTTCGCCTGTGGCTTTCATTTGGGTTGAGAGACGGCGGTCGGCGGTTTCAAATTTATCAAAAGGGAAACGCGGAATTTTAGTAACTACATAGTCCAACGCAGGTTCAAAACACGCATAAGTTTTACCCGTTACGGGATTCATAATTTCGTCTAAGGTGAGACCTACTGCGATTTTTGCCGCAATTTTTGCGATAGGATACCCCGTTGCCTTACTTGCCAAAGCTGAAGAACGCGATACCCTCGGATTAACTTCTATGACATAATAATTGAAAGAATGAGGGTCTAACGCCAGTTGAACATTACAGCCACCTTCGATGCCCAATGCTCTGATGATTTTCAGGGAAGCGTTCCTTAGTAATTGGTATTCTCTGTCGGATAGCGTCTGAGACGGTGCTACAACGATGGAATCCCCCGTATGCACGCCCACAGGGTCTATATTTTCCATATTGCAGACCACAATGGCGTTGTCATTGGCATCTCTCATCACCTCATACTCTATCTCTTTGTAGCCCGCAATAGATTTTTCAATAAGACATTGTTTAACAGGGGAATATTTAAGCCCCAGCTCAGCAATTTCTTTTAGTTCGGTTTCATTGGCAGCGATACCGCCTCCTGTTCCTCCCATGGTAAAAGCAGGACGAACAATCACTGGATAACCAATCCTTTCGGCAAATTCTAAAGCCCCTTCTACGGTATTGACGATATCGGACTCCGGTACAGGCTCTCCCAAATCTTTCATTAAAGCACGGAATAAATCTCTGTCTTCCGCTTGGTTGATGGCAGAGAGTTTCGTCCCCAATACTTCTACCTTGCACTCCTCCAAAATCCCTGATTTTTGAAGCTCTACAGCTATATTAAGCCCAGTTTGTCCTCCAAGGGTCGGCAGAAGCGCATCAGGTCTTTCTTTCCTAATGATTTGGCTCACAAAATCTAGTGAAATGGGTTCTATATAAACTTTATCTGCAATTTCCTTATCTGTCATTATAGTAGCAGGGTTAGAGTTAATGAGAATTACCCTGTATCCTTCCTCTTTCAGCGATAGACATGCCTGCGTCCCCGAATAATCAAACTCCGCTGCCTGCCCAATAATGATAGGTCCTGAGCCTATCACCAAAATAGTTTTTATATCTGTTCTTTTCATTTTTTCGTTTTTAATTTAGCAATGTATTTAGTGTAATAATGTATCTGATGTAATAATGTATCAAATTAGTATGATTCATAAATAAATTATTGATTTCATTGCTCTTTAGTGTTTTTTATACTTGTACTCAAAATTTTATAAATTATTTTACTGATAGAAATAATTTGTATTTCTAATTTTTCATCAAACGGATAAGTTTTCGAATGTTTACATAAATATAGCCAGTATTTTGTTTCTTCTAATTCTTTAGCTGCAATTTTTATTTTATTAATAAAATCTTTTCTACTTGCAGGATTTTGTGCTTCAAAGACATTAGCACCAATGCTCGTACCAGAACGCAGTAATTGATTAGCCACGATATTTTTTTTATGTTTTTCTAATAATTCACAAAACTCAATTAATGACAATGAAAAATTTGTACACAAAGTTAATAATGGATTATGCTCAAAATTAATCATATAATGGTTTTTAAAATCTATTATTGGTAGCTACTTACATTGATTCATCAATACATAGATACATTGTTACATTGATACATTGTTACACTTTATTAAACTCATTCATCATCTCCACAAATTCATCAAACAAATAGTTGGCATCTTCTGGACCAGGACTGGCTTCGGGGTGGTATTGTACCGAAAAACAAGGATATTTCTTATGTCTTACCCCCTCGTTGGTTCTATCGTTAAGTGCGATGTGCGTTTCTTCCAACTCTGTATTTTTTAGACTCTCTTGGTCTATCGCATAGCCGTGATTTTGAGAAGTAATAGCCACTTTCTGCGTGCGGAGGTCTAGCACAGGGTGGTTTCCTCCACGATGCCCAAATTTAAGCTTAAAAGTCTTAGCGCCACACGCCAAACCGATGACTTGGTGCCCCATACAAATCCCAAAAATAGGGACTTTGCCCAATAGTTTCCTTACCGTTTCGTGGGCATGGGGAATGTCTTGTGGGTCGCCAGGACCGTTGGACAGCATAATGCCATCGGGTGCCATCATAAGAATTTCTTCGGCAGTGGTATCGTGAGAAACCACTGTAATATCGCAGTTTCTTTGTGAGAGTTCTCGGATAATGCCCAGTTTGGCACCAAAGTCCATTAACACCACTTTAAAACCTCTATCAGGTGCTGCAAATGGCGTTTTAGTAGACACTTTTTCTATTTGATTGGTGCTTAGTGGCTGAGTTTTTAGTGCTTCTATAACTTCGCTATCGTGGGCATCGGCATTCACGATTTTACCTTTCGTTACGCCTTTGGTTCTAAGAATTCTGGTGAGTCTTCGGGTATCAACGCCAGAAATTCCTGATAAGCCTTTTTTCGTAAAAAACTCATCTAGCGACATCTGCGAGCGGAAATTGGAAGGTAAATCACAAATCTCCTTTACAATAAGTCCTTTAATAGAGGGCTCTATACACTCGTAATCATCTCGGTTGATGCCATAATTTCCAATTAGTGGATAGGTCATACACACGATTTGATCGCAGTAGGAAGGGTCTGTCAGTAGTTCTTGGTAACCCGTCATCCCAGTATTGAAAACCACTTCGCCCGTTGTATCTTCATCACACCCAAAACCAACGCCATAAAAGACTTCCCCCGACTCTAATATTAACTTTTTTTTCATTTGAATTTTTATCAGATTTTATTAAATTTTTATGTAAGAATGAACTAAATTTCGCAATTATTCTTTTATTTCTTCAAAAGAAACTCCTTTTTGTTCCAAAGCATATTTTAGTATTGCCATTCTGGCAAAGACGCCATTTTGCATTTGCTTAAAAATGCGTGAGCGTTGGCATTCTACCAAATCGGTATCTATTTCTACGCCTCTATTGATGGGTGCTGGGTGCATAATGATGGCATTAGGTTTCATTTTTTGTTCTCTTGCTTTGGTAAGCCCATAGTTTTTATGGTATTTATCTAGAGAAATTTTCATTTTTTCGCCGTGGCGTTCGTGCTGAATTCGTAATAGCATTAGGACATCTACTTCTTTTATTAAACTCTCAATTGAAAGATAAGTACCATTGATAAATTCTGCTTCATCAAACCAATCTTCGGGACCTGAGAAATAGACTTTAGCCCCTAATTTTCTAAGTGCTTCTGCATTAGAATTAGCCACTCTGCTGTGCTTTACATCTCCTACAATTCCCACCTTTAAGCCTTTGAATTTCCCAAACTCTTGATAAATCGTCAGCAAATCCAGTAAACACTGCGATGGGTGATTGCCCTTGCCATCGCCACCATTAATGATAGGGATATTGATAGACTTTAACTCTTTATAGAACGCATCTTTGGAGTGCCTTATCACCACTAAATCTACCCCAATGCTTTCCAAAGTTTTTACCGTATCGTAAAGCGATTCGCCTTTGTTTACCGAACTTGTAGAAGCATCAAAAGGCACCACTTGAAAGCCTAGTTTTCGCTCTGCAACATCAAAACTGGTTTTGGTTCTCGTGCTATTTTCAAAGAAAAGATTAGACACAAAAATGTCTTTTTTGCATTTAGCCGTTTGTCCATTAGCAAATGCCTCCGCTTCATGGATTAGCGTTTGAATTTGTTTACTCGAAAGGTCAGAAATTGTTAGCATATCTTTCATTTTTAGATAAAAAAAAACGAAGCCTAAAAGACTTCGTTAATATAAATAAACCGATTGCTGAGGAAGTGCTGTTCCTCTTGATATCAATCTGGTCTTGTTTTCTATCGTGTACATTGAGGCAAAAATATAAATTATTTTAATACTAGCCAAATAGAATTTTGAGAGTATAACGGAATGTAAAAAAATGTAAAACCTGCATTTAACAAACTTTAACATAATTTTAGCGAATTTTATTTTGGAAATGGTACAGTTTTATTGCAATTTTACCCCATATTTTTACCCTATGGCAGAATTACATCAAGCAGAAGAAATAAAAATTCTAAGCGAAAAAATACAAGCACAAAATTATTACTTTAAACTCCTTAAAGACGAAATCAATAAAGTGGTGATTGGGCAATCTTATATGGTAGACCGTCTGTTGATTGGGCTACTGGGCAACGGACACATTCTACTGGAAGGCGTCCCAGGGTTAGCAAAAACTTTAGCCATTAAAACCCTTTCGGAAGCCTTACATGGGCAATTTTCCAGAATACAGTTTACCCCAGATTTGCTCCCAGCCGATGTGGTAGGTACCATGATTTATAATGTAAAAGACAACGATTTTAGCATCAAAAAAGGACCTGTGTTTGCCAATTTCGTTTTAGCCGACGAAATCAACCGTGCACCTGCCAAAGTGCAATCGGCACTCTTAGAAGTCATGCAAGAGAAGCAAGTAACCATTGGTGATGAAACTTTAAAAATGCCTAAACCATTCCTTGTAATGGCAACGCAAAACCCTATCGACCAAGAGGGAACTTATCTTCTACCCGAAGCCCAGACCGACCGTTTTATGCTTAAATGCAAAATAGACTATCCAGAATTTGAAGACGAAAGAACCGTTATGCGTATGGCATCGGCATCGGAAATGCCAAAGATAAACCCTATTGTAACGCTAGAGCAAATTTCCGAAGGAAGGGAACTCGTCCATAAAGTCTACTTAGACGAAAAAATTGAAAAATATATCTTGGATATGGTGTTTGCGACCCGCTATCCTGAAAAATATGGACTTTCGGAACTCAAAAATTACATCAGTTTTGGGGCATCGCCTAGAGCTTCTATTAGTATGGCGATTGCCTCCCGTACCTTGGCATTCATTAAAAGTAGAGCATTTGTAATCCCTGAAGATGTAAAAGAAATTGCTAAAGATGTGCTAAGGCATCGTATTGGACTAAGTTTTGAGGCAGAGGCAGAAGACATCACCACAGATGATTTGGTAGACCGCATATTAGCCCGTGTACAAGCGCCTTAATTCATTAAAATCTGCCCTGAAAGGATAATGGAAGTAAAAGACATCATCAAAAAAGTAAAACAAATAGAAATCCGTACCAAGAAAAAGACGGAAGCGGCGCTTATGGGGCAATACCATAGTGCATTTAAGGGGCAAGGTATGGCATTTTCGGAAGTCAGACAATACCAGTTGGGTGATGATATCCGCCGCATCGATTGGAATAAAACCGCCCGCTTTCGCGAACCTTTTGTAAAAGTAATGGAGGAAGAAAGAGAACTGACCATTATCCTGATGGTAGACATTTCTGCCTCTATGGATTACGGTTCCAAAATCGCATTAAAAAAAGAATATGTGGCAGAAATTTGTGCCAGTTTAGGATTTTCCGCAGCGGGGAATAATGATAAAGTCGGCTTAGTGCTTTTCGCAGATAAAGTCTATAAAGTAGTACCACCACAAAAAGGGCGAAAGCATATTTTGGCATTGCTCAGTCAAATCTTAGCGACGGACTATGTAGCCGCAGAAACGGATTTGGATACGGCTTTGGAATATGTGATGAATGTGTTTAAAAAGAAATCGTTTCTATTTTTACTTTCTGATTTTAAAGATGACCTTCGCGATAGAACCCTTAAAATTGCTGCAAGAAAACATCAACTATTAGGCATCAGCATTGCCGATGATAAGGACTTAGAAATTCCTAATATTGGTTATGCCTTTTTTCAAGATGCCGAAACAGGACAACCAATTTGGGTTAATACGGCTAATGTACGCATTCGATACCAATACGCCGAAGAAGAAAAGCAACACCGCAAAGCTATGCAAGAACTCTTCGAAAAAAGTGCCGCTAGTTTTATCCAACTTAAAACCGGTGACGACTATGCTTCGGCGCTGTATCAATATTTTCAAAAAAGATAATTTTCAATTGAATTAATGAAATTAAAACTATACCTTTTATTATGTCTTTGGCTGAGCAGTTTTTCTCTAGCTCAAACCTTATCCTCTAGCCTCAATAAAACTAAAGTGGCTCTAGGCGAACCTGCCGTGATTAAAATCAACATCAATAATTTGCAAGGTAAAGATGTCTTATCTGCTCCTAAAAACGAGCTCCTACCCTTCCATTTTGAGGAAATAAAAGATGATATTAAAAAAACGCAAGATCAATATACTCGGATTATTGAATTTGCTATTTTTGAAGAAGGCGATTTTAAAATTCCACCTTTAGAATTTAGCATAGATGGCGTTACCCAAACCACTATTCCGTATACCATAGAAGTGGTAAACACAGCACAAAAAGACGACCAGATTGCAGATATTATGAATAACAAAGTCCCAGAACTAGGCTGGAAAGACTATTGGGATTTGTATAAGCTCTATATTTTAGGAGCTTTGATACTAATGGCATTGGTGTTTTTAATTATTGTATTTATAAAATATGGTAGAAAAAAATCAGCAGAAGCCAAATCGCCAACAAATAAAACACTAAAAGCATTAGAGCAAATTAAAAAGAAAAAATACATCCAAAACGGACAATATCGCCTATTCTATGTGGAATTGATTGATACCACCAGAACCTTCCTTCAGGAACAATACCATGTTCCCGCAGAAGTGCTTCTAACCGATGATTTAATTGCCTTAATGAAAAACGAAGATAAAATATCTAGCGAGAATGAAAAAGTGGTAGAAGAAGTATTTCTAAGAGGCGATTTGGTGAAATTTGCTAAAACCATTCCCGACACCGAATTGATGGAAAGCGATTACCAACGCATTTATGAGTTTGTAAAACGCTCTTATCAAGATATAGAATTTGAAAACCTAAGGAAAGATGTATAATTTTGAATTTCATAGCCCGTGGTTTTTGTTATTATTTCTTTTGTTGATTCCTTTAATCTTTAGGGACATCAGCCAGAAGAACAGTAAAGGTATTTTAGTCCCTAGCACCAAACATATGCAGCAGTCGCGTGGAATGAGTGCGGTTCTTACCTTTTTAAAACTAACCAAATACATCATCCTTTCTGCCTTGATATTGGCAATGGCTAGACCGCGTACCTACAATATTTCTCAGGATAGAGACGAAAGCAAAGGAATGGATATTGTACTTTCCATAGATGTTTCGCTAAGTATGTTGGCTAAAGACTTAGAACCCGATAGACTGACTTCGCTTAAAGATATTGCTAAAAACTTTATAGAACAAAGGGTAAATGATAGAATTGGATTGGTAGAATATTCGGGGGAAGCCTTTATGAAAGTGCCTTTAACTACCGACCACAAAGTAGCCGTGGAAGAATTAATGTCCTTCAACCCGATGGATTTAGAAGGCGGAACTAATATCGGTGAAGGTTTAGCCGTCGCTGTAAAGCATCTGAAAAATTCTAAAGCCAAAAGTAAAATCATTATATTGATGACGGATGGAGTCAATACCATTGAAAACGCCATGCAGCCTCAAGTGGCAGCTCAATTAGCAAAAAATAACGATATAAAAGTCTACACCATCGGGATTGGGAGCAATGGCTTAGCCCTAATGCCCACCCAGCAGGATATTTTTGGTAATTTAGTCTTTACCGAAGAACCCGTAAAAATAGATGAATATATGCTGCGCGATATTGCAAGAATAACGGATGGAAAATACTTTAGAGCCACCTCTAACCAAAGTTTAAAAGAAGTTTACAGCGAAATAGACCAACTCGAGAAGTCCAACATCAAAGCCTCAAAAATTTACAATTATGATGAATATTTTAGAGTATTTCTTTGGATAGCACTCGTGGCATTAATCTTAGATGCTATGATGCGTTGGTTTTTATTTAAAGTCTTCAACTAATTACAATACAGAAGGATAACGAACATATGAATTTTTATATAGGAAACTACTGGTACATTTTGTTGCTATTGCTTATCATCCCGATAGGCTACTGGCTATGGCATTACCTTAAGTGGAAGAACCAAGCTAGAACCACCTTTGCAGATAGTCGGTTTCAGTCGGTGTTGTTTCAAAAACCTACGGGCTTTACTAAGGTATTCCCGTTTCTGTATCTTATTGGTTTTTTATTTTTAATCTTTTCGATGATCGACCTTTTAGGTGGGAAAGAAGAAATAAAAGTGCAACAAAAAATGAGCAATGTGATTTTCCTAATGGATGTATCCAACTCTATGAACGCCCAAGATGTAAACCCAGACCGACTAACCTTAGCCAAAAATATTGTCATTAATACTTTACAACAGCGTATGAACGACCGTGTGGGTTTAGTGGTCTTTGCTGGCGATGCCACTTCGGTTATGCCACTAACCACAGACTATTCTGCGGCAGAAAGTTTTATTTCAGGAATTGAAACCTCAATGGTTTCTCACCAAGGCACTGATTTTAAAAAAGGCGTAGAAGTTACGGCATCCAAATTCAAAAATATCACCAAAGGAACTGGAAAAATTGTCCTCATCAGCGATGGCGAAGACAATGAAGGAAACGAAAATGATGCCATCAAAATCGCCAATAAAGAAGGGATTCAAATCATTACTGTAGGAATAGGCACCGAAGAAGGCGCCCCAATTCCAGAGTACTTTTATGGTCAATTAATGGGATATAAAACTGATTTGATGGGGGAAACCGTTATTTCTAAACGCGCCACCCAAGCCTTAAATACTATTGCTAAAGAAACAGGCGGCACTTATATTGATGGTAACGACCCAGACCAAGCCATCGAGGATATTCTAAAGGCATTAAAACAATCCACTAACATCTCTGAAACTACGGTTAAATCTCAAACGGCTATCCATTACTATCAATATTTTTTAGCCGTTACCTTAGCTTTATTTTTTATCATTTTTTTAACAAATCCTAAGCGAGATTTTAACATTTAAAATGCGTATTTTTGCAATCGTAAATGATTAAAACTCTTTTTATTAGTCTTTATTTTTTAATCGGTTGTCTTTTAGTATCAGCACAGGACAACAGCAATATACTATTGTATAAAGGTGAGCAATCTTTTAAAAGTAAAAGCTTTGACAAAGCAACCTCTTATTTTTCCGAAGCCTTAAAGAAAAAAGATAACTTTGATGGACATTATAACCTAGGCAATGCCTTCCACAAAAGAAAAATGTACACCGAAGCCAAAGCCGAATACGAAAAAGCCTTAGCCCTAGCCAAAAATAAAGAAGACCGCATGGCAGCACAGTATAATCTGGGGAATAATGAAATGCAAGAAAACAATTTTGATAAAGCCGCAGAACATTATAAAAAAGCCTTAAAACAAGACCCTTACAACGAAACTATTCGCAAAAATTATAATATTGCTAAGCTAAAACAAAAAGAAAAAGAACAACAGCAAAAGGCTCAGCAAGAATCTAAAAACGAAAAACAAAACCAACAAAATAATAAACAATCGAAAGACGAAAACAGTCAGAATCCATCGCAAGACCCACAGAACCAAAGTCAGCAAAACCAAGGTGAGCAGAAAGAGCAAGATGGTAAGGGCAATGGCAACAACCCAAAACCTAAGGAGGATGGTAAAGGCAATGGTTTCTCTAAAGAGGAAGAAGAACGCATTATGCGCAGGTTAGAGGGTAAAGAGCGAGAAACTGCCAGACGAATTTTAAATCGTAAGGCACAACTAGACCCTAGAAGTAATGACAAAGATTGGTAATGTTTAAACGCTGGTGTCACATATTATTTTGGATTTGGTCTGCAAGTATCTACGGGCAGGTGACTTTCCATGCCGATACTGATTTAAAGGAACTCAAAGCAAACGAAGCCGTAAGGTTTACCGTATTTCTACAAATCAATGGTGCGGAATATGTTCAAGAATCGCTATTACAGTTACCCGATTTTTCAAAATTTGATGTGATAGACGATGGCTCTACACGAAACACCTTTGTAGACCCAGCCAAAAATATCGCCGTTGCCCAAGTGGTATACCAAGTGCTATTATTGCCTAAAAAAGCAGGAAAGATAAAAATGGGAAGTGCCTTGGTGACCATCAATGGAAAAATCTATAAAACCGAACCTTTTGATATTTTAGTAGAAGGCAAATCCGAGCCTGCTACCGTAGCCAAAGCCAATGACGAAATACAACTAAAACTACAATCTAAATCCAAAAGAGTTTATCAAAACCAACCAACCATTGTGGTATTGAGAGCCTTTACGAAAAATATAGACAATTTCCAGAAACTATCTGATATCAAAATTCCAAAGACCAACGGACTTACATTCTACCCTATATCGCAGAAAACAAACGATATAGAGCAAGGGTCGGGTAATTTATCGCTATCCAAAGTATTAGGCGTCTATTTACTTTATTCTACCCAAGGGGGCACTGTGGAAATTCCAGAAATATCTGCTAAAGTTTCTAATGCAGGAAAAACGGAAAAGGTCAACACCCAAAAAGTAGATTTAAAAATCAAAACGCTTCCTAAAAATGCCCCTCAAAATTTTAAAAATGCGGTGGGCGATTTTAAATTAGATATCAACTATCCTGATGATAAAGAATTAGAATTAGATCAGCCCACAAAAGTAACGATAAAACTTTCAGGAATTGGAAATTTTGATAAAATTCAATTACCAAAAATTATTAATAACTCCAAATTCCAAACATTCCAACCTAAAATATCTAAATCTATAAAGCCTTCTACTCAAGGACTAAAAGGCAGTGTTCAAGCAGAATATATCATCATTCCAAAAGATTCAGGGGATTTATCTATTGCGGTAGAACCTTTCTCTTTTTTCAACCTTAAACATGAACAATACGAAACCATAAGTCCTGAAATACAACATTTTAAAACTAAAACAGCCGCTAGTGAGACTATTAATGACCAACAGATTGAAAAAATGATAGACAACACCAACAAAATGTTGGATTTGGTAAAATTACCTCATATTGATAAAAAGCAATCTGAATCTAAAAATCGTTGGTTATTCTATGGACTAAATCTTATTGGATTATTAATTATTGCTAGTCTTTTTTACTTTTTCATAAAAAACAGAAGGAAAATCAAAAAATCTATAATTCATTTAAAATCAGAATATACCGAAACTAAGCCAGAATTAAATTTTGATTTTGAACACAACTACTCTCAACTAAAAAGTGCTTTAGAAGAAAAAAATGACACTTTATTCTTCAAGGCGTTTCAAGATTTACAAGAGAAAACCATGGCTTATCTAGATACGAGTTATACTAAACTCAACCATACGATAGAAGCAAAATATGGTCATAGAGTAGCGGAAGAATATCGTCTTTTAGTTTCTAAAATAGAAGTAGAAAAATATACCCCTATTAAGGATTGGGAGCAACTGAACCAATTGTATTATGAAATCATTAATTGGCATCATCGCATTGTGGGATAACCAATATTTATTCTTACTTTTGCAAAAAATTTAAATAATGGATTTTATCGGGGATTTTTCAATCAAAGAATCAATGACCAGTTTTATGGTCTTATTTGCGGTAATTGATATAGTAGGGTCTATCCCAATTATTGTATCGTTAAGAAAACGCTTTGGGCATATCGAGTCAGAAAAAGCGGCGATTGTGTCTGGCGTATTAATGATTTCTTTTTTGTTTATTGGGGACAAAATTCTACAATTTATTGGTGTTGATGTCAATTCATTTGCCATTGCAGGGGCTTTGGTTATTTTCGTGATTGCCTTAGAGATGATTTTAGGGATAGAAATTCATAAAGCTGGGGAAGTTAATGCCGCGTCTATTGTGCCTATTGCTTTTCCATTAGTTGCTGGTGCTGGGACTCTTACCACTACCCTATCACTTCGTGCAGAATATAGCCCCATTAATATCATTATCGGGATTGTGCTTAATATTGTGGTGATTTATATCGTATTAAAATCTGCCAATTGGCTAGAGAAAAAATTAGGAGATGCTACTTTAATGATTTTCCAAAAGGTATTTGGTATCATATTATTAGCTATTTCTATCAAGCTATTTACGGCTAATTTTGCTCAATTAATTTCTAATTATATTAATATTTAATTCATCATTATGAAACTTTTTTATAAAATCTTTCTAATTATATTCATTATTTTTATCGGGATTAATCTTTATGCCATAGATTGGAATTTAGGATTTATGGATAATGAAAATACCAAGTTCATCTTTTCTATTGCTGCTGGAATTTTAGGTATTTTATTGGTTTTTGTGTTACATAACTGGAGCCGATTATCGGATAAAAAGTAAGTGGAAAATATCCTTACTAAAAAATCCTACAACTATTTTCAGAACGGGATAACATTATACAAAAAAAGTCCAAACAACTAATCGTTTGGACTTTTTTAACTTTATAGTAAAGTCAATCATTTTACTGACTTTTCATCTCTGTGTAATATTGGAAAAAGTACGGAATACTTTCAATACCTTTGTAGAAATTAAATAGTCCATAGTGTTCATTTGGCGAGTGGATGGCATCGGTGTCTAGACCAAAGCCCATCAGTACGCATTTAGCGTTAAGCACTTCTTCAAATAAAGCCGTGATAGGGATACTTCCACCACTTCTAAATGGTAAGACTTCTTTACCAAAAGTTTTTTCCATCGCTTTTTTAGCCGCCTTAAATTCTTCGGTATCACTTTTTAGGACATAAGGCATTCCTCCGTGGTGTGGCGTTACAGTAACTTTTACACTATCTGGGGCAATATTCATAAAGTGTTTAGAAAACTTTTCGGTAATTTCTTCCGGCGTTTGGTTGGGTACTAAACGCATAGAGATTTTTGCAAAGGCTTTGGAAGGAATTACAGTTTTTGCACCTTCGCCAGTGTAGCCACCCCACATCCCATTAACATCTAAAGTTGGACGAATAGAGGCACGCTCCAAAGTTGTATAGCCTTCCTCACCTTGTACGCCTTTTAGCCCAATTGCTTTTTTAAAGGATTCTACATCATCTTTTAATTTATTCATTTCGGCACGCTCTTCTGGCGATACCACTTCTACATTATCGTAAAAACCTTCTACTGTAATTTTACCTTCATCGTCAATTAAACTGCCTATCATTTTTGATAACACATTAATAGGGTTTGGCACAGCACCACCATACAAACCAGAGTGTAAATCTCGATTAGGTCCTTCCACTTCTACTTCTACATAACTAAGCCCTCTAAGCCCCGTGGTTACAGTAGGTTGCTCCATAGAATACAATCCTGTATCCGAGATTAAAATCACATCACAAGATAATTTTTCTTTATTTTCCTTTAAGAAATCGGCAAGACTTGATGAGCCTACTTCTTCTTCCCCTTCAATGATGAATTTCACATTACAAGGTAGACTATTGGTTCTCATCATCGCTTCAAATGCTTTTAAGTGCATAAAAAACTGACCTTTATCATCAGCAGCGCCTCTCGCAAAAATGGCACCTTCTGGATGGAGTGGCGTTTCCTTTACCACAGGCTCAAACGGTCCACTTTCCCATAATTCCAATGGGTCTGGCGGTTGCACATCGTAGTGACCATAAACCAAAACCGTAGGTAATGAAGGATTGATCATTTTCTGACCAAAAACAATTGGATAGCCTTTCGTTTCGCAAACTTTTACATCCTCTGCCCCTGCATTTTTAAGGTGTTCCGCTACGGCATCGGCACAGTCTAAAACATCTTGATTATAAGCTGGATCGGCACTTATAGAAGCTATTTTCAGTAATTCTATTAACTCGTCTAGAAATTTTTGTTTGTGTTCTTTAATGTAATTTTGTGTCTCTTGCATTAGTTTAAATTTTGATTGAGTAAAGATAAAACTTTTTGATGGATTGGGAAAATGGTGGTTTAATTCTGCTCAAATTCCTTAATTAATCAAAGAATTTATTCTTATTAACCGATAGCAAAATCTTTATTGTCCTAAAACTAAAAAACTGATTTTTCTCAAATGTTAACAAAAATTAATATTAGAATTTCGCCGACTACTTTTTTATGATGATATTTGCTCTACGAAAATTATAATAACAATTTAAAACATGGGAATAGGAAATATTTTTAAAGCATTCCAGCCAAAAGACAAGGTGTTTTTTGCGCTTTTTGAAAAAATGGCAAATACTTTAGTGGATATGTCCAAAACTTTTCACGAAGGAATTAAAAATTTTGATGCTAATGACGATGAATTTCTAAAGAAAATTAGTGACTTCGAGCATCAAAATGATGATATGACTCACCAAATTTATGTGGAGTTAGGTAAAAACTTCATTACCCCTTTCGATAGAGAAGACATCCATCATCTTGCCAGTGGTTTAGATGATATTGCAGACTATATCTACGCATCTTCAAAATATATTCTACTTTATAAAAGCCCAGAAAACCAAGCGTTTGAAGAATTAGCATTATTAATTCATAAAGCATGTTTGCAAATTCAAGTAGCGATTGAAAATTTAAAAGAGTTTAAAAATCCTGCCGCAGTAAAAGAAGCCTCTATTAAGATTAATAGTATAGAAAATATCGCCGATGATGTGCATAGCAATGCTATGACAAAACTTTTTGAAACTACAGATGCCATTAATGTCATTAAAGTAAGTAAAGTATTGGACTACTTAGAAGAAGTGACCGACAAGGCAGAAGATGTAGCAGATATTTTAAATAATATCATCATTAAATACGCTTAATTCAACAAAATATTAAAGTATGAGTTTTCCGATACTTCTTATCGTGATCATTGCATTAGCTCTGGTTTTCGACTATATCAACGGCTTCCACGATGCTGCCAATTCTATTGCTACCATTGTTTCTACTAAGGTATTGACCCCCTTCCAAGCAGTACTTTGGGCTGCACTTTGGAATTTTGCAGCATTTTTTATTGCCTTTTACATTGTAGGGGAATTTAAAATTGGAAATACCATCGCAAAAACCGTTAATGAAGATTTCATCAATTTAGAAGTGATTTTTGCAGGGCTTGTAGCCGCTATCGCATGGAATTTATTGACATGGTGGTTTGGGATTCCATCTTCTTCGTCCCATACCTTAATTGGGGGATTTTTAGGTGCAGCGCTGATGCACGCTTTAGTTACAGATTATCATCAAATCGCCTTGGCACAAGCAGACTTATCTACTTTTGAAACGATAAAATTGGCTTTTAAGCAACTCTTTAGCCAAGATGTAGTAAAGTACGGTAAAGTAATTCCCATCTTCCTATTTATCTTTATGGCACCCTTTATAGGGATGGTAGTTTCTATAATTATCACTCTGATTATCATTAATATTTGTAAAAGATCCAACCCTCATAAAGCGGAAAAAGCCTTTAAAAAATTACAATTGGTATCGTCAGCGTTGTTTAGTTTAGGTCATGGTTTGAACGATGCTCAGAAAGTGATGGGGATTATCGGTGCGGGTGTGATCTACTATCATGTGTCTATGGTAGGTGGGGATGATATCTATGCTACCATGCCCGCTGCTGATCGTTTTAATTTCTTTGCTAAGCACTATGTTTGGGTACCTATTGCCTCTTTCGTAGCCATCGCTTTGGGGACTATGAGTGGCGGATGGAAGATTGTAAAAACTATGGGAACTAGAATTACCAAAGTAACGCCATTAGAAGGTGTAAGTGCGGAAACCGCTGGTGCATTAACGCTATTCCTTACCGACCATTTCGGTATTCCTGTATCCACTACCCATACCATTACAGGATCTATTATTGGCGTGGGACTTACCAAAAGAGTATCTGCCGTGCGTTGGGGGATTACCATCAGCCTATTGTGGGCGTGGATATTAACCATTCCTATTAGTGCTATTGTAGCAGGAATTACTTATTTAATCGTGATTATGTTTTAAGGCTTATGCCACTTTATAAAGAATTTTCAACCCAAGACACGGCACTACTGGTATGGAAGCACCACCCAGATACCGAGTCTTGGGTTGATGATTTATCGGACGCTACTAATCGTTCAGTTTCTAAACAATATGAAAAATTGATGATTAGAAAAATGTTGCAATCAGCATTACCGAATCATCAATTATGTTACGAAGATAATGGCTCACCTTATGTAGAACCGCTATCTGCAAAGATTTCTATCAGCCATTCTTATCCATTCGCCGCACTAGCGATTTCAAATCAAAATATTGGAATTGATATTGAAAAACAACAGCCGAAAATCCTGAGAATTAAATCTAAATTTTTATCTGATACCGAATTAAAATGGCTTAAAAATGATGATTTAGCACTTCTAACTATTATTTGGAGCATCAAAGAAAGTTTGTATAAAATCCACTCTAAGAAGCTTTGGTCGTTTAGAGTGCATTATCACATTGATGAATTTTCGCTTAGTTCTTTAGACCATATTTCTTGCCATATTATTGAGAATGAAGAGATAACACATTATAAAGCCTCGGTGCAATTAATTGATACAGATTATGTATTAACTGCCGTTTATGAAGTGTAGTCTTTATTCAGCTGAACAGCAATTTTTCTTTGTTCTTTGGCTACATTATAAATTAATTCTAGCAACTCCTGAATGTTTTTTAATTCCGTTAAGTGCGTTACTTGTTTTGGATCTCGATTATTAAAAAACTCGTGCTCATCAATTTCTGCTTTTCGTTTTTTGATGAGCGATGCCACATAGTCCTCTGGTTGAATATCGCTTTTTTCGATAAGTACCTGACCATAAACTTCCCCATTGAGCAGAGTTTTAGTTTTGCAAAACTCCGCTTTGATTTTAGTTTCCCAAGAAGAAAAATCAATTTCGGGATAGTGCTTCTTCGTTTTGGCATATTGTGATAACGAGGCGATATAGGCTGTTAATAAATGGCTCGTCGTCACAAATTGATGGATATCTTCTAATTTTTTCTGTTGTGTTTTAGGGTCAGACAACATGCGTTGAAAATTATCCGAAAGATTCGCTAAGGCTATAATGGCATTTTTTCTTAGCAGTCGATACTTTTGGTCGTCTAAATTTTGATGTTGTAACAGGCTTAATACTTCCTCAAAATATTGAAAATTGCAATCTTGGGACACCTTCATCAAATTTTTATTCTGTGTATGTTCCCAAACTGGCAACACAAAATAGGACACGGCAAATACAACGACAACGGCAATTCCCGTATCAAAAATCCTATCTTTTAAAATAGTTTCAAAATTGCCTGGATTTAAAAAATTGAACGCAAGAAATACATAAATCGTCATAAACAAAACTGCCCAAAAGTATTTCGTCTGAAGCATAGTAAAGCACATCGCCATAGATACAAAAAGCAGTGCTAATAAGACGAATGCATTATGCACAAAATAGATAATCAACGCTCCAAAAATTGCGCCTACAAAAGTGCCGTACAGCCGAAGTAAATTTCTACTTTTGGTAATGCTATACGCAGGACGCATAATGGCGATAATAGTAATCAAAATCCAGTACGAATGCCCCAAACCATGAAAGGTCATTTTAGAAATAGCATATCCGATTAGCATTGCAGTGGTTACCCGAACAGCGTGCCTAAAATGGGTAGATTGTCTAGAAAAGTTAGTCTTAAACACCTTGAAATTAAGCGGTGCTTCTTTAGGTAAAAATTGTGACAAATCTAATCCCGACGATAAACTTTTAGCCAACTTTATATCATGTGATGTAATCTTATAAACCGATTTTATTTCCTCCGCAATCTCGGCAATTCGCATCATAATTTGACGCAAAATCATAAATTGGTCTAAAGTCTCGGCAGAGAGTTTCTTGGTTCTTAAATCAAAATAAGTGTTAAAACAATCTTCGATAATGGCATCGATGTTTTGTTTAGGCTTAGGCTGTTGCCCAATTTGAGTACTCACCCCAATATGATTGAGTTCTACGGCTAAAATGTGAAGGGTTTTATTGATTTTAACTAAAATTTTATCTTGACCAAAATTTTTATGTAATGCGCGATAATCATTTTCAGAAGTCATCAATTGCTCATAAAGGTCTATACTGCTGATAAAACTCAATACGAGGATTCGGCTTGTGGTGGTAGATTCATTCACAAATTTTCTAGTTCTAAATATCAGATCTCGCGTATCTTCTTGTATGTTTTTGATTAAAACTTGCTGGGTTAGCAACTGAGAAATCAATTGATCTATATCGGCATTTTTCGTATAGAATTTAGATTTTATTTCTAAGAATTTTCCCAGTTCTATATAATTATTCCCTACCATCTGTTTCGCCAATTGGTAAGGTTGTAGTTTGGCTAAAACCAAAAATAAAACCAGATACCAAATCGTTCCTGAGGTAAATACCAAAATACTTTTTAAAATATGGCTTCCCGTAAGATGCCCATCAATAAAAATAGCGAGAACTACCAGAGATAACCCACCTAAAGCAGCTAAACGCTGACCATACACACCTATCATATTGAAAAACAACCCCATTACGATAAGTTCTAAGAATACTAATACGGTATAATCTTTTAACAAACTCGCAATAGTCGTCACAAGAAAAAATGAAATGACAGCACCAATTAAAGTGTTACGTCTACGAATATAAGGTCCAGGTTGGTCTACAAAAGCAATAAAACTGGTTCCCAAAGGAAAGAGAAAAAAATCCTTAAACACCCCAAAATAAGTAAAAAGCAACGAAGGTACTAAAATGGCCAAAGATATTCTAATACCAGCAAAAGTATGATGATCAGAAAAGAATTTTTTTAGTTCGGTAGCGTAGTTTTTCATGGTGCAAATTTAGAAAATCTTAGAACGCATATAAAAGTATTATGTACTAAAATAAAATTAGCTCTATAAAAACTTTTGTCGTTCTTCGGGCGTTGGTAAATAGCAAGAGGGCGACATTAAATTCATACGATGCTTAGCTACCATATCATATAGTTTGTTACGAACCCATTGGGGGATAAATTTCCCCACACTTAATCCCTGAAATTTCCCACCCAAAATACTTCCTATTTTGATAATGGCATCGGATTTTTTAAGGTAAAACTCTTGTGGCTTCCATAGATATAGCGAATCGAAATCCTTTAAAGGTAAACCACGCTCTTTTAAAAACTGCTGACCGTACTCAGATTGCAATGCCATAAATCTAAATTGGTCTTTTTCGTCATGCTTTAGCACCCACTGCACCCAACGATTGCATAAGCCACAATCACCATCGTATAACAAATAATATTTGGAAGTGTCTAATGGCATGAATTAAGGTGTAACAGTTTCAATGATGGTGTTCATCAATCGTGTTTTTTTCGCTTGTTTTCGAAAGTAGGTTACCAATTCTTCTTTTTGTTCATCGGTTAATTTAGCCTCTTGATGTATGACTATATAAGAACCCAATGGCATTTCCCCCTGTTCTATTTCATCTGCACATTCGTCTAACTTCCGGGCTTGTACTCTAGGCTCATAAGTAGAAAATGTAGAAAAGTTAAGATGTTTTCTTCCCTCATCTACATGACGCTGAATAAACCATCCTAAAGGTTGAACTCTGGTATATTTAGGATAAACCGTTTCGTTGGAATGGCAATCATAGCATGCTGTTTTAATGAGTTGTGCCGTAGATTCTGGCGTATTTTTAGTATTTAAAAAATCCATTCCTTTGTTGGTAGCAGGAAGACTTTTGTCAATAGGAAAAAACTGAATTAGTATGCCTACGACAAATAAAATTAAAATTATTTTTTTCATCTCATTTTATATTTTTCTTGGGCAAAGATACATACTAAAAATCTATTTAAAAAAAATGGTGGAAAGTAAAAATTGACAGTAAACATTTTTTTGAGTATAGGTTGTGAATTTCAAATCATAGATGATGCTAACTTAGAGCTTAAAAGTGATTTTGTATAGTATAACAAACCGTAGTAGCATCTTCTGCGTCAGTAGATTTTAATCTAGTTTAAGCGGTTCTACGAAACAATATAAAGACAAAGTTTCTCATTCTTTTGCATTTTTTAAAAATAGTTTTATATTTGGGAGGTGATTATTTATTAATAAAGACAAATTATGACGGCAACGAGATTATTCGATTTTGCATATAAAGCATTAGAACAAGCCCCTAAGAAGGATGCACTTGTAACAAAATATAACGGCGAATGGAAAAAAACTTCGTCTTTGGAGTTCATCAATATGGGAAATAAAATCTCTAGAGGATTACTAAAGCTAGGGATAAAACCTGGGGATAAAATTGCTCTGATCTCTTCTAACAATCGTACGGAGTGGGCGGTGATGGATTTGGGTATTTTACAAATTGGAGCAGTGGATGTTCCCATCTACCCTACCATATCTGTAGAAGATTATATATATATTTTTAATAATGCAGAAATTAAATATTGTTTTGTCTCTGATGCCGACTTGTATGAAAAAATGAAAAATGTAAAACCTCAGGTGGAATCTCTTGTGGGCATATTTACATTTGATAAAGTAGATGGTGCCGCTAATTGGAACGAAATTTTGGATTTGGGCGAAGATGACGCTACTCAAGATGAAGTAGAAGCGTTAAAAAAAGGAATTAAAACCGAAGATTTAGCCACCATTATTTATACTTCTGGGACTACTGGAAGACCAAAAGGCGTTATGCTCTCTCACGAAAATATCGTGGCAAATGTAGAAGCGGCTACACCTATTATTTTAAAGAAAAAGCCTAAAGATGGTAATGCCAAAAGTTTAAGTTTCTTGCCCATTTGCCATATTTTTGAAAGGATGCTATTCTACTTCTATATCAATAATAGCATATCCATTTATTTTGCAGAAAGCATAGATAAAATGGGGGACAACATCAAAGAGGTTCAGCCACATTATATGACCGTAGTGCCTAGATTGATTGAAAAAGTATACGACAAAATTTACGACAAAGGCGTAAATGCAGGAGGGCTAAAAGCCAAAATTTTCCTTTGGGCACTCGGGGTAAATAAAGCAAAAAAAGAAATTGGTAAGCCAAGTTCTATCAAAGAAATCATCGCAGATAAACTGGTATTTAAAAAATGGAGAGAAGGTTTGGGCGGAAATATCATCACCCTTATTTCTGGCTCGGCAGCACTATCCCCAAGACTCAATAGAATGTTCCAAAACGCAGGAATTCCTATTTTAGAAGGCTATGGACTAACTGAAACCTCTCCCGTAATTGCCGTAAATACTTTTGAAAGAATGAAAGTAGGAACTGTGGGACCCGTGCTTCCTAACCTAGATGTAAAAATCCAAGGCGATGGAGAAATTTCCGTAAAAGGACCTTCGGTAACGAAAGGCTATTACAAAGACGAAGAAAAAACCCAAGAAGCCTTTACCGAGGATGGCTACTTTAAAACTGGGGATATTGGGCATATTGATGATGAAGGCTTCCTACACATTACCGACCGAAAGAAAGAAATGTTTAAAACTTCTGGTGGCAAATATATTGCACCTCAAATTATTGAAAATATGGCAAAAGCCTCAAAATTTATTGAGCAAATCATGGTGGTAGGCGAAGGCGAAAAGATGCCTTGCGCTTTAGTACAGCCCGACTTTAATTTTGCTAAAAAATGGGCACAAAGACACCACCTCAATATTGGGTCTACACTTGAGGAAATTGCTAAAAATCCAGAATTCAAAGCTCGTATAGGAAAAGAAATTGAAAAACTGAACACCAAATTAGGCAATTGGGAAAAAATTAAAAAATTTGAATTGACTCCAGAAGTTTGGGCGATTGAAACAGGGCTATTAACCCCTACGCTGAAACTTAAAAGAAAAATGATTAAGCAAAAATTTATCGATTTGTATAATGGCATGTACGGTCATACAGAAGAGTAATATCGGTTAATACATTAATTCTCCTATCCTTTTTGAAACCATGAATTCTCTAAACAAAGAAAACTATTTAAAAGCACTCTTTCATCTTAAAAATAATCAAGATGAAATTACTGTGAATGAGCTCAGTAAAGTTTTGGATATCAAGATGCCGAGCGTTAATAGTATGATGAAAAAATTCGCTCAAAAAGGATGGGTCATTGCAGAAAGTTACAAACCTATTATCCTAACGGCCAAAGGACATAAAGAAGCCGCTTTGGTCATTAGGAAGCACCGCCTTACCGAAATGTATTTGGTTGAAAAAATGGGATTTGGTTGGGAAAATGTTCACGAAATAGCCGAACAACTAGAACATGTACACTCCGAAGCCTTTTTTGATAAAATGGATGAACTGCTTAACTATCCTAAAGTAGACCCCCACGGCGAACCAATTCCTGATAAAAATGGTGCTATCATTAAGCAAAATTTGATTCCCCTTACCGACTGTAAACCTGGGACTAAAGTCATTTTAAAAGCCGTAAAAGTAGACACCGAAGATTTCCTCAATTTCCTTAATGACAGAAATTTAAGTTTAGGAAGCAGTCTAGAAGTGATAAAACAAGAAAGTTTCGACCAATCGATGATGGTTAAAGTCGGCGAACATCAATATTCCCTCAGCCAAACTGCTTGTCAAGCTCTTTTAGTAGAATTGGATTAAGTTTAATCGTAAGTTTTAGAGGAATCTTTAAGCAAACTTTGAAGTTCTGAAAGTTCTTTTTCGCTTAAATCTCGCCATTGTCCTACGGGTAAATCCAAATGAATGTTCATAATTCTGAGGCGTTTAAGTTTTTTTACTTCGTAGCCTAGATATTCGCACATTCTTCTAATCTGACGGTTAAGCCCTTGTGTTAAAACAATTCGGAATTGCATGGTGTCTATTTTCTCAACCTCGCATTGTTTCGTTATCGTTCCTAAGATAGGGACCCCCGCACGCATTTTTTCAAGAAATTGAGATGTAATCGGCTTATTTACCCTTACTAAATATTCCTTTTCGTGGTTATTTCTCGCTCTTAAAATTTTATTAACGATATCGCCATCAGAAGTGAGCAATATCAACCCTTCACTAGGTTTATCCAGTCTTCCAATAGGAAATATTCTTTTGGGATGGTTGATGTAATCTACAATATTATTTTTCTCGCGTTTGGTATCAGTAGTACAAACAATCCCCACAGGCTTATTAAAAGCGATATAAACTGGCTTTTCATTAGGCTCACGAATCAATTTTCCATCTACACGCACTTCGTCTTCATCCGAAACTTTTGTGCCCAGTTCAGGTACTTTTCCATTAATGGTAATTCTGCCTTGTTCAAGGATTCTATCGGCCTCCCTTCTAGAGCAAAAGCCCACTTCCGAAAGGTATTTATTAATTCTTATTTTTTCCAAAACCTCGTTATAATTTTTTGTTACTATTAATGGTGATACCGTAAGAAATACTTAATATCCAAGTGTGCTCCATCAACATTTGGTCTTCTATATAAATCTCAAATTTTTGCCCTAATTTCTTATAGATAGAGTTATCAAACTTACCAATGCCTAAGCGTAAAAAACTGGCATCATCTATCAAAGAATGGTTAAACTGTTTGCCATATTTTAAAGTGATATAGCCAAACTCTAAATCTGAGGGATTCGTTACAAAGAAATAAGAATTTAAAGTATAATACATTAAGTGATAATTCGGCTCTGCGTAGCTATATCTTACGCCTCCCGATAGCCCCAACCATGATAAAGGCTGATAACCTGCTTCAGCATCAAAACCATAAGTAAATGTAGATTCAATAGGTTTTTGATAAGGATCGTTCATATCATTTTTAGATAAAAATATATTTGCACTTACACCCGTTTGCACATTAAAAGAAGTAAAAAAGTTTAGTTTCTCTAGCTTGGTATCTTGAGAAAATACCAGAGCAAATACAAATAGTAAAACTGTGGATAAAGTAGCTTTATTCATAGTCTGAAAATTTAAAATGATTAGATAGATAATCAGTAGATGCTTCTTCAATATGATAATCGCCAATTTTTGTGCGTCTTAGATTGGTAAGATAGGCTCCTACCCCCAATGCCTGCCCTATATCATGGGCTAAACTTCGGATATAAGTCCCTTTGGAACAGCCCACCGTAAAACGAACCAATGGCAAATCCACCTCAACCTCATCAATAAAAAATATAGTGGTTTTTCTAGATTTCATTTTTACCTCCTTTCCTGCTCTAGCCAAATTATAGGCACGCTCACCATCTACTTTAACGGCTGAAAATACTGGTGGCGTTTGGTCGATTTCCCCTACAAAAGATTGAAGCGTTTTTTCAATTTGCTCTTGCGTAATACCGCTAATATCTTGTGGTAAAATTTCGGGTTTTTCGGTGTCGTAAGATTCAGTTTGCATACCTATTTTTATTTCTGCTCGGTATTCTTTAGGTGCGTTTTGGATTTCAGAAATTTGCTTGGTCGCCTTTCCCGTACATACAATTAAAAGTCCTGTGGCTCTCGGATCTAATGTTCCTGCGTGTCCTATTTTTATTTTTTTAAGCTTAAATTCTCTTTTAATTTTAAACTTAATTTTATTGACGGCTTGAAAGGAAGTCCAGTCCAAGGGCTTGTCAATCAATAGGATTTGTCCTTCTTGTAGGCTTTCTAAATTCATCATTCGTATGACTTTATCTCGTTTTGTAGTCCTTTTTCTTTAAGAATACGATCTAAATATAGCCCTCTAGTACTGTTTTCTCTTTGGTAAGGTGCAAAAATGGTAGCTACCGCGTTATAATCTTCATTGAGTTTTTTAAGTTGCTGCTCTTGTTCTGCAGTGAGTTTATCGTTATTAAAAAAAGATTCATTAAAAATTTTGAGTTCCTGTACCGCAATATTTTTATTTATAATAGCTTCTTCATCAACATTGTAGGTGCAGATACCATACACGCCATTAATATAATAATGCCATTTTTCTTCAGCTAAAGTTTCAAAATTTTTCTTGATTAATTGCTTGTTTGTATCAAAAAGTTGAGGATAAAAATCTTGTTTTTTAAGGATAGCTTTCAGAAGGTTTCCTTTAAAATTATGTTTTACTTGCTTAGGACTTAAGGGGGTATTTTTTAATTTCAAAAGTAGCTTGAGTGTAGCTTTTGGGAAGTATTTTTCCTCTCTTTTAACTTGATAGACATCATTAAGAGGAGATGAAATATCGATGGTTTTCAGTACCTTGTAAGAGTAATCAGGGACGATGTTTTGAGTAATCATTTGCTTGATTTCATCAGTACTGAATTTAGTTTGTTCGGCTAAATCTTCTAATTCAATATAATTTTGGATAATATAGCGGAGGTTAATATCTTTAGTATTCATTATTTTTTACAATTTAATTTTTTATAGCAATAAAGTAAATTAATAATACCAATCCTACAATAATTCTGTACCATCCCCAAGGTTTAAAACCAAACTTTTTAATTACTCCGATAAAAAATTTAATGGCAATTACCGCTATTACAAAGGCAATTAGATTACCCATTAAAAATAACTTTAGATTATCGCCTTGCATAAGCATTTCATAGCCTTTTTGCTCTATACCTAAGTAGTCCCATTTCTTAACAAACAACGAGTAAACTGTAACGGCCAACATTGTAGGTACTGCTAAGAAAAACGAAAACTCTGCTGCTGCTTCTCTGGAAAGTTTTTGCTGCATACCTCCAATAATAGATGCAGCACTACGGCTTGTCCCTGGCATCATGGCTAGGCATTGCCAAAACCCAATGGTCACCGCTTTTTTTATGGTAATATCTTTCTCTGAATAGATTTCTGGATTTTTAAACACTTTATCTATAAATAAAAGTACCACGCCACCCAAAACCAAAACAATAGCAATAGGAATAGGGTCGCCTAAAATCCCCTCTATATAATCATCAAAAAAATACCCTAAAACTAGGGCAGGAACTACTGCACATGCTAATTTGATGTAAAAGTTAAAGTTTTGAAAATTAAAGAATTTTTTCCAATACAAAAATACCACCGCTAAAATAGCTCCAAACTGTATAGATACTTGGAACATTTTAACAAACTCATCTTCTTGAATCCCAAAAATAGAGCTGGTAAAAATCATATGTGCCGTAGAAGATACGGGAAGGTATTCCGTAAGTCCCTCGATAATTGCAATAAGAATTGCTTCTAATGTATTCATAGTCTGTTAATTTAAAAGTCAATCCCGAATTTTGGAACTGACTTATAAGGTTATATCCGTTTAAAATATTATTTTTTCCTTTTTAAGATGGCAAAAACTTCTACCACAAATCCTGCAATGACCAATAATGGGGCAATACGAATCCTACGAATAGAAAAGATATCCTCGTTCCAATAATTCGGATCGAATTTACCTTCTGGGGTAGTATTCGCACCAGAACCCATCATTAAAATAAAGCCTAAAACTATCAAGATTAAGCCTATCAGCATCCAGCGGTAGTTGGCTTTGCCAAAGTAAAAGGTATTTTTGGGCTGAGCCGTTTCTATATTTTTATTTTTCATAATCTTTCTTTTTTAAATACGACTCATTAAGAATAATACAAATCATCAATATTAGACCTTAGGAACCTCCAAGTCGCAAAAATGGTACTCAGTACCGTAATTAAAATTCCCACTCCAAATACAATCCCTACCAATTGCAAATATTGATTGGTATCTTGTACGAAAGGTGTTCCAATCTGGCTTGTAAAATAATACCACACGCCAAACAAAGCTAATAATCCCAGCACTGCCCCTACAATTCCTAAGATAACGGCTTCAATAATAAAGGGTTTTAAAATAAATCTACGCTTAGCACCTACCAATTGCATTGTTTTAATGATAAAGCGCTTAGAGAATATTTTAAGGCGAATAGAGTTATTAATCAACACAATAGCTAATACGAGAAACACCAATGAAAATGCTAAAATCCAAGTTAAAATTCGATTAAGATTATTATAGACATCAATCATTAAATCGCTATTGTTTTTTACATCTACAATGCCTGGTACTTTGGAAAGTTCCTCAACCACGCCCTCAATTTGTTCTGGCGAAACATAGTCTGGCTTTAGCGACACCTCTACCGAAGCAGGGAAAATATTTTCATCAAACAACGCATCGGTATCTACCCCCATACTTTTTTTAGCTTCAATAGCCGCTTGCTCCCTAGAAATATAAGTCGTTTTTTTAACGAAAGGTAATAGTTTTATCATCTCCACAGATACCTGCTCTTGCTTGGCAATTTTAGCAGAATCTTTGGCATCATAATTTTCAGAAAAAAAAGCGTTTACTACCAGTTGCTCTTTGATATAGTCCGAATATTTTTGTGCATTAATCAGTATAAGCCCGAAAAGCCCTACTAAAAACAACACCAACGCAATACTAATTGCTACGGTAATATTACTGGATCTCAGCCTTCTTTTGTTAAAGTCGTCTACTGTTTTAGCCATTAAATCAAATTTTTCGTCAAAAATAGAAAAAATCTTCCGAAATTTGCCACAGATTATTATAAAATCGTTGTTAATAAAATCATAAAAAACACCTCATTTTGACAGTAAGAGCCAAAAAACACCTCGGACAGCATTTCCTAAACGATGAAAATATCGCAAAAAAAATTGTGGATAGCCTTAGCCATCAGCATTATAATATTGTGCTAGAGGTGGGTCCAGGGATGGGCGTACTCACAAAGTATTTATTAGAGCAGCAGACAGAAACTTTTGTCGCAGAAATAGACCAAGAGTCCATCACCTATTTAAAAAGTCATTATCCTAAATTAGAACCACACCATTTCGTAGGGGATTTTCTAAAAGCCGATTTTAATCAACTATTTAATGGACAACCCATAGCCGTGATTGGGAATTTCCCTTATAACATCTCTTCTCAGATTTTATTTAAAATTATAGAACATTATACTCAAATTCCAGAAATGGTGGGCATGTTTCAAAAAGAAGTCGCAGAAAGAACGGCTGCTCTGCCCCGCACCAAAAGTTATGGTATTTTATCTGTTATGGTTCAGGCTTATTATGATGTAGACTATCTCTTTACGGTTCACGAAAATGTCTTCACCCCACCACCAAAAGTAAAATCTGGGGTAATCAAACTTACCAGAAACCCAAAAGAAGGTTTAGCAGGAAATGAAACCCTCTTCAAAAAAATTGTAAAAGCAGGATTTAACCAAAGGCGTAAAAAATTAAGTAACGCCTTGAAAGTATTGGGTATCCCCGAGTCTCTATTAAATCATAATTTCTTATCTTTGCGGGCTGAAGAACTCAGCGTTGAGGATTTCATTAACTTCACTTTAGAGTGGAAACTTGCTCAATAATCATTCCCTAACACTAAAATTGCCCTACTGTGATTGATACTCTGCCAACCAAAGACTTATTAAAAACCTTCATTAAAGATAAAAATGCTAAAGAAGTAGCAACACTACTTTCCGAATTGGAAGCACCTGATGTAGCCGCTATTTTCGAAGATTTAGATGATGAAGAGCAGCATTTTCTATACGACATCATGGATAATGAAAAGTCGGCAGAAGTACTCTTAGAAATTGATGAGGACGATAGAAAACACTTTTTAAAAAGTCTTACCACACAGGAAATTGCAGATGAAATCATCAACGAGATTGACTCCGATGACGCCGCAGATATTATCGCAGAGCTACCCGAGCACCAGCAAACAGAAATTATCCAACGCATAAACGACGAGGAACACGCCCAGAGTATCGTAGATTTATTACGATATGATGAAGACGAAGCGGGTGGATTGATGGCTACGGAATTGGTAAAGGTAAACCAAAATCTATCCATTATTTCCGCAGTAAAGGAAATGCGAAAGCAAGCCGAAGATTTAGAAGAAGTTTACTCTATCTATGTGGTGGACGACTATGATAAACTCTTAGGATTGTTAAGCCTTAAAAAACTCCTTACCACCTCATCTTCCACCAAAGTTTCCGAGGTTTACAACCCAAAAATTCGTTCGGTGATGGATACCGATACTGCCGAAGAAGTGGCAAGGTACATGCAGAAATACGACTTGTTTGAAGTTCCCGTAGTAGACGCCAGAGGGAATTTAGTCGGGCGAATCACCATTGACGATGTAATAGACTTCATCACCGAGGAAGCAGAAAAAGACTACCAATTGGCATCGGGTATTTCGCAAGATGTGGATTCTACGGATACCATTTTTTCACTAACCAAAGCACGACTGCCATGGCTATTTATTGGTATGGTAGGCGGATTAATTGGTTCTCAGGTTTTACAAGGCAATCAAGACGCTTTACAAACTGTCCCCGCCTTAATGTTTTTCGTTCCATTGATTGCTGCCACCGCAGGAAATATTGGAGTACAGGCTTCCGCTATTATTGTACAAGGTTTAGCTAATGATACTTTAGGGAAAGACACTTTTAAAACTTTAATTAAAGAAGTCAGTGTATCAGCCGCCTCTGGTGTGATTTTGGCATTAATTATTTTGAGTTTCAATCTCTTTATCAACAAACACGAAATGATGGTTTCTATTGCTATTTCGGTATCTTTATTAGCCGTTATTTTAGTCGCTGCGGTTATTGGAACTATTGTCCCTATTGTACTAAATAAAAACAAAATAGACCCCGCTATTGCCACAGGTCCATTTATTACAACCTCTAACGATATTTTAGGCGTACTGATTTATTTTGGTATTGCCAAAGTATTGTTGCATATTTAATTAAAACCTCTACCCTTCCATTATATTAGGTTAAAAATTGCCTACCTCATTCATTTGTTTTAACTTTGCACAAACCTAAACTAATGAGTAAAAAAAATACCAAATACATCTTCGTAACTGGTGGTGTTACCTCTTCTTTAGGCAAAGGCATCATTTCATCATCATTAGGCTTATTGCTAAAATCTAGAGGCTTCAAAGTAACCATCCAAAAGTTAGACCCTTATATCAATATCGACCCTGGAACACTTAATCCCTACGAGCATGGCGAATGCTATGTAACGGAAGACGGTGCAGAAACCGACCTTGACCTCGGTCACTACGAGCGTTTTTTGGACTCTCCAACTTCTCAAAACAATAATGTAACCACTGGGCGTATCTATCAAACCGTGATAGAAAAAGAAAGACGCGGCGATTTCCTTGGTAAAACAGTGCAGGTTATTCCACACATTACCAATGAAATTAAACGAAGAATCAAAATTCTTGGTCAAAAAAATTACGATATCATCATTACAGAAATTGGAGGTACCGTAGGCGATATAGAATCCTTGCCTTATATAGAATCGGTAAGACAACTGAAATGGGAGCTTGGGGAGCAAAACTCTATGGTGATTCACTTAACGCTATTGCCTTATTTGGCTGCAAGTGGCGAACTTAAAACCAAACCCTCACAGCATTCCGTAAGACAATTGATGGAAAGCGGTGTACAAGCCGATGTATTAGTCTGCCGATCTGAACATAAAATCCCTAAAGATGTACGCGCTAAACTCGCACAATTCTGTAATGTTCCAAGCGACAATGTGATAGAGTGTATGGATGCCGATACCATCTACCAAGTTCCAATTGAGCTTCAAAAACAACATTTTGATGATGTAGTTTTAAAGACGCTTAATCTTAAAAATGATACCCCAGCAGATTTAAAAAACTGGAAAAACTTTTTAAAGAAATATAAAAATCCGAAAAAGAAAGTAGAAATTGCTTTAGTTGGAAAATACACTTCGCTACAAGATTCTTATAAGTCTATCGCCGAAGCCTTTATCCATGCAGGAGCAGATTTAGAAACAGAAGTTAACCTTAGATGGGTTTATAGTGGCAATATCTCAGCAGACAATGTTAATGAGCTTTTCCAAGGTATTGATGGGATGCTCATTGCCCCAGGATTTGGTGATAGAGGCATCGAAGGAAAAGTGATAGCGGCACAATATGCTAGAGAAAACAAAGTTCCTTTATTAGGGATTTGTTTGGGTATGCAAATCATTACCATAGAGTTTGCAAGACATATATTAGGTTTAGAAAAAGCCAATTCTATGGAATTTGATATTAATACCGATGCGCCCGTTATTTCTCTTATGGAAGAACAAAAAAATGTAGTAGAAAAAGGGGGAACTATGCGTTTAGGTTCATGGAAATGTAGCCTTAAAAACAATTCGCAACTTGCCAATATCTACGGTTCTAAAAACATTTCGGAACGCCACCGTCACCGTTATGAGTTCAATAGCGACTACCAAAAAGAGTTTGAAAACCACGGATTGGTGCCTACTGGGTTTAATCCTGATACCACACTGGTAGAAGCGGTGGAGTTGAATGACCATCCGTTCTACATCGGGGTGCAATACCACCCAGAATACAAAAGTACCGTAGCCACGCCACACCCATTATTTAAGGCTTTGGTAAAGGCTGCCACAGACTATCATAACAAAAAATAGTCTCAAAATTAATTAATTGCTAAAAAAATACTAAATTCGCAGTCCGAAATTTTTTTAACCTTAATATTTCGGCTATGAAAAAATAATCATTATGATGCAACAAAACAACGGAATAGATAAAAATCAAATTATAGGATTTATTTTCTTTACCCTATTTCTTTTAGGGGTGATGTTTTATTTCCAAAAGCAACAAACCGAAGAGGTAGAAGCCATAGCTAAAACAGAACAAGCCGCTCCTAAAGCTAAAGCCACCAATGTAACGCCCGCTAAAAACATTAATCCTGTAACGGATAGTACAACTATCGAAACCATCAGCCTTAAAAATGAAAAAATTTCGGTAGAAATTAACGGGTTGGGTGGACAAATTTCATCCGTTATGATGAACCAATACAAGGCGTATAATAAAAAGACCAATGAAGATGATTTGCCTTTGTATTTGTTCAGCAAAAACAATTCTAATTACGGATTTCAGTTTAAGGATAAAACGGGCAAAGTCATCAACACCAAAGATTTGGTATTTACGCCTCAAGTTAATGGCAATGCAGTCACAATGACGGCTAACGCCAATGGGGCTACCGTTCAATTTACCTATACGCTAAAGGGCTACGAAGTAGATTTCCAAGTGGCAACACAAGGGTTATCTAAAATTGTAAGTGGCGACCATGCCAACTTTATTTGGAATTATCGCCCAAGAGAATTAGAAAAAGGACGCTCCCAAGAGCAAACCCACACCGAATTCAACTATGCTTTTAGCAATTATAGCAAAACCGATTATGATGGGCGTACCACCATGGAAGAACCTGATGAAACGCTTAACTGGGTTTCTATAAAACAGCAGTTTTTTGCACCGATTATAGAATCTAAAACTGGATTTAAAAATTCCCATGGTAGCCAAGAAATGATAGAAGAAGGCGAATACCTTAAAAAGTTTGATTTTGATGGTCAGGTCGCATTATCTGGTGGCGAGTTCAATCAAAATTTCACTTGGTATTTCCTACCATTAGACTTAGACTTATTGAAATCTTACGATAAAAACTTCGATGAAATTTTACCATTAGGTTGGTCATTTATCGGTTGGGTCAATCGTATTCTATTCATACCAATGTATAATATGATTTCTTCTTGGGGCATCGCCGCAGGTTGGGTGATTTTCTTAATGACGATTTTCGTTAAGATTGTTCTATCGCCAATTATGTACAAACAACATAAATTGAGTGCGATGATGAAGGTGATTCGTCCAGAAATTGAAGAAGTTAACGCCAAATACAAAGATGCCGACCCTATGAAACGCCAGCAGGAAGTGATGTCGGTTTATAGAAAAGCAGGGGTAAATCAATTGGCAGGCTGTCTACCAGCCTTGTTACAAGTGCCTATTTTCTATGCCCTATTCCGCTTCTTCCCGAATATGATTGATTTAAGAGGTAAAGGATTTTGGTTCGCCACTGACCTTACCGCTTATGATGATGTGATAAAACTACCATTCCATGTTCCGTTCTTAGGTGACCATTTAAGTATTTTTGCATTGGCGTGTACCGCAGTATTATTGATATACACCATGCTGACCGCAGGAAATATGCAACAGCCGACACAAGAAGGCATGCCGAATATGAAGCCATTGATGTACATCTTCCCTGTGATGTTCTTATTCTTCTTAAATTCGGCGGCATCTGGACTTTCATGGTATTATTTTGTATCTAACTCTATTAATATTGTCATTATCTTAGTCATTAAAAATTGGATATTAGATGAAAAAACCATCCATGCTAAAATCCAAGCCAACAAGGCAAAACCTAAGAAAGAAGGCAAATTCCAAAAGAGAATGAGAGAAATGATGGAAAAAGCCCAAGAGCAACAAAAATTACAAGAACAACAAAGAAAGAGAAAGAAATAATCTTATAGAGATTGTTCCATTTAATATGAGAGTGCTTTTATGGCACTCTCTTTTTTTATTAAAACCTAGATTAAAAATCGTATAACTCAATATATTTTCCGATTTTTGCAACTAAAATCAACCATTTTGAGATACGCCATTAAATTTTCTTATTTCGGTAAAAACTATTTCGGTTATCAAATCCAACCGAAGCAGATTTCTATTCAAGAGGAACTAGAGCATGCACTCTCTACCCTACTTAGAAATCCTATCAAAATAACGGGGGCAGGGCGTACAGACACAGGTGTACACGCCAAAATGATGTGGGCACATTTTGATACAGAAACGAATATAGATGAAAATGAACTTACAAAAAGACTCAATCGTTTTTTATCACCAGATATTGCCATTAAGAAAATCATTCCTGTCAATGCCACATTTCATGCAAGGTTTGATGCCACTTATAGAACTTATGAGTATTATATTAGTACAGAAAAAAATCCTTTTGTGCAGGATTCTGCATGGATGTATCATAGACCGCTGAATATTGATTGGATGAACGAAGCTTGTAACATATTATTTGAATATGAGGACTTTACCAGTTTTGCTAAACTCCATACCGATGTAAAAACCAATCTTTGCACCATCTATAAAGCCCATTGGGAAAATAAAGGTGATATTCTAAAATTTACCATTTCTGCTAATCGGTTTTTAAGAAATATGGTACGGGCGATAGTGGGAACAATGGTGGAAATTGGCTCTGGAAAAATAAAATCCAATGATTTACACGATATTATTAAAAGTCAACATAGAAATGCAGCGGGTTCCTCTGCCCCTGCACAAGGTTTATTTCTGGTAGAGGTAGGCTACAATTGGGAAAAAGCACTAAATTTGGAATCTTAATCACATGAAAAAGCAAAATACTTGGGGATTAATTAAACGCTTGTTCTTTATTGGAATAAAAATTCGCCGATGGTTTATCATGGCATTTATCGTTTCAATCGCTTTGGCTATTACTTCTACTTACCGTCCTATATTGACCAAAAATGTGGTGGACTACGATATTATGCAGAAAAGGGATGCTACCCTACTCATCCACGATATTTATTGGTTAATCGGTTTGGTATTTTTGGAAACTTTACTGAATTTTTCGCTTGTTTTTCTATCCAATTATATTTCGCAGAATGTAATGCGCGACATTCGAGAGCGGCTCTACCATAAATTGATTTATTTTAAAACTTCATTTTTTGATAAAACGGCTATTGGTCAATTAGTCACGCGTGCCGTAGGCGATGTAGAAACCATTGCCACAGTCTATACCGATGGATTTTTAATGGTCTTTGGCGATGTGCTAAGGATTATCATGGTCCTAATTGCTATGTTTAATGTGAATACCCAGTTGAGCTTTATCGCATTGGCAATATTACCTTTAATGCTGGTGATTACCCGATTTTTTCAAAAGAAATTAAAAAAAGCCTTCGGAGATGAACGCCATTGGACTTCTATCCAAAATTCCTTCGTTCAAGAACGCCTTTCGGGCATGTTCATTATCCAAGTGTTTAATAGAGAGCAAGCGGAATTTAATAAGTTTGAATCCATTAATGCCACCCTAAAATCGGCTCTATTGAGAACCGTATTTTATTTTTCATTATTCTTTCCTGTTGTAGAACTGATATCCTCTGTATTCATTGGATTGATACTATTCTATGCAGGATACAACGCCCTCTACAACCAAAACGCTACCCCTGGGGAAGTGATTGCCTTTATCCAATTTGTAAGCATGCTAATTCGTCCATTAAGACAAATTGCCGACCGTTTTAATAATATTCAAAGAGGTTTGGTAGGAGCAGAGCGTGTGCTAGGCGTTATAGACCAAGACGAAGCCATGCCCAATAAAGGTACCCATATTCTATCCGATGTAAAAGGTAAAATTGAGTTCGACCAAGTTCATTTTTCCTATGATGATAAACAAGAAGTTTTAAAAGGGATTAGTTTTAAAGTTAATCCTGGGGAAACCGTTGCCATTGTAGGGGCTACGGGGGCTGGAAAATCAACTATTATCAGTCTAATTACCCGTTTTTACGATGTTAATTCTGGTGCAATTAGATTAGACGGTATTGACCTTAGAGATTATGATTTATACAGTCTAAGGCAGCATATTGGGGTGGTATTACAAGATGTTTTTTTATTCCACGGTAGTATTTTTGAAAATCTAACTTTAGGGGACGATAGTATTACGCTAGAACAAATCCGCACAGTTGCAAAAGATATAGAAGTAGACGAATTTATCGAAAGTCTTCCGAATGGCTATCAGTATGTGGTAAGTGAGCGTGGTTCCTCTATTTCATTGGGACAAAGGCAATTATTGTCTTTTCTTAGAGCTTACCTAACCAATCCTAAAATTCTAATTTTAGACGAAGCCACCTCCTCCATAGACCACGAAAGTGAAAAACTTATCCAAAAAGCAACGGAAAAGATTACAAAAAACAGAACCTCTATCATCATCGCTCATCGACTTTCTACCATAGAAAATGCCGATAAAATCATCGTGATGGACCAAGGACGCATTGTGGAAATCGGTACCCATCATGAATTGCTTAATCAGAAAGGCTATTACGCCACGCTTTATCAGTCGCAATTAAAAAGTGAGGGATAGTAACTTTTTAGAAAATCACATTAGTTCATATATTTGAAGAATAGAGTTTACAAAGAACTATATATTTAGATTTATAGCAAGTAACCTATTATCTCTTTTTAATAATTTTTGCAAAATTCATAAAAAAATATTATATTTGGGTAATTAATAAAATGAATAAAAACTAAAACTTAATTTCTATGCAAACCTATAAGATTGAAAACCTACCCGAATACTTTAAAACCTACAAAAAGTCTATTAAAAATCCTAAAAAATTCTGGGATAAAGTGGCAGATGAAAACTTTGTATGGTACCAGCGTTGGAGTAAAGTGGTAGAATATGATATGCACAAAGCCAAAATCAAATGGTTTAAAGGGGCTAAACTCAACATCACCAAAAACTGTATCGATAGACATCTTTCCGAAAGAGGTGATAAAAATGCCATCATTTGGGAGCCCAACGACCCCAAAGAACCTACCCAATACATTACTTACAACGATTTGTACGAGCGTGTGGGTAAAATGGCGAATGTCCTAAGAAATCAGGGTATTGGGAAAGGCGACCGCGTATGCATCTACCTACCTATGATTCCAGAACTGGCGATTTGTATGTTGGCGTGTGCTAGAATTGGTGCCATCCATTCTGTAATTTTTGCTGGATTTTCGGCTTCTGCGGTAGCCTCTCGTGTTAACGATTGCGAAGCTAAAATGCTAATTTGTTCAGATGGCAGTTATCGTGGTAGCAAAGTCCTCGACCTTAAATCTATTATTGATGAAGCAACACAAAACACCCCAACGATTGAAAAAATATTAGTCGTAAAGCGTACCAACAATGAGGTCCATATGAAAGAAGGACGAGACCTTTGGCTAGAACCTCTTTATAATGAAGCACCTGTAGACAATATTCCAGAGATTATGGATGCTGAAGATCCGCTATTCATTCTTTATACTTCTGGCTCTACAGGAAAACCTAAAGGGATGCTACACACTTGTGCAGGCTATATGGTGTATTCGGCGTATACTTTCAAAAATGTATTCGACTATAAAGAAAACGACATCTATTGGTGTACTGCAGATATTGGTTGGATTACAGGACACTCTTATATTCTCTATGGTCCATTAGCCAATGGTGCCACAACGGTTATTTTCGAAGGTGTACCAACTTATCCACAGCCCGACCGTTTTTGGGAAGTTGTAGAAAAACATAAAGTCACGCAATTCTATACTGCGCCTACGGCGATTCGTTCTTTAGCTAAAGAATCTTCGGAATGGGTAGAAAAACACGATTTATCTAGCCTTAGGGTAATTGGGTCTGTAGGAGAACCTATCAACGATGAAGCTTGGCATTGGTACAACGACCATGTAGGGAAAAAGAAATGCCCAATTGTAGACACTTGGTGGCAAACCGAAACCGGAGGCATTATGATTTCGCCGATCCCTTATGTTACGCCTACTAAACCAACCTACGCCACCCTACCATTACCTGGAATCCAACCCGTGTTGATGGACGAAAAACGCAACGAAATCACAGGAAACCAAGTGGATGGTAGCCTTTGTATCCGCTTCCCATGGCCAGGTATTGCTAGAAGTATCTGGGGCGACCACGAACGCTATATCCAAACTTATTTTTCTGCTTTCCCAGGGAAATATTTTACTGGGGATGGTGCTTTAAGAGACGAAGTGGGCTACTACCGTATTACAGGGCGTGTAGATGATGTAATCATTGTATCTGGACATAACTTGGGTACAGCACCGATAGAAGACAGCATCAACCTTCACCCCGCCGTTGCCGAATCTGCAATTGTAGGCTATCCACACGAGGTAAAAGGAAATGCCTTGTATGGCTATGTGATTCTAAAAGATGCAGGCGAAGGTCGTGATAAAGAAAACCTAAGAAAGGAAATCAACCACCTCATCACAGATACTATTGGACCAATTGCTAAACTCAACAAAATTCAGTTTGTATCGGCATTACCTAAAACCAGAAGTGGTAAAATTATGCGTAGAATCCTCAGAAAAATTGCCGAAGGCGACTTCAATAGTTTTGGAGACACTTCTACCCTACTTAATCCAGAAGTGATTGATGAAATCAAAGACGGAAGATTAGATTAAGATAAAATACTTTAAAACCGAAAGCCATCTCAAATTTGAGATGGCTTTTTTACAATCTTATAGGCAAAGATTAATCCACAATACTATTCGGTATAATTCCCGTTTTGGTTTTATGAGCCACTTCACCACTTTCGTTAAAAAATACCGCTTCACCTTTAGAAACATAATCTTTAGCATCTAATCCTACAGCAAATAAATTACCTAGTTTTCCGATATGATAAAAAGAAGTATCATCTACTTTTTTAGATTTCGTTAAATCACTTCCTACTGGCGCTTTGTGCAATTTTCCATCAACCAAAAAGAAATACGACTGATTGACTCTTACAATTTCGCGAATGCTTTCTTTTTTATCCGTAGTGCTTACCCAATCGTATGTTTTTTCCACGCCAGAACCCGTCAATGTCCAGATGCTCCCATCCACCGTTTGAGTATAGTTCCAGTTGGCATCATAAGTACCATCACCACTACAAGTAATCAACACACGGTCGTTTTCTACCGCAAAACCATTTGGTTGCATACCCACAGTATAATATTTTTCTACCGACTGACTTGCAGGGTTGATGACGGCTACTTTGTTATTTTTTCCCCAACCTCCTTGTAGCAAGGCATAGACTTTATTTTGAAAATTAAAAATACGCTCTACTCCAAAATCTACCGAAATTTTTCCTAGTTCCTTTAAAGTTTCATAGTCTAAAACCAAAATATAATCATCGGTATTATCCGAACCAGAACCCCAATTGGTCACAAATAATTTTCCATTGGATACGGTAGCATATCTCGGATTGCTTAGATTTGTTGTTACCTCCCCTTCTTTCTTTAAAGTATAGCGATTCACTTTAATCAATTTATTACTACCATTCATCACGATATACAAATCGTCGCCATAGCGAAATGCCGATTGCGAAGTATCACCCAAAACTTCTTTATTCACTTTCTGATAAGTTTCTTGTTCAGTTTTAGAAAAATCGTAATTGGTATAGGTAAGGCTACCATTATTTTTACCAAAGCCTCCTTCGTTTAGGACTAAAAAGCCATTTTCATAATCGCCTTTTGGCTCGTAGATATCCTCAGTTCGGTTACAAGCAACCATTACTGCCGCTACGGCTAAAATACTTAGTGTTTTTTTCATAATATATTATATTTAAAAAGTTGTTTTTAAGTTAAGGTAAAATTGACGCCCCGGCATAGGGTAACCTTGCATCATATTATAATGTTGATTGGTCACATTCTTTGCTTCTAAACTAATGATTTGTTGGGTATTTTTAATGTTGAATTGATACGCCAAATGGGCATTAAATAAGTGATATTCGGGTAAAAAATCGCTATGGTCATTGGTGGTTGGGCGTTGCCCCGTAAAGAAATGGGCACATCCTACTTCCCAATTTTTCCATTCAAATTTCAAATGGTTATTATAATTCCACAATGGTGTATAAAGCAAAGAAAAGCCAGTATTTTGATTAAGAGTTTCGGTATAAGCAAAGGTATTACGAAGTTCTACCCCCACATTCCCCAAAGAATATTGGTGCTGCGTATGGAGACTTGCCCCCTTAGTGACCACAAAATAAATATTAGATGGCGTCCAAAACCCAGAGGCATTAGGATACCATAAAATCCAATCTTTAACTTCGCCATAATAACCCGCTAAATCCATTTGAAATAATGGTAAAAGATGATAGCTAACGCTCACCTCACCCATATGCCCTTTTTCGGATTTTAAGTGGGGATTACCACCTTGCTTCCAAAACAAATCATTAAAAGTGGGGGTACGATAGGCATTGGCGTAAGAGGCTTTTAGTTGTAAGTTGTCGGTTAGGTTGACCTCTAGCCCTACATCATAGGTAAAAGGAATATTAAACCACGAAGAAAAAGATTTCCGAATTTGAGCATTGGCTAATAATAAACCTATTTTCCTTTGGTAATTAATAAAAGTATGAAGTTCTTTCAATGGATTGACCTTAAGATAATCGCCGCCACCAGACACATATTTGGACTGCACCCCTGCTTTTAGTGAAGATTGTTTCCCTTTCCACGAGGCATAATAATTCAAAAAATAATTATCCGAAAAACTCACCGACCCTTGTTCCTTAGCAGTCATCCTAAATTTAAAAAACTCTTTAGTATAGGCGGATTGCACTTGATGTTGAAAATTATTTTTATGATAAAGCCAAGACCACTGCACTCTTGTATTTTGGTCATCTTGAATTTGTTCCGTTTTTGGTAAAGCCTCCGTGGCTCCTACATGACGATTGCCCCACTGGTTCCAAAGATTAAAACTCAATAGATGGTTCTCATTGATGCGATATGCCGAATTAAGATAGAGATGAACAACATTAAATCCAGAGTTTTCAGTCATTGCCTTTTTTCCAAATTTATCTTGAAATTCAAACTCGTTTTTTGAGCGCAAATAATCTAAACCAACATTTAATGCATAATGTTTATTGCTTTTATCCACTGAAAATTGATGTCGGCTAAGTCCAAAACTTCCCATTGTTTGCTGACTGGTGATTAAAAATTCATTCTTAAAATTAGGTTGATACTCCAATGCAAACAAACCGCCCAAAGCACCGCTCCCAAACCCACTACTTCCAGAGCCACTGCGATAGCTTAACCGATTGCCCAATAACTGAATCATATTGGCATCCACCTGACCATTAAGACTGGAATTAAGCGGAATTCCTTGCCATAGAACTACATTTTGAGCCGCAGATAATCCACGAACTGATAAAGAACTTAAGTTTCCAAAGCCATAATCTCGAATTGCGACTCCCATAGCTTCTTGAAGACTTTCTGATAAAAATAAGTTGGAGGATTTTGGTTTAATAATCTTATATTGATGCCCAACGGAAGACTGCTCTGGCGATAACATTTGTATCGACACTGTATCTATCAACACCTCTTGTTGCTGAGCTAAAACCGAAATGGAAAGCAGAAAACTGCTGATTAGTAAATAAAATTTCATCATAATTAAAAGCCTTTTCCGCCGAAAGTTTTTAAACCTAATTTAATTTTGGCAGGTCTCCTGGTTTTCATCGTTGGCAATCCCTTCTCGCTGACGCAATGGTTTATGATTACTCACTTTGGATGATGATTTACAGTTGCGGGGACAGCTTGGGCATCGCACCCAATTCCCTTTTAATTTAGAACTTTAACACTCTAAAACCAAAACTGTTGCAAATATAAACTTTTTCTCTAGATTTAGAATAAAGAGTTGAGTTTTGAATGACGAGAAACAAATGGCTTGATGCTTTAAGCATGAATTTTAAATAGCGTCCTATTTAGAAAAAATGAAAATTATTTAGGACAACATAAGTTTTAAATAGAGGGTGGTTTCAAAAAAGACGAATTAAAGTATAGTCGATTGATTTTTTGTACCATTTCTTGGTAGTATCCCATAAACTGTGTAAGTTAAAGAGAGGTTTTGAAAACTAGTTTTCAAAACCTCTNTTTAACTTAATTTGCAATTTTAAACATGATTTAGATATGATAGACAAAAATGAACTTTTAAACAGTAAGGAATTTTATAAGTCCTTCAAGAATGGAGAAGACCTAAACTCTTTCTTCAAAGANCTACACAAGAAAGCCATAGAGCATATGCTTTCGGCAGAACTTGACGCTCATTTAGACAATGAAAAACACGAGAAAACCAAAGATGGTAACTACCGCAACGGGTATGGTAAAAANACTATAAAAACTTCCTTTGGAGAAGATGAAATTCAAGTCCCTAGAGATAGAGAGGGAAGTTTTCAACCTATGTTAGTTCCTAAAAGGCGTAATATAGCCAAAGGCTTGGAGAATGTGATTATTTCTTTGTATGCCAAAGGGATGAGCGTAAGTGATATTGAAGAGCAAATCAGTGAGATTTATGATTTTCAAGTGTCTACTTCTACCATTTCACGAATTACGCAGACCATTACCAATGAAATGGTGGCTTGGCAAAATAGACCTTTAGACCATTTGTATTTGATTGTTTGGATGGATGGTATTGCTTTCAAGGTTAGGGAAAACTCTAAAGTCATCAACAAAACCATTTATCTTGCTGTAGGACTCAATAAAGAGGGGAAAAAAGAGGTTTTAGGTATGTGGTTGGGCAAGAATGAGAGTGCTGCCTTTTGGATGAGTGTATTGACCGATTTAAA
>NZ_KB894252.1 GCF_000374405.1 Riemerella columbina DSM 16469
ATCGGTAGGAGAGCATTCTATCGGCGCAGAAGCAGTATCGCGAGGTATTGTGGAGCTTATAGAAAAGAAAATGTAGGCATAAGTAACGATAAAGGGGGCGAGAAACCCCCTCACCGAAAGACTAAGGTTTCCTCAGCCATGCTAATCAGCTGAGGGTTAGTCGGGACCTAACGCGCACNCGAAAGGGGAAGTGGATGGACAATGGGTTAATATTCCCATACTTGCTCACACTAAAAAGGGGACGGAGTGCCGTACTTACTGAAGACTGACGGAATAGTTGAGACCTAGCCTACGGGCGAAGTTGTTGTAGGGAAAGTGCTTCCAAGAAAAGCCGAAGTGAAGCAACCCGTACCAAAACCGACACAGGTAGTCGAGGAGAGAATCCTAAGGTGCTCGAGTGAGTCGTGGCTAAGGAACTAGGCAAAATAGTCTCGTAACTTCGGAAGAAGAGACGCCTCCCTCCGGGGAGGCCGCAGTGAAGAGGCCCAGGCGACTGTTTATCAAAAACACAGGACTCTGCTAAATCGAAAGATGCTGTATAGGGTCTGACACCTGCCCGGTGCTGGAAGGTTAAGGAAGGTGCTTAGCGTAAGCGAAGGCATTAACTGAAGCCCCAGTAAACGGCGGCCGTAACTATAACGGTCCTAAGGTAGCGAAATTCCTTGTCGGGTAAGTTCCGACCTGCACGAATGGTGTAACGATCTGGGCACTGTCTCAGCCACGAGCTCGGTGAAATTGTAGTATCGGTGAAGATGCCGATTACCCGCAATGGGACGAAAAGACCCTGTGAACCTTTACTATAACTTCGTATTGACTTTGAGTAAACAATGTGTAGGATAGGTGGGAGGCTATGAAGCGTGCACGCTAGTGTATGTGGAGCCGTTGTTGAAATACCACCCTTTGTTTACTTAGAGCCTAACTCGGAAACGAGGACATTGCGTGGTGGGTAGTTTGACTGGGGTGGTCGCCTCCGAAAGAGTAACGGAGGCTTTCAAAGGTACCCTCAGCACGCTTGGTAACCGTGCGTAGAGTGTAATGGCATAAGGGTGCTTGACTGTGAGACCTACAAGTCGATCAGGTGCGAAAGCAGGACATAGTGATCCGGTGGTTCCGTATGGAAGGGCCATCGCTCATAGGATAAAAGGTACTCCGGGGATAACAGGCTAGTCTCCCCCAAGAGCTCACATCGACGGGGAGGTTCGGCACCTCGATGTCGGCTCGTCACATCCTGGGGCTGGAGAAGGTCCCAAGGGTTGGGCTGTTCGCCCATTAAAGTGGCACGCGAGCTGGGTTCAGAACGTCGTGAGACAGTTCGGTCTCTATCTATTGCGGGCGTTAGATGTTTGAGAGGGCTTGATTCTAGTACGAGAGGACCGAATTGAACAAACCTCTGGTGTATCTGTTGTGCCGCCAGGCGCACCGCAGAGTAGCTATGTTTGGTAAGGATAAGCACTGAAGGCATATAAGTGCGAAACCTGCCTCAAGATGAGACATCTTTTAAGGGTCGTGGGAGATGACCACGTTGATAGGCTATAGGTGTAAAGCTGGTAACAGCATAGCCGAGTAGTACTAATTACCCGTAGATTTATAGCCTAATAGAGTTGCTATAAGCTTAAAGCATAATGCCAAAAGCAAAGTACTTATAAGTGCGACCAAGGTTTTGCCTTTGTGATGTATATTTGCCGATAAAATAGATATTAGATTGTAGATGTTAGACATTAGATAAAGAGGTTAGTAACTACTAAATTCTAAGTTCTAAGTTCTAATCTCTATTTAATATCCATATAAAGACCTTTAGGGTGGTTTTAGCGGTGGGGCTCACCTGTTCCCATTCCGAACACAGAAGTTAAGCCCACCAGCGCCGATGGTACTACGAAAGTGGGAGAGTAGGTCGCCGCCAGTTTTTATTTTTGAAAAGCCTCAAGTATTAAGCTTGAGGCTTTTTTCGTTTATATTCCTAAGACATGCAAAGTATTGTGGTTTTATTTACTTTTTCTTTAAACTAAGATGACTTAAAGCATTTGTTTATAGTTATTTGATTGATGTATAAATAAGTTATTGATACCAATTTATAATCGTCTCTTCGAAAACTTTAATTGCTTTTTCTAAAGGCTTTGGAAATGATAAATTGTCTGATGTTTCTGTATTTACGATATTATAATCATTTTCTTGAGCAAAATTTTTGAAATTTTCAATGGACTCTAATCTAATATAATGAATGCTAATGTCTACATTTTTATGTGTTAGTTTGTGGTTAACTTTAAGGGTATCAATTGTATAGTTGTTTTTCCATTCTTCTGGAATAGCAGTACAGAATTCATACAAGTTTTTCCATATAGAGTCTTGATTTCTTCTTTTGATTAAAAACTCCAAATGATTAAATACAAAATAGTATTCTAATTCCATTTTTTCTATCTTGGCTTTTTTCTTTTTTACGGGAAAATTTAACATTGTCCCCGTTTGGTATGCTAAACAATTTTCATTGATTGGACATATCGTACAATCAGGATTCTTGGGCTTACATATTTCTGAACCTAAATCCATAATGGCTTGATTAAAATCGCCTGGGTTATGCTCAGGGATTATATCTATTATTAATTTCGAAAAGTATTTAAAAGCATTGGATTTAGAAATATCAAAATCATCTGCCCACACTCTTGAGAATACTCTATAAAAATTACCATCTATGGCAGGGTAAACTTCATTATAGCAAATACTAGCAATAGCAGCAGCGGTATACTTCCCTATACCTTTTAAGGCTACAATATCGTGGTAATGTTTGGGGAATTTACCTTTGTGTTGATCCATGATTTGCTGAGCTGCAATATGTAAGTTTAATGCTCTAGAATAATAACCTAAACCTTTCCAATAGAGTAAAACTTCATCAGTTTCTGCGGCTGCTAGACTTTCTACATTAGGGAAGCGTTCTACAAAATTTAAGTAATGTTGTAAACCTTGTTTTACTTGAGTTTGTTGTAAAATAATTTCTGAAATCCAAATAAGGTAAGGATTTTTGGATTTCCTCCAAGGAAGGTCACGCGCATTTTCATCGTACCAATTAAGAATTTTGGTGCCAATGTTTAGAAAATCAGGGTTTTGTTTTTTAGTTTTCAAAAATAAATCATATATTTGCACACCAAAAATAAAAACAAAAAAGGACATGACAAAAGCAGAATTGGTAAATACCATATCGAATAAGTTAGGAATGGAGAAGAATGATACGCAGAAAGTGGTAGAAGCTTTGATGCAAGAAATTAGAAATTCTCTATATGAAGGTGATAATGTATACCTTAGAGGTTTTGGATCTTTTATCATTAAGACAAGAGCAGCTAAAACAGGTAGAAATATTTCTAAGAATACAGCGATCGAAATTCCAGCACATAACATCCCTGCATTTAAACCTTCTAAATCCTTTGCAGATAAGGTGAAAACTAAAGTTCCTGTAAAGAAATAATCAGATCAATTTATTATTAACAATAAAAAATAAACGACTATGCCTAGCGGAAAGAAAAGAAAAAGACACAAGGTGGCAACCCACAAAAGAAAAAAAAGAAGAAGACAAAATAGACATAAGAAAAAGAAATAGTCTATCGTCTCTTTTTAATGACATAAGCGGTATAGTTGGTGTTTTTATTTTTGAGTATAAAACATCAACTATATTTTTGTTTCACTATTAATTTAATTTTAGAATGAAGAAAGAACTCTTAATTTCTAATGAGGGAGGTGCTTCTAAGATTGCATTGATAGAAGATGGACGCTTATTTGAACTCCACGAAGAAGAGCAAGATAACCAGTTTGTAGTTGGAGATATCTATCTTGGTAAGATTAAAAAAAATGCACCTAACCTTAATGCTGCATTTGTAAATATAGGTTTTGAAAAAGATGCATTTCTTCATTATCAAGATTTAGGACCACAATATTTAACCTATAAAAAGTTTTTAAACGAAGTTCTTTCTAAAAAGAAAAATAATTCGAGCCTTAAAAACTTTCCAATAGAAAAATACATAGAAAAGGATGGTTTGGTAGATAAAGTATTGGCTAAAGACGATACGGTACTCATCCAAATTACTAAAGAACCTATTTCGACTAAAGGTCCAAGGATATCTACACAAATTTCCCTTACGGGGCGTTTTCTTGTTTTAATACCATTTGATCAAAAGGTTTCTATCTCTAAGAAAATAAGAGATAATAATGAAAAAGATCGTCTAAAAACTTTGATAGAAAGTATTAGACCAGAAGGTTTCGGGGTTATTATAAGAACAGTTGCAGAAGGAAAAAAAGTAGCTGAGCTTCATAATGACATGAACCAATTGATAAAAAAATGGGAATCTTGTTTTAAGAATATTCAAAAACACAAAGTTCCTTCAAAAATCTTAAGTGAAGAGGACAAAGCGTCTGCTATCCTACGGGATAAATTCAATGCAGATTATGTAAGTATCGTCTGCGACGACGAAGATATGGTGCGAGGCATGAGAAATTACCTCGATGTAATAGCGCCAGAGAAAAAGAACATTGTAGAGTTTTATGAGCATCATACGCCGCTTTTAGAATACTATAATGTAGAGAAGCAGCTCAAGCAAAGTTTTGGTAAACATGTGAACATTCCAAGTTCCAAAGGGGCTTATCTTGTGATAGAGCATACAGAGGCTTTACATGTGATAGATGTAAACTCAGGTAATAATATTACCAAAGGCGCCCAAGCTAATAAAGAGCACGCATTAAGTGTTAATAAAATGGCGGCTACTGAGATTGCCAGACAACTAAGGCTAAGAGATATGGGGGGGATCATTGTAGTCGATTTTATTGATATGAGGGATGCCAACCATAGAAGAGAGCTCTATGAACATCTTAAAAATGAAATGAAGCGTGATAAAGCGCGTCATAAAATTTTACCTCCAAGTAAATTTGGATTGATTCAAATTACAAGGCAAAGGGTAAGACCTACTACGGTAATAGAAACCAAAGAAGAGAATCCTAATAAAGACGGCGAAATATTAGCACCTGTAGTTATTGTTGAGCGTATGTCTGAGGTAATTAGAACCCTATTGCAAAAAGAAAAAGGAAAGTTGTATCTTCATACACATCCTTTTGTAGAAGCTTATCTTACCAAAGGGTTGATGAGCATACAAGCCAAATGGTTTTTTAAATACAAAAAGTGGGTGACCATCATCCCGAGAGACTCGTTTAAATATCTTGAGTACCGATTGTACAACGATAAAAAACAAGAACTCGCAAGTTTCTCAAATTAAGACAAAATAAAAGTCCCTTTCTAAATATTAGGAAGGGACTTTTTTAATATAAAAGGTTATTTTTATATCACAATTATTTAGAAACTATTTCACTCCGTGCATCATCTTACTAATGTATTTGCTCAATAGAATCAATAGTAATCCACAAGCAATTACAAATCCTGAGATATAAGTAAAGATTTGTCCAGCTCCCATTTTTTCTACATAAGCGGCAATAAATCCTCCTAAGAAGTTGGCCACAGATGAAGATAATAACCATACTGCCATTAATACAGAAGCTAATCTTACAGGTGCTAATTTAGTCACCACAGAAAGTCCTACAGGGGATAAACATAACTCACCAATCGTGTGTACAAAGTAAGTCATTACAAGCCACCAAAGACTTGCTTTAATAGCTGGATCTTGTATATCGCCACCTCTTTCTGCTACGGCACCAAGCATGAACCAGAATCCAATACCTAAAATAACCATCCCTAATCCCATTTTAACGGGCGTTGTTAGTTTTTTACCTAGTTTAGAACCCCAGAACATTGCAAATAACGGCGCTAAAACCACTATAAAGAACGGGTTAACCGATTGGAATAATGATGCTGGAATGGTATAATCACCTACAAATGGTAATGTGATGGATCTATCAATAAATTTATCTGTATATAGCGCGATAGATGAACCTGCTTGTTCAAATCCTGCCCAAAAGAATACAGCAAATAAGAACAAAATGAAAATAACACTTACTCTTTGTTTTTCTACTTTTCTAAGTTCGTTACCATGCTCTATTTCTTCCTTAGTCACTTCTAGTTCTTTTTTAACTTCGATTTTCTTCTCAGGTTTTTTACCAATATTACCAAGGTATTTCTGAGCTAAAGCATTAAATAGGACTTGACCTAAAAGCATCCCAATACCTGCCGCTAAGAATCCATACTTATAACCATAAGTCATGATTTCGCCTGCGGCGTCTTTTTTAGCAAAAATATCCTCGGTTAAAATGCCAATCACAATGGGAGCCAATAAAGCACCAAGGTTAATTCCCATATAGAAAATAGAGAAAGCAGAATCTCTTCTATCATCGCCTTCTGGGTAAAGATTACCTACTAAAATAGAGATATTAGGTTTAAAGAATCCATTCCCTATAATGAGTAGGAAGAGACCTAGATAAAGCCCTATATGTGTATTAAAAGCAAATAATGCAAACTGTCCCAACATCATGGTAATACCACCAATAGTAATGGCAAGGCGCTGTCCAATATATTTATCTGCAAGCCATCCACCAATAAGCGGGGTAAAGTACACTAATCCAGTAAAGTTACCATAGATTAAACTTGCCGTGGCTGGATCAATGGAAAGTCCTCCTTGAATATAAGTTTTAGTAAGGTAATAGATGAGAATGGCTCTCATACCATAATAACTGAAACGCTCCCACATTTCAGTAAAAAATAGGAGGTACAATCCCGCAGGATGCCCTTTCTTCTTTTGCATTGTTGTATCCATATTATAAATGTTAAATATTTGTTAAGATGAGCAAATATAAACTTTTTTCGCGTTCCACAAAAGAAATCTACCTAAAAATAGTCGTTTGTTAATAAATATTGCTTAGCAGCTGTACTCAACATAAAATCCATATTCAAAAACGACTATTGATTTGAGTGGATATTATATCGTATAATTAAAACTTTTTTACGAAATTTGCGACACTAACAAAAAAAGTAAAAATGTCACAACAACCATTACAAACACTCGGAGAATTTATTATTGAGAAACAAGATGACTTTCAGTATACTACTGGAGAGCTGTCTAGGTTGCTAAGTGCAATTAGATTGGCTTCTAAAGTAGTTAACAGAGAAGTGAATAAAGCAGGGATTGCTGATATTGTAGGAAAAGCAGGCAATACCAATATACAAGGGGAAGATCAGCAGAAACTAGATGTTCTTGCCAATGATATTTTCATTAATGCTTTATCACAAAGAGAAGTGGTTTGTGGAATTGCCTCTGAGGAAAGCGATGATTTTATAGAAATTAAAAGTGGTGAGAATGGTCATCTAAGTAAATATGTGGTGCTGATAGACCCGTTGGATGGCTCCTCAAATATTGATGTTAATGTATCAGTGGGGACTATTTTCTCTATTTATAGAAGGGTAACTGAGCCTGGTACGCCCGTACAATTAGAGGATTTCTTACAGAAAGGAGTTAACCAAGCGGCAGCGGGCTATGTGGTTTATGGTTCTTCTACCATGATTGTTTATACTACGGGAAATGGCGTTAATGGCTTTACATTAGATCCAAGTTTAGGAACTTATTATCTTTCTCATCCCAATATGACTTTTCCAAAACAAGGGAAAATTTATTCTATCAACGAAGGAAATTATATTAAGTTTCCACAAGGGGTAAAAGATTATTTAAAATATTGCCAAATGGAGGAAGGCGATCGTCCATACACTTCAAGATATATTGGTTCTTTAGTTTCGGATTTTCATAGAAATATGATAAAAGGAGGTATTTACATTTACCCATCGTATTCGCAAGCGCCTAATGGTAAACTTAGATTGCTTTATGAATGTAACCCTATGGCATTTTTAGCGGAGCAGGCGGGCGGTAAAGCATCTAACGGATTTGAAAGAATTTTGGAAATAGAACCTACAGAGTTGCACCAGCGTGTGCCATTCTTCTGTGGTAGTTATAATATGGTAGAAAAAGCGGAATCTTTTATGGCACAAAATAAAGAATCTTAATGAAAGCCACCTATCAACTTTATACTTTAAAATTTAAAACACCCGGCGGTACTTCGCGGGGTGTTTTGACGACTAAAGACACCTATATTTTAGAAATAACCGATGGGCATCGTAAAGGTATTGGCGAGTGTGGACTATTCCGAGGATTGAGTTGTGATGATGTCCCAGACTATGAACAACGCCTAGATTGGTTATGCGAAAATATCGATCAAGATAGAACATTACTTCAAAACGCTTTAAAAGATTATCCTTCCATTTGGATAGGTTACGAACAAGCCATGCAAAATTTAGAATATGGTGGAACGCTATATTTTCCTTCAGAATTTACACAAGGCGAAGCATCTATTACCATTAATGGCTTAATATGGATGGGCGATACGGAGTATATGAAAACTCAAATTGAGGATAAATTAAAATTAGGTTTTTCATGTATTAAACTGAAAATTGGAATCCGTTGGGAAGAGGAAAAAGCAATATTGAAACAATTAAGACAACTATTTCCAAAGCAAGATTTAGAACTAAGAGTAGACGCTAATGGTGCTTTTAGCTTCGAGGACGCTCAACGGGTTTTAGAGCAGTTGGCAGCATTAGATATACATTCCATAGAGCAACCAATTAAAGCGGGACAAGTAGAGCATATGCAAAACTTATGCTTAAACACGCCTACACCAATTGCATTAGATGAAGAATTGATTGGAATAAATAATACAGAAGCTAAACAACAACTGATTGAGACCATTAAACCACAATATATTATCCTAAAACCATCATTAGTAGGTGGCTTTTCTGGTACTGATGAATGGATCAGTATTGTGGAGCAAAATGGATCAGGTTGGTGGATTACTTCTGCCTTAGAAAGCAATATTGGACTTAACGCCATAGCACAATATACCTATATTAAAAACAACAAAATGCCTCAGGGATTAGGAACGGGCGGATTATTTACGAATAATTTTGATAGCTTTTTGATCCTTGAAAGAGATAAAATGTGGTTTACTAAAAATACATGATATATAAAAAAAAATGAGACGATTTCGATATATCTATATGATTATAAATTTATTGTTTGTTCAAATTATAGAGGAATTAGATATGATATTTTAAAATATTGTTATTAATTATTTTATAAAATTTAACAAAAATAAAAAGTATATAGGAATTATTTGTTTAGCACCTTGTAATGGTTTCATTTTACAGCATTGATTTCAAATAAAAAATAAAAATATTTTCATATTTATAACTAAAATAATATATTTGCCACTGTTATTTATGAAAATATATAGGAGTAATAACATCAAAGTTTTTTGTTCTTTCATATTAGCAGCAGTGCTATTATGCAGAGTTTTATTTCCTGTAGGTAGCTTTTCATTAAAAGAGAATTATTCATTTTATCAAAATCAAAATAAGTCTCCTCAGTATAATAATCTTTGTTCTTTAAATAAGTGTAATCATCACTCACATATTTATAAGGCATAAGCACAGAAAATTATATATTTCTTTTCTCCATATCTTTCGCCTTCTCTTATAAAGCTCTCTTATACAATTACTTATTATAGCAATAAGATTTTATTTTCATTACAATCTTTCATTTTAAAAAAGCTATTCTTAAATCAACATTATAGAGGGCCTCCTTTTTTATAGTTTTATATAATAAGCCTATGATAAGTAAGCGTATTTCCTTAGAATATAGGCGTTTTTTATATATTTATCTTAATTTTTTTAGTACAGTATGCACTGTTAGAGAAAAATATAATATTATAAATTAGAATGTATATCCGTTTTTATACCTGATTTCCTGTTATAGCAGCTATAATCACCCTATCGAATAATCGTTCTCCAAAATATCGCCTGTTTAGCTTGTATACAAATTCATTTAAGTATAATTGAAGATATTTGCCTTTGATTTTGTGGTAATTACCTAACAAGTTTCGTTTCGCATTACTTATAAATATATGAACCCATCGCAATGTCTCCTTTGTGGTTGCTTTGCTTGATTTTTTAGTCACATATATTTCAACATAATTAGATATATCAACATAGGAAGTACTTTTATCAGTGAATACAATAGATTGCTTG
>NZ_KB894253.1 GCF_000374405.1 Riemerella columbina DSM 16469
TATCCTTCTATCAGTTGGAGTGATATATCCCAAGACCAAGAGCCACCAGAGGGTTGGCCACGCCCACCAAAGTTTAACGACCCAGGCGATGTACCAGGACCGCCAGTGCAGTTTGGCGATCCAATAAAACCTGATAATGTAAAAGGCGGCTTTGGTTTTAAGGATAATGGTGTAGAAGAAAAGAATTTATATTTCTACCACCCTGACCACTTAGGAAGTTCATCATATATAACAGACAGAACTGGAAAAATAAGCCAGCATACCGAGTATATAGCCTTTGGCGAGGTATTATTTGATGAGCATACGACTGAAACCAATATGCCTTACCTATTTAATGGAAAGGAATTAGATAGCGAAACGGGATTGTATTACTATGGAGCAAGGTATTATGATGCAAGGGTAAGTTTGTGGTTAAATGTAGACCCGTTAGTAGAAAAAACAATGCAACCGTATGCTTATACGAATAATAATCCTGTGATGTTGATTGATCCAACAGGGATGGAGGCAGAAGATCCACCAAAGAATGGTGAAAAATATAAAATAGGTTACATTTGGGCTGATAAAGATGGTATATGGATCAGAAGAAATGGTGGCTGGGCTAGTTATGATAACAAAAATGTTTCAATTATAGATGAGGTTGTTTTAACGAAGAAACTCGAGAGAAATTGGTACGATCCATCAGGCAAAGGGAATTGGGCTTTAGGTATTGCAAGTGCTGCATCCTCTCTAAAGGGTGATATAAATTCAATGCAAATGTATTCTGATGGTGTGAGAAAGGGAACTCAGGGTAATTATACGCTAAAAGGTAGAAACTATAATTTATTTAAAAATGACCCAATAAATAATGCTACAAAACCAATATCAAAGTTTAGTAAAGTTGGGAAAGTCCTAGGTGCAGGAGGGTTAGCATTTGGTGTTCTTTTTGATATAAAAGCTACTATTAACTACTATGACAATCCTGATTCAAAAAATTCATTGCATCCAGCAAAAGCAGGTTCGAATTTGGGATTTGGTTTATGGGGGTATTTCGGAGGGATACCAGGTGCTGCAGTTTCCACTATATATTTTGGTGTTGATTCATTTTATCCAGGAGGATGGATAGGGGACTCCGAACACCCAGGAGCTTTACAAGATCAAACAAGAATGATTGAAGAAAATCAAAAAGTTATACCTAATTTTAATTTATATAACGATGCTAGAGGTGCATATTAATACTAGACAATTATGAAGAAAGCTTATTATTATTTTTATTATAAAATATATAAATCTGTGGAATATACATCAGAATTATTTGGAGGTAGTTTTTGGACTGAGTGGAAAGCAAGTTTAGGATTGAGTGTTTTAATATACTTTATTATAGCTTCTTTGTTTATTTATTATAAAATATTTATTAATCCATATATACATTTGAGTGATAACAATATAGATATTATCATTATATCAATAATAGTTGAGGTATTTAATTATTATATATTTCATAGTAAAAATCAATGGAAAAATATATTAGTTAGTTTTGATAGGTTATCAAAAAAACAAAATACACTAGGTGGATGGATTGTATTTATTTTTATTTTTTTTGTATTTTTTAATTTAATATTTTCAATTTACTTAATGAGTAAAATAAATTGGGATGCTTTTAGATAATGTAATGAAGAAAGCTTATTATTATTTTTATTTATATAAATCTATAGAATATACTGCAAAATTCTTTGAAGAAACCCCTTCGTTTTTATTATTTAAATCGAGTATAGTTTTTATGGCTCTTCAAATATGGAGTATCTTATCAGTTATCGGATATTATTCTTTTTTCATAAAAATAAAACCTGTTTTATCAATGGATAACCCAGTTATAATATTAATACTCATTTTGATTTTAGGTTTTAATTTTTATACTATCGACTATAATAATAAAGCTATTAAATATATTGAATATTTTGATCGGGTAAAGCAAAATAATCATAAAAGTAAAAGTTTCATAATTTTATTTTTTGTATTATTTATAATTGCTAATTTTATTTTTTCACTTTATCTTGTGAGTTCCGTAGATTGATTGCGATTTAGTTAAGTATAAGGCTTAAATTATGAAAAAAAATATTACTATTTTTATTATAAAATATAAAAAGCGTAGCGTACATTAAAATTATCAGCCAAGACCAAGAGCCACCAGAGGGTTGGCCACGCCCACCAAATTTTAACGACCCAGGCGATGTACCAGGACCACCAGTGCAATACGGCGACCCAGTAAAGCCTGATAATGTAAAAGGTGGCTTTGGGTTTAAAGACAACGGCGTAGAAGAGAAAAATTTGTATTTTTATCATCCAGACCATTTGGGAAGTTCATCATATATAACAGACAGAACTGGAAAAATAAGCCAGCATACAGAATACATAGTCTTTGGTGAGGTGCTATTTGATGAACACACAACTGAAAACAATATGCCGTACCTATTTAATGGAAAGGAGTTAGATAGTGAAACGGGACTATACTATTATGGTGCAAGGTATTATGATGCAAAAACAAGTATTTGGCTTGGTACAGACCCATTAAGTGGGTACAACCCAATAATGGAAACGGAACATTATATAGATGGTCAGCATAATGGGGGTATCTACAACCCAATGAACTTTGCTACTTACTCTTATACTTATCAAAATCCTATAAAATGGATTGATCCAAATGGTAAGCAGGTTCTGACTTATAATATATTTGGAGATAATCCTACAACTAGTAGAGAGGTGGCTAGTCAGTATACAGAGTTATCGAAACCAATAGTTATAGCTTCTTTAGGTATTGCAGATATTTTATTCACGGGGGGCTGGGGAAGTAGAGCAGCAGTTACTTATAGTACTGGGAGTATGGTTCATAGTATGGAGATGCAGTCACATTGGAGGAACAAGGGAAATGAATATGTTGCTAAGAAATATGAAAAAGAAGGAGCTAATGCTACAAGAGATTTAACTGTTTCAGGGTTATTTTATGGAGTGTCAAAACTTTTTGGAAGATTGTTTGTTTCAACTCCTTATGGTAATGCTTACCAATCAAATTCAACCTCTGCAATGTCAGCAAGACTTAGAGTTTCTTCTGGAGCTAAATTGTATAGAGTTGGAACTTTAGGAAAAAGTCAAGCAGCTGAAGCTCAATTTTGGTCTCTAGAAAATCCTTTAAAGGATATTAATGCTTATGCGAAAAAATATGGAATTCCTGTAGAAAATATAAAAAATGCAGATTTTATTGAAATAGGAACTTTAAAATCAGGACATAACTTTATTACTAGGCCAGCACCAGCAGCACCAGGGAGTCCTGTTGGTGCTGGAGGAGGGATAGAAGTTGTAACACCTCCAAACTCTGTGAAGTTAGAAACATTTAGCACACTAAAATAGCTCATTATGGATTATTTAAGAAAAATTGACACTATAATTGAAATTTTGTCCATCAATAATATGGATTTTGAAATAGAGAAGATTAAAAATCTAAGACAAAGTTCTTTTACCTCTACAGAGCTTTTGTTGTCTGTAGGATATGAATTAAATAGGATGATTAAAAATCCCGTAATAAAAAGTATCATAGGGAATGAAGTTAAAGACTTGATCCGATATTGTGAAAGAATAGGGTTGTATATCGATAAAGTATAAAGTTGATATGATAGTATATCAAAGTTAGTAATGTAAAAAAACACCATACCCTCTTGCATACCTCAAAAAAAATAAATATTTTAGCGAAGTTTAATATTAAAACAAATAAATCATGGCAAAAAGTAAGAATAATGTAATTACGCACGGGTTAAGTGGCAAAGTAGGAGACTTATTGGTATTTAGCCAAAGAAATGGTAAAACCATAGTTTCAAAAGTACCCAAAAAAAGTAATAAGGTAACAGACAAGCAGAAAGAACAAAGGGTCAGATTCCAAGAGGCAGTATTATATACAAAATCAATTTCTCAAAAGCCAGATTTGCAAAAATTGTATGAAGAAGAAGCCAAGAACAAAGGTTTAAGCATTAATAATGTTGCAATAGCAGACTTTTTAAAAGCCCCTCATATAGAAGAAATAGACCTTTCTCATTATACAGGNAAAAAAGGGGAGCCTATTAAAATCAAGGCTTTTGATGATTTTAAAGTAAAAAAAGTAACTGTAAGAATAGAAAATTCAGACAGTACCTTAGTAGAAGAGGGNGAAGCAGAAGAAGAAGGTTTATATTGGGTTTATACAACCACCTCTAACAATGCAGAGTTGTCGGGCGATAAAATCACAATTAGAGCGTATGATTTTTCGGACAATATGACAGAAAAAGAAGAAGGGATATAAGTATCCCTCTCGGAGTTCTCTCGAACACATCTCGAACCTACCTCGAAGCGATACGCAAAAAAAATAGGCTGTCAATATGGCAGTAGAGCAGTAGAATTTTGAAATAACATAAGAAAAAGGAGTATATCGGTACAACACCGAAACCCGCTACACTTATGACCCTGTAATGCGAAGATTGGCAACGCTCCAAGCCCAAAGCCACCAGCAGGCTTTCCAAAACAACCAATACACTTACGACCGTGTAGGCAATATCCTTAAGGTTGCGAATAGCGTATCTGTAGGAGCTAATGCGTTAGGTGGTGCTTCATCATATAATTACTCTTATGATGAATTAAATAGATTGGTAAAGGCAGAGGGAACTTTCACAGGCGACCAAAGTCAAGCGGACTATACCCTCAGTATGCAGTACAATAAACTGAATGGTATTGTACAAAAAGCCCTAACGCATAAACAAAACGGAAAAGATAAGAGTTACACCTTAGATTATACTTATGACAACCCTAAACACCCCCACGCCCTAAGTATCCTAAAAGACACCACCACACCAAAGCCAAGAGCTTACGAATACGACGGCAACGGTAACCCGATTGCCTACCAAGGTTTTAAGGATTTTAGGCTAATGGTATGGGACGAGGAAAACCGATTACAAGGAATTAACGACAACGGCAAACTCCACCTTTACACTTACGATCATACAGGCGAACGAGCGGTAAAAAGTAGTGCCGAGAGCCAATCTGTGCTAACCAATGGACAGACCTCAGCGGTAATAGCCCATACCGAAAACTACACCACTTATGTAAACCCTTATTTTGTGGTGAACAAAGGACGGTTTACCAAACATTATTTTGAGGGAACGAGCCGTATTGTTTCCAAGTTAGGCGAGGGCACTTTCCAACAGCCAAGTGGNTTAACGGCTGGCGGTATAGATTATATTAAGCAGTCTGCAAAAATGCAGGAAGCCATAGATGCGTATGTGCGTGGTCTAAATGTCCCACCAGGTCCGCCAACCCANCAAGGTATCTATGCCAGCCCAGAATGGACAGGTAAAGATTATCCTTCTATCAGTTGGAGTGATATATCCCAAGACCAAGAGCCACCAGAGGGTTGGCCACGCCCACCAAAGTTTAACGAGCCAGGCGATGTACCAGGACCACCAGTGCAATACGGCGATCCAGTAAAACCCGATAATGTAAAAGGCGGCTTTGGTTTTAAGGATAATGGTGTGGAAGAAAAGAACCTTTACTATTACCACCCAGACCATTTGGGCAGTAGTAGTTACATAACAGACAGAATGGGCAAAATCTCACAACATACAGAATACATAGCCTTTGGAGAAGTTCTATTTGATGAACATACAACAGAGGTTAATATGCCTTACTTGTTTAATGGTAAGGAACTAGACCAAGAAACAGGATTGTATTATTACGGAGCAAGGTATTATGATGCGAGAGTAAGTTTGTGGCTTGGTACAGACCCATTAAGTGGGTACAATCCAATAATGGAAACGGAGCATTACATAGACGGACAACATAACGGTGGTATCTACAACCCAATGAACTTTGCTACCTATTCTTATACTTATCAAAATCCAATTAGATTTATAGACCCTAATGGAAAGCAAGTACAATTTGATGCAAGAGTATATATAAAGCAACAACTAGATAGTAGAGTAAATCATATTAAGCGAAAACTAAATAATATTGAAAATAAGGTTAGTACGGCTTATAATAATGTAAAACAAGAAACAATACGAGTTGCAAAGAATACACAGACTTGGGTTAAAAATAATAAAAGGGAAATAATTAGAAATGCCAAAATAATGCAGAAAACAGGTGATGATATGGTTGTAGGAGGCTTAGTTATAGCAGCAATGGGGTCATCAGTAGCAGGAGTAGGGGCAGCGCCAGGGCTAGGAACTGCAGGTGTAGGTAAAGCAACATCTACAGCAGGGGTTTTAATTGAAGTTGGGGTTGAACTTATCACGGGTGATTATTCTAATAATGCAACAGGAAATATGATAGGAAATGAGATAATGAGTATTATTATAGACAAAACTGTCGATGCAACTATCCCAGGACCAACACCATCAGTTAAAACCGAAACAAAAAGAGTATTAGATGAAATGAATAAAGTAAATAAAGAAATTATAAAAGAAACAGGAACAAGAACTTTACAAAAAAATGAATTATAATGGACGGTAATTTGACACAATTATTAATGAGTATGCTAGTAGGTGTAGTATTATTTCTTTATATAAAAGATAAAAAGAAATATATGAAAGATAAAGAGTATATTGCTACGGATCAAGTAAGAATTTTTCAAGCTTATTTAGGAATGGCTTTATGTATTTTGTCTGCGATTATTTCAGTATTTAGATTGTTAGCATAACCGGTCGTGTATCAAAGTTAGTGATGTAGATTATTTAGAATATTGAGGGATATGGTTATCTAGCATAGAGGTTCTTTTAAATATTGGTTTATACAAAGACGGTAACATTAGTCAGCACACAGAGTACATCGCCTTTGGTGAGGTCTTATTTGATGAGCATACAACAGAAACCAATATGCCGTACCTCTTTAACGGTAAAGAATTAGACCAAGAAACAGGATTGTATTATTACGGAGCAAGGTACTACGACCCAAGAGTGTCTATATTTTTAAATGTAGACCCATTGGCAGAGAAATATCCTTTTACTTCGCCATATACTTATACAAATAATAATCCTGTGATGTTGATAGATCCTGATGGAAAAGCAGCAATGCCTCCAGATGATCATTTCGATCATAATGGAAAGTTTTTATACACAGATAATAGAAAAACAAATAATATTATCATTCATGTACCGTATATTAGAGATAATTCAAATGTTTTTCAAAGTATATCAAATAGTCTTTTGGGAACCAAATATGGAATAGAAAAAGGAATAAATCAAGTACAGTTGAAGGATTATAAATTTAATACTGTAAAGGATTTTACCTTATTAAATAATATAGCAAAGCACTATGCTAAATATGCGGATGTAGATATTAAGAAACTGCATAACGGTAACTTTTCTGTGGGAGCGTTTAATAATGTTACAGGCGTAGGATTAGCACTCTCTGGAAATAAACTTGGTTTTAATGATGGGGTGTTTTGGGGAATCACTGAAAAAGGAGAAATTCCAATGATGCATACAAGTGAGAATAAGGTTACCATTGATATTTATAAAAACCGTATAGCGGATAGTTTTCTGAATGATAAATATAATTTTATTAGTGTTTTAAGCCATGAAGGAAGTTCGAAGGGACACTTAGGCTTACCAAATGCAAAGCATAGCACAATTTATGAAAATCAAAAACAAAGACCTCTTTTTAAGTATACAACACCAAAGTTCAAAGAGCATGTTGAAAATAATATCAAACATTATAAGAGAAATGAAGATTAGATATTTTATTATGATTTTGTTTGTAAGTATTACATCGATAGGGTGTAATTTTAAAAAAGCCCCAATTATAAAACAACAAGAACTTTTATTCAATCATTCAAAAACAGATGATAATTGTGAAGTCATACTGAAAACCATATTTGAAATAAATGAAAATAGAAATAAATATTTTTTATTTTTAGACAATAATAAAATAGAACTTACTCATAGTCGTAAAGTTCATGATGGAGTGGAGTATATAGTTAGTCTTAAAATAAAAGAGGCTATATGTGAAGATAGTATGTTTGTTTATAAAATCAAAAATAGTATTATAACGGATTTAAACAATGAAAAGATAAGTAAAAGTAAAAACTATAAATTAGATGTAAGGTCTACAGTATGGATAGGAAATGATGAAGAAAAACCGTATATAAATTTTAAGTAGTATATCAAGGTCTTGCATCAGAGTTTTATTTTTACTTGGGTAGTATCTCATAAACTGTGTAAGTTAAAAAGAGGTTTTGAAAACTAGTTTTCAAAACCTCTTTTTAACTTAATTTGCAATTTTAAACATGATTTAGATATGATTGACAAGAATGAACTTTTAAACAGTAAGGAATTTTACAAGTCCTTCAAGAATGGAGAAGACCTAAACTCTTTCTTCAAAGAACTACACAAGAAAGCCATAGAGCATATGCTTTCGGCAGAACTTGACGCTCATTTAGACAATGAAAAACACGAGAAAACCAAAGATGGTAACT
>NZ_KB894254.1 GCF_000374405.1 Riemerella columbina DSM 16469
AGGAAGATTTGAATTTTCCATAATAGTGCCACTGCGTAAAGAGGTGCGAAAACCACAAGATTTACACTCATAACATTCTTTGTCTCTCTTCCAATAATGTGTTGTATTTGAGCATTTTTTGCAAACCACTCCATGCTTGTCACGCTCTTCTTTGAAATGCTTGCGACAACTCTGCTCATCTCCAAACTCAGCTGTAAAAGTAAATAAGTTCATACGGATTATCTTCTAAATTTAGTGCAAAGATAATACTTATAGGTGTAATTAAGGATATTCAAAAATTCTTTTATAATTTTTCATTTTAAAGTCTATAAAAGCGACAAAAAAATCTTAAATTTGTGGGACAATAGAATCTTAATAAAAATCAATATACTATGAGTTACAGAATTGAAAAAGACACGATGGGGGAAGTAAAAGTTCCTGCAGATAAACTTTGGGGCGCACAAACGGAGCGTTCTCGTAACAATTTTAAAATCGGTGTACCTGCCTCTATGCCACGCGAGATTGTGGAAGGGTTCGCTTATTTGAAAAAAGGAGCTGCCTATGCCAACTGCGAATTGGGCGTTTTACCACAAGAAAAAAGAGATCTCATCGCTAAGGTTTGTGATGAAATCTTGGAAGGAAAACACTACGATCAATTTCCTTTAGTAATTTGGCAAACGGGTTCGGGTACGCAGTCCAATATGAATGTGAATGAGGTGATTGCCAACCGTGCACATCAAATCGCAGGCAAAAAAATCGGTGAAGGCGAAAAGACTTTACAACCCAATGATGATGTGAACAAATCACAATCGTCCAACGATACTTTCCCAACAGGTATGCACATCGCAGCCTACAAAATGGTAGTAGAAACGACTATCCCGGGGGTAGAGAAACTTAGAGATACCCTACAGAAGAAATCAGAAGAATTTAAAAATGTAGTGAAAATCGGGCGTACCCATTTGATGGACGCTACACCACTCACCTTAGGGCAAGAATTTTCAGGCTATGTGGCTCAATTGAATCACGGATTGAAAGCACTAAAAAATACTTTAGAGCATTTATCAGAATTGGCATTAGGAGGAACTGCCGTTGGTACAGGATTGAATACACCTAAGGGCTATGATGTGTTGGTAGCAAAGTATATTGCTGAATTTACAAAATTGCCTTTCCGTACGGCTGAAAACAAATTTGAGGCCTTGGCTTCTCACGATGCGATTGTGGAAAGCCACGGTGCATTAAAACAATTGGCGGTTTCTTTAAATAAAATCGCGAATGATATCCGAATGATGGCATCAGGACCTCGTAGTGGTATTGGTGAAATTCTAATTCCTGCCAACGAACCTGGTAGTTCTATTATGCCCGGGAAAGTCAATCCTACCCAATGCGAGGCATTAACGATGGTAGCAGCACAAGTGATGGGGAACGATGTAGCAATTACTGTGGGTGGTACGCAAGGACATTACGAACTGAATGTATTTAAGCCTGTAATGGCAGCCAATTTCTTACAATCAGCACGATTGATTGGAGATGCTTGTGTAAGCTTTGAAGAGCATTGTGCAAGAGGTATCGAGCCGAACACACCGCGTATCAAAGAATTACTGAACAATAGTTTGATGTTAGTAACAGCTTTGAATACTAAAATTGGATACTACAAAGCGGCTGAAATTGCCAACACGGCTCACAGAAATGGCACTACTTTAAAAGAAGAAGCTATTAACTTAGGTTATGTAACTGCTGAACAATTTGATGAGTGGGTACGACCTGAGGATATGGTGGGGAGTATGAAGTAATTCTTAACCAATATCAATAGTATTATAAAATCCTGAGCTTTAGACTTGGGATTTTTTTTATAATCAACCTTCATCCAAAGAAAAAATAAAACTTGTCCCTGATAGATATTCACTTTTAACTTCTATGTTTTGTTGGTGGGCTTCTAAAATATGCTTTACAATGGCAAGCCCCAAACCAGAGCCGCCTTGTCTTCTGTTTCGGCTGCTTTCTACACGATAAAAGCGTTCAAAAATTCTTGGAAGTACTTCGGGTTTTATGCCCATACCATTGTCCTTTACCTCAACAAAAACTTTGTGGCTATTTTCTACAATATTAACCTCGATTTTTGCTTGCTCTCGATTGGCATAATGTATCGCATTAGAAATTAAATTGATAAGCACCTGAGAGATTTTCTGTTTATCAGCTATTACCATTGTTGGTGAAGTATGGCTTAATATTAGCTGAACATGTTTTTTTTGAGCTTCAATATCCAAAAACTCAAAAGTTTCTTTGATGAGAGCTACAATATCAAACTGAGTATAATTTAAGGTAATTTCCCCAATTTCCAATCGGTTAATCATATCCAAATCTAAGACGATATCCAATAACCTTTCGATGGATTTATTCACGCGATTGAGATACTTATCGCGGATATCAAGGTCTTCTACACCGCCGTCTATCAGGGTTTCCACATAACTTTGTATAGAGAATAGGGGCGTTTTAAGCTCGTGGGACACATTGCCAATATATTCTTTTCTGTAACGCTCCATTTCTTTCATCATATCCAATTCTGTGGCAGTCTTTTTGTTGAGTCCAGAAATTCTTTCGCCCAACTCTTTAAAATTAATATCTTCATTAGAAGTAGCAATTTCATCGGGAAGGATATTAGAAATTTGCTTTATCTTGTGCCTGCCATAAAATCTAAATAACGAACTGATGACGATATAATTGATAAAGACCATCAGCAACAATATCAATATCACAATATAAGTTCCATTGAGTAGCCAGTCTTGTCCTTTGGTATATTCGTACAAGAACACCACCCCCACCATCGCCACAGTCAGTAGCACGGCAGCTAATAGGCTAAAGGTATTGGCACGGCGTTTCATTTATTTGAGGGTGAGTTTATAACCTATGCCCTTAAGTGTTTGAATGCTTTTAGCCCCCAACTTTTCTCTTAACCTTCGGATATGGACATCTATGGTTCTTTCGCCAACCACCACATCATTCCCCCAAACTTTATCTAAAATTTCCTCTCGCTTAAAAACCTTATCCGTATTAGACGCTAATAAACTCAGCAAATCAAACTCTTTTTTAGGAAGCACATAAGGTTTGCCGTCTTTGGTCACTCGGAAATTATCTTTGTCTATCACGAGGTTTCCAATTTTCAGCACTCTATTTTTTTCTTCTACCTGCTGGGTAAGATTCATCAAAGCATTAATTTTAGAAATTAAAACTTTAGGCTTGATGAGTTTTACGATATAGTCATTCGCCCCAGCATTATAGCCCGCCAGCTGCGAGAACTCCTCCCCTCTAGCGGATAGAAAAACAATTAATGTTCCTTGAAGTGAGGGAATTTGTCTTAAATCCTGACAAGTTTCTATGCCGTCTTTCTCTGGCATCATGACATCTAATAAAATTAAATGCGGCAACACTTCCTTAGCCATTTCTATACCTTCGGCACCACTATTCGCCGTATATACTTCGTAGCCTTCTTTCTTTAGATTGTAGGAAATCACCTCCAAAATATCAGGTTCGTCGTCTATTAAAAGTATTCTTTTGCCTTCCATTTTTTATTTTTATTAGTCTTCAAAAATAAGATTTTTTATTGACTTAAAATACGGCTCTACATCATTTAACATTATATTCATATAGCCCTTAGTCTGTTAAATATTATTTAATATAAACTTAATTTTTTTGAAACCTAAAACCACCTGATGACTTCGTTACTTTGCCGCAGTAAAAATGATAGAAAAATATTGTAAGGAATGAAATCTACTCAACTTAGTATTGCGGTGTTATGTTTAGGTGCCTCTACTGCACTATGGACAGCGCAGGAAATAAAGAAAGATACTATAAAAAGTGAAAAGCAAATAGAAGGGGTTCAAATTAAAGGTAACCTTAATAAAAAAACTGAAACTGCCGTTCTACAAGCCATAAAAAAATCTAATGTCCAAGTACAAGCGATGGGTTCGGAAGAAATTTCTAGAAAAGGAATTTCTAATGTAGAGCAGAGTTTAACTAAAGTAACGGGGATTACCACCGTAGAAGGCAAAGGGCTTTTTGTAAGAGGCTTAGAAGAGCGCTACAATACGCTACTCATCAATGGTTTGGGGTCGCCATCTAATAACCCGTTTCAAAAAATCATTGCTCTAAAACAATTCCCTACCGATGTGGTGGGCAAACTGAATATCTATAAAACTTTTAACGCTAACCTATACGCCGATTTTGCAGGGGCAACTTTTGACATTGAAACATTGGCGTACGACAGACCGTTTACAAAACTAGAGTTTAGCGTAGGATTTAATACACAATCGACACTAAGGGATGGGTTTAAGATGAATCAAAACGCCAATACCATGTCGGGCTACATTGGGCTTAATTCCAAGAAAAAGCAACTCCCTGACGAAGTCAAAGGCTACCGCCCTTCTAACTATATTTTTAATGCGCAGCAATCTCAACATTCTTTTAAAGATTCATGGGATGTGGATAATATAAAATCCCTACCAAATACAGGAATTTCATTCACTACCGCCCAACGCTTTAAAGCTGGCAGAGGAAAATTAGGACTTTTATTATCCCTAAACCAAAGTAGCCAATACCAATACAAAGAAGGCGAAAATAATTTGCTTCAATTTGCGGGGTCTAATATTGTTTACAACAACAAACTCTTCAAAAAAGAATACGAATACGAAACTGAATCTTCTATCCTACTCGGCTTAGGTTATAAAAATAGAAAAACCAACATTTTATTAAATGGTATTTTCTTACAAAACTCAGCCAACCTCATCCAAGATAATTTCGGTTATATTGACCAAGGCAATTCTGGGAAAGGCTTATTCCGTGTTAATCAACAAGATATTTCTAGGTTTATGGATGTACAACTCATCGCTTCACAAAAAATAGCCGATAGACACGAACTAAAGGCAGGGGCTAGCTGGGTAAGCAATAACTATCAACAGCCTGATAGAAAAATTTTCTCTGGAAACCCAGCAGGACCAAATTCTGATTTAATTTCTCTAAGTTACGGTGGAAACAACCTTATCCGCCAATATTTAGATGTAAATGGTAAAAACTACCTTTCAGCCTTTGCAGAATATAAATTGGGATTAGGCAATAAAAACAATAGAAAATCCTATCCTGTGGAACTGACTTTAGGGTATAACGGTTTTATGGATAGACGAAGCACTTCTTATCGATTTATTTATTCGGTGTATAATATCAATGCCAATACGGCTAATAGAACGGTCATCATTAACCCAGACCGTCCACAAGCCACTTTTGACCAATCGGCACAAAATGGTATATTCTATTATAGAGAAGGGTCTACTTCGGTGTATAGAAACAATATTTATCAATTTGTAAATGCGGGCTACATAAGCCTTAATTATAAACCGAATGATACTTGGGACATCCTTATCGGTGGTAGAGTGGAAAATAATATGAACATTACAAGGTATAAGGAATTATCTCAATCGTTTAATAGTCCTTTTAGTAATTTAACTAGAAATCAATACTACATATTACCTTCACTTTCTGTTAAAAAAGAACTCAATCGAAAATCTAACCTAAGATTTGCCGCCAGTAAAACCATTACGCGTCCTATTTTGATTGAGTATATGCCGATTACTTACATCAATCCTAACAACGAGAATATCTTAGGAAATCCTAAACTTCAAAACAGCGAAAATTACAATATCGATTTAAAATACGAGGTATTCCCTTCCAAAGATGAGATGTTTGCGATAGGAATATTTGGTAAAAGAATTATGAACGCTATCGAGAAATCTTATACGGCTTCTGCCAACTCCGATGGTCAAACCATTACTTTCTTTAATGCCAAGAAAGCCGATGTAGCAGGCATAGAATTAGAAGGTATCCTAAACCTAAAAAGACTATCCGAAAGCCTTGACGCTTTTTCTTTAGGGCTTAATACTACATTGATGTACACCAATGTGGAACGCAGCGAAGACGAAAAACAACAAGAATCTGAACGCCAAAAAACCTTAAAAAGAGGACTACAAGGTGCCGCCCCATGGACGATAAATGCCGACTTAAAATACGAAACTAAAAACGCCAGAAACTTAAAACAAACCGCCTCTTTGGTGTATAATGTTTCGGGGTCTAAAATCCATACTCTGGGTTCTGTGGGGGTAGACCATGTGTATGAGCGTCCGATTCATCAATTAGACTTGGTGTATCAAAAGGAGCTTTCTAAACATTGGAAAACTAAACTCTCTGTACTTAACCTTCTAAATAGCCAATACACTTTAGAATACGGAGACGATAGCGATGTCCCTGTAAAAACAGAAAACTATATCCATACCAATTATAAAAGAGGAACTAACTTTAACTTATCCGTAGAATATACTTTTTAAAAAATTAACCTAATAAATATTGAAAAAATGAAAAAATCACTTTTAACTTTATGTACACTTGCATTAGCATTATCGGTAACTTCTTGTACTATAGACATCCGCGAAGACAATGATAAGGTAACCAATCCAGACAATGGCGGTGGCGTAGTCAATGGTAATGTAATGGAAGGAACGGGAACGCTTACAGGTACCATTACTAAAGATTTACTCATCAAAAAAGGCGATTATAAGCTAGAAGGCGTGGTAAAAGTAACCGATGGTGTAACACTAACCATTGAAGCTGGTGCTAAATTTACCGCTAACTCTTCTATGGGCAGTAGCTTGGTTATTCTACAAGGTGGAAAAATCGATGCGCAAGGCACTGCCGACCAACCGATTGTATTTACTTCTGACAATAAAACACCAGGCGACTGGGGTGGTATTACACTTTATGGTAAAGCCCCAATCATGGCGAAAAACGGAGCTAAAACAGCCACTTCGGAAGATGGTAACAACCTTACTTATGGAGGTGATAATCCTACCGACAACTCTGGAGTGATGAAATTCGTTCGTGTAGAATACGGTGGTAAAAAAATTGGTGATGGAAAATCTGAAACCAACTCTATGACCTTCTATTCCGTAGGGTCTGGCACGGTATTGGAAAACTTAGTCTCTTACAAAGGAACCGATGATGGCTACGAATTTTTTGGAGGTACCGTAAGTGCAACCAACTTGGTATCTTATGGTAACTTTGATGATTCTTTCGACTGGCAAGATGGCTGGGCAGGACTTAACAACTCTAATTGGTTTGCTTACCAAACAAAAGTGGGTAACTTTGGAATGGAAATAGAAGCGTCTTCTAATAAAGACAATACCGCCCCAAGAATTAATGGTATCACCTTGATTAGAGAAGACAATACAGCACCAGAAAAAGAAGGTTCTGCTGAAATCACCGCTATCCAATTTAAGAAGCAAGGCTCTGGAATTTTCAAAAATGTTTATATCGATGGTTATAAAGACAGAGGTGGGCAAAATGCCTATGCCGTGCTTATCCAAGATGCCGATACACAAGCCGACCAAGTGGAAAATGGCAAAATTGTAGTAGAGCCAATTAATGTTAATAATTCATCTAATGCATCACAATGGGGCTATGCCTTTGGATTTAATAGTCCTAAAGCCATTTCCAACGATACTAAAGTAAAAAAAGTATCTATGGTATCTGGTGCATGGGCAACCGTAGATGGTGTAGATTTATTAAAAGCACTTAAATAATTTTACATATCTAAAAAAACATTAAGTTTTTACGCAAAAAAAGACTGCTATTCTTTAGCAGTCTTTTTTTATCACCATCAAACCAGATAAAATTAATTGAATATCCTTAATTACACCTATAAGTATTATCTTTGCACTAAATTTAGAAGATAATCTGTATGAACTTATTTACTTTTACAGCTGAGTTTGGAGATGAGCAGAGTTGTCGCAAGCATTTCAAAGAAGAGCGTGACAAGCATGGAGTGGTTTGCAAAAAATGCTCAAATACAACACATTATTGGAAGAGAGACAAAGAATGTTATGAGTGTAAATCNTGTGGTTTTCGCACCTCGTTGCGTAGTGGCACTATTATGGAAAATTCAAATCTTCCTTTTCTTGTATGGTANAGAGCTATGTTTTTGATGAGTACAAC
>NZ_KB894255.1 GCF_000374405.1 Riemerella columbina DSM 16469
CTTTGGTTTTCTCGTGTTTTTCATTGTCTAAATGAGCGTCAAGTTCTGCCGAAAGCATATGCTCTATGGCTTTCTTGTGTAGTTCTTTGAAGAAAGAGTTTAGGTCTTCTCCATTCTTGAAGGACTTGTAAAATTCCTTACTGTTTAAAAGTTCATTCTTGTCAATCATATCTAAATCATGTTTAAAATTGCAAATTAAGTTAAAAAGAGGTTTTGAAAACTAGTTTTCAAAACCTCTTTTTAACTTACACAGTTTATGAGATACTACCGGGCTTTTGCATGCCTGAATTTACTATATCATTCACTTTAGCATTAAACTCACTTTCTGTATAGATACCATTATCTTTTTCTTCTATAATTTGTAGTCTCTTCTAGGACGGTAACCATTCTATTAAACATTTCCAAAAAATCATAATTTTTCATATACGCCTCTCTAGAAATATTTTTAGTATCTCTAATATATCTTCTGTAGTTATTTTCAGTACCTTTTAGGTGGTCGTCATATGCAGCATCAATACATATTTGCCTTAATCCGTCATCCTTTAGAATGTCTATCATTAAAGGAATTATTTCTTTATTATTTGGAGATTTATAATTTACACCTAAATGCTTAATTTCATTATATTTTTGGAGTACTTGATAACTATTTATATCATTACATTGGAACTTGCTCTGTGCATAAATATTAGTTACCCCTAATAAAGCAATTGCTAGAAATATTTTATTCATTTGTTAATTTTTTAAGTTCGCTTTCAACTATTTTATCAGCCGTTTTTATTCATATATTCTATTACATTTTGGGTTACATCATTTCTACTATAATCAAAGTTTCTACTAAAAACTTGGTTTGATATAGTTTCTTTAAATCTATTTTTTATATTTTTTCTTGTTTCATAAGGCAATTCTGAATCAGAAACTTTATTTAATATATCCCTATAATAGTTTAATACATAGTTAGAATTGTATTCGTATCTTTGTTGTAGAACTCCCATAGCATTAGTTAGTGGAGATACATCTGCTTTTGGTATGGGAGCCATTCTTATTTGTGCAAAACTGACTTTACTTAAGAATATAAACCCTAAGGATAAAACTAATTTTTTCATTGTGTACATTTTTAATAGGTTAATTTTTGTATTTCGATAAGTTTAGCAATCTTAAAAAAGTGTTGCTATACATGGTACTCCCTCGTCACATTCTTCTGGTTTTCCATTTGAATTTAGAGACATTATTTTATTTCTGCCGATTAACTTATAGCCATAAATTTTTTTACCATTTTCATAAGTCCACATTACAGTTTTATATTTTCCTTTATACATGACGGTTACACCAGATACAGAAGATATATTTTTAATAATACAATTTCCTGATTTTGTTATTGTTATGGTTTGTTCACAGCATGAGCCACCTGTAAAATTAAAGTTTTTTGGACCTAAAAAAGGAAGTTTTGTCTGAGCCATTGCAATATTAAAAGTAATCATTGCAATAAAAAATGTTATTTTATTCATAATGAGTATTTTACCTCATCAGCCCCAAATGAAGTTTGTTTTTTGATTATAAAATATATGAGAAAGGCGTGGGACTCTTAATCTTATTTGCATATAGTTAGGTTCTGCATACCCTGATAGTTACAAATAAGAAGAACCCACACCTGTATAAGAGGTGTGAGCGTCTTTCTTACTATTCTGTACTATCAGTGAAATTTTGCAGATTTAACTATAACAGAATAATTTTAAACGCTTTCCCGTTTTCCGATTATGATATTGCAAATATAGTAAATTTTATTATCAATAGTCATATTTTATTTACATATTTTATTAAATTCTATTTTGGCTTTATCATTTTGTCTATCAATTGATATACTTAAATCCTTGCAAGTAACTAGTTGTTTTCATAATTTATATTGTTTTATACTTAATATTTTTTCCATTCAAAACTTTTAAATCCACTATCTGTAGCCCATTTTTTCCATACTGCTTCGAGAATTTCATTATCTCTTAATCCTAGTGGATGATTATATGTTTGTAATGTAGTATTTTTATCTCTTTCATGTGTTTCATAAATATGAAGGTTAATCAGTTTGTTTTTATCATTTTTTACAATGGGCAAGCATAATGTGCTGTTATTTTTAAGTGCAGTAGTTATATCTACATTATTATTTTTACAATAGGTTCTTATTTTTTCAATTTCAGGACTTCCAAAATAGAATTGATTGTTTGTACTCTTGCCTTTATACTCTAAATAACCATCAGTAAAAATATAGATATGATTATCGTAATTTATAGATGTTGTATCTGTACCATTAATTAAAGATGTACTTTCCTTAATAAGAGGTTTATTTTCAATTCTATCAATCATTACACTAATTAAATCCAAACCTTGACTGCGAATACTATCGTAAGTGTTTTGTACTTTCTGTTTAAATAGTTCAATTTCAAAATCTAAACCTTTATTTTTATACTTGCCAGTTGAATTAATGAACTGCTGTTTATCACCTAACCCTTTTATATTATCTATATCAATACTTGTGATAGATTCATTTGAAAAAGTAGAAAATGAAATACATGATTTATCTCCAATTTTTTCACCAGGCTTTACACACTCATTTTTAAAATAAGTAAGGATTTTAGAAATTTCTTTTACATCTTTAGGTGGATACTGTTGATTGGGCTCACTACCATTAATTATAGGCTCAATTCTATCAGACATATCGGATATAATCACAATATTTTGATAGGTTAGGCTTTTATTTTGTGATTTGGGTAAACAAGATTGCAACAATAATAATGTTACAAAATATGCTAAAAACTGTTTCATTAGTAATAATTATTTACTTATTAATTGTTCAATTTGTTTAGCCCTATTTGCTACTTCAATATTAGAATATAATTCAGGTAGATATTCTATATATCCAGACTTATAGGCAGTAGAAACACTATTTAAAATCTCATCTGTAAATATTTTACCACTTGTGATTTTTGTAACAAAATCATCATATATAGCCTTTATATTCTTTAATAATTCTGAGAATATCTGTTCTATATTATTTTTTTGAGTGTTTATTTGTTTTTCTAATTTTTCTAATTCAGCATTTTTTTGTTTTAGTAACTCCTCTTTTTCTTTAATACTTTTTAGAAGAATATCTTTTTGTAAATTATAATTAAGCAATTCTTCATCTAACATTTCTATCTGTTTATTCTTTTCTGCATCAACGGTTTCACGCTGTGATTCTTTATAGGTTTTTACAATAGATTCTATAATATAATGAGTAATAATTAGAGGTAGCATTCCAAATACGAAAATGAGCCAGAATTCCCCATGTGAAGGTACTTCCCAAATTTTTAATTGTGATTGCTGTCCAATGAGTAGGTTTTTAATTTCATCTGTATTCATTGCAACCATAATAGATACTACAATATCGAAAATCAAAATACCTGTCCAGAAACATAAAGTATTAACCCATTTCTTCTTACTGCCCACCAATTTCAAATTAGATAACAATACTGGTATCAAGAAAAAGAATAAAGCCATTACTCCAAATAAAATACCTTGACTATCAAATATTTTTAATATTGCATTTGCATCAACAATCTGTGGTAGTCCAGGATTTATACCTGCTTCTAATGAATTACGAATGATATTTCCCTCAAAAAATACTTTGTACATAGCAGAGGCAAAAAACATAGATAAATAAAAGGCTAGAATAGTTAATATCAGTATTTGAAAAACTGTCCCTACTGTCCAAAACTTTTTAACCATAAAATTAGCCTCTAGTGCATTACGCTGAAGCCTATTTTTCTCAATCTCATTGTTAATTTGCAAAAGTCCTTTTTCGCCAGTGCTTTTATTTCCAGATTCAAGGGTTATTTTCTCTTGCTTGATTTCCTCAATTTTAGAATTAATTTGCTTAATTTCTATTTCATATTCTGACTCTAATGCTTTTAATTCATTTTGTTTGTCATTTTCTATTTCTGTTTTTTTATTTTCAAATGCAGAGTTTATGTTTTGGATGATAACACTTTTTTTACTGCTTAAGGTATCATCAGTTGCTAAGGCTTTAATTTGCTCTTTAATTTCTTTATATTTTGCATCAAAAATATCTATATTTCCCGCACTATCTTTGGAGTGGTTATAGCCTTTTTCTCTATAACTTTCTGTATTAATATTGGCGGTAGTATAGATTAAGTTTGATAATTGTTGAGAGAAACTCTCGGCAGAATTTACTGGTTTGATACTTTTGGATTTTGTGATTACTTGTTCCATAGGGTTTGCGGTATTTATATTTACATCTATCTGGTGGTCTATATTATATTTCAATCTTTCAAATTCAGCATATAATTGTCGGTATGTTTCTGGGTCGTCAGAAATCTGAATATTTACAACATTATTACTGCTCGCATTATAAGAGTAATTATAAGAGCCATTAATTGAAATTTTGTTATCAATAAGGCAAAACTTATGGTGCATTACACCTCTTTCATCACCAGTTTCAAATGCATGTATGCTAATGTTTGCATCTTTAAACATTTGTTTAACAGTTTCATTCTGTACATTTGACGATAGTATTATATCAATAACAAGATTTCTGTTTTTTGCAGTGATAATGGCATTAGCAATATCCCTATCGGTAAACCAAGCCATAGCAAGAAAAATATTTTGACTTGCCTTCTCAATTTCAGCAATTATCCTTTGTTTGATTGCTGTACCATTTGTTATAATTTCATTCATTTTTTATCTTATTAATTGTTACTTTACTTATATTATTTCAAAAATTACTATTATTTTGTTTATTTTGAATAAATATTGTTAGAACTAGTCCTATTGCAACCAGTATATCAATAATATTCCATAATGTTCGCCCTAAAGCAACTTTAAAGAAAGGTTGAAATAGTAACGCTAATGCTATATAAATAACTGCCTCAACTTCCTTGCCTTGCTGTTTGGATTGATAAGCGAAAACAACAAAAATTATTAGACTTAAGAATCGTACGAATTGAAAGTAACCATAGGGCATATCTAATAAACATATTGCTAATAGTATAGCGAGTCCAAATTTCATTATTTTTTCCATAATATTATTTGATGCGGTTAAAAGTTTTCATAATTATTATTGACCTTAGAATCAAATTCTTCCCTGCTTAATAGTCCTTTGTCTCTTAGAGATTTTAATGTTTTATATGTATCTGATTCTAAAAATTCTTTTTTTGCTTTTCTTTTATTAAGTATTGCTATTTTTTGATTATACTCTTCTTCTGTAATGATGTTTTTGTTTTTTAATTCGATTAACTTATCAAAATCTTTCTCGTTATAAGTTTCGTTACGGATTTTATAAGTTTTATTTAGGTTTAAATCGAAATCAAAATAAAACTTTGGGTTGTTATTAATTATTTCTCCTTTTTCTAATTTGGTTAGATAAATTCCTAAAGATATTAGAAATATTGAAATAGGACTGAGCGTGAAAATTCCAAAAATTCCTAGTATAATACATATATATCCCCAATTTTTGTGTGCTCTAGTACCAATTGTAGGAACACTTTTGGCACTTGGACTTAATGCTATCACTACCAATCCAACGACAAATCCTCCTGAAAGTAAAAACAATATAGACCAGTTTCTTCCAATATGCTTGCTTCTTCCCCAATATTCCCCAATGGCTATTGCTATCGCGATACCTAATATTATGCCTATTACTAATGCTTCCATTTCTTATGCTTTTATTTTTTTCTAACTAGTTCAAACCACATATCATCATAGGGACTTCCATTGATAGAATAAAGGACTTTATCGTTGTTTATTCGCTTAAATTTTGCATAAAAGTTTAATGGTGTTCCAGCACTAATACTAAATTTAAAGTAGTTGTTACCGTTAGTCTCTTGGTTGTAAAAATCGCTTGAACCTACCTCTTTTATGGATTTTTTTACATCCAAGAGTACCATACCAGGTTCTTTCATAATGATATTATCTCTAGTAAAAATAAAAGATATGGGTCTAGTGTATTCTGAGTCTTCCCACTCGCCTATAAGCCAGTTTGGTGGTCTTACTTGGGATTGTTTAGGAAAGTAATTGTCGCTCTCAGTGTCATCATTGTTTCGTGAGCATTGAGTGGTTGAGGTAAATAATACCATCAAGCAGAGTAAATAAAAAATATTCTTCATAACAGATTTCCTTCATCAGCCCCAAATGAAGTTTGTTTTTTGATTATAAAATATATGAGAAAGGCGTGGGACTCTTAATCTTATTTGCATATAGTTAGGTTCTGCATACCCTGATAGTTACAAATAAGAAGAACCCACACCTGTATAAGAGGTGTGAGCGTCTTTCTTACTATTCTGTACTATCAGTGAAATTTTGCAGATTTAACTATAACAGAATAATTTTAAACGCTTTTCCGTTTTCCGATTATGATATTGCAAATATAGTGAATTTTATTATCGGAATAATATTTTTTACTAGAAGAAAACACTCATTACCCACTATACCATTTTAGACTATGGTTGTATAGATTTTTTTCTTACACCCCCATTAGTAGCATATTATTATTTTTTTATAGAACTGATTTAAACTTTTTTTGGAAAATAAAAAAGGGTTGACGAAATTTGTGTTGCAAGACATAATTATTTCAAAGTCAACCCTATGATGTATAAAATACTCGACAAAGATACAATAAAAGATGAAATAATCCCACATTTGCCACGAGCAAAAAGAGGATTTCAAGTAACAGTTCCTTTAGAAGAAGTGGTAGATGCTATTATTTTCAAATTAAAAACAGGAATTCAGTGGCATTTATTACCCGTAGAATCTTTTTTCAAAGAAAAAACACTTTCGTGGCAATC
>NZ_KB894256.1 GCF_000374405.1 Riemerella columbina DSM 16469
CATGCCCGTTGCGGTAGTTCCCATCTTTGGTTTTCTCGTGTTTTTCATTGTCTAAATGAGCGTCAAGTTCTGCCGAAAGCATATGCTCTATGGCTTTCTTGTGTAGTTCTTTGAAGAAAGAGTTTAGGTCTTCTCCATTCTTGAAGGACTTGTAAAATTCCTTACTGTTTAAAAGTTCATTTTTGTCTATCATATCTAAATCATGTTTAAAATTGCAAATTAAGTTAAAAAGAGGTTTTGAAAACTCGTTTTCAAAACCTCTTTTTAACTTACACAGTTTATGAGATACTACCCGTTTTTGATTTTTTATCAATAATTTGTGTTGCCCATTGTCATTCTTCTATCGCCCGACAACTTTTTGGGTCGCCCCATGCCGTTGGTCTATCGCCCCGAGCCATTCTCCTGTCGCCCGTACTTATTCTTGTATCGCCCATTCCCATTTTAGTGTCGCCCCAAGTGGTTTTTGATAGACTGTGGGTTAAAGTTAAGGAATTTTTATAATATTTCCCGATCTTCGTAACCTTCGTCTTTTAGCCGCTTGATTTCTTTGCTGTATGCAGCCCACTTGTCCATATCTTCAAAGAATGGTACGCCTTTGTATTTATCGAAAAAGTTTTGTTTTTCTTCTTTGGTGAGTTCCACTTTTTTATCTGGGTGGAGTTGGTTGTAATAGAGTTCTAAAAAGTAGATGCTGTTGTTTTTTACTCTGTTGAATTCTTTTTCCCATTCGGGTAATTGTTTTTTGTTGCTCATATTTAAAAAAATTTCGACTATTGTTTTCTTCTAATGGTAATTCTTGCATAGGTGATTTTACCGTTTATTTTGCCTTCGGCATTTTTTATCATCCCCGGTATTGCCGTAGACGAATAAGTACTCTCTTGTAAACATTTTTGCCGTTTACTAAGGTTTCTTTGGCATTGTTCATTACTCCTGGTATTGATAAAGCCTGATGAGTATTCTTCTGTAAATATTCTTGCCATTGAGTTTCGGTCTGATAACATCGTCGCGCAACTCTTCTCTTCTCTTCTCTTCTCTTCTCTTCTCTTCTCTTCTCTTCTCTTCTCTTCTCTTCTCCTAACCACTCTATAATTCCTGTTCTAAATACATAGACATATTGATTTCCTTCATCATCTTCTCTGATAGCAACAATATCAAATTGTTTAGGGTTGTACTTATCTAAAAAAGTAATAGGAACTCCCATAATCCCCTTATAGTCCATAGGAATTTCTGCTACTTTATTGATATTGATAGCATCATAATTATCGTATTTTGGATATTCTTCTGGGGTATATTTTTTGTATAAAATAAGTTCTTCGTTTCTCTTGGAATGTTCAAGATTGGTGAACCAACAGGTATTACCTAGGCTTCTCCATTTTTGTCCATTTTCATCAATCCAAAATCTTGTTGCTCTTTCTTCGTAGTGTTCTGGCACTTTAAATTTCATATCTCCACTTCTATAACCTAACCACATTTTATTTTCAGCAATAAGAGGAAAAATTTCTTTATAGGTAATTGCGTTTTGATTTCCTACAATAATAAATTTTTTGTCGTATTCCATTAGTTGGGCTACATATTCTCGGAAGAGTGAAAAGGGAGGATTGGTAACCACAATATCTGCTTCTTTTAGGATTTCTATACTTTCCGGACTTCGGAAGTCGCCATCGCCTTGTAAAGAGATGATTCCTATTTCTTCGGGGTCTGGAGTATAGTTTCCGTTTTTGTCGCCCGTATATTCTAGCATAATGGCTTGCTCACTTGCTTCGGTGCTAAACAAGTCTCGTTCTTGATTTTTGTAGCAAGTAGTAATGAGTTTTTTGAGTCCTAATTTTTCAAAATTATAAGAAAAGTAATGAAAGAAATTGCTTATACGAGGGTCATCACAATTGCAATACACTACTTTATCTTTAAAGTGTTGCGTATAGTGTTTGAGTTCGTTTTCTATATCGGATAACTGCGTATAAAATTCGTCATTTTTTCCTTTTTTTGCTCGGTGTAGGTTTTTGTTAAGTGATTTTGCCATTTTCTTTATTTTCCTGATTTTCGTCTATTGTCTTCACGGCAGAGCATTTGGCAGTTTTGGGCATTGGTTTTTCCACCTTCGTGCCATGGGGTAATGTGGTCTGCCTCCATTTCTGATAGTTGATACTTTTGTTTACATACGGGGCAAATCCCTTCCTGCATTTCGTATGCTTGGCGCTTCATTTGTTCTGTAAAGGCTCGTATGTTGAGATGTTTTTCTTTTCCTGTAAGTAGGTAGGGATAAATACCTTTTTTCTTAGTTACATCATCATCTATCATCAATTTCTTGATTTGTTTTTCAAGTTCTTCTGCATCGTAAATTATATCTTTGTATTGATTGTAAAGACTCCCCCAGTCAATCCCTTTCATTTCATTTCTATAATATGGGAATGTTACTTGTATCCAGTTGATAACGGCTTGAAAATAGAGCCATAGTTCGTTAGCATTTGGCTTATGCTGGTTGAGAGCCATATATTCACTAATGTTTCCATTATTGAGCCAAGAAATAGCGGTTTCTAAGTAATCTTGACGAATGGGTGTTCCACTTACATATTTATTGGCTATGGCATAGGCTGGACATCCCGTCTTACTGAAATAGCGTTTGGCATCACTGACCCAACTTCCAGCAAAGACAGCGTTACGAAGTTCTTGATCGGTCAATTTTTCGCCTGCTATATTGATGGTTTTGAACCATTCTAGTTTTTCGCTATCTGTACCACTACAGATGTATACCATTAGTTTGTATTGCTCTATTTGCTGTTGTTGGTCTGATGTAAGGTTATGAAAATATTTACCTTCAAACGAAAAGTCACCGTTTAGATATTGGCAAATAGAAAGGGTTCTTTGTTGCCCGTCAATTACCTCAAATGTTTCATCGTCTCGCACTGCCCAATACATCACATTGAGGGGAAATCCTTTTGTAATAGTGTCTATTACAGCGGCTCTTTGTTGGTCTTTGTAAATAAATTCACGCTGGTATGGTGGGCGAATATCTAACTTACCTCCATAGCCTATTACTCCTTGCTCTTGGTAGTCTTGATAGCCTTCTGTGAGTTCTTTTACTGTAATTTCTTTAAGATTGATTTCCATATTAACATTAATTACTATATTGATGACAAAGTTAATATTTTTTGCATTAAAATGTACTTATCACTAAGTGTATTTTACTATTTTACAATAAATAAACTTCTCTGCGGCTACCCTTTATAGTAAAAGAGATTTTTTGTTGTGCATATCTTTTAGAAATAATGAGACCCTGAATCAAGTTCAGGGTGACCGTGTGTTAACACCTCGCCACTATATGGCACCCCTCTTTTAAAAGAGGGGAATATGTCCAGCACTACGCGTGAGGGCGGAGGGCTCTGTTGGAGTTCCTTTTTTGGCTTTTCTGAAAAAGCCAAAAAAGAACGACTGCCCGTAGACCGACCCTCTGCCTTTCCTAAAAAAAGGCAGAGGGGCACGCCCAAAAAATTATTAAAAGTTAAAAGTGATTAAGTGTGAGTTTTAAAAAACTTTTACTTCCTCAGCGATTCGTTTATAATAAAGCAATTCGTGAGATGCTTAAATTGCAAATTTCCGAAGGCTCAGCGTGACAAACTCTCCAACTTGATAGACTTGATAAACTAAGTAACCTTTGAACTTAATAAACCCGCTTACTCGCCCAACTTTATAACCACTCGCTTACCTCCTCAAACTCTGTTCTTGCATTCGTTGGATGCGGGTGGCGAGGTCTTCGCTACTCATTGCGGCGCGTAGGCTATCGACTTTGATAGGGAAACTCAGCGGGGTAAAGGCTTTGGCGTGGCGAAATACGATTTTGGACTGGGCAATACGCTGGAAAGCGGCACGCAATCGGGCTTCTTCGAATTGTTCGTTGAAGACTTCGTTAAAGGCTTGGCGGTACAATAGATTTTGGGGTTCGTATTCTTCTAATACCTTAAACCATAATGCAGTGGAACTTTGTAAATTCCTGAAATTCTTCTTTTTGGAGTAATAATTTTGTAAGACCATTCCTGCAATCACAGCGATGTCACGGAACTTTCGGCTTGCCATTTCGGTAGCATTTACGCTGGCAATAGCGTCTTCCATCAGGTGGTTGGGCGAGAGCAATTCGTGGACTTCCGATGGGTCTACGGGAATAGTTTTGTCGCTTAGAAGTTCGAATCCGTAGTCGTTCATCGCAATGGTAAAGGTGATGGGGTGTTTTTGGGAAATGCGATAGGCGATAATGGCGGCAAAAAATCTCGTGTATCAGCCGACCCTCAAAGGGATACATAAAGAGGTGATGTCCCTCGCGGGTGTCAATCATTTCAATTAGAAATTCGTCCTTTTTGGGGATGTGCGAGCATTCTTCTTGGTTGAGCAACAGCGGTTGTAGGAACTGCAATTCCTTTTCTTTGGGCTGAGGCGAAAGGGCGTGGTTGAGTTTCTCACGCATAAAATGGCTCACACTCGAACTCAGTGGCAAACGACCGCCCAACCAACTCGGTGTAATCGCCTTACCCTTAGAGAGTTTTACATAGGCTATCAGGTCTTTGATTTTGACCAATTGCAACACCCGACCGCCCAAAATAAATTTGTCATCGGGGTTGAGTTTCGTGATAAAATATTCCTCGACCATCCCGATATAGCCACCGCTAAGGAATTTGACTTTAATCATCGCATCGCTAACAATCACGCCCATATTCATTCGGTGCAACATCGCAATACGGCGACTGGTCACGCGGTACACACCATCGATGATTTCCACTTTGTGAAATTCCTCATAATTGTGCAAGGCTTTACCGCCTTGCGTGATGAATTGCAATACCCAATCGAATTCCTCATCGGTCATCCATTGGAAGGCGTAAGTGGATTTTACACAGGCTTTGGCGACTTCTTTGGTAAAGCCTTCGCCCACCGCCAGCGTGACTAAAAATTGTACCAACACATCGTAGCACAGCACCATCGGCTCGCGTTTTTCTATGGCTTTTTGCTTCACGGCTTCTTTAATGGCGGCGATTTCTATCAATTCGAGCGAATGGGTCGGTACGAAATAAATTTTGGAAGTTTCAAAAGGCGAATGTCCGCTGCGTCCTGCCCGTTGTAGCAAGCGTGCCACGCCTTTTACCGAGCCGATTTGTATCACAGTGTCGGCAGGTTTGAAGTCCACACCCAAATCCAACGATGAGGTACAAACCACCGCTTTGAGTTTGCCATTGCTGAGGTTGTCCTCTATCCATTCGCGAACTTCTTTGTCGATTGAACCGTGGTGCAACGCCAACAATCCCGCAAAATGCGGCGCTTTTTCCAATATCAATTGATACCACATTTCGGACTGACTTCGCGTATTAGTAAACACCAAAGTCGTCTGACTTTGCTCGATAATATCCACAATTTTATCCGCCATCTGCGAGCCCAAATGCCCTGCCCACGGAAGAATTTCCACCTCATCGGGCAGTACCGAAATAATTTCGGTTTTCTTTTTGAGTTTCGTTGTGATGATTTTTTTCTTCTGATGATACGGAATCAAAACTTCCATCGCCTCATACAAATTTCCAATCGTTGCTGTAATGCCCCAAATCCGAAGTTTCGAATTTTTCTGATACAAATATGCCAATGCCAATTCCGTCAGCACCCCTCGTTTACTGCCTAATAATTCGTGCCATTCGTCCACCGCCACACATTGCAACGACTCAAAAAACCGACTATTATTCTTCATCGCCAAAAGCAAATGTAAAGTTTCTGGCGTCACAATCAAAATATCGGGCATTCGCTTTACCTGATTGCTGCGTTGTTTTTCGGGTGTATCCCCATTTCGAGTTTCCGCCACCCAATCCAACCCAATATCATCCAACGCTTCTTGCATCGCCCGTTGCAAATCTTTCGCCAACGACCGTAAGGGCGAAATCCAAATCAATTTCAGTCCACTTTTATACCGCTCAGGATGATTCAAATAGTCAATCACTATCGACAAAAACACCGAAAAAGTCTTCCCAAACCCCGTCGGAGCAATCACCATCCCGCTATACCCTTTCGCATACTGAGCCCACGATTTCTCTTGAAACGGAAACGGCGCAATCCCTTTATCTGCCATCCATTTCACAATAATCGCGTACCCTTCCGACCGCCGAAATTCTTGTTGCGTCATACAATGCTCTTTCTTAGATTGTAAATAGTTTGTGCGAATATAACATATCCGATTCAAGTCATCTAAAATAGTGCCAGATTTTGAATGATAATTTAATGATTTTGGGCGTGCCCCTCTGCCTTTTTTAGGAAAGGCAGAGCGTCGGGCTTTCGGCTCTATCTTTTTTTCGGTCGTACCTCCCTCAAAAAAGGATGCCGCCTCTATCCCTCACGCGGGGGGAGTGGATAAAAAATATTTGTGAATCAATAATTTTGATTAGGGATTTTTTGTATTTGAATATCCTTAATTACACCTATAAGTATTATCTTTGCACTAAATTTAGAAGATAATCCGTATGAACTTATTTACTTTTACAGCTGAGTTTGGAGATGAGCAGAGTTGTCGCAAGCATTTCAAAGAAGAGCGTGACAAGCATGGAGTGGTTTGCAAAAAATGCTCAAATACAACACATTATTGGAAGAGAGACAAAGAATGTTATGAGTGTAAATCCTGTGGTTTTCGCACCTCGTTGCGTAGTGGCACTATTATGGAAAATTCAAATCTTC
>NZ_KB894257.1 GCF_000374405.1 Riemerella columbina DSM 16469
CGTATTTTTCGACTTTCCTTTAGAAATCCGTAAAATTATTTATACCACTAATTTAATCGAAAATCTTAATGGAAAAATCCGTAAATACACCAAAAACAAGATGTCTTTTCCTACCGATGAGGCGGTTATGAAGTCAGTATATCTCTCTATAAGAGAAGCCACTAAGAAATGGTCGATGCCTATTAGAAATTGGGGGTTGGTTTTAAACCAATTTATGCTTATATTTGACCAAAGACTAAGACTCTAAAAACCTAAGCATCTCTTTTTAACTTACACACTTTAAGGGATAGTGTCTCTGGCAAACCTCTATTAATAAGTACCCTGCATCCTTTTGATTGACTTTCTAATTTAGCTGCTTGCGTCACAGCATCACCAAGGATAAACCTTCCTAAATTATGAGGTTGCTTCGTTTCTATTATCTCGCCGTATGCTAACCCTCCTCTACATAAAATACCGTTTTTAATGGCCTGATGCATAAACTTCGAGCAAAACACTAATACCTCGAGTATATCCTCTGACCATATAAATGCACAGTCGGATAATTGTGTGATCGTTATTTTTGAGTTTTTCCCTTTGATGGACGAAAGTAACTTTCTGAATTCCGTTAGTATTGAAGCACCTAAAAACTGATTTGTATAGAGCTTTCTATCGTTTAACCAAGGTTTAAAATCTTCATTTTTTAAAGGTATGGCTCCATTTGTGAGAGCTGAAATCCCTAAAATATCTACAAAAAATACTGCACCTTCGTAGTTTTTAATATCTTCCATATATTCTAATAACTTTAAAAAATACTTTGGATAAATGAGGCTATACTAGAAATATTCCCAGCTAAGCTTAGAAGCGAAGCTTTGTAAAAATTAGGAACTTCACCATCTTCATTATATTGGTTTAATATACTATCAATTAAATTCGATATATCTTTAATTTCTTCCGTTGAATATCTACCACTTTTCTCTAAATCTGCTTTGGCAGTTTTTGCTTTTTCAAATATTTCCTTTTTATTGTTCTCATTATGGGAATTAGAAATTAATTTTTGATCTATATTTTTACCAATACCTATTTGTAAATTTGAGTCTTTCATATGAATATTTATTGATGGCATTAAACATATATTATTTTTAGTATCTGTGAGTTTACTTACAGTTTTTATCCACTCGTCACTTATAATTCCTCTTTTAAGTAGCTCTAACATCCTGTAAAACACACTATCAATTTGATTAAAATAATCAATTATTTCTGTTTCATCATGTTTAATTTCTTGAAGTTTATTCGGCAAATTAGCTATCTTCTCTATAAAAGTTTCCTCCAAGATATTGTGGGAACGAAAAATAATTTTTAATCTTTTATGATCGATTGACCTTTGAAAACTGGTCTCTAGAAAATCAGAATACAGATAATTAAAAAATCTTTTAATAACTGTAACATAATCTTCTATGATATATTTTTCTATTTCTCTCGTAGGATATTCAAGAACATAATAGAAATTATATAATTGGGAGTTTACAAGTTTTACCTTGCCACTGTTTTTTAAATCGGACAACTTTTCTCTTAAATTTTGATTGAGTATCTGTAGATCACAATTTTCAAAAATAATTTGAGAATTATCGTTAAATTCTTTTTCATATAAATTGATTTTTGAGTTTGAACCAAACATTAGTTCATTTTCTCTTCCTTTAAAAGTAACAGATTTTACTATTATATTATTAGAAAACTCAAAATTTGCATCTCTATGAATGTCGAAAAATAAACTTTCTGAGTTAATTTTACTATTGCTACCAAAGTGACAAGAGTTCACTAGTAAAGAACCTGTATGAATATTACTCTGGTAACTTAATCCTCCTAAGAAATTGCCATATAAATAAATTTCACAATTATTATCTTTAAATGTATTGAACAAAAATTCAAACTCATTTTCAAACTCAGAAAAACTAATCTCAAAATTTGAACTAAAAATATTTGAAGTAATACTCACATCACTTTTGAAGCAAGTATCTTCTATTATTAAAAAACTTTCTTTAAATTCACTTTCTATTATAGCAGTCCTATCACCTTTAAATCTACATTTATCAAAGGTTACACTTTTTAAATCACAATTTACCAAGATAAGGTCATCTAGGAAGCGGCCCTCTATTAAATAAAGGTCATCCACAAACTTACAGTTATATAAGTATATACCATTTTTTACTACGAATTCCCCATAAATAAATTTGTAAGCATTATTATCATTTTCATTACCTGTTATTACTACATCAAATAATTCGAGAATGTCATAATTTTTTTTATTGTTAAAATAGATTAAATCAGCAAAATAGTTAAAACACTCATTTTGCCTTTTTCCATTCAATATTTTCTGAATGAAAGATACAAAGCCCCGAATCATCAATAGGCAAGTCAATATCTACAAGTTTTGCATAATTGCATTTGCGACTTTCACCATTTTGATCTATAGATACCTTGTTGCACATAAAATTGGATATGAAATATATTGTAAATTTACAATTTTTCTTCTTATGATGAAAAAAATACGTTTTTTAAAACGTATTTTTTTACACAAAATCCCCAATATCAAAGTCCTCTTTACTTTTTGTAGGAGGACTTTTTAAGTCCCTGTCTAATAGTTCAGAAACTCGTTTTTTAGCTTGTGGTAATACTTTTTCAATTTCGCTTAATAATTCGGTATCACTGAGTTTTTTGGCTATTGAGGTAGCCTGTTGTTCTTCCTCTTTATCCAATTCTTTCTTTGTTAATAAAGGCTCTACCTGTGCTAATTCTTCAAAGGATAATCCTGTAGCAAAATCATCGTCTTCTTCGGGAGTACGCATTGCCCGAAGTTCCTCTTCCTCGTCTTCATTGAGTTCCTTGCTAAATATCGCTTCTAATTCCTCTTCAGGAATTTGTGCTGGAATAGAAGTTTTTTTAGGCTCTGGCTGTACCTTCGTAGGTATTTCGTTTGAAGGTGATGGATTCGTAGTTTCTTGTGCTGGTTCATCAACTTTGGGAGCAACAAACTTACTCTTACCTACCACTGTATAAGACTCTTCCTTTTTAGGTTTTCGAGGACTCCCACTTTTGGGATTGGAAGTTTTATTTTTTGGTCTTAAAAAGTTTCTTTCCCATAGTAGAAAGAATATGATAATAAACAACAGGATAATTATAATTTTTTCCATAACTTAAAATATTGGTTTGTATTTGTCTTTAAATGCTTTTTTAATTTCCTTTTCATAGCGATTAAAATGGTCTTCTAAGAGGTTATCGAGATAATTGTAAATAGATATTTTATCCTCTCCAATTACCTGTACGATTTGAACAATTCTACGATGAAATTCAGGGCGGATATACACTGACTTTCCATTTCTTGCTGACGTTTCTCCAGAACTAAAAAACAAACTTTCATAGGTTTCTACATCTGTTTTCTTAACCCTTGTTGATGTTGTTGCCTTTTGTTCAGGTTCGAGCATATTTGCAGGTTCTTTATCCTGAATTTCGTTATTTGAAACACTCTCATCTTTGATTGGTTCTGATGTTTTAGCCGAATCTTTCGCAACCGATAACTCTTCTTTTTTTCCTGCCATTAGCTCCATTAACTCGCTTTCGTTGATAGGGTTTCTTTTCTTTCTCATACTTCTATTATTTTTACAAATTCCTTAATAAAATCGTCCAAATGACAACCACTCATTAGTTTCTCATCCGCAGGCATCAAAGTAGAACGAAATACATATTTCTGATTACCGCTTCCGTCTTTACGAAAACGTTTACTATCGGATATATAGCTCTTCATCATCGTCAGTTGGAGTTCTGCAATAACATTCTCATAGATTTTATACAATGGCGATTTTTCTCGCCCATCGACTTGGTTCCAAAATAGATGAACTGATTTTATTTCGCTATCCATATTTTTAGCGATAATGTTGGAAAGTACCTCTGTAAAACTGAGGGTACTTTCAATGACTACCCTATCGGCAGTGATGGGTGCGAAAATATGGTTGATATGTGATAGAACGGTCAAAATACCTGCGGTATTAACCGTTCCTGGCATATCGAATAACACTATATCAATATCATAAGGGGTTTCTCTGATAAATTTTTCCGCTTTTTGAATTGCCTCATTGGATTTGCAAGTGATAATCGGATAGGCTTTTTTGTTAATGGTGCTGAATTGCTCGTGTGCTTTCTGCTTAAAATGTTCATTCTTCATCACGATTTTTAAGTCTTGCTCTCTTAAATTGCTGATGCTGTGCTGCGGATAATCACAATCGAATACTACCACAAGGCGGTCGTCCGGAGAAGTTAAATCCCCGCAGGCATCGTTATGTATTTCGTTTGAGCGAAGAAGAAAATGCAAAGTTTTTATCCCTATTTGAAGAATCAGGGCTGACGCACAAAGCCCATTTCATTACCTCTGTTTTGTTCAATAGAGAGATTAAAACCATAAAAATTGATAAAACTGCCATTGATTTTTATACTAAACTCACCGAATTAAACGCTCAATTTAGGAAAATCGGCGTAAATTATAATCAGATTGTCAAGATACTTTACCGCCATTTTTCAGAAAAAAAGGCAGGGGCCTATCTCTTTAAACTCGAAGAACAGACGAAAAAGTTGGTGGTTTTGAGTGAAGAAATCAAACGGATTACGCAAAACTTTGAACAAAAACACCTAAAAAACTAAGTGATATGGTAGCAAAAATCGGACGAGGGAGTAATCTTTTGGGTATACTTTTATACAATTATGAAAAAGTAGAAGATGATAACGGAAACATTTTGCACACCCAGCATATGATAATTCCTTTGGATGGACGATGGGACACTTCCGTTTTGGTTCGTTCGTTTGAACCGTACTTAACCGCCAACCAAAGAACCGAAAAACCAATCCTGCATATCTCTATCAATCCCGACCCGAAAGACAAAGTTTCAGACCAAGACTTTAGAAAAATAGCTGCTGAATATATGCAAGAAATGGGATATGGCAATCAACCTTTTGTTGTATTTAAACATACGGATATTGAACGGACACATATTCATATAGTCTCGGTCTGCGTAGATGAACAAGGCAAGAAAATAGATGATGCTTTCGAGAAACGAAAATCAATGCGGGTTTGTCGAGCATTAGAAGAAAAATTCGGTCTGCAATCCGCCTTGAATAAAAAGGAAGGAAAAGACGAAGCCTTATTTCAGCCTGTGGATTATCGCAAGGCAGATATCAAAAGTCAGTTGGCTTCTATTGTTCGATACATACATCAATATTATCAGTTTCAAAGTCTAGGAGAATATACCGCCTTACTTAAACTGTTGAATATTGGTACAGAAAAAGTGGAGGGCGAACTACACGGAGAATATCGAAGGGGATTGGTGTATTTTGCTTTGGACGAAAACGGAGAAAAAGCAAGTAATCCGTTTAAAGCCTCTTTGTTTGGTAAAAAGGCAGGTCTTCCTACGTTAGAAAAGCAGATGCAAAAGCATAAGCCTCACTTAAAAAAGCAGGATAAATCAATGCTTAAACAGCATATTAAAAATGCTTTAAAAACAACCCAAAGCAAGGCAGAATTTATGAAGACTTTGGTATCGCATAAAATATCGGTGGTTTTTCGTGAGAACGACCAAGGCAGATTATATGGAGTAACTTTTATCGACCATAATTCCCGTTGCATTTGGAATGGTTCACGATTGGGGAAAGACTTTTCCGCTAATTGAATAAAAAAAACTTTTGCCCCATAAATAATTAATATTATTGTTTAATCTTTTTGCTTATGATTATGGCGGGGCAAAAGTCAGAAATTATGTGATTATAAATATAATCACAGCGTTTAAAGCACTACAAACTTACAATATATATTTAAAATAACAAATAAATTTAAATAAAATTGTTTAAAGAAATGATGCCTACTTACAAATGGATAATGACTACTTACAAATAGATAATGACCATTTACAAATGGATGATGACCACTTACAAATGGACAATGACTACTTACAAATGGATGATGACTACTTACAAATTGATAATGACTACTTACAAATTGATAATGACTACTTACAAATGGACAATGACCACTTACAAACTGATAATGACTACTTACAAATGGACAATGACCACTTACAAATGGATGATGACCACTTACAAATGGATAATGACCATTTACAAATAGATAATGACCATTTACAAATGGATGATGACCACTTACAAATGGATAATGACCACTTACAAATGGACAATGACCATTTACAAATGGACAATGACCATTTACAAATCAATAATAACCACTTACAAATGAATAATGACTATTTATTTTTCAAAAGAAAAAACAAATAATAGATATATAAATAAAAATTATTATATTTGAAAGGAAATAATCTAAGTACTGAACTGATTTAAACTTTTTTTTGGAAAACAAAAAAGGGTTGACGAAATTTGTGTTGCAAGACATAATCATTTCAAAGATTTTATTTAAACTAATTTGTCCACCTGATATGGCTTTTGTAGCGTGTAGTGCATAGATGAGTTCAACCAGGGCAGCTTTGCTTTCTGTCCAATGAATTGAGCGATGGTTTTCATTGGCTATTTTATCAAATTG
>NZ_KB894258.1 GCF_000374405.1 Riemerella columbina DSM 16469
GTTAAGCCACTTGGCTGTTGGAAAGTGCCCTCGCCTAACTTGGAAACAATACGGCTCGTTCCCTCAAAGTAGTGTTTGGTAAACTTGCCTTTATTAACCACAAAATAAGGGTTTACATAAGCCGTATAGTTTTCGGTATGGGCTATTACCGCTGAGGTCTGTCCATTGGTTAGCACAGACTGGCTCTCGGCACTACTTTTTACCGCTCGTTCGCCTGTATGGTCGTAAGTGTAAAGGTGGAGTTTGCCGTTGTCGTTAATTCCTTGTAATCGGTTTTCCTCATCCCATACCATTAGCCTAAAGTCCTTAAAGCCTTGATAGGTGATCGGGTTACCGTTGCCGTCGTATTCGTAAGCTCTTGGCTTTGGTGTGGTGGTATCTTTAAGTTCGCTTAAAGCGTGGGGGTGTTTTTGCCATTTTGGCAGCCTTTTTTTATTGCGTAACGCTTCGGGGTAGGTTCGAGATGTGTTCGAGAGAACTCCGAGAGGGATACTTATATCCCTTCTTCTTTTTCTGTCATATTGTCCGAAAAATCATACGCTCTAATTGTAATTTTATCGCCCGACAACTCTGCATTGTTAGAGGTGGTTGTATAAACCCAATATAAACCTTCTTCTACTGCTTCCCCCTCTTCTACTAAGGTACTGTCTGAATTTTCTATTCTTACAGTTACTTTTTTTACTTTAAAATCATCAAAAGCCTTGATTTTAATAGGCTCCCCTTTTTTNCCTGTATAATGAGAAAGGTCTATTTCTTCTATATGAGGGGCTTTTAAAAAGTCTGCTATTGCAACATTATTAATGCTTAAACCTTTGTTCTTGGCTTCTTCTTCATACAATTTTTGCAAATCTGGCTTTTGAGAAATTGATTTTGTATATAATACTGCCTCTTGAAATCTGACCCTTTGTTCTTTCTGCTTGTCTGTTACCTTATTACTTTTTNTNGGNACTTTTGANACTATGGTTTTACCATTTCTTTGGCTAAATACCAATAAGTCTCCTACTTTGCCACTTAACCCGTGCGTAATTACATTATTCTTACTTTTTGCCATGATTTATTTGTTTTAATATTAAACTTCGCTAAAATATTTATTTTTTGTGAAGTATGCAAGAGGTGTCGCGTTTTTTTTACATTACTAACTTTGATATACGACCTCCTATTCAAATTCAGGATAATTTACAGGATATTTATTGCCTTTCAGAAGCTCTATGATACCTAAAGGATTTATTACAATTCCAATGTATGCATTTCGGTTTTCACCCTCTAATTTTCCTACCGTAGTAAAATCCTTATCATTGATATTCCATACATACCAATTTTGTGATACTATAACCCTATCTTCACTACCATAATCTTTCGTATCTCTAAACAATATCTTTGTCATATCTCCTATCTCATCACTATTCCCAACTTTTTCCCAAACCTTCATTTTCAATCCCAATTTAGTAATGCAATGGGCATAAAAGTCTATTTCTCCACTTACTATTTTTACTAAATCCAGATTACTATTTATACGATAGGTTTCTTTGAAAGCTCTAATTACATCACTATTCAATTGGGTAGAATCATTAGCCACATACTGAAAGTATTTTTTGAACCCATTCCCTATATTAACCGAAAACACGTCTCCTATTCTTACATTAACTCTCATATTACCTTATTTCTAAAAACCTAAAAGTCCACCCCCTTATTATTTCAATATTACATCTTTATCAAATTCGCACTATTAGCTTTATTGAGAAATGATTAAATCCACTTCCGGATTAGTAAATAACAAAACGATGTATCTATCATCAATAGTATTTACCAATAATTCCAACTTATTACCATCATATTCTACATATAATATCATACTAAAAACCCCTATATTCTTATCCAAAGGGGAAAATTTTCCTTCATCGCCTCTTTTACTTTTCGCCTCTTCCCAATTTGAAATACTAAATATACAGGGCTTGTTTAAAAACCTTTCTTTTTCATCACTGTATCCCGTAAAATGTACTTCAATTTTCTTATTATCCATGTCATAGCAGAATTTACTTGCTATTTCATCATCAAAAGAATATTTTAATTTATTTTTCATAATTTATGATAATTTATCTGATTGGAATATGAGCCGCAGGACTTTTATAATTAACTGGATTTAGAAAAATATCATAAGCATTCTTATTTCCTCCATAATTTAAGTGCATATGATTAAATGGCGTATATTTATCCGGAGCATCTAATCGAATTTTCATAGCCTCTCGTTGATAATGAACACTGGGAGACTCCAAAGGCCCTACCCTTTTAAACCCTGCTTTTTCTATATCTCTAATAAGTTGATCTCTTTCTAAATTACCTACATTTTGAAGCCATTGTTTAACTCTTATACGACCTGCCCCTAAAGACTCATTCGCTATATTCTTCCCTCCTTTTCCAAATGTATTAATAATTTTACTTAATATATTGCTACCAAATTTATATACTCCAGAAGCAGCTAACCCTAACCCTATAAACTCTCCAGCAGCAGTAGAAGCTGGTACTTCCATAAACATAAACTGTTCAAAACGCTCCACTGATTTAGCGGCAGAGCTATTAGAAATAGCTTGACTTAAACGCAGTCTTGCGGCTCTTATATTTTCATCTGCTTTGTTTCTTGTGAGTGTTACCTCTTTAATGTCTGTCTGCTTTAGCCACTCTAAATTTTTAGCGTTTTCTTTAGATGGTGTTGCTACATAAGTAGTGTTGTTTACACTATAAGTTTGCTCCGCTCTCTCTGGCTTAGGACATTTAGGACAATCCTCCGCCTCCATCCCTGTTGGATCAATCAACATCACAGGATTATTATTCGTATAAGCATACGGTTGCATTGTTTTTTCTACTAACGGGTCTACATTTAACCACAAACTTACCCTTGCATCATAATACCTTGCTCCGTAGTAGTATAAACCTGTTTCTTGGTCTAACTCCTTGCCGTTAAAGAGGTACGGCATATTAACCTCTGTTGTATGCTCATCAAATAAGACTTCTCCAAAGGCTATGTATTCTGTATGTTGGGTAACTTTACCTACTCTATCTGTTATATAACTACTTGAACCAAGGTGGTCAGGATGATAAAAATATAAATTCTTTTCTTCTACACCATTATCCTTAAAACCAAAGCCGCCTTTTACATTATCGGGTTTTACGGGGTCGCCAAACTGCACTGGCGGTCCTGGTACATCGCCAGGCTCGTTAAACTTTGGTGGGCGTGGCCAACCCTCTGGGGGCTCTTGGTCTTGGCTGATAATTTTAATGTACGCTACGCTTTTTGTTCTTTGCTAATTTAAACAACTTTTCTCTCTCGCTCCAAAAATTTTTCCGTCGGGCAGGAATTTTTTTTCCGTCAGCCTCGAAGAAAATTTCCATCGGGCAAGAAATTTCACGCAAGGCTGGGGGTGTTTATCTGTTCTGTTTTTTCATTTTCTCTTTTGCCCATTCCGGCAACTCTTTCCAGCCTTCAGCAGGAGCGGATTTTATACTGTCGGGAACGGGAATGTCTATATAAATACTTGATAACTCATCTACATTAACAAATATTACCAAGAATTTTTTTCCTATGAATGACCTATCAAACATATCACCTGAAAAAACTCCAGAATTACCTTTATATTCATTCTTACCTACAGAGTAGGTAAAATAGACTGTATACCCTCCACCTTTTGATACCGAAAATTTATCAAAAGTACCAATTGTATATCTTCCATTCTTATATTTAGGCATATTGACAAAGCGTCCGTAAAAAAATACACCTAAAAATATTACTAATAAACCGATTAAAAATAATTTACTAATTTTCTCTGTAGTCATTTTACTTATTATACTTATGTTGAACTCCTTTTGATATACCTTGCGACATTATTTCTGACTGAACTTCAATAACCGTCTGTCCTAACCCCGATGCTCCTAGCTTTTTATAGCCCATATTTCTACCCATAAATACCAAATCTGAACTAACTCCAATAGCATAATCTTGTATTGTTGATACCGAGAAGGCACCCTGATTTGCATCTGGAATCCAAAGTCTCTTTAAACTCAAATCTGACGAATTACCAACTAAAATACTTGCCAAAGGAGTTAAGAATGTATCTGCTCCCAGCTTTACCAAGTTTACATCTTGGCTAACCATCAATTGTGATCCTATACTAATACCTGCTTTAGTTGCTAATACCGAAGTAGAACCAGTGCTTACCACATAAGGCAATGCCGGAGCTAAAATTGCACCACCTGTTGCTATGGCTAAGTTTCTTTCAAAACTTTCCACAGACTTAGCTGCTGGGCTATTCTCAATAGCTTGACTTAAACGCAGTCTTGCTGCTCTTATATTTTCATCTGCTTTGTTTCTTGTGAGTGTTACCTCTTTAATATCTGTCTGCTTTAGCCACTCTAAATTTTTAGCGTTTTCTTTAGATGGTGTTGCTACATAAGTAGTGTTGTTTACACTATAAGTTTGATCTGCTCTATTTGGCTTAGGACATTTAGGACAATCCTCCGCATCCATCCCCGTTGGGTCTATCAGCATTATAGGATTATTATTCGTATAAGCATACGGTTGCATTGTTTTTTCTACTAACGGGTCTACATTTAACCATAAACTTACCCTCGCATCATAATACCTTGCACCATAATAATACAATCCCGTCTCACTATCCAATTCTTTACCATTAAAGAGGTAAGGCATATTGGTTTCAGTTGTATGTTCATCAAAAAATACCTCGCCAAAGGCTATATACTCTGTATGCTGTGAGATTTTGCCCATTCTGTCTGTTATATAACTACTACTGCCCAAATGGTCTGGGTGGTATCCTCCTTTATTTAGATACAGAAATTTAGTTTTTATGATTGCTGGGTGGTGCATTTTTTAGTTTGTTTTAGCATCACTTACTTGAGTATATTACCAATGATTAATATCTACTATCTTCTTTACCAAAATTATAATAATAATTATAGTAATTGAGCCCAACCATAATTTTATATAATCCGATATATTTTTTTTTATTTCAAAATACTTTCTTTTATCCCCTCTTAGTTTACAATAAACATAATAAACATTAGCTCCAAAAAATTCAGCTATTATTTGCATAAAAATATACTGTAATATTTCCATTATTTTTCCTTTTCTTTTAAAGGTTTTAGAGAACCTACTGTTCCATTTTTCAATGTATTAACATTATTTATTTTATTCAACACCTTATTTATACCTCTATTTATATTTCCTCTTACTTTCGGTGTAGCTCTTGCTAACGAAGTTCCTTTAAAAAGTTTAGAAAACTGTGATGCTGTTAGTGGAGTCAAAATATCTTTAGACACTCTTAAGCTAGAGGCAGGCAAAAATTTTGGAGATACAGGGTTAAATGCTCCTGAAAACGCAATTGCTCTCTCCCCTGAATCATATTGAGGAGTTCCATCAAGATTAGTATATGCTCTACTTCCCGTTAATGGATTTACATGGTCTTTACCTAATAAATCAAAATCTACAACTTGTGCAGCTAAATAGAAATTATTAATTACACCATATGATAGTTGACCTAAAATACCCTCAGAATTAGCCCAATTGCCTAGTATCCCTCTATCTCCATCCCATTGAGTAATAAAAGAGCCATTAGGGGCATTTATTGTTGTTCCTGCTTTAGTTACAAATGAATTGTATATAGGATTATTTTGATTATCTGTTACGGAGCCATCTGAATTAAGTGAATAACTATATCCACCCATACCTAAAATAGACTCCATAGATACATTCGCAGAAGAATATACATTGGTTACATTATTGTAACCAACTAATTTAGCATCTGATATAGTGTTTATATTTGGATTATAGGTATATGTCTTTTTCCCATTTTGCAGTTGTTCAATCCAACCTTCTCCTTCCATCCCCGTTGGGTCTATCAGCATTATAGGATTATTATTGGTATAAGCATACGGTTGCATTGTCTTTTCTACTAATGGGTCAACATTTAAAAATATAGACACTCTTGGGTCGTAGTATCTTGCTCCGTAATAATACAATCCTGTCTCTTGGTCTAATTCTTTACCATTGAAAAGATACGGCATATTAACCTCTGTTGTATGTTCATCAAATAATACTTCCCCAAAGGCTATATACTCGGTATGCTGGCTTATTTTTCCTGTTCTGTCTGTTATATATGATGAACTTCCTAAGTGGTCAGGGTGGTAGAAATATAAATTCTTTTCTTCTACACCATTATCCTTAAAACCAAAGCCGCCTTTTACATTATCGGGTTTTACTGGATCGCCGTATTGCACCGGTGGTCCCGGTACATCGCCTGGGTCGTTAAACTTTGGTGGGCGTGGCCAACCCTCTGGTGGCTCTTGGTCTTGGGATATATCACTCCAACTGATAGAAGGATA